>NZ_JAGGOS010000072.1 GCF_018614205.1 Streptomyces sp. ISL-36 | reverse complement strand
GCCGGGTGGTCGTCTCGACGGCGGGCGCCTCGGCCTCGGATCGCGCGTCCTGACCGGTTCGGCCCGCGCCGTCGCCCTCCGCCGTGTGCGGGGTGGCGGTCGGTCGGTGGCCGGAGGAGCGGCCGCCGGCCTGCCCCTCGGCAGCCGCGGAGGGTGCGCGCTCGGGGCGCGGTGGCAGCCCCGCCGAGAGGGTGCCACCGCCCACGGCGGAGGCGGCCGCACCGGTTCCCGGAGTACGGGGAGCAGCCTGCGGACCGACCTCGGCGGCCGGGGCCGGCGAGGGGCCCGAACGCTGGGGGACGGCACCGAAGGAAGGGCTCGCGGCCGGCCTCGGCGGGACAGCGTGCGGACCGCCGTGCGGAGCGCGTACGGACGCGGCGCCGGCGGCCGGGCGGGCGGCCTCCTGGCGAGGGGCGGCGGGGTTCGGCGGAAGAGCGTTCGGCGGCGCCGGGTTCGACGCGGGGTTCGCGCCGCCCGCCGGGTCCGGGTGGGCGCCGTCGGGACGGACGGCGGGGCGTTCGGCGGCAAGGCCCGCCCGTCGGTCGGAAGGGGCCGGGGGGACGCCCGGGCGGCGAGGCGCCTCGGCGGGGAGCGGGATGCCCCCCGCTCCCGCGGGACGCGTGCCGTGGGCGTCGGCGGCCTCGCGCGGCATCGAAGGAGACGGCGCGGGCACGGGTGGGGCCGGAAGGAGAGCGTCGGTGATGCGGGACGTGGGGCGGTGCGACTCGGTGCTCATCCCCGTCCCCCTGCTTGTCCCGGCGCAATGCCCGCCACTCTACGGGCTGTTCCCCGCAGCACGGGAACCCAGGGGCTACCCACCCGTAAACCCGTCTGGCAAGCTCGGGCCATGACTCCCCGCGCCGCCGACCGGGCCCGTTACGACCGGGCCACCGCCGATCTCGACGCGCCCGTGGCGATTGTCGATCTGGAGGCGTTCGACGCCAACGCCGACGATCTCGTACGGCGGGCCGGCGGCAAGCCGATCCGGGTGGCGAGCAAGTCCGTGCGGTGCCGCGCCCTGCTGGAACGGGTCCTGGCGCGCGAGGGCTTCGCGGGGATCATGTCGTTCACGCTCGACGAGTCGCTGTGGCTGGCCCGGGCCGGCTTCGAGGACATCCTGCTCGCCTACCCCTCCGCGGACCGCGCCGCCTTCGGTGAGCTGGCGGACGACCCCAAGCTCGCCGCCGCCGTGACCGTGATGATCGACGACCCGGCGCAGCTGGACCTCGTCGACGCGGCCCGCGCGGGCGGCGGCGAGGAGATCCGGGTCTGTCTGGAGCTGGACACCTCCCTCCAGCTGCTCGGCGGCCGGGTGCGGGTCGGCGCCCGCCGCTCCCCGCTGCGCGAGCCGGCCCAGCTGGCGGAGCTGGCCCGCTCGATCGCCCGGCGGCCGGGCTTCCGGCTCGTCGGGATCATGGCGTACGAAGGGCACGTCGCCGGTGTCGGGGACGCGGTCCCCGGGCGTCCGCTGCGGTCCCGGGCGGTCCGGCTGATGCAGTCGGCCGCCCGCAAGGAGCTCGCCGCCCGGCGTGCGGCCGTGGTCCGGGCGGTACGGGCGGTGGCGCCCGACCTGGAGTTCGTCAACGGTGGCGGGACGGGCAGCGTGCAGCACACCGCGGCGGAGGACGCGGTGACGGAGATCGCCGCCGGTTCGGGGCTCTTCGTGCCGCGCCTCTTCGACAACTACACGTCCTTCACCGGCCGTCCGGCCGCCCTCTTCGCCCAGCCGGTGGTGCGCCGCCCCGGCGTCGGCGTGGTGACGGTGCTCGGCGGCGGCTACCCGGCGTCCGGTGCGGCGGGGGCGGACCGGCTGCCCGTCCCGTACCTCCCGGAGGAGCTGCGCTACGACCCGCAGGAGGGCCCGGGCGAGGTACAGACGCCGCTGCTCGGCTCCCCCGCCGACGATCTCCTCATCGGGGACAAGGTGTGGTTCCGGCATGCGAAGGCCGGGGAGCTGTGCGAGCGCTTCGACAACCTGCGGCTGGTCGAGGGCGACCGGGTTACGGCGACCGTGCCGACCTACCGGGGCGAGGGCCGCACGTTCCTGTGACGGGGCCCACGGGCCCCTGATTCAGGACTCCGGGATCCATCGGTCCCCTGGGTCATGACCCCGGGGACCCCTCGGCCCCTTGGTTCAGGACCCTGGCGTGATCGGAGCTCCCACTCCGCCGTTCGTCGTGCTGCCGATGGGCAGGATCCCCTTCACGATCTCGTCCATGGTGGCGAGCGGCGGCCCGTCGGGGCCCGCGTCGAAGGCGAAGCGCACGACGACCGGAGCCTCGCTGCCCAGCGGTGACGGGAAGGCGAGCGACTGGACGTAGCCGCCGGGGCCCTGGCCGGTGGTGACCTGCCACCGGACCAGGTAGCCGGTGCGCCCGGCGACGACGGCAGGCCGAGCGGCGACCACCTTGTGCGAGCGGATCCCGCCGTACAGCCGGTTCCCCAGGGCGTCGTCCTCGAAGAAGGCGTCGGCGGCCAGGGCGATGTCCTCCTTGGCGATCGCTTCCGGGGTGGTGGCGTCGGTGCCCGTCGCCGTACGGGAGTTCACGGTGCCGCGCCGGCAGTCGCGGTCGCTCGCCCCGGGGCACGGGTACTCGCCGACGGTCGTGACGGTCGGGACGTCACCGCCTCTGAACTCCGGTTTCTCCCAGCCCTTGAGGATGGGCAGGGTGATGCCGTTGAGCTGGTCGGCGACGCGCGTGGGGTCCTCGGCGGGCGGGCTGGTGGCGGGTGACGAGCTCGACGGCGCGGTGGTGGGGGTGCCCGACACCGACGGTCCGGCCGTCCCCGGTCCCTCCTCCCCTTTGTCGCCGCCGAGGAGGACGGCACCGGCGACGACGGCCGCGACCACCGCGATCGCCGCGGCGGCGAGGACGGGGGCCCGCCCGCGCCCGCGGCCGGGGGGTACCGGAGTGCCCGCCGCCGGCCGGGTGTGCGCGGTCCACGTCGTACCGTCCCACCAGCGTTCGACGGTGGGCGTGGCGGGGTCCGGGAACCAGCCGGGAGGGGTCGTCATGCTCATCCCGCCACCCTAGAGGGCGGTTTCAGGAGCCGAACACGGAGTCCCACTGGTCCGGGACGACGCTGCCGTCGGACCGGCGGACGGGCTGCGGCGTGCCGTCGGCGGCGGTGTACGCCGTCGTGGCGCAGGGGTACGGGCTCGTCTTCCGTTTCCTGGGCTCGATGAACATCGGGTTCACGAGCCAGCGGCCGTCGCTGTTGTCGTACGCCCGGCACATCAGCTCGTTCTTGTTCCGGTTGAGGACCAGGCGCAGACCGGTGGCGTCGTGCAGGAAGGTGACGTCGGTGTCGGAGTCGCCGGCCGCGAACACCTGGCGCAGGTGGGCCGGTTGGACCTGCTCGGCCGCGCGGCCGCGTACGCCGAAGATCTCCTGGTTGATCCAGCAGCGCTTGCCGTCGATGTACGTGATCATCGAGTCCTCGGCGTCGGGCACGCTGCCGCAGCCCTTCAGCCGGGCGGTGAGACGGCCGTGCTCGGTGGTGTTGCGGATGCCCAGGGCGTGCGACGGCTCGATGCCGACGCCCTGGGCCCAGACGTCCACGACCGGTTCGGGCGAGGCCGAGACGATCCAGACGTCGAAGCCCGCCCGCTGGAGGGTACGGACGAGGTCGCGCTGCTGGTCGTAGTAGCGGACCCAGCCGGTGACCGTGCCGGTGCCGACCCGCTGCTCGGCGCCGACGGGGGCGGCGAGGTTCTCGGTGCGTGCCGCCGCGGCGAAGGAGGCGACCTGGCGGGTGGTCCAGCCGCGCAGGAGCTGGGCGAGCCAGGCGTACTGGGGTTCCATGCGGCGGTGGTCGAAGCCCGCGAACGCCTTCTGGCCGGTGGTCGTCACGCCCTGCGCGTAGACGGAGAGGATCTCGTCGGCGCAGCGCATGTCGGTGGCGGTGGGCAGGGTGCGTACGCCGGTGGGGCACGCGCCGGCGAGCGCGTCGGCCGCTTCGTCGGTGAGATGGCGGCTGGTGGTCCTCCAGTCGTCCTTCTCGGGTGGGCGGATGCGGCTGTTGCGCAGGAGCCAGAACATGGTGGCGTCGCCGACGTCGTTCTTGATGACGGTGTTGTCCCAGTCGAAGACGGCGACCGGCTCGGCTCCCTTGGCGCGGCAGTGCGCGTCGATCAGTTCCTGGAGCCGGGCCCGGTTGTCGCCGTGCCAGCCATCCGACTTCTTCAGCGTCGGGCACGCCTCGGGTTTCGCCTGGGCGGGCGGGGCGGTGAACAGGCCGGTCACGGCGGCGAGCGCGGCAAGGGCCGCGGACCAGCGGAGCTTGGTGTTCATGCACACTCCTGTCTCGACTGACTCGACTGACTCGACGTACGACAGCCGGGCGCCTCACGACGCCCGGCTGTCGGGGTGGGGGGTTCGGGGCGGCGGCCCCTGGGAGCCGCCTAGAGCGGGGTCACGTACGCGCCCGCGATGCCGCCGTCGACGAGGAAGTCGGTGGCGTTGATGAAGGAGGAGTCGTCGCTGGCGAGGAAGGCGACCGCGGCCGCGATCTCCTCGGCCTCGGCGAACCGGCCGACGGGGATGTGCACGAGGCGGCGGGCGGCGCGCTCGGGGTCCTTGGCGAACAGCTCCTGGAGGAGCGGGGTGTTCACGGGTCCCGGGCAGAGTGCGTTGACGCGGATGCCCTCGCGGGCGAACTGGACGCCCAGCTCGCGGGACATGGCGAGCACGCCGCCCTTGGAGGCGGTGTACGAGATCTGGCTGGTGGCGGCGCCCATGACGGCGACGAAGGAGGCCGTGTTGATGATCGAGCCGCGTCCCTGCTGCCGCATGTACGGCAGGGCGGCCTTGCAGCAGAGGTAGACGGAGGTGAGGTTGACGTCCTGCACGCGCTTCCAGGCGTCGAGCTCCGTGGTGAGGATGGAGTCGTCGTCGGGCGGCGAGATGCCGGCGTTGTTGAAGGCGATGTCGACGGAGCCGTAGGTGTCGAAGGCGGTCTTGAAGAGCGCCTCGACCTGCTCCGGGTCGGTGACGTCGACCCGCAGGTACGTGCCGCCGACCTCCTCCGCCGCGGCCTTGCCGGCGATCTCGTCGATGTCGCCGCAGACGACATGGGCGCCCTCGGAGGCGAGGCGGCGGGCGGTGGCGAGCCCGATGCCGCTGCCGGCCCCGGTGATGACGGCGGTACGGCCGACGAGGCGGCGGCAGACGGTCTCTTCGGTGCGGTCGGTCATGGTGCTCAGGCCTCCGTGCTTTCCGTGCTGATGAAGACGTTCTTGGTCTCGGTGAAGGCGGTCAGGGCGTCGGGGCCGAGTTCGCGGCCGAGGCCGGACTGCTTGTAGCCGCCGAAGGGGGTCGTGTAGCGGACGCTGGAGTGGGAGTTGACGGAGAGGTTGCCGGCCCGGACGGCGCGCGAGACGCGGACGGCACGGCCCACGTCGCGGGTCCAGATCGAGCCGGACAGGCCGTACTCGGTGGCGTTGGCGAGCCGGACGGCGTCGGCCTCGTCGTCGAAGGGCAGCACGACGGCGACCGGTCCGAAGATCTCCTCGACGGCGCAGGGGGCGTCCTCGGCGACGCCGGTGAGGACGGTCGGCGGGAACCAGAAGCCGGGTCCCTCGGGTGCCTTGCCGCGGATGCCTGGGAGGCTGTCGGGGACGTAGGCCCGTACGCGTTCCAGCTGGGCGCGGGAGATCAGCGGCCCCATCTGGGTCCGCTCGTCGGCGGGGTCTCCGACGACGATCTCCTCGATGGCGGGGGTGAGCAGTTCCAGGAAGCGGTCGTACACGGACCGCTGGACGAGGATGCGGGTGCGGGCGCAGCAGTCCTGCCCGCTGTTGTCGAGGAAGGACATCGGCGCCGCTGCCGCCGCGGCCTCGAGGTCGGCGTCGGCGAAGACGATGTTGGGGCTCTTGCCGCCGAGTTCCAGGGTCAGGCGCTTCACCTGGTCCGCGCACTTCGCCATGATCGCCTTGCCGACCTTCGTCGAGCCGGTGAAGACGATCTTGGCGACGCCGGGGTGCTCGACGAGCGCGTTGCCCGCGACGGCGCCCTCGCCGGGCAGCACCTGGAAGAGGCCCTCGGGGAGCCCCGCCTCCAGGGCGAGTTCGGCGAGCCGGAGAGCGGTGAGGGGGGTGGCCTCGGCGGGCTTGAGGACGACGGCGTTGCCGGCGGCGAGGGCGGGGGCGAGGGCCCAGGCGGCGATCGGCATGGGGAAGTTCCAGGGCGCGATCACGCCGATGACCCCGA
This sequence comes from Streptomyces sp. ISL-36, assembly GCF_018614205.1. Classification (GTDB taxonomy): domain Bacteria; phylum Actinomycetota; class Actinomycetes; order Streptomycetales; family Streptomycetaceae; genus Streptomyces. Next base: position 44,041 of record NZ_JAGGOS010000072.1, on the reverse strand, counting down.
GGGGTTCGAGGAGGGTGATGTCGAGGCCACCGGCGACGGGGATCTGCCGGCCGCTGAGCCGTTCCACTCCCCCGGCCGCGAAGTCCAGCAGGTCGCGGACGTTGCCCGCTTCCCAGCGGGCGTTGCCCAGGGTGTGGCCGGCCTCGCGGACCTCGAGGAGGGCGAGCTCCTCGTTGTGGGCGTCGACGACGGCCGCGAAGCGGCGGAGCAGCCTCGCCCGGTCGGCGGGGGCGGCGGCGGCCCACTGCCGTTGGGCCGCCGCGGCGCGGACGACGGCGGCGTCGACGTCCGCGGGGGTGGCGGCGGGCACGGTGGCGACGACGTCCTCGGTCGCCGGATTCAGAACGATCAGTTCGTGCGACAACGCGTTCCTCACATGCGTTCGAAGGAGCGGCGCAGCTCCCAGTCGGTCACCGCTGCGTCGTAGGCGTCGAGCTCGACGCGGGCCATGTTGCGGTAGTGCGCGACGACCTCGTCGCCGAAGGCGGCCTTGGCGATCGGGCTGGTCTCCCAGAGCTCGGCGGCCTCGCGCAGGGTGGTGGGGACGTGTGCGTACTCGGCCGTGTACGCGTTGCCGTCGCAGGCGGGGGGCAGTTCGAGCCGTTGCTCGATGCCGTACAGGCCGGCGGCGACCAGGCCGGCGACGGCGAGGTGGGGGTTGACGTCTCCGCCGGGGAGGCGGTTCTCGAAGCGCATCGAGCGGCCGTGACCGACGACGCGCAGCGAACAGGTGCGGTTGTCGACGCCCCAGGCGACGGCGGTGGGGGCGAAGGAGCCGGGCTGGAAGCGCTTGTAGGAGTTGATGTTGGGGGCGTAGAGCAGGGAGAACTCGCGCAGGGCGGCGAGCTGGCCCGCGAGGAAGTGCCGCATGACGTCCGACATGCCGCCGGGTCCGTCACCGGCCATCACGTTGTGGCCGTCGGCGTCCTGGAGTGAGAGGTGGATGTGGCAGGAGTTGCCCTCCCGCTCGTTGTACTTCGCCATGAAGGTGAGCGAGACGCCCTCCTGGGCGGCGATCTCCTTGGCGCCCGTCTTGTAGACGGCGTGCTGGTCGCAGGTGACGAGCGCCTCGTCGTACTTGAAGGCGATCTCGTGCTGTCCGGGGTTGCACTCGCCCTTGGCGGACTCGACGGTCAGTCCGGCGCCGGCCATCTCGTTGCGGATGCGGCGCAGCAGGGGCTCGACGCGGCCGGTGCCGAGGATGGAGTAGTCGACGTTGTACTGGTTGACCGGGGTCAGGCCACGGTAGTTCGCGTCCCAGGCCTGCTCATAGGTGTCCTTGAAGACGATGAACTCGAGCTCCGTGCCGACGTGGGCGGTGTAGCCGTGCTGGGCGAGCCGTTCCAGCTGGCGGCGGAGGATCTGGCGGGGGGCCGCGACGACGGGTGAGCCGTCGCTCCAGGCGAGGTCGGCGACGAGCATCGCCGTACCCTCGTTCCAGGGCACGCGGCGCAGGGTGGAGAGGTCGGGGCGCATGGCGAAGTCGCCGTAGCCGCGGTCCCAGGAGGACATCTCGTAACCGTCGACCGTGTTCATCTCGGTGTCGACGGCCAGGAGATAGTTGCAGCCCTCGGTGCCGTGGTCGAGGACGTCGTCGAGGAAGAACGGAGCGGCGAACCGCTTGCCCTGGAGCCGCCCCTGCATGTCGGGGAAGGCCAGGACGACAGTGTCGATCTCACCGCTCGCGACGAGGGTACGCAGTTCCTCGACGGAGAGCGGGGCTTTGCGGTCTGCCACGGGATTACTCCTCCTTCGGTCAGCCGGGAGCCATAAGGTATTGCCGAAGACCATTGATTGGGAAGGGGAAACCGCAACGTGGCGAAGATCGGTGGGGAGACGCGCTCCGGCACGGAGGCGGCGACGGGTGCGACGAGCCCGCCGCCGGACCGCCTGACGCCCGTGCTGAGGCCTGTCCGGGCGGGCAACGGCTTCGAGGAGGCCCTGGAGCAGATCCTGCAGGTGGTACGGCTCGGCCTGGTGCCCGGCGGGGAGCGGCTGCCCGCGGAGCGCGAGCTGGCCGACCGGATGGGGATCAGCCGGGTCACGCTGCGCGAGGTCCTGAAGGTGCTGCAGGAGCAGGGGCTGGTGGAGAGCCGCCGGGGGCGGTACGGCGGAACGTTTGTGCTCCCCCGGCCCCAGACCGCCGACGAGGACGAGCTGCGCCGCCGGATCGCCGCGGTGGACGTGGAGGACACGCTGCGCTTCCGCGAGGTCCTGGAGGTCGGCGCCGCCGGGCTCTGCGCGGCGCACGGTCTCACCGAGGAGGGCGAGCGCCGGCTGCGCGCGGCGCTCGCGGCCACCCACGACGCCCCGCTGCCGGACTACCGGCGCCAGGACACGCTGCTCCATCTCACGCTGGCCGAGCTCTCCGGCTCGCCGACCCTCACCGCGCAGTACGCCGCCGTCCGGGCGAGCGTGAACGACCTGCTGGACTGCATCCCCCTGCTCGTACGCAATCTGGAGCACTCGCAGCACCAGCACACCGCCCTGGTGGAGGCCGTCCTGGAGGGCGACGCGGACGCGGCGCGCGAGGTCATGCGCGAACACTGCGGCGGGACGGCGGCGCTGCTGCGCGGCTTCCTGACCTGAGGCCGGCTCGCGCGCCGCCGGGAGGTTCGCGGGCTCCGCCGGGAGGTTCGCGGGCTCCGCCGGGAGGGCGGCGGGGAGACGAGGCCGGCCGCGCGCCTCCCGTGACGGGGCCGGCCCCGGGGGCCGTAACCCGAAAGTAACGCACGGGGGTTGCGTTCGAGCCGACCCGGCGCAAAGGTATGGTCCCACTCCATTGGGCCCGACGCGGGAGCTGACGCCGTCATGACGCTCGAAGACACCACCGGGAACAGCACGGGAAGCACCACCCCACCACCGGACGACTATCTGGAGCGCCGCGCCCTGCGCCGCGGCAGCGCCGGATGGCTGCTGCTCACCGGGCTCGGCGTCGCCTATGTCGTCTCCGGTGACTTCTCGGGCTGGAACATCGGCCTGTCCAAGGGCGGTTTCGGCGGACTCGCCGTCGCCACCGTCCTGATGGGCGCGATGTACGCCTGTCTCGTCTTCGCGCTCGCCGAACTCTCCGCCATCCTGCCCACGGCGGGCGGCGGATACGGCTTCGCACGCCGCGCGCTCGGCACCTGGGGCGGCTTCCTCACCGGCACCGCGATCCTCATCGAGTACATCCTCGCGCCCGCCGCGATCTCCATCTTCATCGGCGACTACGTCGAGTCCCTCGGCCTGTTCGGCCTGGAGTCGGGCTGGCCGGTCTATCTCGCCTGCTTCGTGATCTTCATCGGCATCCATCTGTGGGGTGTGGGCGAGGCGCTGCGCTTCAGCCTGGTCGTGACGGCGATCGCGGTCGCCGCTCTCGTGATCTTCGCGCTCGGCGCGCTCAGCGACTTCCACGTCGACGGTCTCGACGACATCCCGGTCGACGGCCAGGCCTTCGGCTCCAACTCCTGGCTGCCGTTCGGCCTCCTCGGCATCTGGGCGGCGTTCCCCTTCGGCATGTGGTTCTTCCTCGGTGTCGAGGGGGTACCGCTCGCCGCGGAGGAGGCCAAGGACCCGGTCCGCTCGATGCCGAGGGCGCTCGCCCTGTCGATGGGCATCCTGGTGCTGCTCGCCGTGGTGACCTTCTTCGCCTCGACGGGGGCCCGCGGCTCGGCGGCCATCCAGGAGGCGGGCAACCCGCTGGTGGTGGCTCTGCAGGGCGACGGCGACCCGACGGCCCTGAGCCGCTTCGTGAACTACGCCGGACTCGCCGGCCTCGTGGCCTCGTTCTTCTCCCTCATCTACGCCGGCTCGCGGCAGCTCTTCGCACTGTCGAGGGCCGGCTACCTGCCCCGGTTCCTCTCCCTGACCAGTCGGCGCAAGTCGCCGTACCTGGGGCTGCTGATCCCGGGCGCGATCGGCTTCGCCCTCGCCGCAGGGACCGGGAACGGGGCGCGGATGCTGAACATCGCCGTGTTCGGCGCCACCATCTCGTACGCCCTGATGGCGCTCTCCCACATCGTGCTGCGCCGCCGCGAGCCGGAGCTGCCCCGGCCGTACCGGACGCCGGGCGGCATCGTGACCTCGTCGGTCGCGCTCGTGCTCGCCGTGTCGGCGCTGGTGGCGACCTTCCTGGTCGACAAGGACGCGGCGTTCATCGCACTGGGCGTCTATGTGATCGCCCTCGCCTACTTCGCGTTCTACAGTCGGCACCATCTGGTGGCCAAGGCGCCGGAGGAGGAGTTCGCGGCCCTCGCGGCGGCCGAGGCCGAACTCGAACGCGACTGACGCTCCCCCCTTCCCGATCGGAGGAACCCGTGACCAAGCCGCTCATCGGCGTGACGACCTACCTCGACCAGGCGCGCTGGGGGGTGTGGGACATGCCCGCCGCGCTGCTGCCGGCGCAGTACCCGCGCCTGGTCCAGGCGAGCGGGGGCCTCGCGGCGATGCTTCCGCCGGACGAGCCGTCGGCGGCGGAGCGGGTGGTGGCCCGGCTGGACGCTCTGGTGGTCGCGGGCGGCGCGGACGTCGAGCCGGTACGGTACGGCGCCGCGCCCGACCCCCGTACGGGTCCGCCGGCCCGGGCGAGGGACGACTGGGAGCTGGCCCTGGTCGAGGCGGCGCTGGCCTCCGGAACCCCGCTGCTCGGCATCTGCCGGGGCATGCAGCTGCTGAACGTGGCGCTCGGGGGGACGCTGGTCCAGCACCTGGACGGCCATGTGGAGGCGGTCGGTGTCATCGGGCGCCACGCGGTGAAGCCGGTCCCGGGGACGCGGTACGCCTCGCTGGTCCCCGAGCTGACCTCGGTGCCGACCTACCACCACCAGGCGGTGGACCGCCTGGGAACGGGCCTGGCTCCCTCGGCCCACGCGGAGGACGGCACGGTCGAGGCGATCGAACTGGCGGACCCGTCCTGGGCGCTGGGCGTCCAGTGGCACCCGGAGATGGGTGAGGACCTGCGGGTGATGCGGGGCCTGGTGGCCGCGGCGGAAGCCTGATCCCCGAGGCGGCCGGGCGGTCACGGACTGATCCCCGAGGGGGTTCGTCGGACGGTACGGCGCCGCGCCCGAGCCCCCGGCAACCGCCCGCCGCGGAGTGCACCCGAACCTCAGCCGAGGTGTCCCGGACCCGGACAGGCGCCCCCGGCGAGGTCCACCGGACAGAGCCGGACGGAGCCCCGCTGGGATCCGCCGGACACAGACAAGGTGCCTGACCCCGCCGGCGACCCGCCCGACGCAGGCGGGCGCCCGAGCCCCCGGAAACAGCCCGACGCGGGGGCGGGGGCACCCGAACCTCAGCCGAGGTCCGCGAGACACGAGCAGGCACCCCCGGCAGGTCGGCCGGAACCCCGCCTCCGGGGCTATCCGCGGGTCAGCGACAGGAGGTCGCGGGCCGGGCCCGTGGGGCGGTGGCCGGTGGGCCAGACCGCGCGGAGGTCGCGGCGGAGCAGGACACCCTCGACCGGGATCTCGACGAGGCGTCGGGAGGCCAGTTCCTCCGTGATCGCGAGCTCGCTCAGGACGGCGGGGCCCGCGCCGCTGACCGCCGCCGCCTTCACCGCCGTGGTGGAGGCGAGTTCGAGCAGCGGCTGGGCGAGGCCCCCGTGCGCGGCGAGCGCGGAGTCGAGGACCTGACGCGTGCCCGAGCCCCGTTCGCGCAGGATCAGCGGGGTCGCGGCCAGCTCGGCGGGGTCCAGCCGCCTGCGGCGGCGGGCCCACGGGTGGGAGGGGGCGGCGACCACGGCCAGCCGGTCGTGGGCGATGACCGCCCCGTCCAGGCCGTCCGGCACCGCGAGCCCCTCCACGAACCCCAGGTCGGCCTCGTCGGCGAGCAACCGCTCCGCGACCACTGCCGAGTTCCCCGCCATCAGGGACACGGCCGTGTCGGGCCGCTCCGCGCGCAGCGCGATCAGCCAGCCGGGCAACAGGTACTCGGCGATCGTCATCGACGCGGCCACCCGCAGCCGCGAGTCCCTGCGCCCCCGCAGCGCCTGCGCGCCCGCGTCGAAGGCCTCCGCCGCCTCCATGATCCGCCGCGCCCAGTCCGTCACCAGGGCGCCCGCGTCCGTGAGCCGCGAGCCGCGCGGCGACCGGTCCACCAGCGCCACCCCGAGCTGCCGCTCCATGGAGCGGATGCGGCTGCTCGCGGCGGGCTGGGTGATGCCGACCTCGCGGGCGGCCCGCCCCAGGCTCCCGTGGCGGGCGACGGCCAGCAGCAGTTCGAGCGCGCCGAGGTCCGGAACCCGGTGGGACAGGGGTGCGCCGCCGTCGGAAGGATGCTCACTGCTCGCGCTGCTCATAAAGCCAGCTTATGGCGTCATAGGGCCACGATCCCTGGTGGGGCGGGGCGAACCGCACGACGGTGAACCCATGGCAACCCTCGCACCTTCCCGTCCGGCCCCCCTCGCCACCACCCCCGGCGTGCGGGCGGCCTCGGTCCGTCACCTCGGCCCCCACTGGTACGCCTCGGTGATGGGCACCGCCATCGTCGCCAACGCGGGAGCCGGCCTCCCCGTCCAGGTCCCCGGTCTGCGCACCGCCTGCACGGCCGTCTGGGCGCTCTCCCTGGCGATGCTCCTGACCCTGCTCACGGCCCGCGCCCTGCACTGGGCCCACCACCGTGACCAGGCCCGCGCCCATCTGCTCGACCCGGCCGTCGCCCCGTTCTACGGCTGTCTGTCGATGGCGCTGCTCGCTGTCGGCGGCGGCTCCCTGATCGTCGGCAGGGACTGGATCGGGCTTCCGGCGGCCGTGGCGCTCGACGCCGTCCTGTTCACCGCGGGAACGGTGATCGGCCTGGCGGTCGCCGTCGCGATCCCGTACCTCATGATCGTCCACCACAGGATCGAGAGCGCCACCCCGGTGTGGCTCCTGCCGGTCGTGGCTCCGATGGTCTCCGCCGCCCTCGGCCCGCTGCTGCTGCCCCACCTTCCTGCCGGGCAGGCGCAGCAGACGCTGCTGATCGCGTGCTACGCGATGTTCGGGCTCAGCCTGGTCGCCACCCTCCTGATGCTGCCGCTCGTCTTCGGCCGACTGGTCATGGGCGGCCCGCTGCCGCTGGCGCTCACCCCCGCCCTCTTCCTCGTCCTCGGCCCGCTGGGCCAGTCGACCACCGCCGCGAACGCGTTCGCCGACGCCGCCCCGGGCCTGCTGCCCGCCCCGTACGCCCAGGGCTTCACCGCCTTCGCCTTCCTCTACGGCGTGCCGGTCATGGGCTTCGCGCTGCTGTGGCTGGCGCTCGCGGGGGCCATGGTGGTGCGGGCGCGGCGGCAGGGCATGGGGTTCGCGATGACCTGGTGGGCTTTCACCTTCCCGGTCGGGACGTGCGTGACGGGCGCGGAGGGGCTCGCCCGGCACGCCGGGCTCGGCGCCTTGCGGTGGCTCGCGATCGGCCTGTACGTGTTCCTCGTCGTCGCCTGGCTGGTGGCGGGCCGCCACACCGTGCGCGGTCTGTTCAGCGGGGCGCTGCTCGCAGGGCCCGGCCGAGCACTCGCGGGGCCTCGGCCAGTGACGGTCCGTACCAGGTGAGATGGCGCCCGCCGACGAGTGCGGCGGGCGTCCCGGGGAAGGCCTCGGGGCCGTCCTCGGGGGTGAAGCGGTACGGCTCGTCCGGCAGGACGACCAGCTCGGCTCCCGAGTCCCGGAGCTCGTCGAGCGGGATCCGCGGATAGCGCTCGGGGTGACCGGCGTACACGTTCCGGACGCCGAGGCGGGCCAGCAGGTCGCCCGCGAAGGTGTCGCGGCCGAGGACCATCCAGGGGCGGCGCCAGATCGGCACGACGGCCGTCCGCGGCGGTCCGGCCGGCTCCACGGCTGCCCACGCCTCCTCCGCCTCGTCCAGCCACCGGGGCCTTTCCGGCACGCCACAGGCCCGCAGGACCCGGTCCAGCTCGGTGAACGCCTGGTCGAGGGTCCGTACCTCGGTGACCAGGACGTCGACCCCGGCGGCGCGCAGGGCCGCCAGGTCGGGGGCGCGGTTCTCCTCCTCGTTGACGACGACGAGGTCGGGGCGGAGCGCGGTGACGGCGGCGACGTCGGGGTTCTTGGTACCGCCGATCCGTACGACGTCGAGGTCGGCCGGGTGGCTGCACCAGTCCGTCGCGCCGACGAGGAGACCGGGGGCGGTGACGGCGACCGCTTCGGTCAGCGAGGGGACCAGGGAGACGACCCGGGCCGCGGCCCTCATACGTCGGTTGCTTCGATGTGTTCGGCGACGGCGACGACGAGCAGGCGGGTGCCGGGCTCGGTGGCGCGCCACCGGTGCCGTACCCCTCCGGAGAGGTAGAGCGTGTCTCCCCGTTCGAGCCGGTAGGCGCGGCCCTCGGCCTCGACCTCGGCGGCGCCGTCGGCGACGAAGAGCAACTCGTCGTTGCGGTGCTGGAATTCGCGGCCCGCGTCCCGCTCGCCGGTGAACTCGAGCGCGTGCAGCTGGTGACGGCCGCGCACCAGGGGCCGTACCCCGGCGGGCAGGTCGTGGAGCTGTTCCTCCTCCGCCCGTACGACGTCGACGGTACGGGCGGCCTCGGCGACGGCGAGCAGTTCGCCGGCCGTGGTGCCGAGCGCTTCGGCGACGAGGCGCAGGGAACGCATGCTGGGGCGGGCCCGTTCGTTCTCGATCTGGCTGAGGAAGGGCACGGAGAGGCCGCTGCGCGAGGCGACGACGGCCAGGGTGAGCTGAAGCGCTCTGCGGCGCCTCTTGACGGCCGCGCCCACGCGTGGGGATTCCTTGTCGTCCATGTCGGCTCCCTCCCTCGTGCCTCGTGCGTACCTGCGTACTGGTCGGTTACCTGAACCTTACGCAGCTTTGGGCTGGGGTTTCGCGTCGTGGCGAAAAGGGGTGGCCGCCGAACACGCTCGGCGACCACCCCTTTTCGGACAGCAGTCAGAAATCCGTCACAACCCCTGCTACGGGGTCAGCTTCTCGGCGAGACCGGGGTTCTCCGCCAGCCAGCCGCGGACCGCCTCCTGCTCCTTGCCCTTGCCGGTCTTCTGGATGGCCGCCTCGAGATCCGTCAGCTGCTTCTCGGTCAGCCGGAAATTCTTCAGCCAGGCGCCGACCTCGGGGTTGTCGCCGGTGAAGCCCTTGCGGGCCAGGGTGTGCACGCCGTCGCCCTTGCCCCAGGTGCCCTTCGGGTCCTTGAGCTTCTTCAGGTCGTAGGTAGCGTACGCCCAGTGCGGGGACCAGAGCGTGACGACGACCGGTTCCTTCTTGTCGTAGGCGCGCTTCAGCTCGGCGAGCATGCCGGGGGTGGAGCCGTCGACGACCTTGTACTCGCCCTTGAGGCCGTACTCGTTCAGGACCTTGTCCTTGAGGATGCCCATCATGCCCGCGCTCGGCTCGATGCCGATGATCCGGCCCTTGAACTGACCGCTCTTGCCCTTGAGGTCGTCGAGCGAGTCGATGTCCTTCATGTAGGAGGGCACGGACAGCTCCAGCGAGGTGGGGCCGTACCAGGAGCCGAGGTCTTCGAGCTTGTTCCGGTACTTCTCCCAGTACTGGGCGTGGGTGACGGGGAGCCAGGCGTCGGTCTGGAAGTCGACCTGCCCGCCGGCGAGGCCGGTGTAGAGCGCTCCGGCCTCCAGCTGCTTGGTGTCGACCTCGTAGCCGCGCCGTTCGAGGAGTTCCTTCCAGAGGAAGGTGGAGGCGATGCCCTCGTCCCAGGGGATGTAGCCGAGGCTGATCTCCTTGCCGTGGCCGGTGTTCTTGCCGCCGCCGGCCGTGGCGGTCGCCGGCGAGCCGGCGCCCAGGAAGCCCATGCCGCCTGCGACGAGCGCGAGCACGACCACGCCGACGAGGGCGGTGACGGGCTGCGGGCGGTGGCCCCAGACCTTCGCCCCGGCGCGGGCGGCGAGGGCGGCCCGGGCCTTGGCGAGGGCCCGGCGGCCGAGCGGGGAGACCTGACGGCCGAGGGCACCGGTCATGCGGTCCAGGTACATGGCGAGGATGACGATGGAGACGCCGGCCTCGAAGCCGAGACCGATGTCGACGTTGCCGATGGCGCGGTAGACCGCGCCGCCGAGCCCGCCGCCGCCGACCATGCCGGCGATGACGACCATGGAAAGTCCCAGCATGATCACCTGGTTGACGCCGGCCATGATCGTGGGCAGGGCGAGCGGCAGCTGGACGCGGAACAGCGTGGCGCGCGGGCTGGTGCCGAACGCCTCGGCCGCCTCCACGAGTTCGCCGTCGACCTGGCGGATGCCGAGCTCGGTCATCCGCACGCCGGGCGGCAGGGCGAAGATGATGGTGGCGATGATGCCGGGGACCACGCCGACGCCGAAGAAGATGATGCCGGGGATCAGGTAGACCATGGCGGGCATGGTCTGCATGAAGTCCAGGACCGGGCGCAGCACGGCGCTGACGGTCTTGGAGCGGGCCGCCCAGATGCCGAGCGGAATCGCGATCGCCAGGGTGACGAGGGTGGCGACCAGCACGAGGGAGAGGGTCGACATGGCGTCGTCCCACAGCTCGATGGAGTCGACGAGCGCGAAGCCCGCGAAGGCGAGGACGCCCGCGCTCAGACCGCGCAGCCACCAGGCGACGACGGCGAGGATGCCGGCGAAGAGCAGGGGCTCGGGGGCGGAGAGGACCGCGTCGATTCCGTCGTAGAGACCGGTGACGACGGCGCTGACGGCGTCGAAGAGCCAGGCGAGCTGTGCCTGCAGCCAGTCGACGGAGCTGTCGACCCACTGGCCGAGAGGGAGCCTAGGCATGGGTGGCCACCTCCGTGTCGTCGGTGCAGGCAAGGGGCGGGCGCTGCTCGTCCCCGATGCAGCCGATCAGACGGGACTGCGGTACGACTCCGAGGACGGTGCCGTCGGTGTCCTTGACGGCCACCGGGTGCGGGACGCGGGCGCTGACGGCGCACAGGTCCGCGACGAGGGTGTCGGGGCCGACCGTGTCGCAGCCGCAGGCGTCCGGAGCGGGGTGCTCGGGCTCGGTCATCACGGCGGCGGCCGTGAGCACCCGGGAGCGGTCGACGTCCTGGATGAAGGAGGCCACGTAGTCGTTGGCCGGGCGGATCAGGATGTCCTCGGCGGTGCCGAGCTGGACGATCCGGCCATCCCGCATGACCGCGATCCGGTCGCCGAGGCGCATGGCCTCGTTGAGGTCGTGGGTGATGAAGACGATGGTCTTCTTGAGCCGCTTCTGCAGTTCGAGGAGCTGGTCCTGCATGTCGCGGCGGATCAGCGGGTCGAGGGCGCTGAACGACTCGTCCATGAGGAGCAGGTCGGCGTCGGTGGCGAGCGCGCGGGCGAGGCCGACGCGCTGCTGCATGCCGCCGGAGAGCTCGTCGGGCCAGGACTTCTCCCAGCCGGCGAGGCCGCACAGCTCCAGGGACTCGGCGGCGCGGGCCTCGCGCTCGGCGCGCGGTACGCCCTGGACCTCCAGGCCGTAGGCGGCGTTCTCCAGGACGCTGCGGTGCGGGAAGAGCGCGAAGTGCTGGAAGACCATGCTGATCTTGTTGGAGCGCACGGTACGCAGATCGCGGGGGCTCAGCGCCGTGAGGTCCTTGCCGTCGAACAGCACCCGGCCCGCGGTGGGCTCGAGCAGACCGTTGAGCATGCGCAGGAGAGTGGACTTGCCGGATCCGGACAGACCCATGACGACGAAGATCTGGCCGGGTTCAACGGCGAAGGACGCGTCGATCACCGCGGCCGTCGTGCCGTCCGCGCGCAGTTCGTCGCGGTCCGCGCCGTTGGCGAGCTTCTTCACGGCTTCGTCGGGTCGTCTGCCGAACACCTTGTAGAGATGGTCGGCCTGGAGCCTGGACACATATACCTCACGCGTTGAAACGAAAACGGCCCTCCCCCTAGGACTTCGTCCTGGGGGGACCCCACCCCCGCAGCCGGGCCGTGGAGCGGGGCGGTATCGGCCCGCGTCTCCCTGCGCACGGCGATCCATTCGTTGAATCCCGTACCGGGTCCGCTCCGGGCGCGCACCTGCCCCCGGCCCCATGGGCCAAACCCGAAGGTGACCGGTGTCACCACGGAGGGCGTGCGATGTCGGTGGGGTGCGGCATGATCGGGGTGTGACGCGACGCCTGATGCTCCTCGACACCGCCTCTCTGTACTTCCGCGCGTACTTCGGCGTGCCGGACTCGGTCCGGGCCCCGGACGGCACGCCGGTCAACGCCGTGCGCGGACTGCTCGACTTCATCGCCCGGCTCGTCCAGGACCACCGTCCCGACGAGCTGGTGGCCTGCATGGACGCCGACTGGCGGCCGCAGTGGCGGGTGGACCTGATCCCCTCGTACAAGGCGCACCGCGTCGCCGTGGAGACCGAGACGGGCCCCGACGAGGAGGAGATCCCCGACACGCTCGCTCCGCAGGTCCCGGTGATCGAGGCGGTCCTGGACGCGCTCGGCATCGCCCGTGTCGGGGTCGCGGGCTACGAGGCGGACGACGTCATCGGCACACTGGCCGGGCAGGCGAAGGGCCCGGTGGACATCGTCACGGGCGACCGGGACCTCTTCCAGCTCGTCGACGACGAGCGCGGGGTGCGGGTGCTGTATCCGCGCAAGGGCGTCGGCGACTGCGATCTCGTCGACGGCGAGCTGATCCGTACGAAGTACGGGGTGCGGGCCGACCAGTACGCCGACTTCGCGGCGCTGCGCGGTGACGCCAGCGACGGGCTGCCCGGAGTGAAGGGAATCGGCGAGAAGAAGGCCGCGCAGCTGATCACCGAGTACGGCGATCTGGCGGGTGTCCGCGCTGCCGCCGTGGACCGCACGTCGAAGCTGACGCCGGCCAAGCGGCGCGGCATCGTGGAGGCGGCGGAGTACCTGGACGTGGCCCCCACGGTGGTCCGGGTCGCCGGGGACGTGCCTCTGCCGGACTTCGACGCGACCCTGCCGAGGGAACCTCGGGACCCCGAGATGGTGGCGGCGCTGGTGAAGCGGTGGGGGCTGGGCGGAGCGGTGGGACGGCTGCTGCCGGTCCTGGAGCGCGGAGGGGCTGGGCGGCAGGCCGAGGAGAGCTGAGGCCGCGGGTGGTGCGGGGGGGCGCTGGTGGTACTGGACCCGATGCTGGGCCGGGTGCTGGGCCCGTGCTGGGCCGGGTGCTGGGCCCGTGCTGGGCCGGGTGCTGGGCCGGCCGACTCCGGGATGCTAGCTTAGGTTTACCTAAGTTCGTAGAGTCCAGGGAGACCCGTCGTGGCAGAGCAGCCGGCCCGCAAAGCACCGAAGGCCCGCGAGGCACAGGTGGTGCGCACCGAGCGGATCACTCCGCACATGGTGCGGGTCGTGCTGGGCGGGGACGGTCTCGCCACGTTCGAGGTGGGCGAGTACACCGACCACTACGTGAAGCTGCTGTTCGCGCCGGACGGGGTGAGCTACCCGGAGCCGTTCGACATGGAACGCATCCGTGAGGAGTTCCCCCGCGAGCAGTGGCCCACCACCCGGACGTACACGGTACGGAGCTGGGACCCGGTCCACCGCGAGCTGACCATCGACTTCGTGGTGCACGGCGACGAAGGCCTCGCGGGGCCGTGGGCGGCGCGGGCGGAGGCCGGCGAGACCGTGCGCTTCCTCGGGCCGGGGGGCGGTTACGCGCCGGACCCGGCCGCCGACTGGCACCTGCTCGTGGGCGACGAGAGCGCGCTGCCGGCGATCGCGGTCGCCCTGGAGCGGCTGCCGGAAGGGGCGACGGTCCACGCGTTCGTGGAGGTCGCGGACGCGGCGGAGGAGCAGAAGTTCGCGACGGCGGCGGGTGTGGAGGTGACCTGGCTCCACCGGGGCGGCCGGACGACGGGCGAGGCTCTGCTGGAGGCCGTACGGAACCTGGACTTCCCCGAGGGCGATGTCCACGCGTTCGTCCACGGAGAGGCGGGGTTCGTGAAGGAACTCCGCCGACACCTGCGACTGGAGCGGGACGTGGCGCGCGAGCGGCTGTCGATCTCGGGCTACTGGCGCGCGGGGAAGACGGACGAGGCCTGGCGCGCGATCAAGCGCGAATGGAACGAGACGGTCGAGCGCGAACAGGAGTCCTGAGCCGGGGGCTTGGGGCTGGGGCCGGGGGCTCTGGGCCATGGGCTCTGGGCCATGGGCTCTGGGCTCGGGGCGCCCTGGCCCAGCCGTGGTCCCGGGCCGCCCGTGGTCGAGGGCCGAACCGTGGTCGGGGGCGGCCCGGGTCACACCCCCTCGCCGAAGAGGCGGTCCGACGCGTCCACGTGGGCCAGCCGCCGCAGCGCCCCGAACACCGCGTCACCCAGCACCGTCCCCACCACCACGCTCTCCACCAGCTCCTCGCGCGCCACATTGCGCGCCACGTACTCCAGGTCCGCCCGGGCCACCCGTTCCGCCGCCTCCGCGTACGCGTCGAGCACCTCCACGAACGCCCCCTGGCCGACTTCCTCCAGCGCCGTCAGCGCGACCGCAAGCGCCTCCGCCGCCGGGCTCTCGGGGTGCGACCGCCAGCCACGCCCGGCGATCAGTTCGGCCACCGCCTCGCGGGCGGCGCCGATCCCCTCCCCCGGTTCCTCCGCGTAGCGCGGCACCACCCGGTCCGCCGCCACGCCCAGCACCTTGTGCACGGGCCGTTCCTTGTCGTCGATCGCCACGATCACGTCCCGGACGCCGGCGACCGACAGCCCGCCCACGTCCAGGAGCGCGCGGACGAGGCGCAGGCGCCGCACGTGTGTCTCGTCGTACGAGGCCTGGTTCGGGCTCGTCAACTGCCCGGCCGGCAACAGCCCTTCCCGTACGTAGTACTTGATCGTCGGCACCGACACTCCGGTCCTGCGACTCAACTCTCCGATGCGCACCGTGCGTTCACCTCTCCGGTCATGCTCCGGCCTTGCCGACCGGTCCCCCCATCATAGATAGTGGAGCTATCAGATAGCGGCGAGTGCCACTATCCATAATTCACCGGGGGTACCCATGTCCTCTTCGATTCCACCGATCCGCGAACTCCACCGGCCTCTGGTCTGGTTCGCCGCCGCCATGGTCTTACTCGCCCTGGTCTCGGCGGGCGGCCTCGTCCTCGACGACCGCGTCCTCGTCGGCGCACCCATCTGGTACAAGCCGTTCAAGTTCGCCGTGTCGTTCGTCGCGTACGCGATGACGCTCGCCTGGATGCTCACCCTGCTTCCGCGTGGCCGCCGGGTCGGCTGGTGGGCGGGCACCGTGGTCGCCTCGGCGAGCGCCGTCGAGATGGTGCTGATCACCACCCAGGTGGTCCGGGGGAAGCAGAGCCACTTCAACAACGAGACCGCGTTCGACGCGGCCCTGTTCCAAGCCATGGGAGTCACGGTCGTCGTCCTCTGGCTCGGCGCCCTGGTCATCTCGGTCCTGCTGCTGCGCGCCCGGATCCTCGACCGTGCCACGAGCTGGTCGGTGCGGCTCGGCTCGCTGATCGCCCTCGCGGGCGCGGCCGTCGGCTTCCTGATGGTCGGTCCGACGCCCGAACAGCTCGCGGCCGGGGACGACGCGCCCCTCGTCGGCGCCCACAGCGTCGGCGTCCCGGACGGCGGGCCCGCCATGCCGGTGACCGGCTGGGCCACGACGGGCGGCGACCTGCGGATCGCCCACTTCTTCGGCATGCACGCCCTGCAGGCGCTCCCGCTGCTCCTGCTCGCCCTGGTCGCGCTCGCCCCGCGCTTCGCCCGGCTGCGCGACGAGCGGGTACGGCTGCGCCTGACGCTCGTGGCCTCCGGGACGTACGCCGCCGGGTTCGCGCTGGTCACCTGGCAGGCACTGCGGGGCCAGGCGCTCCTCGACCCGGACGCCACGACTCTCGCCGCGGCCGGGGCGATCGTCCTGTCGGCCACGGCCGCGACCTGGGCGGCCCTGCGCGCCTCCTCCCGTACCGAATCCCCCCGCCCTACAAGGAGTTCGTGGCATGACCGGCTTCCTCTTCGAGCTCTCCTTCCTGCTGGCCGCACCCGTCTGGCTCCTGATGATCTTCGCTCCGCGCTGGCCCGGCACGGAGCGGCTCGCCGCCTCGCCCCTGACCGTCGCACCGATCCTGGCGGTCTACCTCGTGCTGGCCCTTCCGGTCCTCCCCGAACTGTGGGCGACGGTCAGCAGCCCGGACATCGACACCTTCCGGGATCTCGTGGCGCTCGCGAACGGGGCGGGCGCGATCTGGGCGCACGTCATCGCCTGGGACCTGCTGCTCGGCCAGTGGATGTACCGCGAGGGCCGCAGGCGGGGGCTGTCGCCCCTGGTGATGGGACCGTTGCTGGTGCTGACGATCCTGCTGTCCCCCGTCGGCCTCCTGATCTTCCTGGCGCTGCGGGCGGCGAGGAAGCCGGTTCCCGTACCGGCGTGAGGAGTCCGGCCCGCGGGCCCCGCCGGCGCATCCGTCAGCGGCCGGCCTTTCCCCACGACCACCATGGCGATGGCCGCCGGCGGCGTATCGGCTCGTCAGGCGCCGCCTAGGCTGAGGCCATGCGAACGATCGACCGGGCCGTCGGGGCCGTCATGGGCTCGGCCGTCGGGGACGCCCTGGGCGCTCCCTTCGAGTTCGGCCTGCCGGGGGTCTACCGGGAACGCTTCCCCAACGGCGTGGGCGAGATGTGCGGTGGCGGCGGCTGGGACCCGGGCGAGGCCACGGACGACACCCAGATGGCCGTTCTGGTCGGGCAGTCCCTCCTCGAACGGGGCGGCCTCGATCTGCCGGACATCTTCGAACGTTTCCGGTCGTGGGCCGCCGCCGAGCCGAAGGACATCGGCCTGCAGACCGAGGACGTCCTGACGAGCGGCGACCCCTGGAACCTGGCGTCCGCCCTCCACTTCCAGGTCAACGGCCGCGCCGCGGGCAACGGTTCACTCATGCGGGCCTCCACCTCCGCCGTGTACTTCGCCGCGGCCGGCCGCGAGGCCACGATGGCCGCGGCTCGCCGGATCGCGGCCCTCACCCATGGGGACGGCGCCGCGTGGGAGGGTACGGCGATCCTCCACGAACTCGTCCGCGTGGCCCTGCTCGGCGAAGACCCGCTCTCCGCCCTGCCCGGCACGCTCGCCGCGGTCACCCCCGCCCACCGGGACCGCTGGACCGCGGTCCTCGCCCCCGACTGGCACCCGGACGACGCCACCGAGTTCAACGGCGCGGTCTGGCCCTGCCTGGCCTCGGCGGTCTGGGCCCTGCGGACGACGGACTCCTTCGAGGCCGCCCTCTCCTCCGCGATCGACCTCGGCGGCGACACGGACACCGTCGCGGCCGTCACCGGCCTCCTGGCCGGCACGGTCCACGGCGCCGCCGCCATCCCGACCCGCTGGACGGCCCCCTTGCACGTCCCCCTCCCCGGTCAGGGAAGCAAGGTCCTCCGGGCCCACGACCTCCGGGCCCTCGCGGCGGCCCTCGCCGACGCCTGAGCCGGTCCGGGCCGGGCCGGGGGCCGAACGGGCTGGAGCGGGCCTGGCCGGAACGGTGCGCGAGGCGGGCCACCGACAAGCGGCGCGACGGGTCGGCACCGGCCGCGACGGGGCTGGCACCGCGCCCTCCCCCTCATCTCACCGCGCGTTCCGGGTGGGCCGGTCCGCCCGCGCCCGGACCGTGGCGAAGACCTCGCGGTCCGGCTGGAGGGTCAGGCTCGGCACGGGGCGTATCTCGCCGGGATCCAGTTCCAGCCGGAACCGGCGGGCCAGAACGGCGAGAACAAGGACGGCCTCGACCATGGCGAACCGGGTGCCCAGGCAGACCCGCGGCCCGCCGCCGAACGGGAACCAGGCGTACTCCGGTATCTCCTCGGGGACCTCGCCGCCCGTCGCGCCCCAGCGCTCCGGACGGAACTCCTCGGGGTCGGTGAACCAGCGGGCGTCCCGGTGGGTGGCCCACTGGCTGCTCCACACCCGTGTCCCGGACGGGATCGGCATCCCTCCCAGGACCGCCCCCTCCCTGGCGATGCCGGTGAGGAGCCAGATGGTCGGATAGAGACGCAGAGTCTCCTTCACGACGGCCTGGGTGTAGGTCAGCCGCGCGTAGTCGTCGAAGCCGGGCTCGTCACCGAGGACCCTGTCCAGCTCCTCGGTGAGCGCCGCGCCGACACGCGGGTTGTGGGACAGCAGGTGCCAGGCCCAGACGAGAGTGGAGCTCGTCGTCTCGTGTCCGCCGATGTAGAGGGTGACGGTCTCGTCGCGGATCTCCTGGTCGGAGAGGTGCGCGCCGGTCTCGTCCCGGGCGGCCAGGAGGCGGCTGAGCAGATCCGGGCGGTCGGTGTCACCGTCGCGGTGGCGGGCGACGACCCGGGAGACCTCGGCGTCGATGACAGCGGTGGCGCGCTTGATGCGTGCCCGTCCGGGCGTGGGCACCCAGTCGGGCAGGAGGGCCCCGATGCCGCTGAACTCGGCGCCTATCTCCTTCTGCGCGATGTCCATGGCGCGGCCGATGGCGTCGGCGTCGGCGGCGGTGTCGACGCCGAAGATGGTCCGCACGGCGATGAGTTGGGTGAGGGCCGCCATCTCCTTCTTGACGTCGACGCGCTGCCCGTCGCTCCACCGGTCGGCGAGAGCGACGGCGCACTCGGCCATGGTGGCGGCGTAGGACCGCACCTGCTTGGGACGGACGGACGGCTGCACGAGGGAGCGCTTGCGGCGCCAGTCGGCGCCCTTGGCGACCACCACTCCGTTGCCGAGCAGGGTGCGGAAGGCGATGCCGAGGTCGGGCTGGTCGAAGGTCCGCTCGACCTCGGTGAGGAGTTCGCCGATGGTCTCGGGGTGGGCGATGAAGAGGGCGCGGCCGCGACCGAAGCGCCAGCTGACGAAGTCGCCGCGCTCGCGCAGCCGCTCGAAGAAGGCGAGTGGGTCCTTGCCGAACTCCGGCAGGTTTCCGAGCAGCGGTACGCCCCGTGGGCCTGGCACGATCTTCTGTCCGTCGGTCGCCCTCTCGGCGGCGGCCGGACCTGCTTGCGTGGTCACGTGCGTTCCCTCCCCGTGGTGTTGCCCGGTGTCCGACTCCATGGAATCGGAGAGGTCCGACACTCCGCCACCCCTGTGGAAAACCGTCTGTGGACAAGGAAAAGGGGCCCGTGGTGTCGACCACGGGCCCCTTCGGCCCCCTGAGAACGCGGCGGTCAGGTCACCGAGCTGTAGGCGACGACGCCCCTCAGCAGCGACTCCACCGCCTTGCGCGCGTTCTTGGAGACCGTGCTGTTCTCCTTGGGCGCCGCGGCGGCGATCTGTCCGAGGACGTCGATGACCTGCTTGCACCAGCGCACGAAGTCACCGGCGGGCATCTCCGCCTCGCGCAGGACCTCGTCGAGCCCCCTGTCGGAGGCCCATTGGTGGGCGGCCCAGGCGAAGCCGAGGTCGGGTTCGCGCTGGCCGACGCCCTCCGCCTGGTTGATCCTGAACTCCTCTTCCAGGGCGTCGAGTCGGCCCCAGATCCGCACCATCTCGCCGAGAGCGGCCTTCGCCTTCCCGGTGGGGAGCTTCGGCGCCACGGCGTCGTCGGACTGCCGCGCCTCGTACACCAACGCGGAGGCGCAGGCGGCCAGTTCGGCCGGGTTGAGGCCCTCCCAGACGCCGTCGCGCAGGCATTCGCTGGCCAGCAGGTCGAGTTCGCCGTAGAGCCGGGCGAGCCGCTTGCCGTTGTCGGTGACGTCGTCGCCCCGGAGGTAGTCGAGCTCGGTCAGGAGCGCGACGATCCGGTCGAAGGTGCGCGCGATGGTGTTGGTGCGGCCTTCGATGCGCCGTTCCAGCTGCCGCGTGTCACGCTGCAGCCGGTGGTAGCGCTCGGCCCAGCGGGCGTGGTCCTCGCGCTCGTCGCAGCCGTGGCAGGGGTGGGCACGCAACGCCGTGCGCAGCCGGGCGATCTCGCGGTCGTCGGCGGCGGCCGAGCGATCCCTGCGGTGACGCTCGGGGTTGATGTGTCCGGCCTTGGTCCGCAGGGCGGAGGCGAGGTCCCGCCGGGACTGCGGGGAACGCGGGTTGAAGGACTTGGGGATCCTCATGCGCTCCAGGGCCTCGACCGGGACCGGGAAGTCGATCGAGGCGAGCCGCTTGACCTGCCGTTCGGCGGTGAGGACGAGCGGGCGTGGCCCGTCATGGTGCTCGAAGCCGCGGTGGCCGTTGGTCCGCCCGGCGGGGATGCCGGGGTCCAGGACGAGTGCGAGACCGGCGAACTTGCCCGTGGGGACGTGGATGACGTCACCGGGCTTCAGCCGCTCCAGGGAGGCGGCGGCCTGGGCCCGGCGCTGTGCCGCACCCTGCTTGGCCAGTTCGGTCTCGCGGTCCTTGAGGTCGCGGCGCAGCCGTGCGTACTCCTCGAAGTCTCCGAGGTGGCAGGTCATGCCCTCCCGGTAACCCGTGAGGCCTTCCTCGTTCTTCTGGACCTGGCGGGAGATGCCGACGACGGAACGGTCGGCCTGGAACTGCGCGAAGGACGTCTCGAGCAGTTCGCGGGAGCGGTGCCGTCCGAACTGGTCGACCAGGTTGACGGCCATGTTGTACGACGGCTTGAAGCTGGAGCGCAGCGGGTAGGTGCGCGTGCCGGCGAGGCCGGCGAGGTGGCCGGGGTCGAGGCCGCGCTGCCACAGGACGACGGCATGGCCCTCGACGTCGATCCCTCGTCGTCCGGCGCGTCCGGTGAGCTGGGTGTACTCGCCGGGGGTGATGTCGGCGTGCTGCTCGCCGTTCCACTTGACGAGCTTCTCCAGGACCACCGACCGGGCGGGCATGTTGATGCCCAGCGCGAGCGTCTCCGTCGCGAAGACGGCCTTGACCAGGCCGCGGACGAAGAGCTCCTCGACGACTTCCTTGAAGGTGGGGAGCATGCCGGCGTGGTGGGCGGCGATGCCGCGCTCCAGGGCCTCCAGCCACTCGTAGTACCCGAGGACGTGCAGGTCCTCGGACGGGATGGAGGCGGTGCGCTCCTCGACGATCTCGCGGACCCGCTGACGGGCGTCGTCGTCGTTGAGCCGCAGCCCGGCGTACAGGCACTGCTGGACGGCGGCCTCGCAGGCGGCCCGGCTGAAGATGAAGGTGATGGCGGGCAGGAGCCCCTCGGCGTCGAGCCGCTCGATGACCTCGGGCCGGCCGGGCGTCCAGATGCGGGAGCGCTGACGGCGCTCGCGCTCGCGATCGGCCTCACGGATCATCTTGCCGCGCCGCCGCTCGCCCGGGTTGTACGTGCGGGTGTTCTCCGTGCGGGCCAGACGCATCAGGTCGGGGTTGACCTCCCGGCGTGAGGCGGCGCGACCGCCGTGGTCGGTCTCCTCCTCGAAGAGGTCGTACATCCGGCGACCGGCCAGGACGTGCTGCCAGAGCGGCACGGGACGGCTCTCGGAAACGATGACCTCGGTGTCGCCGCGTACGGTGTCGAGCCAGTCGCCGAACTCCTCGGCGTTGGAGACGGTCGCGGAGAGTGAGACGAGCGTCACGGACTCCGGGAGGTGGATGATCACTTCCTCCCAGACGGCGCCGCGGAAGCGGTCCGAGAGGTAGTGGACCTCGTCCATGACCACGTAGCCGAGGCCGCTGAGGGCCTGGGATCCCGCATACAGCATGTTGCGGAGGACTTCGGTGGTCATGACGATGATCGGGGCGTCGCCGTTGATGCTGTTGTCCCCGGTGAGGAGGCCGACCTTGCCGGGGCCGTACCGCTTGACGAGGTCGGCGTACTTCTGGTTCGACAGCGCCTTGATGGGTGTCGTGTAGAAGCACTTGCGCCCTTGGAGGAGCGCGAGGTGGACGGCGAACTCGCCGACGATGGTCTTGCCCGAGCCCGTGGGCGCCGCGACGAGCACGCCTTTGCCCGCTTCGAGGGCCTGGCAGGCCTCGATCTGGAAGGGGTCCAGACCGAATTCGTACATCTCGCGGAAGGGGGCCAGCGCGGTGGCCTGCTCGGCATTACGGGCCCGGGCAGCTGCGTACGCTTCGGCTGGTGTGAGGTCCTCTGTCATCTTGTTCTTGAGCCTACCCGTCCCCTCTGACAGTGACGCGATCTTTAATGACCGTGGGGATTTCCCCCGCTCCGAGGGCCCGGCGAGGCCGGTGAGACGCCCTCTACGGGCCGGGGGGCGCCAGGACCCGCACCGCCGCCGGGACGCATTCGGCGGTCAGCGGCAGCGGTCCGAGAGGCTCCCCGTCGGCGTAGCCGGTGATGCCCGGGGCATCGAGGGTCAGGGCGCGGACGCGGTGGACGGTGACCTTGGGGTGGTCGAGATGGGTGCCGCGGTAGACCTGGGGGAAGACCTTGATCAGGGTCGTACGGCTGCAGTCGCCGACGACGGTGACGTCGAAGAGGCCGTCGTTCATCCGCGCCCGGGCGCAGATGCGCATGCCGCCGCCGTAGGAGGTGCCGTTCCCGACGGCGACGAGCGTGGCCTCGACCTGCCGCTCGGTGGAGTCGTCCAGCGTGAGGCGGTACGGCACGGGCCGGAACGCGGCGAGCTCGGCGATCATGGCGAGGTCGTACTTGAAGCGGCCGACGGGCAGCCGCATGCGGTTGCCCCGGTCGTTGACGCGGGAGTCGAATCCGGACGCGAGGACGGTTCCGAACCAGCGGTCGCCGACCCTGCCGAGGTCGATGTCGCGTCCGCCGCCGCCCTTGAGGAGTTCGGCGGCGATCCGGCCGGCCGCCGCGGGGTCGCGGACGGGCAGCCCCAGGGAGCGGGCGAAGTCGTTGCCGGTACCGACGGCGACCACGCCGAGCGGGGTACGGGTGCCGGCCACGGCCTGCAGGGCCAGCGAGACCATGCCGTCGCCGCCGACGGCGACGAGTGCCCCCGTCCCGGACTCGACGGCCTGCCGGGCGCGCCGCAGGGCGTCCTCGGCATCGGCGCCGAGGACCGTACGGACGGAGAATCCGGCGTCCCTGAGCGCGCGAGCGGCCGGCTGCGCGGCGTGCGCGCCCCGGCCGCGTCCCGCGGTGGGATTGACGAAGAGGGTGATCTCGCTGGTCATGGGGTCCCCCCGGACAGTGCCTGGGGGCAGGACCCTACAAGATCAGGTGATGTCGTCGTAACCGCTCGCCCGCAGCGACCTGCCGCCGTCGGCATCTCCGGTGGCCTGCTCGGGCAGGGCACGGGTGGCGCCGACCGGTTCGACGGCTGCGACGGCCTCGGGCGTGAGGTCGAGGCTGGAGGCCTCGTCGTCGTCGAGTTCGGCGTCGGGGTTGTTGCGCTTGCGGCGCCGGTCGTTGACGAGCGAGAAGCCGACGGCCGCGAAGTACAGGACGGTGATCGGTCCGGCGAGGGCCAGCATGCCGATGGGGTCCGTGGTGGGGGTGATGACGGCGCCGAAGACGAAGACGCCCATGATCACGCCGCGCCACCAGCCGGCCATGCGGCGGCCGGTGAGGACCCCGGTGAGGTTCAGCATCACGAGGACGAGCGGGAGCTCGAAGGCGAGGCCGAAGACGAGCACCATGCGCAGGGTGAAGTCGAGGACGTCACCGAGGGACAGGATGTTCGCGGAGCCACCGGGCGTGAGGCTGATGAGCACCTTCACGCTGATGGGGAGGATGAGGTACGCGAGGTAGGCGCCGGCCGTGAACAGCGGGACCGCGGCGCCCACGAAGGCGTAGGTGTACTTCTTCTCGCTCTTGTGCAGGCCGGGCGCGATGAAGGCCCACAGCTGGTACAGCCAGATCGGGCTCGCGACGACGAGACCCGTGACGAGGCTGACCTGGATCGTCGTGCTGAACGGGGCGATCAGCGTGTTGAAGGAGACGATCGCGCAGTTTCCGCCGTCGCTCGGGACGCCGGGCTCGCACTTGGGCACCGACTTCGTCAGGAACTGCATCAGGTCCTCGCTGTACACGAGGGCCACGACGGTGACCGCGGCGATGGCCAGCAGGCCCTTCGCCATACGGTTGCGAAGTTCGCGCAGGTGTTCCACGAGGGGCATCCGGCCCTCGGGATCCTTCTCCTGCTTGCGGGCAGACTTGAGCAACCCACGTCCTCATCTCGTGCGGCAGCCGCCGCTCAATGCGGCGGCCGCGGCGGACCGGGTCAGCGCTTGGTGGTGTCCGACGGCTCGGTCACGGGACGCGAGCTGGTCACGTCGCCGGGCGCGGCCTGGATGGTGCGCGGGGCGGCCTGGTCCGGGGTGCCGGGCTGCGGGGGGTCGGCGGGGGCGCTCTGCTGGTCGTCGGACTTCATCGCCTTGGCCTCGCTCTTGAGGATGCGGGCCGACTTGCCCAGCGAACGGGCCATGTCCGGGAGCTTCTTGGCGCCGAACAGCAGGATGATGACGACGAGGATGAGAATGATCTCGGTGGGGCCGAGCCTACCCATAGCTGTTTACCTTCTTCACCGAGGCGACATGGAGTGCGTGCCCGGCGGATCGGACATGCGTCCGGCCACCGCGCTGTCTGCGATCGTAACCCGCAGGAGTAAACGCGGGGCAATGCCTGTGCATACTCGCGATTGCGGCCCGCGCGCCCGTCCCGGGGCCACTTCCAGCAGCGTACGGCACAGGCTCAGCGCAACGCGTCGCCGGTTCGGGCCAGATCACCGGCGGCCTTCTCCAGGTCCTCGGCCGCGCGGTTGATGCGCTCCGTGGTGTGGACGACTTGGCGGCCGAGCCGCTGGGCCTCCACAAAGACCTTGATGCCGAGGACGCCGAGGACGGCGATGCCGAGGAATCCGAGAGCGATGGCGAGCATGGGCCAGAACATGGGGCGAGCCTAGACGTTGGGCGGCTCCGGCGGAGCCTTGGGCCGTGGGGCGTCGGACGGCGCCTCGGCGGTGAGGTCTCGGACGGCGAGACCTCGGGCCGTGGGCCTCAGACAGTGGAGTGCAGGCGCAGGGTGCGTACGCCGCCGCCTGTGAGGAGTTCGACGATGCGCTCGCCGGCCGGCTTGCGGACGGCGCTGCCGCACTCGGGGCAGGTGAAGGAGTAGAAGGTGGTGCGGCGGCTGGCGCCGATCGCGAGGCGCAGGGCGCCGGCGGAGAGTTCGAAACGGGCGCGGCAGTCGGGGCAGGCCGCCTTGAAGAAGACCGGGGCGATCGCAGCCGTCATTCCGTGCATCACGGACATTTCCCTCATCTCTCTCGACTCCCGCACTCTCGTCGCCGGGACTCACGCCCCTTCGCCGACTCCACAAGCAACAGCGTCGCCCAGGCATGGAATGTCACATTCCACTGCCCCTGGTGTCACTCCCGGCCGTCGTAGGCGGCAAGAGCTGCGGTCGCGGCCTCCCGCGCACTGTCCGCGAGCCCCTGCGGGGAGACGATCCGTCCGTCGCTGCCGAGCCTCAGCGCGAGGCGCCGCAGCGAGGTGGGGTCGGGCGTCCGCAGCGTGATGCGCAGTCCGCCGTCGGGCAGTTCGTCCGCCCTGTCGTGCGGGTAGTACTCGGCGACCCAGCGACCGCCGGGACCGACCTCCACCACCACCTCCGGGTCCTCGGCCGACGGCTGGACCAGGCCTTCCGACAGGTCCCGCAGCTCGATCTCCGGCGGCGCCGAGTGCTCGTCCAGGATCCGGATCTCGGCCACCCGGTCGAGACGGAAGGTACGGCGCGCCTCGGAGAGCCGGCACCACGCCTCCATGTACGTGTGGCCGACGGCGAACAGCCGGATCGGGTCCACCTCGCGCTCGGTGAGCTCGTCGCGGGCGGGCGAGTAGTAGCGCACCCACAGCCGTCGGCGCTCCGAGATCGCCCGGTCCACCTCGGCGAAGACCCCGCCCTCCGACTCGAAGGTGACCGACAGCCGGGAGCTGGCACCGGCCGCCTCGCCGGCCGCCGCCTCCAGCTTGGCGGTGGCGCGCAGCAACGCCTCGCGGTCACCCTCGCGCAGTCCGGGCAGCGTGGCGACGGCCCGTGCGGCGACCAGAAGCGCGGTCGCCTCATCGGCCGCCAGCCGCAGCGGCTCGGCCGCGTCCGCACCGAGGGCGCCGGGGTTGCGCCACCAGATCCGGTCACCGTCGGTGTCGATGTCGAGCAGATCGCCGCCGCGGAAGCTCGTACCGCACATGGGCAGTACATCGAGGTCCGAGATCAGCTCGTCCTCGGTGATCCCGAAGGCGCGGGCCACATCAGCGACGTGGGCGCCCGGTCGTTCCCGGAGATAGGTGACGAGCGAGAGCATCCGCCTCGTCTGGTCGATCGCGTTCGCAGCCATGCCGTACGTCTCCCCTTCAGCCCTTGGCCACGGCGCGCAGCCGGTCCACCACATCGGCCCGCAGATCCGCGGGCTCCAGCACGACCACGTCGGGGCCGAACTCCACGAGCCAGGCGTCCAGACCGTGCCCGTACGGGATCTCCAACTCGTCCCAGCCGTCCGTACCCTCCGTCACGGACCGGGCGCGGGCCCGCAGCGGGTAGCCGCAGCCGGCCCGCAGCCGGATCCGCGCGGAGCGCGTGGCGGTCTCGCCCGCCCAGCTCTCGACGGTCTCGCGGACGGTGACGGCGTCGGGAACGGGCGCGGTGAAGGCGCCGGCCCGGGAGCGGACTTTTCCGGTGATACGGGACAGACGGAAGACACGCTCGGCACCCCGGTCGCGGTCCCAGCCGGCCAGGTACCAGTGGCCACGCCAGCACTCCAGGGTCCACGGCTCGACCTGGCGGGTCTCCGGGCGGGCGGCGGTGGCCTTGCGGTAGTCGAAGACCACGGGACGCCGGTCGCGGCAGGCCAGCATCAGAGGCTCGAAGGCGGCCTCGTGGACCGGGATACGCGGTTCGAGCGCGCTGTGCTGGACGTCGTAGGAGTCCTCGGCCTCGGGCATGCCCGCGGCGCGGAGCTTCTGCAGAGCGCCGCTGGCGGCGCCGGCGAGGCGGGCCTGCTGCCAGACCTTGGCGGCGAGGCCGAGCGCGGCGGCCTCCTCGGCGTCGAGCGTGATCGGCGGAAGACGGTTGGAGTCACGGCGGGCCAGATAGCCGGTCTCGCCCTCGATGTTCTCGACCGTCTCGATGACCAGACCGAGCTCGCGCAGATCGTCCTTGTCGCGCTCGAACATCCGGTTGAAGGCGTCGTCGGCACCGGCCTCGAGGTAGGCCTCGATGGACCCGCGGAGCTCACGCTTGCTCAACGGGCGGCGGGTTCCGAGCAGGCACAGCGCCAGATTCATCAGCCGCTCGGCCTTGGCAATCGCCATCGACGCCCTGCACCTCTTCTGCCGGATTGAGTTCTCGGAGGTCCGACGGTACCGCCCCGGGGTGTCGTGGCAAAAGCCGAGGGCCCACCCCGAGGCCCCCGGACCAGGTCCGGGGATCGGGATGGGCCCTCGACCGACCAGAAACGGTCAGCGCTTGGCAACGCCTACCAGGTCGCAGACGAAGATCAGGGTCTCGCCCGGCGCGATCGCGTTACCGGCACCGCGGTCTCCGTACGCGAGGTGCGCGGGGATGACCAGCTGGCGGCGGCCGCCGACCTTCATGCCCTGGACACCCTTGTCCCAGCCCTGGATGACCTGACCGACACCGAGCTGGAAGTCCAGCGGGTTGCCGCGGTTCCAGGAGGCGTCGAACTCCTCACCCGTGGAGAAGGCCACACCCACGTAGTGGACCTTGACGAAGTCGCCGGCCGCGGCGATCTCGCCGTCGCCCTCCCAGATGTCCTTGATCTCCAGGTCCTTCGGCGGCTCGCCGCCCGGGAAGTCGACCTCGGGCTTCTCGATGCTCACTGAACTGCTCCTCATACTGATGAACTGCGCGAACGGGACAGTCTTACATCTTCGCGAGGATGTCCACGGCGAACACCAGCGTGGAGTTCTTCGGGATGCCCTGCTTCTCCTCGTTGCCGAAGGCCTCCGACGGCGGGGCGACGATCAGGACGCGACTGCCGACCTTCTTGCCGGTGAGGCCGTCCTTCAGCCCCTTCAGCGTCAGCTGCGCCAGCGGGAAGTTGGCGGTCTTGCCCGTCGCATAGGTGGAGTCGAAGACCTTGCCGTCCTTCCACAGCGCCGCGACATAGTTCACGACGACCGTGTCGGTGGCCTTGACGACCTCG
The DNA here is from genome assembly GCF_018614205.1 of Streptomyces sp. ISL-36. Taxonomy (GTDB): domain Bacteria; phylum Actinomycetota; class Actinomycetes; order Streptomycetales; family Streptomycetaceae; genus Streptomyces. The sequence goes on along the minus strand of NZ_JAGGOS010000072.1, from coordinate 16,222 downwards.
CCCTTGGACTCGAGCACGTAGCTGGAGACGAGCTTGGTCGGCGGGCCGACCTTCGGAACGGTGAGCGAGGGCGCCTTGCCGTCCGCGTTCGTGCCGACCTTCGGCAGATCCTTGTTGTCTTGGGCGACCTCGCTGCCCTCGGCGGACTTCGGGACCGTGGTGGCCTTCAGGATGTCCACGACGAAGACGAGAGTCGCGTTCGGCTTGATGTCGCCCTGGCCCTGCGCCCCGTAACCGAGCTCCGGCGGAATGCCGATCTCGATGCGGCTACCGACCTTCTGGCCCTCCAGGCCCTGGTCCCAGCCCTTGATGACCTGGCCGGCGCCGAGGGTCAGCTCGAACGGCTGCCCCCGGTCGAAGCTGTTGTCGAAGGGCGTGGTCGAGTCCCAGGCCTGGCCCAGGTAGTTCACCTGGAGCGCGTCGCCCTTCTTGGTGACCGCACCGTCGCCCTTGCTGATCACATTGACCTTGAGGTCCTTGGGCGGGGCGCCCTCTCCCTTCGTGAGGGTGGGCTTCTCTCCGAACTTCTCGCCCGCGGTGATGGCGGGGAGCCCGTTCGTCATCGAGGCGGAATCGGAGCCCTTGTCGTCGCTGCCGCAGGCCGCTGTCGAGAGCAGCAGCAGCGGGACGACAAGTAGGCCGGCAAGTCGGCGCACGTGTTCCTCAGATCTCAGACGGCACAGTAGTTGCCCGACACTCTAGGGGGTGTGCCCCGGATCCCGCCCGGCCCGCGAGCCGAGGCGTGCCGAGGGCCCCGCGCGAGGAACGCGCGAGGCCCGGCACATGCTTGCGACGCCGACCTACATTCCGGCGATCAGCTTCTCCACCCGGTCGTCGACCGACCGGAAGGGGTCCTTGCACAACACGGTGCGCTGCGCCTGGTCGTTGAGCTTGAGATGGACCCAGTCGACGGTGAAGTCCCGCCGCTGCTCCTGGGCACGGCGGATGAAGTCGCCGCGCAGTCGCGCCCTGGTGGTCTGCGGGGGTACGGACTTGCCCTCGAAGATCTTCAGGTCGTTGCAGATCCGGGCCGCCTGGCCCTTCCTCTCCAGGAGGTAGTAGAGCCCGCGCCGGCGGTGGATGTCGTGGTACGCGAGGTCTATCTGGGCGACCCGCGGATGCGACATGGTCATGTTGTTCTTCGCCCGGTACCGCTCGATGAGCTTGTACTTCATGACCCAGTCGATCTCGGTGCCGATGCGGTCGAGGTCCTCGGCCTCGATGGCGTCGAGGGTGCGGCCCCACAGCTCCAGGACCTGGGCGACCGTGCCCGTACGGATGCCCCGGCGGTCGACGAAGTCGGCGGCCTTCTCGTAGTACTCGCGCTGGACCTCCAGGGCGGAGGCCTCACGCCCGCTGGCGAGGCGGACCTTGCGCTGGCCGGTGATGTCGTGGCTGACCTCCCGGATGGCCCGGATCGGGTTCTCCAGGGTCAGATCGCGCATCACCGTGCCGGCCTCGATCATGCGCAGCACGAGGTCGGTGGCACCGACCTTGAGCAGCATGGTCGTCTCCGACATGTTCGAGTCACCGACGATGACGTGGAGCCGGCGGTAGCGCTCGGCGTCGGCGTGCGGCTCGTCCCGGGTGTTGATGATGGGCCGGGAGCGGGTGGTGGCGGAGCTGACGCCCTCCCAGATGTGCTCGGCACGCTGGGAGACGCAGTAGACCGCACCGCGGGGCGTCTGGAGCACCTTTCCGGCGCCGCAGATGAGCTGTCGGGTGACGAGGAAGGGAATGAGGATGTCCGCGAGCCGGGAGAACTCTCCATGGCGGGCGACGAGATAGTTCTCGTGGCAGCCGTAGGAGTTTCCGGCCGAGTCGGTGTTGTTCTTGAAGAGATAGACGTCGCCGGCGATTCCCTCCTCATGCAGGCGGCGTTCGGCGTCGACGAGCAGGCCTTCGAGAATGCGCTCGCCGGCCTTGTCGTGCGTGACCAGTTCGGTCACGTTGTCGCATTCGGGAGTTGCATATTCCGGATGCGAACCCACGTCGAGGTACAGGCGGGCGCCGTTCCGCAGGAAGACATTGCTGCTGCGGCCCCATGACACGACACGGCGGAAGAGGTAGCGCGCCACTTCGTCAGGAGACAGTCGGCGCTGTCCCCTGAACGTGCACGTGACGCCGTACTCGTTCTCCAGCCCGAAAATGCGGCGGTCCATGTCTGAACATTACGCCTGAAGGCGTGTGCTGAAACCGGGTTCGACAGCCCCGTTTCGATCATTTTCCGATGAGTGCGTGTTCTTTTCGCTGTGCGTGGCGTCGGCCACGGGCGCACTGACGGCGTGTCGCACACCGCGGCCCGGGGCCGTGAGGACCCGGCCGGTCACCAGGAGGACCACGAGGGCCACGAAACCTCCGGCTCCGGCGACGGCGAAGCCCGCGGTCGTTCCGGCGAGTTCGACCGCCGGACCCGCGACCGCCGAGCCGAGGGCGGCTCCCACACCGAAGGTGGTGACGAGCCAGGAGAAGGCCTCGGTGACCGTGCCGGCGGGCGCGTGCCGGTCGACGACGATGAAGCCGCAGGCGAGGGCCGGCGCGAGGAAGAACCCGGAGAGCGCGGCGAGCGCGGTCATGGCACCGACACCCGGCGTGAGCGTCAACGGCAGATAGCCGAGCGCGAGCAGCCCCACGATGACCCGCAGCCGCCTCTCGGGAGCACCGGCCCACCGGCGGGCACCGTAGAGGACGCCGCCGAGGAGGGCGCCGAGGCCGAGCGCGGCCATCAGCCAGCCGTACGCGGACTCATTGCCCCGGTCGTCGGCGTAGGCGAGACCGGCCACGGTGATGGAGCCGAGCGCGAGCCCGACGAAGAAGAAGGAACCGAGCAGCGCGAGGAGGCCGGGCGAGCGCAGGGCGCCGAGCCAGTGGGCCTCACGCGGTTCCGAGCGCCATGCGCGTGACGGCTCGGACAGGACGACGGAGAGCGCGCCGAGGACGCCGAGGACGTTGATCACCAGCAGGGCGGCGGCCGGCGACCAGAGGGCGACGAGCAGGGTGATCAGCAGGGGGCCGACGGTGAACATGACCTCCTGGGCGACGGCGTCCAGGGCGTAGGCCCGGTGGACCCGGTCCTCGCGGCCGAGCACGCTCGGCCAGAGGGCGCGCAGTCCCCCTTCCAGGGGCGGGGTGAAGAGTCCCGCGACGACGACCGCCGCGTAGGCGAGGACGAGGGGGCTGATTCCGGCCACGGCCAGGACGATCATGCCGAGGGCGGAGACGAGCGCGGCCGGGAACTGGACGCGAGGCTGGCCCTTGAGGTCGACCGCGCGGCCGAGGAGCGGCTGACCGACGGCGGTGGCGATGCCGTACGCGGCGGTGAGGCCGCCGGCCAGGCTGTAGCTGCCGCCTTCCGAGCGGACGAAGAGCACGACGGCGATGGGCCCGGTGCCGTTGGGCAGGCGGCCGACAAGGGTGCCCGCGAGCAGCCGCAGGGCGTGCGGCGCCCTGAGGATGTCGAGATAGCCGCCGCTGTCCTGGGCCTCGGTGGCCATGTCGGTCTCCTCTCCCCCGGTGTCCACCGCCGAGGTTTTACGTATAACGTCGTGCGTCATACGTACCATGGCCGCATCCCCGGGGTCCACCCCGCGGGCAGGACCCGTCCCTCGCGGAGGCATGCGTGCAGACCCCGGACCCCCTCAGCACACCCCGGCCCACCAGCCGGGACGTCGCCAGGGCCGCCGGTGTGTCCCAGGCCACCGTCTCCCTCGTCCTCGGCGACAAGTGGCGCGGCCGCGTGTCCGAGCGCACCGCCGAGTCCGTACGGCAGGCCGCCGGCGAGCTCGGATACCGGCCGAATCTCGCCGCCCGCAACCTCCGCCTCGGACGGACCAGGACGGCACTCCTCGTCGTACCCGCCCTCACCAACGAGTTCTTCGCCCGCGTCTACACCGGCGCCGCCACCGTCGCCGCCCGCCACGGCTTCGGCGTCGTCCTCTACCCCTCCCCCGCCGGCGTCGGCCCCGCCAAGGACCCCTTCGCCTCCGCCCGCGCCGCCCTCGACGGAGTCATCGCCTCCTCCATGGCGGCCGACGCCCTCAAAGCCTTCCACGGCACCGACCTACCGCTCGTCATGCTCGACAGCGACCCCTCCGACACCGGTGCCGCCGCACACGTCAACCTCGACATCGCCGACGGAATGCGACAGGTGACAAGCCACCTGCTCTCCCTCGGCCACCGCCACTTCGTCCACCTCGCCTCGGCCGTGCCCTCCTGGACCTTCGACGTACGAGCGGCCGCCCTCGCCGACACCCTGCGACACGTCTCGGTCCGCACCGTCCACGCACCCCTCGACGTCCACGGCGCCCGCGCCGCCACCGAACGCGCCCTGACCGGCCCCGGCCCCCGCCCCACGGCCCTCGTCTGCGACGACGACATCCTGGCCGCCGGAGCCTGCAAGGCCGCCCGCCGCCTCGGCCTGCGTGTCCCCGAGGACGTCTCGGTCACCGGCTTCGACGACCTCGCGCTCGCCACCGCCGTCGAACCCGAACTCACCACCGTCCGGCTACCCGCCGAACGCATCGGAGAACGCGGCATGGCCGCCCTGCTCGCCGTCCTCGCCGGCGAGACCCCAGAACCCGGCGGCCTTCCCGTCACCCTGATCCCCCGCGGCTCCTCCGGCCCACCCCCGGCCTCCGCATCCGCATCCGCATGAGGACGGCGAAGGCCCCGGTCCGCCGATGCGGACCGAGGCCTTCGCCGTGACGTCGCCCGGAGGCTACTCGTCCAAGTCGTCCAAGATGTCGTCCGAGGGCTCATCCGTCTTCGCGATCGCCGCGTTGTCCGCGTCCAGAAGGCGCGCCAACTGACGCCCGACGATCCGCTTGAACTTGCGCTGCTGCGGACGCGTACGGTCAAGAACCGCCACCTCCAGCCGCTCCGCGGGGATCTCCCGCTCACTGCCGTTGGTGTCCCTGGACAGCGCCTGGACCGCCAGCCTCAGCGCCTCGGCGAGAGACATCCCGTCACGATGCCGCTGATCGAGGAAACTGCTGATCTGCTCCGCATTGCCGCCCACCGCGACCGAGCCGTGCTCGTCCACGATCGACCCGTCGTGCGGCAGCCGGTAGATCTGATCACCGTCGGGCTCGGTGCCGACCTCGGCGACGACCAGCTCCACCTCGTACGGCTTCTCGCCCGCGCTGGAGAAGATCGTGCCCAGCGTCTGGGCGTAGACGTTCGCGAGGCCCCGGGCCGTCACGTCGTCCCGGTCATACGTGTAACCGCGCAGATCGGCGTAGCGCACACCACCGATACGGAGGTTCTCGTACTCGTTGTACTTGCCGGCCGCCGCGAAACCGATCCGGTCGTAGATCTCGCTGAACTTGTGCAGCGCCCGCGAGGGATTCTCACCGACGAACACGATGCCGTCGGTGTACTGGAGGACGACCAGACTGCGACCGCGGGCGATGCCCTTGCGGGCGTACTCCGCCCGGTCGGCCATGGCCTGCTGGGGTGAGACGTAGAACGGAGTCGACACCGGCTACCCGTCCCTTTCTTCTGGGCTTCTACGGAAGACGAGTGGTCAGAGCAGGGCGGCGCGCGGGCCGTCGGGCTGCTCCAGGCGCCGATCGGTGACCGAGCGGGCCAGCGCCGAGGACTCCTCATCGGTGAGCCTGCGGAAGCCCTCGTCGGTGATGACGGTGACGATCGGATAGATCTTGCGGTAGAGGTCCGGCCCACCGGTCGCCGAGTCGTCGTCGGCGGCGTCGTACAGCGCCTGTACGACCAGCGTGGTGGCCTGCTCCTCCGTCAGGTCGGGACGGTAGAGCTTCTTCATGGAACCGCGGGCGAAGATCGAACCGGAACCGGTGGCGGCGAAGCCGTGCTCCTCGGAGCGGCCGCCGGTCACGTCGTAGGAGAAGATCCTGCCCTTCTCCTTTGCCTCGTCCCAGCCGGCGAAGAGCGGGACGACGGCGAGACCCTGCATGGCCATGCCGAGATTGCCGCGGATCATCGTGGAGAGCCGGTTGGCCTTGCCCTCCAGGGAGAGGGTCGCCCCCTCCACCTTCTCGAAGTGCTCCAGCTCCAGCTGGAAGAGCTTCACCATCTCCACGGCGAGACCGGCGGTGCCGGCGATGCCCACCGCCGAGAACTCGTCGGCCGGGAAGACCTTCTCGATGTCACGCTGGGCGATCATGTTCCCCATGGTCGCCCGGCGGTCACCGGCGAGGACGACCCCGTCGGGGAAGGTCGCGGCGACGATCGTGGTGCCGTGCGGCGCCTCGACGATCCCCTCGGGCAGCTTCCGGTTCCCCGGGAGCAGAGACGGCGAGTGGTCGGACAGGAAGTCCATGAACGAGGACGATCCCGGCGTCAGGAAGGCAGCTGGTAGACGCCCGGTGCTACGAGTGTTGGCTTCCACGCGTGTCCCTCCAAATATGAGATGGCCCGACGCAGAGTGTCGGGATCGTCTCCCAACTTGCCGATGGCCGAATTGCAGTTGAAGCACAGTACGCCACGGACCCTACCCGTCTCGTGACAGTGATCAACATGGACTGCGGGCGCAGTCAGACAGATCGTGCAGATGCCCATCTGGGAAGAGATCATCTCGTCGCGCTCGGCTTCGGTGATGCCGTACTGACGCTTCAGGTGGCCCGCACGGCCTTCGATTGCACGGCACGCCTTGCACCTCGTGGACAGACCATCGGATGCAGTCTTGTTCCGGTGCCATTCAGAGTGGGGCTTGGTCTCCCCGCATCGCTGACAGAATTTGTGACCCTCGGGCACTTCGACCCTCGGACGCACCCTCTGGCCCCGGGCTACTTGGCGATCTCGATGATAGTCAGCCATGCAATCGCGACACTGCCGCTGCAGCCCGTCAAGGTTCGACCGTTTGATGGCGAAGGATGCGCGCGGCTTCTCTTCGCCACACCGCGCGCATCGCTTCAGCCCTTGACCTTCGAGCACCACCCCCACCTTTCACCTTCGATTCGAAGGCTACTGGCCACCTTTTTGAACGAATGAGCGCACGAAGTCCTCGGCGTTCTCCTCCAAGACATCGTCGATCTCGTCCAGGACCGAGTCGACGTCGTCGCTCAGCTTCTCCTGGCGTTCCTTGAGGTCGGAGGTCTCCTCCGCGGTCGTCTCCTCGACCTCCTCCGTGGAACGCGTCGCCTTCTGCTGTCCGCCGCCGGTGTCCTTGGTCGCCATATTCCTCACCCCGCTCGAATCGGCCCGCTCGGTTGGGTCTCTCAAGATCAGACCCTACAAGCCAGGTCTGACATCGGCCCCGCAGTTTCTGCAACGTCCGGGCACTAGTCCCATGATTCCCAGTGCCCGGCCATTTCAGCCCCTCGTCAGCCGCCGGACAGGACGCGGACCAGTTCTTCCGCCGTCCTGCACCGGTCAAGAAGTTCCTTGACATGGTTCCTGGTGCCCCGCAGGGGCTCCAGGGTGGGCACGCGCTGGAGCGAGTCGCGGCCCGGCAGGTCGAAGATGACCGAGTCCCAGGAGGCCGCGGCCACGTCGTCCGCGTACTGCTCCAGGCAGCGGCCACGGAAATAGGCCCTGGTGTCCTCTGGAGGCTTCGTCTCCGCCCGTTCGACCTCGGTCTCGTCCAGGAGGCGCTTCATGCGCCCACGGGCCACCAGACGGTTGTACAGGCCCTTGTCGGGGCGGACGTCGGCGTACTGCAGGTCCACAAGGTGCAGCCGGGCCGCGTCCCAGCCCACGTCGTCGCGGCGCCGGTAGCCCTCCATGAGCTCACGCTTCGCGATCCAGTCCAGCTCGCCGGCCAGACTCATCGGGTCGTTCTCGAGCCGGTTGAGGGTGTCCTCCCAGCGGACCAGGACGTCCTTGGTCTGTTCGTCGGCGTCGGCGCCGAAGCGCTCCTCCACGTACTTCCTGGCCAGCTCGAAGTACTCCATCTGCAGCTGGACCGCGGTGAGTGTCCGGCCGCTGCGGAGGGTGACGAGGTGGGCGAGGGTCGGGTCGTGGGAGACCTCGTGGAGGGTGCGTACGGGCTGGTCGACGGCGAGGTCCACGTTGATGAAGGAGTCCTCGATCATCGACAGGACGAGGGCGGTGGTGCCCAGCTTGAGGTAGGTGGAGATCTCCGAGAGGTTGGCGTCGCCGATGATCACATGGAGTCGGCGGTACTTCTCGGCGTCCGCGTGGGGCTCGTCGCGGGTGTTGATGATGGGTCGCTTGAGCGTGGTCTCCAGGCCGACCTCGACCTCGAAGTAGTCGGCGCGCTGGCTGATCTGGAAGCCGTGCTCGCGCCCGTCCTGGCCGATGCCGACGCGGCCGGCGCCGGTGATGACCTGGCGGGAGACGAAGAACGGGGTCAGGTGGCGCACGATGTCCGAGAAGGGGGTCTCCCGCTTCATCAGGTAGTTCTCGTGCGTGCCGTAGGAGGCGCCCTTGTTGTCGGTGTTGTTCTTGTAGAGGTGGATGGGCTGGGCGCCGGGGAGCTGGGCGGCTCGTTCGGCGGCCTCGGCCATGATCCGTTCGCCGGCCTTGTCCCAGAGGACGGCGTCGCGGGGGTTGGTGACCTCGGGGGCGCTGTATTCCGGGTGGGCGTGGTCGACGTAGAGCCGGGCTCCGTTGGTGAGGATCACGTTGGCCAGGCCGATGTCCTCGTCGGTGAGCTGGCTGGAGTCGGCGGTCTCGCGGGCGAGGTCGAAGCCTCGCGCGTCCCGCAGCGGGTTCTCCTCCTCGAAATCCCAGCGGGCGCGACGGGCCCGGTGCATCGCCGCCGCGTAGGCGTTGACGATCTGGGACGAGGTGAGCATGGCATTGGCGTTCGGGTGGCCCGGAACGGAGATCCCGTACTCCGTTTCGATGCCCATTACTCGCCGTACGGTCATGCGGCCCTCCTTGCCCGGCGGCGCTCCCCATCGGGTGCGGCGCAACAAGTACCGACGAGCCTAGAGCGACTCCACGCCGGTGGGGAGATCGATTCGAGGTTTTGCTGGGTTGGAATGCGACGGCTGCGGATGCCCGTGGTTCCGGACATCCGCAGCCGGTCTGCGCTTTACAGGTACTGACCGGTGTTTGCCACCGTGTCGATGGAGCGTCCGGTGTCCGCGCCCTGCTTTCCGGTGACGAGGGTGCGGATGAAGACGATCCGCTCGCCCTTCTTTCCGGAGATCCGGGCCCAGTCGTCGGGGTTGGTGGTGTTGGGCAGGTCCTCGTTCTCCTTGAACTCGTCCACGCAGGCCTGGAGGAGGTGGGAGACGCGGATGCCCTTCTGGTTGTGGTCGAGGAAGGCCTTGATGGCCATCTTCTTGGCCCGGTCGACGATGTTCTGGATCATCGCTCCGGAGTTGAAGTCCTTGAAGTAGAGGACTTCCTTGTCGCCGTTGGCGTACGTGACCTCGAGGAAGCGGTTCTCCTCGGATTCCGCGTACATCTGCTCGACGACCGACTGGATCATGGCGTGCGCGGCGGCGTCCTTGGAGCCGTGGTGCTCGGAGAGGTCGTCGGCGTGCAGGGGGAGGGTGGAGGTGAGGTACTTCGCGAAGATGTCCTTCGCGGCCTCCGCGTCCGGGCGCTCGATCTTGATCTTGACGTCGAGTCGGCCGGGCCTGAGGATCGCGGGGTCGATCATGTCCTCGCGGTTGGAGGCACCGATGACGATGACGTTCTCCAGGCCCTCCACGCCGTCGATCTCGGCGAGCAGCTGGGGGACGATGGTGTTCTCCACGTCCGAGCTGACTCCGGATCCGCGGGTGCGGAAGAGGGATTCCATCTCGTCGAAGAAGACGATGACGGGGGTGCCCTCGCTCGCCTTCTCCCGGGCACGCTGGAAGACGAGGCGGATGTGCCGCTCGGTCTCGCCGACGTACTTGTTGAGGAGTTCGGGGCCCTTGATGTTCAGGAAGTAGGACTTCCCTGCGGGCTGGCCGGTCACCTCGGCGACCTTCTTGGCAAGGGAGTTGGCCACGGCCTTGGCGATCAGCGTCTTGCCGCAGCCGGGCGGGCCGTAGAGCAGGATGCCCTTGGGCGGCCGCAGTTCGTGCTCCTTGAAGAGGTCCGGGTAGAGGTAGGGCAGCTCGACCGCGTCGCGGATGAGCTCGATCTGGTTGCCCAGGCCGCCGATCTTGTCGTAGTCGACGTCGGGGACCTCTTCGAGGACGAGTTCTTCGACCTCGCTCTTGGGGACCACTTCGTAGACGTAGCCGGACCTGGGCTCGAGCAGCAGGGCGTCGCCGGGGCGGATGGTGATGTCCAGCAGCGGCTCGGCGAGCCTGACCACCCGTTCCTCGTCGGTGTGCCCGATCACCAGGGCGCGCTCGCCGTCCTCGAGGATCTCCTTGAGGGTGACGATGTCCCCGGCGCGCTCGAATTCCATGGCCTCGACCACGTTGAGCGCCTCGTTGAGCATGACTTCCTGGCCGCGCCGGAGCTCGTCGAGCTCGACGCTGGGGCTGACGTTCACCCGGAGCTTGCGGCCCCCGGTGAAGATGTCGCAGGTGCCGTCCTCGTTGGTCTGCAGGAAGACTCCGAAGCCGGCCGGCGGCTGTGCGAGCCGGTCGACCTCCTCCTTGAGGGCGACGATCTGGTCGCGGGCCTCGCGGAGTGTGTTGGCGAGCCGCTCGTTCTGTGCGGACACGCCGGCCAGGTTGGTCTGCAGCTCGACGATCCGCTCTTCGAGAATCCTCGTATGACGCGGAGAGTCGGCGAGCTTGCGGCGCAGGACGGCGATTTCCTGCTCGAGATAGGCAACCTGGCCGGCGGGGTCTTCAGACCCCCGCCCCGGCCGGATGCCGCGGTTGATGTCGTCGTCGTGGGCTGCCACGGTCCTCACCTCCTCCAAGGGGAGCTGGACGCTTCCTGACCCTACCTGCGTGGGTGGTGATTGAAACCCCTAGATCACAAAGACTGTGGGGTGTGTCCGATCTTCACCCTTGCGCTTCCCCTCACGCCAAGGGAATACCCACCCATCAACATCGGAAAGCGGCCGGTTGTATCGTCGTCAGTGGTCAACACCCGTCAGGCTTGGCCGGACTTAGAAGAACGATCTTTCACGACGCTCAGGAACGGCAGGAGACATGACCGTGCAGCACGATGTCCCGACGACGGGCGCCGGTGAGGCGCTGGAGGTCTGGATCGACCAGGATCTCTGCACCGGGGACGGGATCTGCGTGCAGTACGCGCCCGAGGTCTTCGAGCTGGACATCGACGGGCTCGCGTATGTGAAGAGCGGGGACGACGAGCTGCTTCAGGACACGGGGGCGACCACACCGGTGCCGCTGCCGCTGCTTCAGGACGTGGTGGACTCCGCGAAGGAGTGCCCGGGCGACTGCATCCATGTGCGCCGGGTGTCGGACAGGGTCGAGGTCTACGGTCCCGACGCGGAGTGACGCTCGCCGCACCATCCGTTGTCGTACGGCGTCACGTGTGGGCCGCTGCCCGGGCGGCGGCGCGGACGAACGCGCCGTCGCGCCAGCGCCAGGTGACGTGTTCCTGTTCGTCGGGGCAGCAGCTCGGTACGTCCGGGGAGGAGTAGCCGAGCAGTGTGGCGGTGATCACGCCGTCGCGAAGGGCGAGGTCGCCGACGTTCTTCCGCAGGGCCGGGTTGAGGAGGGTGGCCACCACGCGCGCGGTGGCGTCCTTGCCCCGGGTGAGGACGTAGATCCCGCTGGGGGGTGTGCCGGAGCCGGCTTCGCAGTGCACGACTGCGACCGTTTCGGGGTTTCCGTCGCCGTCGAGGTCTCCGCGGGCCTGCCGTGCGACGGTGTGGGCGGCTGCGCCGCACTCCAGGGGGTAGTCGGCGGTGGTGGCGTCGGGGGCGGGGGCCGGAGCCGGGGCGGCCTTGGATCCGGCGGCGCCGGTGGCGGTCGCGGAGGGGGGCTGCAGCAGGCCGGCGGTGGCGACGACGGCGGCCATGGCGGTCGCGGTGGCCAGCCAGTGCACGGGTCGGGCGTGGGTGTGCGCGAGGTCCGGGAGGGCGGAGGGCTGCACGCGGGATGTCTCCTGTGAGGGTGGCGCGGAAGGAGTTGCGGGCATCGTGCCACACGTCACAGTCGGGTGGAACAGTCGGGGTGGGCCGAGTCGGGGCCTCGGCGCAAAGATGCCGATCGCGAAGCGAAGGCGCATGTGAAACCGGAACGCGAGACGAACCGAGACGAACCGAGGTGAACCCCGAGGCGGACGCCGCGGCGGACTGAGGCGGACTGCGAAGCGGACTGACGCGGACTGAGGCGGACTGAGGTGGACTCCGAGACGGACGCCGACACGAACCCCGGGCCGAACATGAAGGTGCCGCCGTCGAGTTCCCTGCCTGGAGGCGGGAACTCGGCGGCGGCACGCGCGCGTTGTCGGGGCGTCAGCCCTTGTTGGGGCCTTCGTAGTCCTCGCCGTAGGCGCCCTTGGCGGGGCGGCGGCGGCGCATCGGGGGCTCGACGCCGTCCGCGAGGCGGCGGGCGGTGACGAGGAAGCCGGTGTGGCCGATCATCCGGTGGTCCGGGCGGACGGCGAGGCCTTCGACGTGCCAGTTGCGGATCATGGATTCCCACGGCTGCGGCTCGGCGTAGCAGCCGAACTCGCGGATGGACTCCACGGTGCGCGCGAGCTGGGTGGTGGTCGCCACGTAGCAGCAGAGGATGCCGCCGGGGACGAGCGCCTTGGAGACGGCCTCCAGGCACTCCCAGGGGGCGAGCATGTCGAGGATGACGCGGTCGACGTCCGTGTCGGACAGATTGTCCTGGAGGTCGCCGACGGTCAGCTGCCAGGCGGGGTGCGGGCCGCCGAAGTAGCGCTCGACGTTCCCCTTGGCGATCTCGGCGAAGTCCTCGCGGCGCTCGTAGGAGTGCAGCATGCCGCTGTCGCCGATGGCGCGGAGCAGGAAGCTGCTGAGCGAGCCCGAGCCCACCCCGGCTTCGACGACGCGCGCGCCGGGGAAGATGTCGGCGAAGGCCAGGATCTGCCCCGCGTCCTTGGGGTAGACCACGGCGGCGCCGCGGGGCATGGACAGGACGTAGTCGGGGAGCAGGGGGCGCAGCGCGAGGTAGGCGACGTTTCCCGTGGTACGGACAACACTGCCCTCGGGAGCACCGATCAGCTCGTCGTGGGGGAAGGAACCCTTGTGGGTGTGGAAATTCTTCCCGGCCTCGAGCGTGAACGTGTAGTGGCGTCCCTTGGGGTCGGTGAGCTGGACCTGGTCCCCGACCTTGAAGGGCCCGCGACGGCGGGCGGCACCGGTCGGTTCGGACATACGACCAGAGTACCGGGGTTATGAGGAGGGTCTTGCCATGGCCCGGACGAAGGCGCGTTCCACGTCGGCGGTGGACAGGACGCCGTAGATCTCTCCGGTGTCCTCGACGACGAGGTACTCGGTGGCGGGGCTGGCGCGCAGGTGGTCGAGGAGGGGCTGTCCGCTGAGTTCCGCGGGGACCCTCATGCCCTCGGTGAGGTCCTGGGCGAGGCCGCTGACGGCGACCCAGGGGCGGCGGTGCTGGGGGACGCCGGCGATGGCGGTCTCGCGGACCAGGCCGGTGGGGGTGCCGTGGCCGTCGACGACGACGAGGGCGCGGGCTCCGGCCTCGTTGGCGCGGCGGAGGGCCTCGGAGAGGGGGGTGGCGGGTTCGACGGGGATGGCGCGCCGGGTGAGGCTGCGGGCGCCGAGTTCGGGGAGGTGTTCGCGCAGTCGGGCCATGCGCAGGCTGTTGCCGGCGCCGGTCCAGATGATGGCGGCGAGGATGGCGGCGAGCAGGGCGTCGGTGACGGTGTCCATGCCGCTGATGTCGTCGGTGGAGTTGCCGAGGAGGCCGGTCCTGGTGAGCAGGGGCAGGCCGATGAGGACGGTGACGGCGAGGGCGCGGCCGACCCAGGCGGCGGCGACGGTGCCGCTCATGGGTTTGCCGGTGATCTTCCAGATGACGGCGCGGAGCATGCGGCCGCCGTCGAGGGGGAGGCCGGGCAGCAGGTTGAAGATCGCGACGATCAGGTTGGAGATCATCAGGCCGGCGAGCAGGACGCCGGGGACGGTGCCGGGCTCGACGGCGTACAGGGTGAGGTAGAAGACGCCGGCGAGGACGAGGGAGAGGAGGGGGCCGACGAAGGCGAGGACGAATTCGCGGCCGGGGGTCTCGGTCTCCTTCTCGATCTCGGAGACTCCGCCGAAGAACTGGAGCTGGATGCGGCGCACGGGGAGTTTGAAGCGGAGCGCCGCGATGGTGTGGGCCAGTTCGTGGACGAGTACGGAGGCGTAGAAGGCGATGGCGAAGAAGAGGGAGACGAGGTAGCGGGCGCCGCCGAGTTCGGGCAGGACGCGCTGGATCTGGTCGCCGAAGACCCAGGTGATGAGGGCGGCGACGAGGAACCAGCTGGGGGCGACGTAGACGGGCACGCCGAAGGGGCGGCCCATGAGGATTCCTCCGCCGGGTTCCTCGGTCCGCCGGGTGCGGGCGTCGGCGGGGGCCGGCGGTTCCGCGTCGCCGGACTGCGGCCGCTTCTTCTCGCCGCGCTCGTCGTCCTGGTTCACAGGTTCCTCTCGTCGCCTTCTGCCCGACCCGCCTGGTGCGTCACTCTTCGATCATGCAGCGTGACCGGGTCCGTCGTCGATGGTATTCCGCTCGATGTCGGTGGCGGGCCGTAGGGTCTGGGTCATGAGTACGAGCGAGCAGCCGCCTTCGGGGCCCCGGACCCCGACGTCGTTGTCGCCTTCGCGGGCGAGCGACTTCATGCAGTGTCCCCTGCTGTACCGGTTCCGGGTGATCGACAGGCTGCCGGAGAAGCCGAGTGAGGCGGCGACGCGGGGCACGCTGGTGCACGCGGTGCTCGAGCGGCTCTTCGACGATCCGGCGGTGGAACGGACGGCGCCGCGGGCGAAGGCGATGATTCCGGGGCAGTGGGACCGGCTGCTCGGGACGCGTCCGGAGCTGGGAGAGCTGTTCGCCGAAGACGCGGAGGGTGAGCGGCTCACGCGGTGGCTGGGTGAGGCGGAGCAGCTGGTCGAGCGGTGGTTCACGCTGGAGGATCCGACGCGTCTGGAGCCGGCCGAGCGTGAGCTGTTCGTGGAGACGGAGCTGGAGTCGGGGCTGCGGCTGCGTGGGGTGATCGACCGGGTGGACGTGGCGCCGACGGGCGAGGTGCGGATCGTCGACTACAAGACGGGGAAGGCGCCGCGGCCGGAGTACAGCGAGGGCGCGCTGTTCCAGATGAAGTTCTACGCGCTGGTGATCTGGCGGCTGAAGGGGGTGCTGCCGCGGCGGCTGCAGCTGGTGTATCTGGGCAGTGGGGATGTGCTGACGTACGACCCGGCGGAGGCGGATCTGCTGCGGGTGGAGCGCAAGCTGCTCGCGCTGTGGGAGGCGATCCGGCTGGCGACGGAGAGCGGCGAGTGGCGGCCGCGTCCGACGAAGCTGTGCGGGTGGTGCGATCACCGGGCGGTGTGCCCGGAGTTCGGTGGGACCCCGCCGGTGTATCCGCTGGAGATCGTTTCCGCGCGCCCGCCGGAGTCGGGCGAATCGGGCCAGGGCAGAATGGACCCGGCCGAGCCCGCCCCCTGAAGGAGTTCCTGTGGCTATCCGCGTCCTACTGGTCGATGACCAGCCGCTGCTGCGCACCGGTTTCCGGATGATTCTGGAGGCGGAGCAGGACATCGCGGTCGTCGGTGAGGCCGGGGACGGTCTGCAGGCGCTGGACCAGGTGCGGGCGCTGCAGCCCGATGTGGTGCTGATGGACATCCGGATGCCGCGGATGGACGGGGTGGAGGCGACCCGGCAGATCACGGGTCCGGGCCGGGACGGTCCGGCGAAGGTGCTGGTGCTGACGACGTTCGATCTGGACGAGTACGTGGTGGAGGCGCTGCGGGCCGGGGCGAGCGGCTTTCTGTTGAAGGACGCTCCGGCCAATGAGCTGGTGCAGGCGATCCGGGTGGTGGCGGCGGGTGAGGCGATGCTGGCGCCGTCGATCACGCGCCGTCTGCTGGACAAGTACTCGGCGCATCTGCCGTCGGGTGACGAGCAGGTGCCGGACACGATCAGCAGGCTGACCGAGCGTGAGGTCGAGGTGCTGAAGCTGGTGGCGCGCGGGTTGTCCAACGCGGAGATCGCGGCCGATCTGTTCGTCAGCGAGACGACGGTCAAGACGCATGTGGGCCATGTGCTGACGAAGCTGGGTCTGCGGGACCGGGTGCAGGCGGCGGTGTACGCGTACGAGAGCGGTCTGGTCCGGCCGGGGGCGCAGTAGCGGCTGTCGCCGGTTGCCGGTCGTGGGGCCTCGAGTACGGAAGGGGCCCGGCGCGTGGTGCGGACGCTGTTGGTTAATTCGG
>NZ_JAGGOS010000071.1 GCF_018614205.1 Streptomyces sp. ISL-36 | reverse complement strand
CCTATGCCCGCCCCTACCAGTCAGAGACAGAACGCCGGGCCGCGTTCCCACAGTGGCTGCACACCTACAATCACCACCGCGGACACACCGCGCTCGCAGGCAAACCACCCGCCAGCCGCGTCCCCAACCTCACAGGGCAATACATCTAGGTCGTGTCCGTAAAGTCTCGCCTGGCCCGCGACGCCCTGCACGCGCCCTCGCTGCGTTGCCGAAATGCCCAAGTAGCTCCGCTACGAGGGCATCCCGGCGCCTTGCGATCGCACGCACCGGACGCCGCGGGCCCCGCCCTTCGGGCGGACGGCGATACTTTCCGGACACTCCCGAGGGAGTCTCCCTCGATGCCCCCAGGGGGTTCTGGGTTCTGGACCAGCTTCTGGGGTCTAGACCAGCGGCTTCACCGACATCAGCAGATGGCGGTGGGTCTCGCCCGCCCCGTCCGTGATCAGCGCGCGCTGGCCCGGGCCGAGGAGGCGGAAGGTCACCGCATCGCAGTCGAAGGAGCCGAGCGCGTCCAGGAGATAACCGGGATTGAAGGCGACCGTCATCGCCTCCGCGCCCTCCAGCGCCGCCGCGAGCCGCTGCGAGGCCACGTCGTCCTCGTACCCCGCCTGGAGCTGGACGGCCGCCCCGCCGAAGGTGAGCTGGACCGAACTGTCGCCTTCCGCCACCACGGCGACCCGCTTCACCGCCTCGACCAGCGGGACCCGGTCCGTCACGGCGACCGCGTGATCCCCCAGGGCGAAGAGCTTGTCGTGCCGGGGAAGGCGCCCGTCGAGCAGCCGGGTCGTCGTCCGGGTCCCCGTCTCCTCGCTCTCGAAGCCGAGGGAACCACCGTCCAGCGCCAGCCGGACCGGCCCCGCGCCGGAGAGCGACCGGGCGATCTCGGTCAGCCGGCGGGCCGGCACCACGACATCGGTCTCCTCGGCCGGCTCGGCGCCGTCCTCCGGCTTCCACTCCAGCGTGCGGACCGCGTAGCGGTAGCGGTCGGTCGCGGCCAGAGTCATCGTCGTACCGTCGAGCGCAAGCCGTATCCCGGTCAGGACCGGCAGCGAGTCGTCCCGGCCGGCCGCCACCGCCACCTGCCCGACCGCCGCCGCGAACGCCGTCGAGTCCACCACACCCCGGAAAGCGGGCAGACCGGGCTGCGCCGGGTAGTCGTCCAGCGGCAGCAGGGAGAGCCCGAAGCGCGCGTCCCCGCCCGTCACCGAGAGGCGCGCCCCCTCGACCGCGCACTCCACCACGCCCCGGGGCAGCACCTTGCAGATGTCGAGCAGCCGCCGCCCCAGCACGAGCGCCCGGCCCTCCCGCACCGTGTCCGCCTCGACCTCGATGCGCGCCGACGCCTCGTGGTCGAGACCGGAGACGCGCAGCCGGCCGTCCCTCGCTTCCAGGAGCAGCCCGCCGAGCACCGGCACGGGCGACCGGGCGGGCAGCACGCGGGCGGCCCAGGCCACAGCGTCGGTCAACTCATCGCTGTCGATACGGAATTCCATGCCGCCGACGCTAGCGGCACCCACTGACAACGTCGCCGGGAAGAACCGCGTGCCGGGAAGAACCGCGCGGCCATGATCGTTCCTGCGGGGAAACGCCGAGCGCCCGCCCTTCCGCTGTCGCGGAGGGCGGGCGCGCTCGTTCTCCCAGGCCCCGAGGGGCCGGTCGGGAGGGTCAGGCGACGTTCTTGATCGCGGAGATGTCGAAGTTCAGCTTCACCTTGTCGCTGACCATGACACCGCCGGTCTCCAGCGCCGCGTTCCAGGTCAGGCCCCAGTCGGACCGCAGGATCTCGGCCGAGCCCTCGAAGCCGACGCGCTCGTTGCCGTAGACGTCGGTGGCCGTGCCGTTGAACTCCAGGTCGATGGAGAGCGGCCGGGTGACGTCCTTGATCGTGAGGTCGCCGGTGACCCGGTAGGTGTCGCCGCCCAGCTGCGCGGCCTCCGTGGAGCGGAAGGTCATCAGCGGGAACTGCTCGGCGTCGAAGAAGTCGCCGCTGCGCAGGTGGCCGTCGCGGTCGGCGATGCCGGTGTCGATGGAGGCGATCCGGACGTCGATCGAGGCGGTGGAGGCGCCCGGGTTCGAGCCGTCCAGCGCCAGCGTGCCCTCGTGCTCGGCGAACGTGCCGCGGACGTTGGTGACCATGGCGTGACGGACGGTGAAGCCGATGCTGCTGTGGGCCGGGTCGATGGTGTACTCGCCGGTCAGCGCGGCCAGGGCCGGGTCGACGGGGAGGGTGGCGACGGCGGTGCCCGCGGTGTCGTTCTTGCGGCCGAAGATGCCCATGACGTGCTCCTTGGGGGACGAGACGCGGAGGTGCGCTTCTGAAGTTTGTTGAACCTTCAACGAGAACGACGATAACTCCATTCCGTTCAACTTTCAACATCTATCCACGGATGTTCACCCGGAAGGCGCCGACGCCCTCTGGCGGACGCGCGTAGAGCTGCGGCACCATCTCCTTGCTCGATCAGCACGCCTCGCTCCACCTGCACAGCCGTCCCATCCGACACGGTCATCAGCAGGAGGCATCCCCCGATGAAGGTCCGCTCCGTTCTCACCGCCCTCGCCCTCGTCCTCGGCGCGCTCTTCGCCCCGGGCGTCGGCGTCCTCACCGGCGCCACCGACGCCCACGCGGTCACCAAGATCAGCCACGCCACCGCGACATCGATGTTCCGCGACTCCGGGATCACCTGGTCGTCGTCCGGCGGCTGCTCCGACCGGAACAACCCGACCTGTACGTCCTTCGAGCAGCTCAACCTGGCCACCGCGAAGGGCGCCCAGACCCTCAAGAGCGCCAGCGGCTGCGCCCTCAACATCACGGGCGGCACCGAGACCGGCCACGCCGGCGGCACGTACTCGCACTGGAACGGCTACAAGCTCGACTACAGCAAGTACACGTGCGTCGGGAGCTACATCAAGAACACCTTCACCTACATCGGCCTGCGCGGCGACGGCGCCCCGCAGTGGAAGTCCGGCTCCGGCAACATCTACGCCGACGAGGGCAACCACTGGGACGTGACGTACTACAACTGCGGCGGCTGCTGACCGGATCACCGCCCCGCGTCAGCCAAGGCACCCTCTTCGGACCTCACTTGGACTAACCGAAGAGGGTTCTTGGACTGGTGGGGCCCCCGGGGCGCCATCTCGTTGACGGTGCCGCGCGCCAGGGGCCAACTAGTGGCCATGCCCCTCCCCAAGTCGCGAAGAATCCGTGCGGCCTGCGCGCTCGCCGCCGCCTCATCCGCCGTGTTCGCCCTGGCCGGACCGGCCGGACCCGCCCTCGCCGAAGAGGGCGGCGCCGTGGCCGCCACCGCGCTCATCGGCTCCGACCAGCTCTCCGTCGCCGTCGCCGAGGACTTCCCGCGCGTCGTCTCGTACACCGACCGCGCGACCGGCGCCCGCCTCCTCGGCAGTACGGCCCCGGTGACGCGGATCGTCCTCAACGGCACCGCGTACGGCGTGCAGGCCAAGGGCGCCCCCGTCCTGTCCGCCACCGCGGCCGCGTACACCCTGACCTTCCCCGAGCTGCCGGGTGTCGAGATCGACGCCACCCTGAGCGTCAGCGGCCGGGCCACCACCTTCAAGGTCACCGCCGTCCGCGACACCGAGACCTTCCGGGTCGGGACGCTCGACATACCCGGCCACGACCTCGTCTCCGTCGGTTCGGCGGACGGCGGCGCCGGGACCGCGTTCACCCGCCTCGACTCCGACTCCACCCGGACCGCCGACGTCTTCGCCACGATCACCGACGCCACCCCGGCGGAGGCCACGGCGACCGGAGCGAGCTACGCGATCGTCCACACCGGCTCCCTCGCCGCCGCCGTCGAGTCCAACTCCTCCTACGACAAGCCCTCCGGGGCGAGCGCCCGCGACGGCGCCCGCTTCTGGCACCAGGCGCGCAAGAACGGCACCGAGACCCGCGTCGGCGTCTGGTCCGGCCAGTGGACCTACCGCGGCGCCGGCGCCCCGCGGCCCGAGAGCGGGCAGAACCTCCCCTGGGCCAAGGTCGTCGTCACCCCCGACGCCAACGCCGACGGCAGGACCGACTGGCAGGACGGCGCCCTCGCCTTCCGCACCATCGGGATCAAGGCCCCGGGCGCCGAGCAGACCCCCGGCCGGGTGATCGCCCACATCCCCTTCAACTTCGCCAGCAACGCCACCCACCCCTTCCTGCGCACCCTCGACGACGTCAAGCGCGTCTCGCTCGCCACCGACGGCCTCGGCCAGTTCGCCCTGCTCAAGGGGTACGGCTCCGAGGGCCACGACTCCGCCCACCCCGACTACGGCGGCAACTACAACAAGCGCGCCGGCGGCCTCGACGACCTCAACACCCTGCTCAGGGAAGGCAAGAAGTGGGGGGCCGGCTTCGGCGTCCACGTCAACGCCACCGAGTCGTACCCCGAGGCGAAGAACTTCAGCGAGACCCTCGTCGACAAGACCAGGCCCGGCTGGAACTGGCTCAACCAGAGCTACTACATCGACCAGCGCCGGGACATCAACAGCGGCGACCTCGCCCGCCGCTTCCAGCAGCTGAGGGACGAGACCGACCCCAACCTGTCGATGCTCTACATCGACGTCTACTACACCCACGGCTGGATCGCCGACAAGACGATGCAGGCCGTGCAGGCCCAGGGGTGGAACGTCGCCACCGAGTGGTCCGAGAAGTTCGAGCGCGCCTCGCTCTGGTCCCACTGGGCCAACGACCTCGACTACGGCGGCGCCACCAACAAGGGTCTCAACTCCCAGATCATCCGCTTCATCCGCAACGGCGAGAAGGACGTCTGGAACAACCACCCGGTCCTCGGACAGACCGCCCTCGAGGACTTCGAGGGCTGGACCGGCGAGACCGACTGGAACCACTTCTACGCCAACATCTGGCAGAAGAACCTGCCCGCCAAGTACCTCCAGCAGCAGAAGATCACCCGCTGGAACGGCAACGACATCACCTTCACGGCCGGGGTCCGCGGGACCGTCGAGAACGGCCGCCGCACCTTCTACGACAACGGCCGCAAGGTCCTCGACGGCGAGAACTACCTGCTCCCCTGGGATGCCGGAAAGAAGCTCTACCACTACAACAGGTCCGGCGGCAGGACCAGTTGGGCGGTCCCCGGCACCGGCTCGTACTCCGTGTACCGACTCACCGACAACGGCCGGGTGAAGACCGGGACCGTACGGCCCACCGGCGGCAGGATCACCCTGGACGCCGTCGCCGGACAGCCCTACGTCCTCTACCCCGACCGCGCCCCCGAGCCGCGCGACCCGCGCTGGGGCGAAGGCACCCCGGTCAAGGACCCCGGCTTCAACGACGGCCGGCTCGCCGCCTGGTCCACGGCCGGCACGGTCGCCCGTGACACCGACGGCCAGGGCCGCAACAGCGCGAAGCTCACCGGCTCCGCCGCCGCGTCCGTGCACCAGCAGATCACCGGACTGACCCCCGGCGCGCGGTACACCGCCTCCGCGCTGATCGAGGTCGAGGCCGGCAGGACCCGCCCGACCACCCTCTCCGTCGGCGGCAGGTCCGTCACCGTCGAGCGCTCCTCGCTGGAGGACCGGGTCGCCGCATCCGACTGGAACGGAACCCGCCTCCAGCGCGCCAAGGTGAACTTCACCGCGCCCGCCGGCGGCACCACCACCCTGAAGATCGAGGCGGCGGCGGGCAGCACCGCCACCGTCCGGATCGACGACGTCCGGATCGTCGCCAACGCCCCCACCGCCAAGGCCGGCACAGCCGTGTACGAGGACTTCGAGGCCGTCGACCAGGGCTGGGGCCCCTTCCTCAAGGGCGACTCCGGCGGGACGACCGACCCGCGCACCCACATCGCCCAGCTCCACTCCCCGTACACCCAGGCCGGCTGGAACGGGAAACCGATCGACGACGTCATCGGCGGTGCCGAGTCGCTGAAGTCGCACGACGAGAACAGCGGCCTGGTCTACCGGACCGCGCCCTGGACCGTCCCGATGAAGGACGGGCACAGCTACCGCGTGGAGTACGACTACCAGTCCAGCCACGCCGGCGCCTACGAGTGGGTCACCGGCTACGACCGTACGAACGCAGCCGCGGGGTCCGTGGAGACCCGGCGCACGCCGATCGGACAGCAGCGGACCACCGGTCACTTCTCCCAGACCGTGACCGCGGGCTGCGGCGACACCTGGACCGGACTGCGCAAGCGCGGTGACGCGCCCGACGGCGCCGACTTCGTCCTCGACTCCTTCACCGTCACCGACCTGGGACCGGCCGCCGAGAAGGCCGCCTGCGGCACACTCTCCGTCACCGCCCCCGACACCCTGGAGCCCGGCCGGCCGAACACCGTCACGGCCACCTTCACCAACGACGAGACGAGCGCGGTCAGCGGGGCCCGGGCGGCGCTCACCCTCCCCGCGGGCTGGACCGCCGAGCCGGCCGCCCCCGTCGCCCTCGACACGGTCGCGGCCGGAGCCAGGGCCACCGCCACCTGGACGGTGACACCCCCGGTGGACGCGGCCTACCAGGCGTACCCGCTCGGCTCCACCGTCACGTACAGCGTCGGGGGAGAGGCCAGGAAGCTGACCGCCGCCACCTCGGTCCGTACGCTGCCCCCGCCGCCCACCACCGACAGCTGGGCGAGCGACCTGGACTGGACCTCGGCCGCCAACGGCTGGGGACCCGTCGAGCGCGACCTCTCCAACGGCGAGACGGGCACCGGCGACGGCGGCCCCCTGAGGATCGGGGGAGTGACGTACACGAAGGGTCTGGGGACCCACGCCCCGGCCAAGGTCCGTTACTACCTGGGCGGGAGGTGCACCTCTCTCACCGCCGAGGTCGGCGTGGACGATGTCCAGGCCACGCGCGGCACGGTCCAGTTCAGCGTCCTCGCCGACGGTACGGAGAAGGTGAAGTCGCCGGTCCTGAAGGCGACGGACGCGGCCTGGTCGCTGACCGCCGACGTCACCGGGGCCTCCTACGTCGAGCTCGTGGCCGGTGACGGCGGCGACGGCAACGGCAACGATCACGCGGACTGGGGGAACGCACGGTTCCACTGCGGTAGCTGATCGGGCGGGACCGGACGGGAGTTGACGGAAAGCGCTTGTGCCGGATGCGTGCCGTGCTCATTGATTGCGTCCGGAAGCGGGTGCTACACCGGGCGCCAACCGGTCTACACCTCTTCCCCCGGGAGGCTCCTGTGCCCCTTCCCGTCTGGTCCCGCCGTACCTTCCTCGCCGCAGCCACGGCCACGGCCACCGCCGCGACCCTCGGGCTCCCCGCTCCCGCCCACGCGGCGGAGCCCGTGGCCCCATCCCCATCCGCGGAGGAGTTCGAGGCGCTCCGGCTGCGCTGGCTCGACATCCAGCTCGGCGCCGGCTTCGACGCCGGCGCCGAGCCGTACGCCTCCCGTCTCGCCGAGACCGGCGACCTCGCCCGCGCCTTCCGGGCCTCGATGGCCCCCACCGACACCTCCCTCTGGCCCGGGTACACCTTCGACCCGCCCGCCGGCATCACCCAGAGCTACGGCCGCCTGTGGACGATGACCCAGGCGTACGCACAGCCCGGCACCGGCCTCACCGGCGACCCGTCCCTGCTCGCCGACATCCTGCGCGGCCTCGACCACCTCTCCGCGAAGATCTACAAGCCCACCACCGTCCGCTACGGCAACTGGTGGGAGTGGCAGATCGGCAGCCCCCGTCTCCTCATGGACATCGTCGCCGCGCTCCACCCGCACCTCGGCACCGAGCGGATCGCCGCCACCTGCGCCGCCGTCGACCACTTCATCCCCGACGCGATGCTCAGGAACTACAGCGGCACCTCCACCGGCGCCAACCGCGTCGACCTCTGCCGCTCCGTCGCCCTGCGCGGCATCCTCGGCGCGAACCCCGCCAAGGTCGCCCTCGCCCGCGACGCCCTCTCGCCCGTCTTCCCGTACGTGACCAAGGGCGACGGCCTCTACGCCGACGGCTCGTTCGTCCAGCACACCTGGGTCGCCTACTCCGGCACGTACGGACAGGTCATGCTCGACGGCCTCGGGCGTCTCTTCACCCTGCTCGCCGGCTCCACCTGGGCCGTGACCGACCCGAACCGGCAGATCATCCTCGACAGCGTCGAGAACGCCTACGCGCCCCTGATCTACGACGGGTTGATGATGGACAGCGTCAACGGCCGCGCCATCAGCCGCGGTTACCTCAAGAACGACGAGCGGCAGATCATGCGCTCCGACCACTTCCACGGCCAGGGGATCATCGCCGCCGTCGCCCTCCTCGCGGGCGGCGCGAGCGCGGCCGAGCGCGACCGCTGGCACGCGCGCCTGAAGGGGTGGATCGAACGGGACACCGTCTCCCCGATCCTCTCCGCCCGCCAGTTCGGCGTCGCCGACCTCGCCCGGCTGCACGCCGTCGCCGCCGCGCCCGTACCGGCCGCCCCCGAGCCGACCGGGCACCGGCTCTTCGCCTCCATGGACCGGGCCGTCCACCGCCGCCCCGGCTGGGCCGCCAACCTCTCGATGTCCTCGGAGCGCATCTCCTCCTACGAGTGCGGCAACGGCGAGAACCCGCGCGGCTGGCACACCGGCGCCGGAATGCTCTACTGGTGGACCCCCGACCAGGGCGGCCAGTACACCGACTGGTTCTGGCCCACCGTCGACCCCTACCGGCTGCCCGGCACCACGGTCTCCACCAAGCGGCTCGCGGACCGGGCCGGCGGCGAGTGGGGAGCGCACCGGCCGGCCGTCCGCTGGGTGGGCGGAGCCACCGACGGCGAGTTCGCCGCCGTGGGCCAGCACATCAAGGGCCTGGGCTCCACCCTGGAGGCCCGCAAGTCCTGGTTCTGCGCCGCCGACACGGTCATCTGCCTCGGCGCCGGGATCACCGCCAGCGACGGCGTCCCCGTCGAGACCGTCGTCGACAACCGCTGCCTCGGCGGGAACGGGACGAACGCGTTCACCACGGGGGAGCGCTGGGCCCACCTGGAGGGTCACGGCGGCTGGATCCTGCCCGGCGGCACGGCGGACCTCCGCACCCTGCGCGAGGACCGGACCGGCGCCTGGAGCGACATCAACACCACCAGCTCCACCGAGCGCCGCACCCGCACCTATCGGACGCTCTGGCTCGACCACGGCACGGACCCGGTCGGGGCCTCCTACGCCTATCTGCTGATGCCGGGCGCCTCCCGCCGCACCCTGGCCGCCCGCGCCGCCGACGAGGACTGGCTGCGGATTCTCGACAACAACGCCGACCGGCAGGCCGTCGCCGTCCCGTCCCTCGGGCTGACGGCCGCCAACCTCTGGCGGGCCGGTACGGTGGGGGCCCTGACGGTCACGGCCCCGGCGAGCGTGCTCGTACGGCGCCGGCGGTCCGTCCTCGACCTGCGGGTCAGCGAGCCGCCGCGCACCGGACAGCCGCTGGAGCTCGTCTGGGACCGGCCGGTCCGCCGGGTGATCTCCCACGATCCCTCGGTGGAGGTGCTGGCGACGGGCCGCCCCCTGCGCCTGCGGATCACACCGGGAACGGCGGGAGCCACACACCGCTGCCAGGTGGCTATGTGAGAACCCCACAAAAGCAAGGGGTGTCCCGCTGTTGACTCGATACCCCCGAATGGCGGTTCTGTCTTACTCCACCAGGAATCGACGCGGGAGACTGTACGGAGTCAACGGCGGGATTTGCTCGGTCGGCTTCGTAGGGTCGGTACATGACCGTTGTGGACCAGATCCCGAGCGAGCCGACTGACGCGCGTGGCCGAGTGGCCGAGCTGCACGCCCTGCGCGAGGAGGCGCGGCGCGGCCCCAGTGACCGTGCGACCGAGGCGCAGCACGCCAAGGGCAAGCTGACCGCTCGCGAGCGGATCGAGCTGCTGCTCGACCCTGGTTCCTTCAACGAGGTCGAGCAGCTGCGCCGGCACCGCGCCCAGGGCTTCGGCCTGGAGGCGAAGAAGCCGTACACCGACGGTGTCGTCACCGGCTGGGGCACGGTCGAGGGCCGGACGGTCTTCGTCTACGCCCACGACTTCCGGATCTTCGGCGGCGCCCTGGGTGAGGCCCACGCGACCAAGATCCACAAGATCATGGACATGGCCATCGCCGCCGGCGCGCCCCTGGTCTCCCTGAACGACGGCGCCGGCGCCCGGATCCAGGAGGGTGTCTCCGCCCTCGCCGGCTACGGCGGCATCTTCCAGCGCAACACCCGCGCCTCGGGTGTCATCCCGCAGATCAGCGTGATGCTCGGCCCCTGCGCCGGCGGCGCGGCCTACAGCCCCGCCCTCACCGACTTCGTCTTCATGGTCCGCGAGACCTCGCAGATGTTCATCACGGGACCGGACGTCGTCAAGGCGGTCACCGGCGAGGAGATCAGCCAGAACGGCCTGGGCGGCGCGGACGTCCACGCCGAGACCTCCGGCGTCGCGCACTTCGCGTACGACGACGAGGAGACCTGCATCGCCGAGGTGCGCTACCTCCTGTCGATGCTCCCGCAGAACAACCGCGAGAACCCGCCGAACGTCGCCTCCGAGGACCCGGCGGACCGCCGCTCGGACGTCCTGCTCGACCTGGTGCCGGCCGACGGAAACCGCCCGTACGACATGCACAAGGTGATCGAGGAGCTCGTCGACGACGGCGACTACCTGGAGATCCACGAGCGCTGGGCCCGCAACATCATCTGCGCGCTGGCCCGCCTGGACGGCCAGGTCGTCGGTATCGTCGCCAACCAGCCGCAGTCCCTGGCGGGGGTCCTGGACATCGAGGCCTCGGAAAAGGCTGCCCGTTTCGTCCAGATGTGCGATGCTTTCAATATTCCCATCGTCACTCTTCTGGACGTACCCGGCTTCCTGCCGGGCGTCGACCAGGAGCACGGTGGAATCATCCGGCACGGCGCGAAGCTGCTGTACGCGTACTGCAACGCGACCGTGCCCCGGATCTCACTGATCCTGCGCAAGGCGTACGGCGGCGCGTACATCGTCATGGACTCCCAGTCCATCGGCGCCGACCTGACGTACGCCTGGCCCACCAACGAAATCGCGGTGATGGGCGCCGAAGGTGCCGCCAACGTCATCTTCCGCAAGCAGATCGCCGAGGCCGAGGACTCCGACGCCATGCGAGCCCGCATGGTCAAGGAGTACAAGGCCGAGCTGATGCACCCCTACTACGCGGCGGAGCGCGGACTGGTCGACGACGTGATCGACCCCGCAGAGACGCGGGAGGTCCTCATCCGGTCCCTCGCCATGCTCCGCACCAAGCACGCCGACCTGCCGTCCCGCAAGCACGGCAACCCGCCTCAGTAAGAGGAGCCCACACAAGTGACCACGCCTGCCACAGCCAACCTTCTCCGTGTCGAGAAGGGCCACGCCGACCCCGAGGAGCTGGCCGCCATCACCGCGGTCCTGCTCGCCCGCGCCGCCGCCCAGCCCGCGGACGACTCGGCCAGGTCCGCCCACGGCCGCTCCACGGCCGGCTGGCGCCGCCTGGAGCGCCAGTCGGGCTTCCGCCCCTCCCACTCCTGGCAGGGCTGACCCAGCACCGCACCGAAGGCCCCCGGCTCACACCGAGCCGGGGGTCTTCGGCTTGCCGCCCGGCCGCGGGCCGCCAAGCCCGGACCGGGACGTGGACCCGTACGCCGGCACACGAAAAGGCCCGCCGCACCGGAACGGTGGGGCGGGCCCTCGCGTACGGGCAGTCCGTCGGAGTGTCCTACCGCAGGCGGGCCATCAGGGCGTGCTCGACCAGGGTGATGAGCGCGCTCTTGGCGTCCGCGCGGTGGCGGGCGTCGGTGGTGATGATCGGGGTGTCGGGACCGATCTGCAGCGCCTCGCGGACCTCCTCCGGGTTGTACGGCTGGTGGCCGTCGAAACCGTTGAGCGCGATGACGAAGGGCAGGCCGCTGTTCTCGAAGTAGTCGACCGCGGGGAAGCAGTCGGCGAGACGGCGGGTGTCCACGAGCACGACGGCGCCGATGGCGCCGCGGACCAGGTCGTCCCACATGAACCAGAAGCGGTCCTGACCGGGCGTACCGAAGAGGTACAGGATCAGGTCCTGGTCCAGGGTGATACGGCCGAAGTCCATCGCGACAGTCGTCGTCGTCTTGTCGCCGGTGTGCGTGAGGTCGTCGATGCCCGCGCTCGCAGACGTCATGACGGCCTCGGTACGCAGCGGGTTGATCTCAGAGACGGCGCCGACGAACGTGGTCTTGCCCACGCCGAAACCACCCGCCACCACGATCTTCGCGCTGGTGGTTGAACGGGCCGCGCCGCCGCTAGAGCTTGCGAAGTCCACTGAGCACCCTTTCGAGCAGTGTCACGTCTGGCTGACCGCCGGCGGCCTCGTCGCCGCCGGGCTGGTGGATGGCGACAAGTCCGGCCTCCGCCAGGTCGGCGACGAGAATCCGGGCAACGCCGAGGGGAATGGAGAGAAGTGCCGAGATCTCGGCCACCGACTTGATCTCGAAGCACAGTCGGCAGATCCGCTGGTGCTCGGGCAACTGCCCCTGCAGCCGGGCCGGATCGGCCGTCGTACTGACCAGCGCCTCGATGGCGAGCTGGTAACGCGGCCGGGTCCGGCCGCCGGTCATCGCGTACGGGCGCACCAGCGGGTTGTGTGTGCCGGAACCACCGGAACCACCGGAACCAGCCGACGCACGTGAAACGCGCGGTGCGGCCACCGGCGCCGGCTGCTGGGCCTGCGGCTGCTGGTAGGGCTGCTGCATAGCCTGCCTGCTCGGAGCGGAGGGAAAGTTGAACCGGTTCTGCGTGGTGTCGCCGTGCGGCTGCTGTCCGTCAAAACCGTTGTAGGGGCGTCCGCCCGGGGGTGTTCCCACGTCTCCTCCTCCGACTGCCTCGCGGTCCATGTCCCTGTGGAGCCGCGCCACCGCACCTTACGGTGCGGTGGCGTGTAACGCACTGTCTGTCTGTTAGTTGAGAAGACTTCCCTGAAGTTCCGCCCGCAGGTCGGGAGTCAGAACGCTGCCCGCCCGGTCGACGAGAAGAGCCATCTCGTAACCCACCAGACCGATGTCGGCCTCCGGGTGCGCGAGTACGGCCAGCGAGGAGCCGTCCGAGATCGACATGATGAAGAGGAAGCCGCGCTCCATCTCCACGACGGTCTGGTTGACCGCACCGCCCTCGAAGATCCGGGACGCGCCCGCGGTCAGCGAGGTCAGTCCGGAGGCGACGGCCGCCAGCTGGTCGGCTCGGTCCCGGGGGAAACCCTCGGACATCGCCAGCAGGAGTCCGTCGGCGGAGACCACCACCGTGTGCGACACCCCGGGGGTGTTGTCCACGAAGTTGGTGATCAACCAGTTCAGATTCTGCGCCGCCTGGCTCATGCTCACACTAACGCTCCTGGTTGTAGGTACTGCCCGGGCCGAGGCCCGATCCGTTCGTGTCCGTTCCCGCGGTGCGTCCCTGCTGGACACCGCGGCGCAGGTTGCTCAACCTGCCCCGCACGTCCTCAGGGGCGCGAGAGACCTGGGGGCCGCCCTGCGGGGTCTGCTCCGCCGTTCCCTCGACCAGATTGGCCTTCGGGACCCGCCGCGGAAGACCGGAGGGGGTGACCCCGCCCGCCTTCGGCTCGCGGAGCTTCTCGGCCCGCTGCCAGCGCCCGTCGTTGGTCGAGCGCCAGTCGTCGGAACCACCGGCTTCGTTCTGCGCCGGCACCGGCTGCTGCACCGACTGCGGCGCGGCCTGCTGTGCGGGCCGCGGGGCCTGCGAGGAGGTGCCGCCACGGCGCGGCAGACCGGCGTCGGTCAGCGCGTGGCCGGCGTCCGGGACGGAGTTCTGCGTGGAACCCGGACGGTCGAAGCCTACGCGCTCGGAAGCCGGTTCGGGAGCCACCGGAGCAGATTCCGCTTCGGCTCCGTACTGCTGCTCGAAACCGCCCTGGTACGCACCCTGGTCAGCCCACTCACCCTGGTGGCCCTGGGGCTCGTACGCCTGGTCGTACTGCGCCTGGCCGTTGTCCTGGCCCTGGTAGGCGGGTTCCGCATAGTTGGCCTCGGCATACCCGCCGACAGGCTGGCCGTAGCCGTCGTAGCTCTGCTGCGGGTAGGCGTAACCGTCGTGCTGCGGAGCCTGCGAGCCGTAGTCCGGCGCGTACTCCTGTGCGTACTCCTGCCGCTGTTCCTGCTGGACGTACTGCTGCTGTGACGAGTCGACCTCGTCCCGGAACAGCGGACGCTCCTCGCCCTGTGCCTGCGCCTCCAGGGCGGCACGGCGCTCCTCGCGCATCAGCGAGCGGTTCACCGGGTCGAGCTGACGGTCCTCGCCGGGCTGCTCGTAGCGGGAGTCGTCGAAGCCGAGCTCCGCCGCGGTGCGCATCGGCTGCTGCACGGGCTCGAAGGAGTGCTGCTGCTGTTGCGGGATGATCTGCGAGACGGTGAAGTCGTCCTCGGGCAGCGACTCGCCACCACCACCGTGGGTGATCGCGTCCGGGAGCATGACCAGAGAGGTCGTGCCGGCCTGCTCGCCCGAGGGGCGCAGCTGGACCCGGATGCCGTGGCGGTCGGCGAGCCGGCCGACCACGAACAGGCCCATGCGCTGCGAGACGGCGGCGTCCACCGTCGGCGGGTTGGCCAGCTTGTGGTTGATGTCCGCGAAGTCCTCGGCGGTCAGACCGATGCCCTTGTCGTGGATCTCGACCATCACACGGCCGTCGGGCAGCCGGGTCGCGGTGACGCGGACCTTGGTCTGCGGGGAGGAGAACGTGGTGGCGTTCTCCAGGAGCTCGGCGAGCAGGTGCACGAGGTCGGTCACGGCCTGGCCGTGGATCTCGGCCTCCGGGACACCGGCCAGCTCGATGCGCTCGTACTGCTCCACCTCGGAGGAGGCGGCGCGCATCACGTCGACCAGCGGGACCGGCTGGTCCCAGCGGCGGCCCGGCTCCTCGCCGGCGAGGACCAGGAGGTTCTCACCGTTGCGGCGCATACGGGTGGCCAGGTGGTCCAGCTTGAAGAGGTTCTCCAGCTGGTCCGGGTCGGCCTCGTTGTTCTCCAGGTCGGTGATGAGGGTCAGCTGGCCCTCGATCAGCGACTGGTTGCGGCGCGAGAGGTTGGTGAAGATCGCGTTGACGTTGCCCCGGAGCATGGCCTGCTCGGCGGCGAGCCGGACGGCCTCGCGGTGGACCTGGTCGAAGGCGCGGGCGACCTCGCCGATCTCGTCCTGGGAGTCGATCGGGATGGGCTGCACCCGGGTGTCGACCCGGCCGGGCTCGGTACGGGAGAGCTGGTCGACCAGCATCGGCAGACGCTGCTCGGCGACGGCGAAGGCGGCGGTGCGCAGCTCACGCATCGAGCGGCTCATCTGGCGGGCCATCATCCCGGCCAGGATGAAGGCGGCGAGCAGCGCGATGACGACGATGCCACCGTTGAGGTAGGCGTCCGTCTGGGCGTCCGAGGAGATCTCGGCGGCCTCCGTCACGGCCTTGTCGACGAGCTCCTTCTCGACCTCGGTGTAGCCGTCGAACTTGCCGGTGGCCACGGCCATCCAGGTCTCGGCGGTGATGCCCTTCTGCTTCAGCGCGGCGATCGCGTCGGCGTCCTCGGCCGAGCCGATCTCCTTGGCCATGCCGGTGAAGACCGAGCCGTCGGGGCCCTTGGGCAGCTCGATGCCGGCCGCTTCCATCTTCTTGGCGCCTTCGGCCGCCTTGCCCGCCATGACCTGCTTCAGCCGGTCGACGTCGGCCTGGGTGCCGCCGGAGTTGTACTCGCCGAGGGCGATCTGCTCCAGGTAGTTGTACGAGTTGAACGCCACCGACTGCTGGGCGAAGACCGCGTCCTTCTGGCTGGGCCGTACCAGCAGCTGGGTACCGATCGAGCGCTGCAGCGACTCGGCCGCCTTGGCGAGCTGGATGGCGTAGACCGTACGGCCGTAGCTGGTGATGTTGCCCGTGCCGAGCCCGAGCTCGTTGGAGAACTCCATCAGGTAGTGCTGGACGCCGGTGTACCCGAGCTGGGTGTTCACGGGGTCCAGGGCCTGGGTGTACGCGGCCAGGCGGAGCTTCTCGAGCTTGGGCTCCTCGTCCTGGAACAGCCTCAGGCGGCGCTCCAGGCCCTCGCCCTCCGGCATGTCCTTGATGGCCTCGTCGAACTTGGTCGCGGCGGCGTCGGTGACGGCGTACGCCTGCGTCACCTCGTCGCTCTTGCGGTCCGCGGCGGACCGGGCCGTGAGCAGCGGAGCTGCGGTGAGGTCGCGCTCGTTGAGCAGGGCCTGGCTGTACTCCGAGGCGGCGCGGATGATCAGCGCCGTCTTCTCGGCGTTCTGGGCCTCCTGCCAGGTGTCGATCGACCCCTTCACCTGGAAGCCGCCCATGACCAGGCCGACCAGCACGGGTATGAGGAGGATCGCGTTCAGCCTGGTGGGCACGCGCCAGTTGCGCGGGGACAGCTTGCTCTGGCTGCCCTTGCCGCTCCCGGTCCGGGGCGTCGCGGGTGCCTCCACGGGCGACGCCACGGTACGCGCAGGCGGCGTGAAGTTGCCTCGCGCCTGCTGTTCCGCGGAGCTTTCCTTGCTTCGCCTCACTCGACCAACAACCTCTCGGCGTCGGCACCTACGTTGTGCCGGTGTTTCGTTCAGGGCCGTACTACTCGGGAGTTCATGAATTGCAGCACGTGAAGGCGGTCGCATCCAAACAGCGGTAAGCGGCCGCTTTCAGTGATCCAACCCTGAGATAAAACGGGCATAAAGAACGAGCCCCGTCAAAAGGCGGGGCTCATGTGAGCGCAGTGGTACCGATCGGATGCGTCGGGTGTCCATCACGGCGCAATTCTCATTCGAAACGTTATGAACACGGGGGCGGACCGTGTCAAACGACACAGGCCGCCCCCGCGGAGGCGTACGACAACTTCCCTGGACTTCCGCCTACTTGAGCCGGGCCATCAGGGCGTGCTCGACCAGGGTGATGAGCGCGCTCTTGGCGTCCGCGCGGTGGCGGGCGTCGGTGGTGATGATCGGGGTGCCAGGACCGATCTGCAGGGCCTCGCGCACCTCCTCCGGGTTGTACGGCTGGTGGCCCTCGAAGCCGTTGAGCGCGATGACGAAGGGCAGGCCGCTGTTCTCGAAGTAGTCGACCGCGGGGAAGCAGTCGGCGAGACGGCGGGTGTCCACGAGCACGACGGCGCCGATGGCGCCGCGGACCAGGTCGTCCCACATGAACCAGAAGCGGTCCTGACCGGGCGTACCGAAGAGGTACAGGATCAGGTCCTGGTCCAGGGTGATACGGCCGAAGTCCATCGCCACCGTCGTGGTGGTCTTGTCCCCGGTGTGGGTCAGGTCGTCGATACCGGCCGAGGCCGAGGTCATGACGGCCTCGGTACGCAGCGGGTTGATCTCCGAGACGGCGCCGACGAACGTGGTCTTGCCCACGCCGAAACCACCCGCCACCACGATCTTCGCGCTGGTGGTCGACCGGCCCTGAGAACCGGTGTCGCCGCTAGATCTTGCGAAGTCCACTGAGCACCCTTTCGAGCAGTGTCACGTCCGGCGTGCCGCCGGCCTCTCCGTTGCCCGGCTGGTGGATCGCCACCATGCCCGCCTCCGCCAGGTCGGCGACCAGGATCCGGGCGACGCCGAGCGGCATCGACAGCAGGGCCGAGACCTCGGCCACCGACTTGACCTCACGGCACAGGTGGCAGATCCGCTGGTGCTCGGGGAGCAGACTGGCGAGATGCGCCGGGTCGGCCGTCGTGCTGACCAGCGCCTCGATGGCGAGCTGGTAACGCGGCCGGGTCCGGCCGCCGGTCATCGCGTACGGACGTACCAGCGGCTGGTCGCCCTCATATCCGTACGACTCGTCGAGTGAGGAGCCGTACGGATCGTGAGAGGCGGGGGGCGGGGTCATGAATCCTCCGGGCGTGACGGCAAAAGGTCATCTGCCGTCTGATGGGGCCGGTGGGGGGCCGGATGGGGCGGCCGAACGGTGTGTGATCCAGGGAGGCACGGAGGGGCGTGCCTCCCTGTCGGTACGGGTCTAGTGCAGCAGGCTTCCCTGGAGCTCGGCACGGAGGTCCGGGGTGAGGACGCTGCCGGCCCGGTCGACCAGCAGCGTCATCTCGTAGCCCACGAGGCCGATGTCGCACTCCGGGTGCGCGAGCACGGCCAGCGAGGAACCGTCCGAGACGGACATCAGGAAGAGGAACCCGCGCTCCATCTCCACGACGGTCTGGGCGACGGGTCCGCCCTCGAAGATCCGGGAGGCGCCCGCGGTCAGCGAGGTCAGTCCGGATGCGACCGCCGCCAACTGGTCGGCGCGGTCGCGGGGGAACCCTTCCGACATGGCCAACAGCAGGCCGTCGGCGGAGACCACCACCGTGTGCGACACCCCAGGGGTGTTGTCCACGAAGTTGGTGATCAACCAGTTCAGATTCTGCGCCGCCTGGCTCATCGCGCTCAACTAACGCTCCTGCTGGTGGGTCGGGCCGAGGTGGTGGGTACCCGTGGTCGAGTTGCCCGCCTGGCGGCCCTGTTGGATACCGCGGCGCAGATTGGTGAGCCGGCCGCGGACGTCATCGGGTGCACGCGAGACCTGGGGGCCGGCCGTGTGGGCCTGCTCCTGTGCGGTCCCGGGTACGAGGTTGGCGCGCGGCACCCGCCGCGGCAGCCCGGAGGTGGTGATACCGCCGGCCGCGGGCTTGCGCACCCGCTCGGCCTGGCGCACCAGCTCGTCATTGGGGGAGGTCCGCCAGGAGGCGGGCCCGGTCGCCTGCTGACCGCCGTCGCCGCCGCCCTGCGGCGCGGGGCGCCGCGGGGCCTGGGAAGCGGGCGGCTGGGGCAGGGCCGGCGTCTGCATCGTCTGCTCGACGTCCGGGACCCGGCCGTTCTCCTGCTGACCCTGACCCTGGTCCGGACCCTGCGCCTGACCGTGGAACCAGTTGGTCTCCAGCGTGTCGTACAGCGGGGTACGGCCGTCGCCGGAGCCGCTCGCCGGAGGCAGGGCCTCGGGCTGGCGGGGCTGCTGCGGCCGGGACTGCGCCTGCGGCTGCTGCGGCAGGTTGCCGGCCGGGCGCGGCGCACCGTAGTCGCCGCCGCCGCGCTGGCGCGGGGCCGGAGCCTGCGGGTTCTGCTGCTGCGGGGCCTGCGGCTGGTAGCCCTGGGGTGCCTGCTGCGGCTGCCCGAAGTCGGGCCGCGCGAACTGGGCGGTGGACGCCGGGTCCTGCGGCGCGGGCTGGTAGACCTGCGGGGCCTGCTGCGGCTGACCGAAGTCCTGGCGCGGGAACTGACCCGTGGAGCCGGGACCCTGAGGAGCGGTCGGCCGGGCGTACTGGCCCGTCGACTCCGGCTCCTCGTGGCCGCGCGGGGCGTCCAGCGCCGTCATCTCCTGCTGCGGGCCGCGGGCCGGCTGCGCCTGCTCGTTGCCCCAGCTGGTGGCCTGCGGACGCTGCTGCTGCGGGTTCCCGCCGGGCAGTTCGGCGCGGGGGAAACCGTTCTGTCCGGGCCGGCTGCCCTGCGGGTTCTGTCCCTGCGGGTTCTGGCCCTGGCCGCCCTGGTTCTGGCCGCCCTGACCCCGGCTGCCCTGACCCTGGCCGCCCTGGTTGCCCTGTCCGCCCCAGACGTCCGTACGGGACGGGATGGCGCTCTGTGCGCCGCCGAACCCGCCGGCACCGAGCCCCGGACGCTGCGGCTCCTGCGAGACCTGCGGCATCTGCGCGGTCTGCGGGGACTGCTGCTGGGCGTGCTGCGGCTGCGGAGCCTGGCCCTGGCCCTGACCCTGCGGTGCGCCCTGCGGACCGTTCGGGCGCGAAGCGCCGTCCCGGCCGGGCAGCGCGGCCCGCGGACCGCTGCCCGCACCGACCTGGCCG
>NZ_JAGGOS010000070.1 GCF_018614205.1 Streptomyces sp. ISL-36 | reverse complement strand
CCCCGCGGGCTCCGCCGCCGACGGCCGGCCCGGGGCGCGGCGCCGGCCGCGTGCCGGGGTGGGGACGGAGGCGGGGGCGGAGGTGTGGGCGGCGGTGGCCGTTGGTGCGGGCACGGGCGATCTCCCTGCGACGGTGGGGTGGACCTGTGGGAACGAGGAGCGGAACGTTCCGGTCACTGCGCGGAGCGTCCGTTCGGCCCCCGTACGGACACCTGTAGGACACAACCGGCATTGCCATAACGGGACGGGCTCGTGCATGCTCCCTGGAACGCCGTGCGAGCGGCGTGCGCGGCACGGGCGGCTCTGGGCAGGAGAGGAGTGTCGCCGTACCCTTGGGGGTATGGGCTTGGGAAGATGATTCCCGGACACAGCTCCGCCGCCAACCGTTGTTCGTCCCCCGTTCCTTCCCACAAGGATCCTCTTCGCCGAGACACCGATGGCCGGTCACGAATTCTCCGAACCCGCGGACCGCAAGCGCGTCGCCGACTCCACGGTCGACCCCCTCGCGGTGGAACAGCCACGTCACTCCTGTGATCCCGCCTTCCGGCACGGAGTGGTCGTCGGTTTCGACGGCTCGACCTCCAGCGAGCGAGCCCTCGCCTACGCCATCGGCATGGCCCGCCGCTCAGGCTCCGGCCTGATCATCGTGCATGTCGCCAACCGCCTGCCCACCACCGTCTGGGCGGGGTGCGAGCCCCCGGTCTTCGTCGACGTGCCGGACCACCGCACCGAGGTGCTGGGCCTGGAGCTCGCCTGCGCCGACTATCTCACCGAGGTCCCCTGGATCCTCGTCGAGCGCGGCGGCGACATCTGTCATGAGCTGGAGGAGGTCGGCCGGGAGTACTCGGCCGACGCGATCGTGGTCGGCTCCACGCACGGCATCGTCGGCCGGATCTTCGGCTCGGTCGCCGGACGGCTCGCCAAGCGCGCGCAGCGTCCCGTCGTCGTCATCCCGTAGCCCGGCCTCCCGGCCCGCACCCCCGAACGTCCCGTCAACTCCCTTGGCACGGCGATAAATTCTCGCCATCGTGAGGTGATTTGTGCGCTTGTGAAGGGTAGATAAAGGTCACCGGAACAAGCAGCTCACGCAGTACAACTGCACACCTGAAGGGAGCCCGCCGTGGACAACGAAGTCGCCGCGGGAAACACCACCTCCACTCTCGGCCACCTCGCGCTCGGACTGACCTTGCTGGCCTTCGGCATCGGCAGTACCGGTGTGATCGACAACGTCGCGGCGTCGGACGCCGCAGCCCTCGCCACCTGGGTCGGCGGAGTGGCGCTCTTCCTGGTCGGCCTGCTCGCCCTGCGCGCGGGCAACGGCGGTACGGGCACGGCCTATTCGGCGCTCGGTGCCTTCTGGTTCACCTGGGGGACCGGGGTCGGGGGCGACACGTCGGCGGAGGCGGCCGGGCTGTTTCTGCTGCTGTGGGCACTGCTGGCGCTCACGCTGACGATGGCCGCGTCGGGCAGCGGTCTGTTCGGTCAGGGCGTGTACGGGCTGCTGTTCGTGGCGCTGCTGCTGCTGGGCATAGGCGCCTTCGCCGACAATGGCGGTCTGGCCAAGGCGGGCGGCTGGGTCGCCGCGGTCGCCGGCCTCGCCGCCTGGTACGGCGCGACGGCGGCGGTGGCCCACTGGCCGATGTCCCTCGGCCGCCCCTCCCGCCGGGGCGTGACAGCCACGGGCTGACCCCCGGCACCTTCCCAAGGGCCCGCGCCAGAGCCCCCACAAGGCCCCAAACGGGGGCACGCACAAGGGCCCGTGGGAGGGCTGGGGCGAGTGAGCCGAAGGGGCGCGCGGCTGTCGAAAGGGAGAACTCGCACAGGCCGCGAGGAACGAGCGGCCGAGCACGATCGACCGTCGACAGCCGCACAAGCGCCCCGGAGGCGAACCGAGCCCCCAAAAAGAGGGCCGAGCACGATCGACCGTCGACAGCCGCACAAGCGCCCCGGAGGCGAACCGAGCCCCCAAAAAAGAGGGAAGAGCGGTCCCTGTGCACAGGTGGCGTGCGCAGGGACCGCTCGGCGTCCGGTCGGGGCTTCGGGGGACAGGCCCGAAGGCGGCGGTTCCGGGGGACAGGCCCGGGGGGCCGCTATTCGACCGTGACGGACTTGGCCAGGTTGCGCGGCTTGTCGATGTCGCGGCCCATGGCGAGCGCCGTGTGGTAGGCGAGGAGCTGGAGCGGGATGCCCATGAGGATCGGGTCCAGCTCGTCCTCGTTCTTGGGCACGACGATGGTGTGGTCGGCCTTCGCCTGCGGCTGGTGGGCGACCGCGAGGATGCGGCCGCTGCGGGCCTTGATCTCCTCCAGGGCGGCGCGGTTCTTCTCCAGCAGGTCGTCGTCGGGGACGATGGCGACCGTGGGCAGGGCCGGCTCGATCAGCGCGAGCGGACCGTGCTTCAGCTCGGAGGCCGGGTAGGCCTCGGCGTGGATGTAGGAGATCTCCTTGAGCTTCAGGGAGGCTTCCAGGGCCACCGGGTAGCCCCGCACACGGCCGATGAACATCATCGACTGGGCGCCCGCGTACTCCGCGGCGATCTTCTTGATCTCGTCCTCGGTCTCGAGGATCTCGCTGATCTGCGCGGGCAGCTTGCGCAGGCCCTCGATGATCCGCTTGCCGTCGGTCACCGACAGGTCGCGGATGCGGCCGAGGTGGAGCGCGAGCAGCGCGAACGCGGTGACGGTGTTGGTGAAGCACTTGGTGGAGACGACGCAGACCTCGGGGCCGGCGTGGACGTACACGCCGCCGTCGGCCTCGCGGGCGATGGCCGAGCCGACGACGTTGACGACGCCGAGGACGCGGGCGCCCTTGCGCTTGAGCTCCTGGACGGCGGCGAGCACGTCGTAGGTCTCACCGGACTGGGAGACGGCGATGTAGAGGGTGTCGGGGTCGACGACCGGGTTGCGGTAGCGGAACTCGGAGGCCGGCTCGGCGTCGGCGGGGATGCGGGCCATGGACTCGATGAGGCCGGCGCCGATGAGGCCGGCGTGGTACGAGGTGCCGCAGCCGAGGATCTTGATCCGGCGGATGGTGCGGGCCTCGCGGGCGTCCAGGTTGAGGCCGCCCAGGTGCACGGTGGAGAAGCGGTCGTCGATCCGGCCGCGCAGCACGCGGTCGACCGCGTCGGGCTGCTCGGAGATCTCCTTGTGCATGTACGTGTCGTGGCCGCCCATGTCGTAGGAGGCGGCCTCCCACTCCACGGTCTCCGGGGTGGCGGTGGTGGACGCGCCGGAGGTCGTGTAGGTGCGGAAGTCGTCGGCCTTGAGGGTGGCCATCTCGCCGTCGTCGAGGGTGACGACCTGGCGGGTGTGGGCGATGAGGGCGGCGACGTCGGAGGCGACGAACATCTCCTTCTCGCCGATGCCGAGGACGACCGGGGAGCCGTTGCGGGCCACGACGATGCGGTCGTTGAAGTCGGCGTGCATCACGGCGATGCCGTAGGTGCCCTCGATGACCTTGAGTGCCTCGCGGACCTTCTCCTCCAGGCTGGTGGCCTGGGAGCGGGCGATGAGGTGGGTGATGACCTCGGTGTCGGTCTCGGAGGCGAAGACGACGCCGTCGGCCTCCAGCTTGGCGCGCAGCTCCTGCGCGTTGTCGACGATGCCGTTGTGGACGACGGCGACCTTGTTCTCGGGGTCGAGGTGGGGGTGGGAGTTGATGTCGCTGGGGGCGCCGTGGGTGGCCCAGCGGGTGTGGGCGATGCCGGTGGTGCCGGTGAAGCGCTTGGGGACGCGGGCTTCCAGGTCACGGACCCGGCCCTTGGCCTTGACCATCTTCAGGCCGGTGGCCTTCGGGCTGGTGATGACGATGCCGGCGGAGTCGTACCCCCGGTACTCCAGCCGCTGCAGCCCCTCAAGGAGCAGCGGGGCCACGTCGCGCTTTCCGATGTAACCGACAATTCCGCACATAAAGGTGTAACCCCTCCAAGTCAGTGGGTGTGCTCGGCTGCTCAGCCGTAGACGATGCGGCGCAGTTGCCGGAGCGAGAGCTCCGGCGGCGCCACGGCGCGGTGCGGCAGTTCGGCCGCGATGCGTTCGAAGATCTCGGCGTTCACGGCCCCGCCGGACTGCAGTTCGCGGTGGCGGCGGCGGACGAAGTCCTCGGTCGACTCGTCGAAGTACGCCAGCACGTCGAGCACCACCCGGGCGGCCTCACCGCGCTGGAGCGCGGTGCTGCGCACCAGGTGGTCGATGAGGTCGTCATGCGACGAGCGGCGTTCGAGCACCCGTGAATACTGAGGGGTACCCGGGTGTCTACGCAAGATTTCTGCCCGGAATCGGGCAGACGGTTCCATGATCGGCGCCTCGGAGAGTCGAATTGGTCTACACCTTGACCGCTGCAGTGGCGCCCGGTACGCATGGTGACTGTTCGGATACGCATACCCGGAGTCGCGAAGCCCGTCGAAAGGGACATTGCCCGTGAGACAGCGCAGAACGTTCCCGCGTGTTCTCGGTGCCCTGCTGCTCGTGACGGCAGCAGGCATCTCGTGCGCCGCAGCCGCCCCCACCGCGTCCGCCACCGCCGACGCGACCGCCGATCCCGCCGTCCGGCCTCTCGGTCAGATCGTCCCCGCCCCCGCCTCCGTCACCCCCGGCGGCGCCCCGTACACGATCACCGCCGCCACCCGCATCCGCGTCGACGAGGACTCCCGCGAATCCCGCGCCGTCGGCGACTACCTCGCCGGACTGCTCCGCCCCTCGACCGGCCACCCCCTGCCGGTCGTCGACGAGGACGAGGCGCGCGGGGGCATCCTGCTCCGCCTCAGTCCGGGCGACCGGGCGCTCGGCGAGGAGGGCTACCGGCTCCAGTCGGGCCGGAGCGGCATCACCCTCACCGCGCACCGGCCCGCCGGGCTCTTCCGCGGCGTCCAGACCCTGCGCCAGCAGCTCCCCGCGGCCGTCGAGCGCGACACCGTGCAGCCCGGTCCCTGGAAGGTCGCGGGCGGCGCCATCACCGACACCCCGCGCTACGCC
Organism: Streptomyces sp. ISL-36; assembly: GCF_018614205.1. Taxonomy (GTDB): domain Bacteria; phylum Actinomycetota; class Actinomycetes; order Streptomycetales; family Streptomycetaceae; genus Streptomyces. The sequence goes on along the minus strand of NZ_JAGGOS010000070.1, from coordinate 28,564 downwards.
TACCGGGGCGCGATGCTCGACGTCTCCCGCCACTTCTTCACCGTCGACCAGGTCAAGCGCTATATCGACCAGCTCGCCCTCTACAAGGTGAACAAGCTGCATCTGCACCTCTCGGACGACCAGGGCTGGCGCATCGCCATCGACTCCTGGCCCCGGCTCGCCACCTACGGAGGATCCACCCAGGTCGGGGGCGGCCCCGGCGGCCACTACACCAAGGAGGACTACAAGGAGATCGTCCGCTACGCGGCCTCCCGCCACCAGGAGGTCGTCCCGGAGATCGACCTGCCCGGCCACACCAACGCCGCCCTCGCCTCCTACGCCGAGCTGAACTGCGACGGCGTCGCCCCGCCGCTCTACACCGGTACGAACGTCGGCTTCAGCTCCCTGTGCGTGCCGAAGCCGGTCACGTACGACTTCGTGGACGACGTGATCCGGGAGATCGCCGCGCTCACCCCCGGGAAGTACCTCCACATCGGCGGCGACGAGGCGCACTCCACCACCCACGAGGACTACGTGGCCTTCATGGACAGGGTCCAGCCGATCGTCGCGAAGTACGGCAAGACCGTCATCGGCTGGCACCAGCTGACCGGGGCCACGCCGGCGAAGGGCGCGCTCGCGCAGTACTGGGGCCTGGACCGGACCTCCGACGCCGAGAAGGCGCAGGTCGCGCAGGCCGCGCGGAACGGCACGGGCCTGATCCTCTCGCCCGCCGACCGGGTCTACCTCGACATGAAGTACACCAAGGAGACCAAGCTGGGCCTGGCCTGGGCGGGATACGTCGAGGTGCGGCGGTCCTACGACTGGAACCCGGCGGCCTATCTGCCGGGCGCCCCGGAGGCGGCGGTGCGGGGCGTCGAGGCGCCGCTGTGGACGGAGACCATCTCGGAGAACGCCCACATCGACCAGATGGCCTTCCCGCGGCTGCCGGGGGTGGCTGAGCTGGGCTGGTCCCCGGCGGCCACGCACGACTGGGAGTCGTACAAGCTGCGCCTGGCGGCCCAGGGGCCGAGGTTCGAGGCGCTCGGCATCGACTACTACCGCTCGCCGCAGGTCCCGTGGCCCGCTGAGTAGTCCGTCCGTACGTATGCGAAACGCTCGGCCTAGGCTCTCCGGCCGAGCGTTTCGCGTAGGGGTGCGGCGGTCAGGCGACGCCGAGCTCACCGTCCTTGATGCCGGCCGCGAAGCGCCCGTTCGGCCGCTTGGAGTCACGGACGGGAATGAAGTCGCGCGAGGTGACGAGGTTGGTGGCGACCTCGACGCTCATGCCGTCGTTGCCGCTGTGGGAGGACTTGTACCAGCGGGGGCTCGGTCGTCACGACATGCCCTTCCGTACCTCTTGGACCATGGCCACAGACTCTGCTTGGGAGAGCGATTCGGCCTGAAGCTGATGGTAGGCCGTCAACAGGGGCAGCACAGACGTGATTTCCCGGTCGAGGTGCCCCTGCGTCTGCGACTCGGCGTAGCCCACCACGGACCGGTCGGCGAGGGTGAGCAGGATGACCGGCAGGCCGAACGTGCGACGCTCCCCTATGGCGTACGGAGCGATCTGGAGCAGGGTGGTGGGGCGGTCCGCGAACTCGACGAGCCGTTCCAGCTGAGCGTTCATCACCTTCTCTCCCCCGATCGGCCGCCGGATGCAGCTCTCGTCTATCACCAAAAAGATCATGGGTGGTTGGGCCCGCTCAAGCGCCGCCTGGCGCGCTGCCAGGAACGCGACGCGCTCGTCGGCCTGCTGGGGGGTGATGGCCCCTCGCTTCACGGCGCTGTACGCCAGCACCCGCGCGTACTCCGGGGTCTGCAAGAGCCCTGGAACGATCCCGATCTCAAAGAGCCGGATCTCGACGGCCCGTCTCTCGTATTCGACGTACTCCGGGAACCCTTCCAGCAGGCTGCCACGACGCATCTCGTGCCACTCGCGCTCGAACGACTCCCCCGTCCCGGAGGTAGCGAAGACCCGATCCGCCTTCCGTGAGAAAAGGAGGGTTGGCGGTTTGCGTCCCGTTTCCACGGCCGAAATGTGCTGACTGGAGTTCCCCATGCGCGTAGCCAGATCTTCCTGGGTCCAGCCACGAACCTCACGCTGCCTGCGCAGATGGGCGCCGAACGCTGCCCGGGGGCTGCTTTCCGGCCTCAACTCCTTGCGATTGACCACAACTCTCCCTTCTCGTCCGACTAGTTGACCAGTTGAAGGAACTCTGACTCTAGGTCACGCTGACGCTCCTGTAGTGACGTCGCTACGGAGAGGAGCGGCCATGTTCGTAGACAGCGTCCCCCCACCCCCGGACCAACCCCTAGCCCTCCCCGTCGCCGGTGCCTTTGTGGCCGATACCGGCAATGGGACGGCCCGGCTCGGACGAGTGTCGCGGCACCGTGACGGGACGGTTTACCTGCGTCCCCTGGGCGGCGGCGCCGAGTGGGCCGCGTCGCCCGGGAACCTGCGCCCGCCCACGGAGGACGAGTGGTCGAGTGTCCGCATCCTCACCAACCCCGTACCGGCGACGGTCGTCCTCTCCGCCGACTACGGGCTCCGTCCCCGGCCCGAGCCGGTTCCGGACTGCACGCCGTGCTCGTACCTCGTGAGGTGGTTCGACCACTACATGGGCACCGGCCCGCAGCACGACGAATCCGCCGCCGTGGACTGCGTGGTGGAGATCAGGAACCACCCGCACGATCCGCCGAAGATGCGTATCGATGCGGCGCCGTGACGCGGGCGCGGTGAGGCTCTACGCGGTGGCCGTCACGGCCGTGGGAGCCGTCGGCGTCCTCGCCATGGCCCTCGTCGTCACGCGCTGACCAACAGGTCGCCCCTCACGGGCGATGCCCCACGGCTCCGCTTCCTCGTTTCAGGGGAGCGGGTCACGTCCCGCCCCCGGTGATGTCCGGCAAGACCGTCCGGGGGCGGGACCCAGTCCCAGCATTGGCAGAGACAGGAGATCCACACTAATGAGCGATCTGTACGAGCGGGAGGTGTCCGGCGAGTTCGCCGCGCTCTGCGGGGGCGGAACGGACAACACCGGCAACATGGAGAGCTGCATCACGCTCGCCGAGCTGCGCGGCGGCGGGTACGCGCTCGGTGACAACAAGCCCGAGGGAGCCGGCCGGGAGCTGCGGATGAGCGCGGAGGAGATCACCGCGTTCGCACGCGGATGGATCGCCAAGGTCGACCCGACCGGCTGATCCGTTTCGGGGCCCGCGCCACACGCGCTGGGCCCCGTTCGCCGCTCCCCACCCACTCCCGTAAGGAGTCAGCAATGCCGCTGGCTGATCTCGTGGACGACGTCCCGGAGATCCTGAAGAAGTGGCCCACCCGGCCGACACTCTTCCGCCGCGACCCCGGCGACCTGGCCCACTTGTGGTCCCTCGACGAAGTCGACGCGCTGATCGACGCCGAGTGCGTCCCCGCCCGGAACGTTGTCCTGCTCAAGGACGGAAGGATTCTGGAGCGGTACGCATACGTCGACGGCGACATGCCCCGGACCGGCGCGCTCCGCGCCCATCTCGACGACGGGGGCACGATCTCCGTCCGGCAGCTTCAGACGGTCAAGCCGTCCCTGAGCCACCTGCGTCGTGAGATCCAGGACGAGACGGGCTGCCTGGTGCACGTGAACGCGTACCTGACTCCGCCGGGAGCGCAGGGGCTCAAGTACCACTACGACCCGTACGTCACCCTCATCGTCCAGCTCGCCGGGCGGAAGACATGGCCCCTGCACCCGCCCTTCGTCGAGAACCCGACGACGGAACACGGCAACTTCCTGGAGCGAGGGTTCACCCCGGAGGAGCTGCGCCACCTCGCCCACACCGCTCCCGCCCAGTCGTTCACGCTGGAGCCCGGTGACGTGTTCTGGCTGCCGCGCGGCTACGTCCACTCGCCGTACACCGTGGGGGACGGAACCTCTCTCCATCTCACCTTCGCGCTCAAGGAACGCACGTTCCACTGGCTGGCGTCCGAAATGGCGGGCGAGATTCTGTCTCAGGCCCTGGTGGATCCCGCCTTGCGGGCCGAGATCTCGCCGGCCGCCCTGCTGTCCGCACCGGATGCGGCGATCCGGTGGACCCGGGAGTACCTGATCGGGGCGCTCCTGCTGCTGGAGTCCGGGCACGTGGCCGAGCTCGCCCGGAAGGCAGCTGCCCGTGTCGCCCAGTGAGGAGCGTGCGACCCGCCACTGGCATGCGTACGCCTACACAGGGCGGTCGTACGGCGACGGGGCGATCCGTCGGCGGGAAGTGCCGGCCGACTATCCGCCGATCGAGATCAAGGATTGGCTGCGGCGGCCCGGTGAGCAGGTGGTGGCCACGTATGCCGACGTGGAGGCGGCCGTCGCCTGGATCGAGGGGGAGTTGACGCAGAACGCTCCCGTGGACCTGGAGCACTTCCCGCTCTGGGACCGGCTGCGGCACACCCGGGAGACGCTGCGGTTGGCGGCGGGGAGTGACGTGGTCCAGGGGTATTACTCGAAGGCGCAGCAGTACCTGTCACGGGCGCTCATCACGTGTCCGCGCGAGGAGGGGCAGCACTGCCCGTACGGCGGCGGCGCCTAGGTGTGAGCCCCGGCGGAGGACCGTACTCCGCCGGGGCTCGCACCGGTCTGCCGGGCGAGACGTCAGGTGAGAACGTCAGGCGAACCGCGCGATCGGGTTCACCAGGTCGCCGACGAGCTGGAGCGCCGCCGACGGGTCGGCCAGGTCCACCATCTGCTTGTTGTTCCGCAGCTGGAGCCGGTTGAGGGCCGACAGCGCGAACGTCTCGGCGAACAGGTCGTACTGCGCGAACCTGTCCGCCAGTTCCGGCTTCGCCTCCTGGTAGCCGCGCACGCTCTCCGCGACCGTCCGCCAGAAGTCGTCCTCGTCGAGGACGCCCTCCGCCGCCAGGGTGGCCGCGAGGAAGCGGAAGAAGCAGTCGAAGACGTCGGTGAAGACCGACAGCAGCTTCATGTCCTCCGGGACCTCGGCCCGGATCCGCTCCACCGCCGGCGGCAGGACCGCGTGCGGGTCCATGACGCAGATCTCCTCGGCGATGTCCTTGAAGACCGCCCGGGAGACCGCACCCCGCTCGCCGAGGACCAGGATCACGTTCTCGCCGTGCGGCATGTAGACCAGGTCGTACGCGTAGAAGCAGTGCAGGATCGGCAGCAGGTACGCGTCCAGATAGCCGCGCAGCCATGCCGTCGGGGCCAGGCCCGAGTCCTTGATCAGGGCGCCCGCGAAGGAAGCGCCCTCGTGGTCGACATGGAGCAGCGAGGCCATGGTCGCGAGCCGCTCGCCCGGCGCGAGGGTCGGCACGGGGGACTCGCGCCAGAGCGCGGCGAGCATCTTGCGGTAGGGCGAGTAGCGGTCGGTGGCGGCCTCGTACTCCAGGTGCCGGTAGCCGATGGCGGCCCGCTCCCGGATGATCGAGAACCGCGCCGCCTTCAGGACGGAGTCGGACTCGATCAGACCCGCCAGCCAGTCGTTGATGGCCGGAGTGGCCTCCATGTACGCGGCCGAGAGCCCCCGCATGAAGCCCATGTTGATGACGGACAGGGCCGTCTTCACATAGTGCTTCGCCGGGTCGGAGGAGTTGAAGAAGGTACGGATCGACTGCTGGGCCAGATAGGCGTCGTCGCCCTCGCCCAGGTACACCAGGCGTTCCTGGGCGACCTCGGCGGCGAAGGTGACCGACAGCTTGTTCCACCACTGCCAGGGGTGGGCCGGCATCAGCAGGTAGTCGGCCAGGTCCAGGCCCCGCTCGGCGAGGGTCGCCGCGAAGCCGTCGACCGCCTTGTCGCCCAGCTCGGCGCGGATGAAGGTCTCGTACTCGATGCCCGTACCCGCGGTGAAGGTGGTGCGGTCGCGGCGCGCGGCGAGCCAGATCAGGTGGATGGGCGACGCGGCCTCGGGGGCGTAGGCGCGGTACTCGTCCACGCCGAAGCCGAGCCGGCCGTTGTTGGCGACGAAGCAGGGGTGGCCCTCGGTCATCCCGGTCTCGATCGCCTGGAAGTCCGCGCGTGCCAGCTCGGCGGCGGAGACCTGCGGCTTGGTCGACTTGTACGCCGTACCGGCCAGGGTGGAGGAGATCTCCTCCAGGTAGACCGGCAGGATCTCGTCGCTCAGGCCCAGCGAGCCACGCAGCTCGGTGACGAACCGCAGGGCGTCGAGGGGAAGCTGCTCGTCGCCGCGGTGGCAGCTGATGGAGTCCGGATAGACCTGCCAGTGGTCGAGCGCGAAGCGGTCGGCGGTGAAGCGGTACTCGATCGTGCCGTCGTCGCTGAGGACCCGGTAACGGCTCTCTCCCAGCTCCTGGGGGTCGAGGAGGCGCTCGTGGGTGAACTCGGCGAGGCCCTTGCGGATCAGCGCGCGGTTGGCGTCGGCCCAGCGGGCGGGGGTGAGGTGGGAGACGGGGTTCACCGGGAGTCACCACCCGCGAGCGAGGTCGCCAGGCTCGACCGCGCGTCTTCCCGGCCGGGGGTCCGGGGGTTGTCGCCCGGGAATTCGCTGTACACGGCGGCTCCCACGGCGGCCTCGAACTGCTCGCGCGTGCAGAAGCTGAGCAGCGCGGTCTTCTCCGGCTTCTCGATCTCCCGCTCGGCGACGAAGCCGACGGCCGCGTTGAGCGCGTGCACGGCCTTGTTGCGGACATCGGGCTCGACGACGACCCGGGCGGTGGCCGGATCGGCGAACAGCTCGGTCATCACGGCGGTGATGACGGACCGCGTGAAGCCGTGCACGGGCGTGTCGGTCGGCGCGACCAGGAAGTGCATGCCGACGTCGCCGGGCTGCGGCTCGTACAGGCCGACCAGCTCGACCTCGGACGGGTCGTACCGCTCCATCAGGAAGACCGGCTCGTCGTCCGCCAGGCCGATGAAGGCGTCATGGTGCGGGTGCGCGGCTATCGCCATGTACTCGCGCTCCACGTCCTGGAGTTTCGCGTCCTGCATCATCCAGAACGCGGCCTTGGGGTGGGTGACCCAGGGGTGGATCAGCTCGGCGTCGGCGAGCGGATCGAGGGGACGGACACGGAAGGTCATACGGAGAACTCCTGGAACGCGATGGTCTTCTCGACGGGGTAGTACTCGGAGCCCAGCATCTCTCCGATGATGTACGCGTTGCGGTACGCGCCCATGCCCAGGTCGGGCGAGGTGATGGAGTGCGTGTGCACGCCGGCGTTCTGCAGGAAGACCCCGCGGCCCGTCGTGTCGATCGAGTAGTTGCGGGCCACGTCGAAGCGGCCCTGGCCGTCCCACCTGAGGCGGTCGCGGACCGGCTCGAGGAAGGCGGGGACGGCGTACTTGTAGCCGGTGGCGAGGATCAGGCCCTCGGTCTCCAGCGTGAAGTCCTTCTCCTGCTCCTCCTGGTGGAAGCCGAGCGTGTACGTGCCGCTCGTCTCGTCGTAGGCGGCGGAGTGCAGGGCGGAGTTGGTGAGCAGCCGGGTGGGGACGGGTCCCGCCAGGTTCTTCTGGTAGAGCAGGTCGAAGATGGCGTCGATCAGCTCGCCGTCGATGCCCTTGAAGAGGCCCTTCTGCTGGGTCTCCAGGCGGTAGCGGGTCCGCTCGGGAAGCGCGTGGAAGTAGTCCACGTACTCCGGGGAGGTCATCTCCAGGGTGAGCTTGGTGTACTCCAGCGGGAAGAAGCGCGGGGAGCGGGTCACCCAGTTGAGCCGGTAGCCGTGCACGTCGATCTCGGCGAGGAGGTCGTAGTAGATCTCGGCCGCGCTCTGGCCGCTGCCGACCAGGGTGATCGACTTCTTCTTCTGCAGCGCCTCCTTGTTCGGGAGGTAGCGCGAGTTGTGGATCAGGTCGCCGCCGAGTCCCTGGCAGGACTCCGGAACGTACGGCGGGGTGCCGGTGCCCAGCACGATGCGGCGGGCGCGGAACGTTTCTCCGCCGTCGGTCGCGATGACGTACTCCTCGCTCCCCTCGTCGTACGAGACGGAGGCGACGGTCGTCGAGAAGCGGATGCTGCTCAGCTTGCCCGCGGCCCAGCGGCAGTAGTCGTTGTACTCCGTGCGCAGCGGGTAGAAGTTCTCGCGGATGTAGAAGGAGTAGAGGCGGCCCTTCTCCTTCAGATAGCTGAGGAAGGAGTACGGCGAGGTCGGGTCGGCGAGCGTCACCAGGTCCGACACGAACGGGGTCTGGAGGTGGGCGCCTTCGAGAAACATGCCCGAGTGCCACTCGAAGTCGGGCTTCGACTCCAGGAAGAGGCCGTTCAGATGGTCGATCGGTTCGGTCAGGCAGGCCAGGCCGAGATTGAACGGACCGAGCCCGATGCCGATGAAGTCGTACGTGTCAGGCGTGGACAAGGTTCTCTCCCAGGTACTGCTCGGCGTGGCCGGCTATCAGGTCCAGGACGGCGGCGATGTCGGACACCGTCGTCTCGGGGTTGAGCAGGGTGAACTTCAGGTACTGGCGGCCGTCGACCTTCGTCCCGGCGACGACGGCCTCGCCGGAGGCGAAGAGCGTTTTGCGGGCGTGGAGGTTGGCCCGGTCGATCTCCGCGGGGGAGGTGACGGCCTCGGGGATGTAGCGGTAGACCAGGGTGGACAGCTGCGGCTGGACGACCACGTCGTAGCGCGGGTCCGCGGCGAGCAGCTCGAAGCCGGCCGACGCCAGGTCGCAGACCTCGTCGAAGAGCTGGCCGACGCCGTCGGCGCCCATCACGCGCAGCGTCATCCACAGCTTGAGGGCGTCGAAGCGGCGGGTGGTCTGCAGCGACTTGTCGACCTGGTTGGGAATCAGCTCCGCGACCGCGCGACGGGGGTTGAGGTAGTCCGCGTGGTAGGTCGCGTGGCGCAGGGTGGCGCCGTCGCGGACCAGGACGGCGGAGGAGCTCACCGGCTGGAAGAAGGACTTGTGGTAGTCGACGGTGACCGAGTCGGCCCGCTCGATGCCGTCCAGGAGGTGGCGGCGGGTGCGGGAGGCGAGCAGTCCGCAGCCGTAGGCCGCGTCCACGTGCATCCAGGCGCCGTACTCGGAGGCCAGGGCGGCGATCTCGGGAAGCGGGTCGATGGAGCCGAAGTCGGTGGTGCCGGCGGTGGCGACGATCGCCATCGGGACCAGGCCCTCGGCGCGGCAGGCCTCCAGCTCGGCGGCGAGGACGACGGACTGCATGCGCCGCTCGCGGTCGACGGGGATGGAGACGACGGCGTCGCGGCCGAGGCCGAGGAGAGTGGCCGACTTCTGGACGCTGAAGTGGCTGCACTCGGAGGAGAAGATCCGCAGCCGGCTCAGGTCGTCCGTCTTGGCCTCCTCACGGGCGAGCAGCAGCGCCTGGAGGTTGGACTGCGTACCGCCGCTGGTGAACACGCCGTCGGCGGCCGGGCCGAGGCCGATGCGGGCGGCGGTCCAGTCGATGAGCTTGCGCTCGATGAGGGTGCCGCCCGCGCTCTGGTCCCAGGTGTCCAGCGAGGAGTTGACAGCCGAGAGGACGGCTTCGCCGAGGACGGCGGGGATCACGACCGGGCAGTTGAGGTGGCCCAGGTAGCGCGGGTGGTGGAAGTAGACGGCGTCGCGGAGGTAGACGCTCTCCAGCTCGTCGAGGGCGGCGGAGGAGTCCCCGAGCGGCTTGTCGAGGTCGACCGCGTCGACGAGGGGGGCCAGTTCGGCGGGGGTGACGCCGGTGAACGGGCGTCGTGTCGTGGCGAGTTTGTCCGCCACCCGCTCGACTCCTTCGGTGACGGAGCGCCGGTAGCTCTCCGCCGTGGCGTCGTTGAGCAGGTGCGAGCGCATGTGAAGGGTCCTCCCGTGACGGGACTCGGTGCTCCCTCCGAGAAGAGGAGAGGGGGCGAGGGGCGAGCGTGCGAAGTAAGGTTAGCCTAACCTAATTCTGTATCGCAACGGCCCCTCGCCCCCTGAGGGCGCGGAAGTCGACCCTCGGTTACGCCTCGTCCTGCGGCGCCTCGCGCAGGGCGTCCTCGGACAGCCCCTTGCGCCAGTAGCCGACGAACGTCACACGGCGACGGTCGAGTTGACGCTCGTTCACGAAGTGGCGGCGCAGCGCCTTCACGGAGCCGGACTCGCCGGCCAGCCAGACGTACGGCGCCTCGCCGGGCAGCTCGGCACCGCGCACCGCGTCCACGGCGGAGGGCGCGCCCTCCTCCCGTACGAGCCAGGTGACGGTGGCGTCGGCCTCGGTGGCGAGCTCCGTGCGGTCGCCGGAGTACGGGACTTCGAGGTAGACATGGGCCCGGGTCTCGGCCGGCAGCCACTCCAGGATCGCGGAGGCGGCGGGCAGCGCCGTCTCGTCCGCCCAGATCAGTACGGAGTCGGCGTCGTCCGGCAGCTGGAAGCGGACGCCGGTGTTCGCCGCGACCGCGGGGCCGAGGACGACCACCCTGTCACCCGGCCCGGCGTGCTGTGCCCAGCGGCAGGCGGGCCCGCCGTCCTCGTGCAGCGCGAAGTCGATGTCGACCTCGTGGCGCGGTGCGGTGCGCTGCTCCCGCACGGTGTACGAGCGCATCACCGCGCGCTCGTCGTCGGGCATCGCGCGCCATGCGCCCAGGATCGCGTACATGTCCGGGTCGTCCAGCGGCGGCAGGACGGGCTCCGGCTGGCCGGGGTGCGGCAGGAAGAGGGAGAGCGACTGGTCGCGCCCCCCGGAGGCGAAGGCCTTCAGGTCCTCTCCCGTGAAGGTGACCCGGGCCAGGGACGGACCGAGCCGCCTCGTCCGGTCGACCTGGAGGGAGAAGAACTGGAACGGGGCGGTCTCGGCGGTCGTCATCGGGTCAGGACACCTTCTTCGCGTTCTCCAGGGCCTTGGCCAGGTCCTCCAGGAGCGGGGCGCACTTGGCGTAGGAGTAGATCGGCTCGGTCACGCGCGGGATGACCTGGCCGGCCTTGACGGCGGGCAGCGCGGCCCAGGTCGGCTTGGCCTTGAGGGCCTCCGGCTGCAGGGCCGAGGTGCGGTTGTCGAGCATGATGATGTCGGCCTGGTACTTGTCGACGTTCTCCCAGCTCAGACCCTCGAACCAGCCGCCCTGGTCCAGCTTGGTGGGCACGACCAGGTTGACGCCCAGCTCCTGGAAGTAGAGCGTGTCGGTCGGCCGGACCGGGGTGGAGACGTAGAAGAGGTCGGGCGAGCCGGAGCCGATCAGGACCTTGATGTCCTTCTTGCCCTTGGCGGCCTGGCGGACCCGCTCGGCGGCCGCCTCGAAGCGGGCCTTGTCGTCCTGGATCTTCTTCGTCCTGACGTCGGCGCCCAGCGAGGCGGCGAGGTCGGCGTGGCGCTGGAGCACGGCCGGCATCGACTTGTCCGCGGCCCACAGGGCGACGCTCGGGGCGATCTTGAGGATCTTGTCCTTCTGCTCCGCCGGGACGTACCAGAGGTCGTTCTTCTCCCACATGTCCGTGATGAGGAGCTCGGGGTTGAGCTTCAGGTACTCCTCGATCTTGAACTCGCCCCAGACGTTGCCGATGACCTTGACCTTCGCGATGTCGAGGTCGCCGGCCTGGACGTCCGGCTTCTTCTCCTTGGTCTTCGGGTCCTCGACGTAGGTCGGGCCGAAGACGCCCTTGACCTGGATGCCGAAGTCGAGGAGGGCGGCGGCGGTACCGGTGAAGGCGACGATGTTCTTCGGCGTGGACGCGGTCTTGGCGACCTGACCGCGGTCGTCCTTGAACTCCCAGGAGCCGGACTTCGCGGCGGCGCCGGAGTCGGAGCCGGACGTGGTCTCGCTGCCGCAGGCGGCGAGCGCGGCGCCGAGCCCGAGGGCGCCGCCCGCGGCGAGCAGTCCGCGGCGGGTGAGATGAGTGGCTCGGGCGTTGCTGGGCATGGCGAAGTCGCTTTCGATACGTGCCGGGTTCGTTCGGCCTGGGCAAGTCGAGGGTAGGTTAGCCTAACCTCACGTGGATCAGTAGGGGTGGGAGTCGCACTCGAACCACACCGTCTTGCCGCCGGCGGACGGCTCCACCCCCCATCGGTCCGTCACGGCCTCGACGAGCGTGAGCCCGCGCCCGCCCTCCGCGAGCGGCTCCACCGCCTTGGCGTACAGCGGCCCGGGTGCCGTGTCGGCCACCTCCACGCGGAGACCGTGCGGCTCACGCAGGATCAGCACGGTGCAGCGCCGTCCGGGGACGTGCCGTACGACATTGGCGACGAGCTCGGTGAGCGCGAGCTCGGCGGCGTCGGTGAGGTGGTCGAGCCCCCAGCGGCTGAGGAACATGCGCAGGATGCGGCGCATGTGACCGGCGGAGTGCTCACCGACGGTGAAGCCCATGCGGTAGCTCGCCTGAAGTTCGGTCGGATAGAGGTCAGTTGCGTGATTCATGCCACCAGGGTGGGGCGGGATGGTTACGCTCGGCTACGGACCGAAACGAACGCAGCGATGCGTGAGCTTGGGGGTGGCCTCGTCGTGGTCAACATCCGCAGCCTCGATCCCAGCGCGTCTCCGCTGGACTACTACGGAGCGGAGCTCCGCCGCCTGAGGGAGGAGGCGAACCTCAACCAGGCACAGTTGGGTGACATCGTCTTCTGCACGGCGTCGCTGATCGGCCAGATAGAGACGGCGAAGAAGGTCCCGACGCGGCGGTTCTCGGAGCAGCTGGACGCGGCGCTGATGACGGGCGGGGTGTTCTCGCGGCTGGTGGGGCTGGTTCTGAAGAGCCAGCTGCCGAACTGGTTCCAGCCGTACGCGGAGATGGAGGCGAAGGCGACGTACATCTCGACGTACCAGTCTCAAATGGTCTACGGCCTCCTCCAGACGGAGGAGTACGCGCGGGCAGTCCTGGCAACCGGCTTGCCCGACGACCTCGAAGGGCTGGTGGCCGCTCGGATGGAGCGCCAGCGCATCCTGAGCCGGGAGCATCCGCCCATGGCCTGGGTCGTTCTGGATGAGGCGGCATTGCATCGGCCGATCGGAGGCCGGGAGGTCATGCGAAACCAACTCGCCCACGTGTTGGGCTTTCGAGCCAGCCGCTGGCTGCGGATCCAGGTGCTGCCCTTCGCGGCGGGTGAGCACGCAAGCCTGATCGGCTCGTTCACTGCGATGCGGTTCGACGGTGATCCGGACATCGTCTACACGGAGGACCTCATCGCGGGGCACATGACCGCGAATCCCGACACGGTCAAAGAGGCCGCTCTTCGTTACGCTCACTTGCAGGCGTCCGCCCTCTCCGTGGAGGATTCGGCGGAACTGATCATGCGCGTGATGGAGGAACGTTATGGGGACCAACCAGGGCCTGACCAGCGCGCGGTGGCGTAAGTCCAGCTACAGCGGCAACACCGGCGGCGAGTGTGTCGAGTGCGCCCCGATCGGCACCGCCGACTGGCGCAAGTCCACGTACAGCGGCGACACCGGCGGCGACTGCGTCGAGGTCGCCGATCTCGCCGCCCACGTCGCCGTACGGGACTCCAAGAACCCCGAGGGCCCCGCCTTCCTGGCCACGCCGGCCGCGTTCGCCGCGTTCGTGACCGCGACGGCCGAGGGGCGCCTGGGCTGACCGTGGCGGCGGGTCCGGCCCCATGGGCGGCGCGGCCCGGAGCCTCGACGAGGCTCCGGGCCGGCAGTCAGCACCTGGGAGGAGTCAGACGACGCTGATCATCCGCGCGCTGAAAGCGCCCGGCTGCGACAGGACGGGCTGGTCCAGAGTGCCGTTCGTGGAAGACCGGAGGGTCCAGAACCCGGCGGTGCCGGTGGTCGCGTCGCCGGACAGGGCGACGAGGTCGGTCTGTCCGTCAGCGTTGACGTCCCCGGTCAGCACGGGACTCGCGCCGGGGCGCCACGAACCGGTGGTGGTCCAGATGACCGACAGACCGAAGGGGGTCACTGTCCTGACGGCGGTAGTGCCGTTCACCGTACCGATCAGTGCGAGGGACGCGGTGCCCGTACGCGGGCCCACGACGACGGGTGAACCGGTGACGCCGGGGGCGACGGTGGTCGGGGCCGACATGCCCGAGCCGGTGGAGGTGAAGCGTACGAGTTCGCTCGCGGCACCGTGCTTGACCGCGAGGTCGTCCTTGCCGTCGCCGTTGAAGTCCCCCGCCACCGCATGGAGGCCGGAGAAGGACCAGCCGGTGGCCGCCGGCCAGGTGCGTTTGGGCGCCTGGAACCCGCTGCCCGTGGAGAACAGTTCCCACAGGCCCCTCAGATCGGCGTTCTCGCTCTCGTAGAGGATCCCGAGGTCGTCCTTGCCGTCTCCGTCGAAGTCTCCGGCCACCGGCTTGGACGTGTTGGCGTTCCATGCCGTACTCGGCGGCCACGAGGCGACGGGCGCGTTGAAGCCGCCGCCGTTGGAGTAGAAGGTGTAGAGCTGGGTCTCGTTGCTGTCGACGTTGTAGAGCACGGCGATGTCGCTGCGGCCGTCCCCGTTGAAGTCCCCGGCCACCGGGGTGCTGCTGGTCCACGTCCACCGCGGGCCGCTGTCCCACACCTTGACGGCGGGAGCCAGACCTGACGGCGTGGACTTGAGCCGCCACAGGCTCGCGTGGTTGGCGCCGTCGCTGTCCTTGCCGTCATCGTGCAGGATCGCGACGTCGCCTCTGCCGTCACCGTCGAAGTCGCCCGAGACGGTCTTGGACGTAGAGGTGTTCCACGATCCGGAGTCCCAGCTCTTCGTCGGTGCGGCAAGCGCCGGGCCGGTCGAGAGGAACTGCCACAGGCCGGAGCTGAAGTCGCCCTGGTCGTACAGGACGGCGAGGTCGGACCTGCCGTCCGCGTTGAAGTCCCCGGTCACCGGGGTGCTGGAGGCCCAGGTCCAGCTGCCGATGTTCGGGTTGCTGCTGTTCCATGCGCTGACCGGGTCCGCGAAGGTGGTGCCGCTGGAGGTGAACGTGAAGAACTTGGTGACCCGGGGGAAGGTGCCGTCCGGGCTGCTGTCGTAGAGGACGCCTACGTCCGTCTTCCCGTCGCCGTTGAAGTCGCCGGTGACCGGTTTGCTGTAGGCCCAGGTGAAGCTGCCGACCGTCGAGCTGCTCCACGCGGTACTGGGCGTGTTGAACCCGGATCCCGTCGAGGTCAGCAGTCGGATGGAGGACGCTCCGATCCCACTGGTGCCCGGGTTGTCGTTGTAGAACATCGCCAGGTCGGTCTTGCCGTCGCCGTTGAAGTCACCGGTCAGGGGCTTGCTGTAGGACCAGGTCCAGCTGCCGATGTTCGGGCTGCTGCTGTCCCAGCCCACGGCCGGAGCGGTGAACCCGGCGCCCGTCGAGGTGAAGGTGAAGAACTTGGTGACCCGGGGGCTGGCCCCGTCCGGGCTGCCGTCGTAGAGAACACCGATGTCGGTCTTCCCGTCGCCGTTGAAGTCACCGCTGACCGGCTTGCTGTAGGCCCAGGTCCAGCTGCCCGACGAAGCCCAGGCGGTCACCGGCGCGCTGAACGAGCTGCCCGTCGAGGTGAACGTCAGCAGCGAGGTCGCCCGCGCACCGTCCGGATACCCTCCGGAGTTGTACAGCACCGCGACGTCGGACTTGCCGTCACCGGTGAAGTCCCCGGCGACGAGCTTGCTGCGCGACCAGTCAAGTGCACCGGGCGCGCTCTGCCACCACCGCACCGGAGCGGCGAAGCCGCCGCCCGCGAGCGCGCTCCACACCCACAGACCGGACGTGCCGTTGCCGTCGTCGTACAGGGCGACGACATCGTCCCGGCCGTCACCGGTGACGTCCACACGCTGGGAGGAGTTGGCGCCGGTGCCACAGGGGTTGAGGTCCTTGTTCGGCATGGCCGGATTGCCACAGCCCGTCCAGCGCGCGGTACCGATCATCGCTCCGTGATCGGAGACTTCGGGGGTCGGGTCGACGGCGGCGCCCGCCGCGGTGAAGTTCCGGGCGTCGAAGAAGGCGTAGTCGATCTTCGACTGGCTCGACTTGCCGATGTCGTACGTCACCGCGCCGCTCCTGCAGCGTGGGGCCGACGGGGCGCAGACCGAGCCGTACTGGTCCGTGTTGACCTCGTCGGCTTCGACGAACCGTCCAGACCCGCCCGAGTGGCTGTAGAAGTTGTCCATGCCGGCCGACTCGGGCAGGAGGTTCAGGTCACCGCCGAAGACCACCGGTGTCCCCGCGGCGGTCCACGGGTCCATGACCTGCCGGGCGGCCCGGACCATCCGGTCGGCCGGGGTTCCCCAGCACTGCGGCGACGCCGACCCGGCCGGGCACACGTTGGAATCGACGTTCGGGCTCGGGTGGAAGGTGCATGCCTTGACCGCTCGGGTCAGCAGGGTGGTGTCAGCACAGAGCATCTTGCTGTCGTCCCCCGCGGAGTGCTCTCCGAAGTCCCAGATCCGGGACGCCGGACCGGGATCGGCACCGAGGGTCATCAGAGCGATGCCCTCACTCGTCGATGTCCCTTGCCCCTTGGAGTCGCAGCGCCCGGTCTCCCCGGTCTTCACGTAGACCCCGCGATACCCGAGTGCGCTGAGGTTCGTCAGGATCCCGTCGTACTGGGGTGCGCAGATCTCCGAGAAGAAGATGAGCTGCGGGTGCCACTTGTCGACCTCGGTCCGGGTCGCCGTCACCCTGGGGGCGACCTGTCCTTCCCACTGGCACCAACTGGCACCGCCGCACAGGTTGTACGACATCACACGGACCGGGGCCGCGGTCTGCGGGGTGACGGCGGTGAACGCGGTTGAAGCTGCTGCTGCTGGTGCGAGGGCGACGGAGGCCGGCGCCATACCGGTCAACATGGTCATGAAGAAGGTCGCCAGGATGACACCGAAGGCTATTGGCTTGCGCAACGGAGATCCTCGAATCGTTGGGCGGACATTGGGTTATGGCCTGCTTTCACTCGTTCTGTGACGGGCCGCCGTATGGTGTGTGGTTCCAAGGGCGTCTTGGTCACCCTCTCAGCTCCTGACGATGCCCTGGGTGGCGTAGCCGTCGCCGTCTCAGTCGCCGGTTACCGGGATGTCGCCGGCGTCGCCGAAGGCGAAGGACGTGACGGCGCCGTCGGCGTGGCGCAGGTAGAACTCGGCGGTGTCGGGCATGTAGACACCGATCTGGTCGGTGCCGCCGTCCCAACGCCCCAGGACGGGCCTGGCACCGGCTCACCGCACTCAGCCTCGACCACATGGACGTCGGGCAGGTCTTCCTGATGAGCTACCAGGCCCTGCGCGCCAGCCCCCGGCAGGCGGAGCGCGACGCGGCCGCGGCCTTCCGCCGCCTGGGGCTTTGGCCCGCCCACCCTTCTCCGTCGAGGCGGCCTCCGCCCTCCTCGATCACCCGGTGGAGGGAACCCTCGACCTGCTCGACATCCTGGTCGGCGCCCATCTCCTGCAGAACCCGGCGCCGGTGCCTACCGCTTCCACGATCTGCTCGGCGAGTTCGCCGCCGAGCGCGCCGAGCAGGAGGAAAGCCCCGACGAGCGGCAGGCCGGCCTACTGCGGATGGTCACGTGGTACAGGGCGGCGACTCGGCAGGCCGACCAGGCCACCCTTACCGGACAACATGTCTACGCCGCACCGGGCCCCGGTGCTCCGCTGCCCGAGTTCGCCGACGGAGACCAGGCACTGGCCTGGATCACCGCCGAGATGCCCGCCATCCACCAGCCGTGAAGCGCGTCAGGCTCCCCGGGCAGCGGTCGCGGGCTCGTCCCGTCAGGCGGAAAGTCCCAACTCCCGTGCGATCAGCATCCGCTGGACCTCGCTCGTGCCCTCGCCGATCTCCAGGATCTTGGAGTCGCGCCACATCCGGGCCACCGGATACTCGTTCATGAAGCCGTATCCGCCGTGGATCTGGGTCGCCTCACGGGCGTTGTCGACCGCCACTGTGGAGGAGTACAGCTTCGCCAGCGCCGCCTCCTTCTTGAACGGCTCGCCCAGCACCAGCCGGGACGCCGCGTCCCGCCAGCCGATCCGGGCCATGTGCGCCCGCATCTCCATGTCCGCGATCTTGAACTGGACGGCCTGGTTGTCGCCGATCGGCCGGCCGAAGGCGTGCCGCTCCTTCGCGTACTTCACCGACTCGTCGACACATCCCTGCGCGAGCCCGGTCGCCAGCGCCGAGATCGCGATCCGCCCCTCGTCCAGGATCCGGAGGAACTGCGCGTAGCCGCGCCCCTCCTCGCCCAGCAGGTTGGCGGCCGGGACCCGTACGTCGTCGAAGGAGAGCTCACGGGTGTCCGAGGCGTTCCAGCCGACCTTGGAGTACGGCGCCGCCACCGTGAAGCCGGGGGTGCCGGAGGGCACGATGATCGAGGAGATCAGCGGCCGGCCGTCGGGCTTGCGGCCGGTCACGGCGGTGACCGTGACCAGGCCCGTGATGTCCGTACCCGAGTTGGTGATGAAGCACTTCGAGCCGTTGATGACCCACTCGTCGCCGTCGCGCACGGCGGTCGTGCGGGTGCCGCCCGCGTCCGAACCGGCGCCGGGCTCGGTCAGACCGAACGCGCCCAGGATCTCGCCGGAGCACATCCGGGGCAGCCACTCCTGCTTCTGCTCCTCGGTGCCGAAGCGGTAGACCGGCATCGCGCCGAGCGAGACGCCCGCCTCCAGGGTGATGGCCACGGAGGAGTCGACCCGGGCGAGCTCCTCGAGCGCGATGCCGAGGGCGAGGTAGTCGCCGCCCATCCCGCCGTACTCCTCCGGGAAGGGCAGGCCGAACAGGCCCATGCGGCCCATCTCGCGGACGATCTCGTACGGGAACTCGTGCCGTTCGTAGTAGTCGCCGATCTTCGGTGCGACGACGTCGTGCGCGAACTCCTCGACGGTGCGGCGGAGTTCCTCGTGCTCTTCGGAGAGCCGGTGGTCGAGGGACATGGGTTTCGTCACTCCTTGTGGGAGAGGGCGCGGACGGTACGGGAGGGGCTCGGGCGGCCCAGTTGTCCGGCCATCCATCCGCTCGTGGCGGTGAGGGCGGCCAGGTCGACCCCGGTCTCGATGCCGAGGCCGTCGAGCATCCACACGAGGTCCTCGGTGGCGAGATTGCCGGTGGCGCTCTTGGCGTACGGGCAGCCGCCGAGGCCCCCGGCGGAGGCGTCGACGGTGGTGACGCCGTGCCGCAGCGCGGCGAGCGTGTTGGACAGGGCCTGGCCGTAGGTGTCGTGGAAGTGCACGGCGAGGCGAGAGGTGGGGACGCCGGCCTCGTTCAGCGCCGACAGCAGGGCCTGGACGTGGCCGGGGGTGGCGACGCCGATGGTGTCGCCGAGGCTCAGCTCGTCACAGCCCATCTCGGCGAGCGCCTTGGTGACCCGGACGACCTGTTCGATGGGGACCGCGCCCTCCCAGGGGTCGCCGAAACACATCGAGAGATAGCCGCGGATGGTGAGGCCCTGCTCTATGGCGCGGGTGACGACGGGCTCGAACATGGCGAGGGCCTCGTCGACGGTCCGGTTGAGATTGGCCTTGGCGAAGGACTCCGTCGCGGAGGCGAAGACCGCGATCTCGCGCGCGCCGAGGGCCAGGGCCCGGTCGAGCCCCCGCTCGTTGGGGACGAGCACGGGCAGGCGGACGGGCAGGCCGTTGACGAGCGGGAGAAGCTCCTCGGCGTCGGCGAGTTGGGGCACCCACCGGGGATGGACGAAGCTCGTGGCCTCGACCGTGGAGAGCCCGGCGTCTGCGAGCCGCCGGATGAACTCCGCCTTCACGGCGGTCGGGACGACCGTCTTCTCGTTCTGGAGTCCGTCGCGCGGCCCGACCTCATGGATCCGGACCCGGGCGGGGAGCCCGGGGGCGGGCACCTTCATCGGCAGGTTCACTTGTCCTCCTCCCTCGGGGTCACCACGGCGAGGACCTGGTCCATGGCGACGGTGGCGCCGGGCGTGACGTCCAGCTCGGTGACGGTGCCGGCGTGCGGGGCGGAGATGACGTGCTCCATCTTCATCGCCTCGACGACGAGCAGGCTCTGCCCCGCCTCCACCTCGTCCCCGACAGCGACCTTCACGACGGTCACGGTCCCCGGCATGGGGGCGGCGAGCGCGTCCGCTCCGGAGTGCGCGGCGCCGCTGAGGGCGGTGGCCACGGGATCGTGGTCCTGGACGTGCCAGGAGTCCCCGTCGCGGCCGAGCCAGGCGCCGGCCCGGTGGAAGTGGTGGGTGACGCCGTCCACCGTGACGGTGACCGAGGCGTCGGTGACCTCCGCGCCGGCGGGTGCGCCCACCGTCACCGGGTCGAGCCCCGGCACGCGCAACGGGAAGGCCGGCGGGGCGGGTTCGCCGCCCAGGCGCCAGCCGCTCGGCACGGAGAAGGGGTCGGTCCAGCCGCCCCGGCTCGCGGGGGCCAGGCCCGCGAGACGTACCGCCGCCGCGGCCGCGTAGACCTCGTCCGGTACGGACTTGGGGACCAGCCCGTCCGCATCGCGCTCCACCAGACCGGTGTCCAGGTCGCCCGAGACCACCGACTCGTGGGCCAGGAGCCTGCGCAGGAAGCCCGCGTTCGTCGGGACGCCGAGGGTGACCGTGTCCGCGAGGGCCGCGCGCAGCCTGCGCAGGGCCGTGGGGCGGTCGGGGGCGTGGACGATGACCTTGGAGAGCATCGGGTCGTAGACGCTGGAGACCTCCGTGCCCTGGCGCAGGCCCGAGTCCGTACGGACTCCGTCGCCCTGCGGCTCCCGCAGGGACAGGACCGTGCCGCCGGACGGAAGGAAGCCGCGTGAGGGGTCCTCCGCGCAGATCCGGGCCTCGATCGCGTGGCCGGTGAGGGTGATGTCGGACTGCGCGAAGGACAGGGCCTCGCCCGCCGCCACCCGCAGCTGCCACTCCACCAGGTCGATCCCGGTGATCAGCTCCGTCACCGGGTGCTCCACCTGGAGCCGGGTGTTCATCTCCATGAAGTAGTACGAGGAAGGGTCCACGCCCGGGACGATGAACTCCACGGTGCCCGCGCCGACATAGCCGCAGGAGCGCGCCGCCTCGACGGCCGCCGCGCCCATCCGCTCGCGGATCTCCGGCGTCAGCAGGACGCTCGGCGCCTCCTCGATGATCTTCTGGTGGCGTCGCTGGAGCGAGCACTCGCGCTCGCCGAGGTGGACGACGTTCCCATGGGTGTCCGCGAGCACCTGGATCTCGATGTGGCGCGGCCGGTCGATCCACCGCTCCACCAGCAGCGTGTCGTCGCCGAAGGAGGACCGCGCCTCGCGCCGCGCCGCCGCGATCTCCTCGTCCAGCGTCGACAGGTCGCGCACCAGGCGCATGCCCTTGCCGCCGCCGCCCGCCGAGGGCTTCAGCAGCACGGGCGCGCCCAGCTCCCGGGCGGCGGCCGCCAGTTCGGGGTCGGCGGCGCCCGGCACGACCGGTACGCCCGCCGCCTTCACGGTCTCCTTCGCCCGGATCTTGTCGCCCATGAGGGAGATGGCGGAGGCCGGTGGGCCGATGAAGACAAGACCGGCCTCGGTGCACGCCCGCGCGAAAGCGGCGTTCTCCGCGAGGAAGCCGTAGCCGGGGTGGACCGCCTGGGCGCCGGTCCGCCGCGCGGCCTCGATCAGCCGCTCCACGGAGAGGTAGGACTCGGCGGCGGGGGCGGGCCCCAGCCGTACCGCCGTGTCGGCCTCCCGTACATGACGGGCGTCCGCGTCCGCGTCGCTGTAGACGGCGACCGAGCGGACGCCGAGCGCGCGCAGCGTACGGATGACGCGGACGGCGATCTCGCCGCGGTTGGCGACAAGAACTGTGTCGAACATGGTCATCTGTCACTCACATCCGGAAGACGCCGAAGGCGGGGTCGCCGATCGGGGCGTTGGCGCAGGCGGTGAGCGCGAGGCCCACCACCTGGCGGGTGTCCATGGGGTCGATGACCCCGTCGTCCCACAGCCGGGCGGTCGCGTAGTAGGCGTTGCCCTGGGTCTCGTACTGCGCGCGGATCGGGGTCTTGAAGGCCTCTTCCTCCTCGGCGCTCCACTCGTCCCCGAGCTGGTCGCGCTTGACCGTCGCGAGGACGGACGCGGCCTGCTCGCCGCCCATCACCGAGATCTTGGCGTTGGGCCACATCCACAGGAAGCGGGGGGAGTAGGCCCGGCCGCACATCGAGTAGTTGCCCGCGCCGTACGAGCCCCCGACGACCACCGTCAGCTTCGGTACGCGCGTGCAGGCCACGGCCGTCACCATCTTGGCGCCGTGCTTGGCGATGCCGCCCGCCTCGTAGTCGCGGCCGACCATGAAGCCGGAGATGTTCTGCAGGAACAGCAGCGGGATGCCGCGCTGGTCGCACAGCTCGATGAAGTGCGCGCCCTTCTGGGCGGATTCGGAGAAGAGGATGCCGTTGTTGGCGACGATCCCGACCGGGTGTCCGTGGATCCGGGCGAAGCCGGTGACCAGCGTCTGGCCGTACTCCGCCTTGAACTCCTGGAAGCGGGAGGCGTCGGTGATCCGCGCGATGACCTCGCGGACGTCGTACGGGGTGCGGGAGTCGACCGGCACCGCCCCGTACAGCCCCGCCGGGTCCACCTTCGGCTCCTCGACCGGCTCCACCGACCAGGGGAGCGGACCGCGCTCCGGCAGGGTGGCGACGATGTTGCGGACGATACGGAGCGCGTGGGCGTCGTCCTCGGCGAGGTGGTCGGTGACCCCGGACGTACGGGAGTGGACCTCGCCGCCGCCCAGCTCCTCGGCCGTGACGACCTCGCCGGTCGCGGCCTTCACCAGCGGCGGCCCGCCCAGGAAGATCGTGCCCTGGTTCCGTACGATCACGGCCTCGTCGCTCATCGCCGGGACGTACGCGCCGCCGGCGGTGCAGGAGCCGAGGACGGCCGCGATCTGGGGGATGCGGGCGCCGGACATCCGGGCCTGGTTGTAGAAGATCCGGCCGAAGTGCTCACGGTCGGGGAAGACCTCGTCCTGCATCGGCAGGAAGGCACCGCCCGAGTCCACGAGGTAGAGGCAGGGGAGACGATTCTCCAGCGCCACCTCCTGCGCCCGGAGATGCTTCTTCACCGTCATCGGGTAGTACGTGCCGCCCTTGACGGTCGCGTCGTTGGCGACGATCACGCACTCGCGGCCCGAGACCCGGCCGATGCCCGCGATGACCCCGGCGGCCGGTGCCTGGTCGCCGTACATCCCGTTCGCGGCCAGCGGGGCCAGCTCCAGGAAGGGCGACCCCGGGTCGAGGAGGGTGTCCACACGGTCCCGCGGCAGCAGCTTGCCGCGCGCGGTGTGCCGGGCGCGGGCCTTCTCGCCGCCGCCGAGCGCGGCCGCGGCGAGTTTGGCGCGCAGCGTGGCGGCCAGCTCGTGGTGGGCCGCCTCGTTGGCCTGCCAGGCCGCCGACGCGGGGTCTGCCGCGCTCGTCAGCACAGGTGCCTGCTGCATCGACTGAGCTCCCTTGCTCGGTTAATGAGCGTTAACGTATGCCTTCAGGTTAACGACCGCTAACCGCATTGTCTAGAATCGATCGCATGACCACCACCGCCAGGACCGACGCCCCCACGCGACGCGAGCAGATCCTCAAGGAGGCTGCCCGCCTCTTCGCCGAGCGCGGGTTCCACGGAGTGGGCGTCGACGAGATAGGAGCGGCGGTCGGCATCAGCGGGCCGGGTCTCTACCGGCACTTCCCCGGCAAGGACGCGATGCTCGCGGAGCTCCTCGTCGGGATCAGCGAGCGGCTCCTCGACGGCGGCCGGCTGCGGGTGGGCGAGACGGCCGGCGACCCGCGGGCGCTGCTCGGCTCGCTCATCGACGGGCACATCGACTTCGCGCTCGACGACCGGCCGCTGATCACCCTGCACGACCGCGAGCTGGACCGGCTGAAGGACGAGGACCGCAAGCGGGTGCGGCAGCTGCAGCGCCAGTACGTGGAGCTGTGGGTGACGGTGGTGCGCGAGCTGTACCCGGCGGCGGGGGAGTCGGAGGCCCGGGCCGCCGTCCACGCGGTCTTCGGCCTCCTGAACTCCACCCCGCACCTCGCGGCGCTGGGCCGGACGGCCATGGAGGAGCTGCTGAGGCGACTGGCTCACGGGGCGTTCGGGGCACTGGCGGCCGCGTAGAACACGCCCCCGGGGCACGGTCCACGGGGTGAAATCTGTCTGCCGCCCGCTCCCGGGCCCGGCAGAATGAGGCCCATGCCGATACTCAGTCGCCCCGCCCTCGTCGAGCACCTTGTCCGGACCCGGATCGCGGGCGATGTCGCCACCCCGCGCGACAACAACCTCTCCCACTACCGCAAGCTCGCCAACGGCGACCGGCACTACTGGCTGGGTCTGGAGCTCGGTGACCGGTGGACCGACGAGCAGGACGTGCTCGCCGTGATGGCCGAGCGGTGCGGCGTGAACGACGACCCCGCCCACCGTGCAGGGCAGGACACCATCGACCCCGAACTGACCGTCGACGCCCTCGACCGGATGGCCGCACGCCTGCGCAAGGCCGCCGCAGGCAAGGAGCGGGTGCTCTTCGCGACCGGCCACCCCGGCGCCCTGATCGACGCCCACAGCCGGGTCGCGGCCGCGCTTCGGGCGGCGGGCTGCGAGATCGTACGGATCCCCGGCGGGCTCATCGCCGACGAGGGGTACGTCGTGCAGTTCGCCGACGTCGCCGTCTTCGAGCGGGGCGCCAGCCTCTGGCACACCCACTCGCCGGAACCCATGAACGCGATCCTCGACGGCCTGGAGTTCCTGGGCGAGCCCCTGCCCGACCTCGTCGTCGCCGACCACGGCTGGGCGGGGCGCGCGGCCCAGCGGGGCGTCGACTCCGTCGGCTACGCCGACTGCAACGACCCCGCCCTCTTCATCGGCGAGGCCGAGGGCACGATGCAGGTCACCGTCCCGCTCGACGACCACGTCGTCGACCCGCGGTACTACGAGCCGCTGACCGCCTACCTCCTGGACGCGGCGGGCCTGACGGTCTGAGCCGCGTCCACCCCCGCGGGCCGCGTGCGGGCGAGGGCACGTCACGGGCGGCCCGGGGTCGGGTCGAGATACACCCGCCGGACGGCGGGGAAGCGTTCCCGGAGTTGCTGCTCCGCCTCCTCGCAGGCCCATTCGACCTGCTCCGCCGAGGCCACGTCCCGGAAGTCGATCTTCGCCGCGATCATGACCTCCTCCGGGCCCTGGATCAGCGTCGTCAGCTCCAGGACATCGACGATGTGCGGCACGGAGAGGATCTCCTCGCGGACCGCGTCCCGCATCGGCGCCGGCAGCGGGCGCCCGATCAGCAGCTCCGCGTTGGAGCGGCCCAGCACCCAGGCGACGTACACGAGCAGCGCCCCGATGAGGAGCGAGGCGATGCCGTCCCAGACGGCCCAGCCGGTGATCTGCACGCCGAGCAGCCCGCCCGCCGCCAGCATCAGGCCGGCCAGCGCGGCCGAGTCCTCCATCACCACCGCCTTCACGGTGGTGTCGGGGGTGAGCCGCAGGTAGCGGCCGAAGGGCGTGCGCAGCCGCGCCGCCTCGCCCCGCATCTGCCGCACGCCCGTCCGCAGGGAGAAGGCCTCCAGGACGAAGGCGACCCCGAGGACGACGTACGACACGAGCGGGTCCCCCACCTCCTCGCCGTGCGTCAGCGTGTGGACGCCGTCGTAGACCGAGAAGACCGCCCCGCCGACGAAGGTGGCGACGGAGGCGAGCATCGCCCAGATGTAGCGCTCGCCGCCGTGGCCCACCGGATGGTCCTCGTCGGCCGGCTTCCCGCTCCGCTTGAGCGCGGTCAGGAGCATGACCTCGGTGACGGTGTCGGCGACCGAGTGGGCCGCCTCGGAGAGCATCGCGCTCGATCCGCTGACGACACCCGCGACGGCCTTGGCGGCGGCGATCCCGAGGTTCGCCACCGCCGCCACGATCACTGTGAAGGTGCTTTCGCCGTTCTCCGCCATGATCGGACGTTATGTCCGATCATGGCGGGCCGCATCAACGCGGTACGCGGACGACACCCTCCTGGATGACGGAGATCGCGAGCTTCCCGTCCTGGGTGTAGATCCGCGCCTGGCCCAGGCCCCGCCCGCCCGAGGCGGACGGCGACTCCTGGTCGTACAGCAGCCACTCGTCGGCCCGGAACGGCCGGTGGAACCACATCGCGTGGTCCAGGGAGGCCCCGACCACGTCCCCGACCGCCCAGCCGCCCCGTCCGTGGGCGAGCAGCACCGAGTCGAGCAGCGTCATGTCGGAGACGTAGGTCGCCAGACAGACATGGAGCAGCGGGTCGTCGGCCAGTTTGCCGTTGGTACGGAACCACACCTGGGAGCGCGGTTCGCGCGGCTCCCCCACACTGCCCCACGGCGGCACGTCCGCGTAGCGCAGGTCCACCGCCGCCCGCGCCTCGATCAGCCGCTCGGCCACGTGCGCCGGGAGGTGCCGGGGCAGCGTCTCGGCGGCCGTCGGCAGCGTCTCGGGATCCGGAGCGGCCGGCATCGCGTCCTGGTGCTCCAGGCCCTCCTCGTACGTCTGGAACGACGCGGAGAGATGGAAGATCGGCTGTCCGTGCTGGACGGCGACGACCCGCCGGGTGGTGAAGGAGCGGCCGTCCCGGATGCGGTCGACCGTGTAGACGATCGGCGCGCCCGGGTCCCCGGCGCGCAGGAAGTACGCGTGCAGGGAGTGGGCGAGCCGGTCCTCGGGGACGGTCCGCCCGGCCGCCACCAGCGCCTGGGCGGCCACCTGGCCGCCGAAGACGCGGGGAACGACGGCCGAGCGGGACCGGCCCCGGAAGAAGTTCTGCTCGATCTGCTCCAGGTCGAGCAGATCGAGCAGATCGTCCAGAGCCTCGGACACCTACAGACCCATCGACTTGGCGATGATCGACTTCATGATCTCGCTGGTGCCGCCGTAGATGCGGTTGACGCGGTTGTCCGCGTAGAGGCGGGCGATCGGGTACTCGTTCATGTACCCGTAGCCGCCGTGCAGCTGGAGGCAGCGGTCGATGACGCGGTGGGCGACCTCGGTGCAGAACAGCTTGGCGCTGGCGGCCTCGGCCGGGGTCAGCTCGCCCGCGTCCAGGGCCTCCAGGGCGCGGTCGGCGACGGCCTCGGCGGCGTCGACCTCGGCCTGGCAGGCGGCCAGCTCGAACTTGGTGTTCTGGAAGTGCGCGACCGGCTTGCCGAAGACCGTGCGCTCCTGCACGTACTGCTGCGCGAAGCGGACGGCGGCCTTGGCCTGCGCGTAGGCGCCGAAGGCGATGCCCCAGCGCTCGGAGGCGAGGTTGTGGCCGAGGTAGTAGAAGCCCTTGCCCTCCTCGCCGAGCAGGTCCTCGACCGGGACCTTCACGTCGACGAACGCCAGCTCGGCGGTGTCGGAGGTGCGCAGGCCGAGCTTGTCGAGCTTGCGGCCGATGGAGTAGCCCTCGGACTTGGTGTCCACGGCGAAGAGCGAGATGCCGAAGCGGCGGTCGTCCTCGCGCGGGGCGGCGGTACGGGCGCAGACGATCACCCGGTCGGCGTGGACGCCACCGGTGATGAAGGTCTTGGCACCGTTGAGGACGTAGTGGGTGCCGTCCTCGGAGAGCTTGGCGGTGGTCTTCATGCCCGCGACGTCGGAGCCGGTGCCCGGCTCGGTCATCGCCAGCGCCCACATCTCGTCGCCGGAGACGAAGTTCGGGAGGTAACGCTTCTTCTGCTCGTCGGTGGCGAGCATCTTGATGTACGGCAGGGCGAGCAGCACGTGCACACCGGAGCCGCCGAACTGGACGCCCGCGCGCGAGGTCTCCTCGTAGAGGACGGCCTCGAACTTGTGGGTGTCCAGGCCCGCGCCGCCGAACTCCTCGGGGACGTTGATGCCGAAGATGCCCAGCTCGCCGAGCTTGCCGTAGAACTCGCGCGGCGCCTGGCCCGCGGCGAACCACTCGTCGTAGACGGGGACGACCTCGGCCTCGATGAAGGCCCGGATGGTCTCCCGGAACGCCTCGTGGTCCTCGTTGAATACGGTACGGCGCACGAGCCGCCTCCTTCGGAGTCCTGGGGTGCCTGACGCGAGATGCCTAAGCGCTTGCTCAGTCAAGTTACCGGTGGGTTTGCGCCGCTGTCCAGATCTGGGGCGCCCAGCGTTGCCCAGATCACGTCCGTCAGTTCGAGGCGCCCTGCTGCGCGGCTTCACTTTCGACCCAGCGGCGGCCGAGGGTGTCGTACTCCCACACCGGCCTTCCGGTGACACCGCTGGTGCGGAACGGCCGGCCGTCGTCGGTGATCCGGACCGTGCCGGAGCGGCCCTCGCTGCTCCACTTCAGTTCCAGGTGCCAGCGGCAGTCGCAGCCCGCCGTCCGGGCCGTCACCAGCAGTTCCTCGGGGGCCGAGGACGTGACGGTGTACGGGAGGGAGACCGCGGGGATCGGCCGGCCGGCGAGGCCGTCGTAGCCCGCGACGGACCGGGCGACCGGGCGCGGCCGGTCGAGGTCCACGTCGAAGCGGCGGGGGCTGAGGGCGCCGCCGCAGCCGTTGTCCATCCGGTACGCGTGCCACGGGAGGCGCTCCGCGCGGCCGGTGACCCTCACATGCAGGGCTTCGACCACGACCGCCGTCGTGGGGGACCGGCCCTGGAGGGAGATCCGGACGAGGGTCTCCCCTCCGTGCACCGCGCCGTGCGTGCGGGCCCACGACCCGGCGTCCTGCGCGGGCGGCGGCGGCGCGACCTGTCGGGGGCCGGCCTCGGCGACGTAGACGTGGCCGCAGTCGTTCTTCCAGACGTGGGAGTCGGCGGTCCAGGTGAACGGCGGCTGCGCGGGGGACGGGGCGGCGGGTCGGGGCGGGCCGGGTGCGGCCGTCGGGGAGGCGGAGGAGGGGCCGGGACCGAGGAGCGTGGCGGCGAGCCCGGCGACCGC
>NZ_JAGGOS010000069.1 GCF_018614205.1 Streptomyces sp. ISL-36 | reverse complement strand
ACGGGGAGCCGCGGGCCGGACTGCCGGGCCTCGACCCGGGCGCGCTGGCACCCGAGCAGGCCTCGGGCGGGCGGCCCCGGCCGGCGGGGGACGTGTACGCGCTCGGTGCCGTCCTCGCGTACGCCGCCACCGGCCACACCGTCCCCGAGCGCTCCGAACTCCCGCCCGCCCTGCGTCCGTCGGTCTCCGCCTGCCTCACCCGTGATCCCGCGAACCGTCCCGCCGCGGCGGACCTGCTGACCGCCCTGGCGCCGCCGACCCCGCACGAGACGGTCCTCAGCTCGGCCGGCTCGATGCTGGCCCCCGGGTGGCTGCCCGGCCGGATCGTCGCGGCGCTCGCCCGGCAGTCGTCCGAGCTCCTCGCGGCCGAACTCCTCGCGGCGGAACTGCCCCAGAACTCCGGGAACTAGACGATGCTGTCACCGCTCACCCACGACGACCCGGCCGCGATCGCCGCGTACCGCCTCCTGGCCCGCCTGGGCTCCGGCGGCATGGGCACGGTCTATCTCGCCCGCACGCGGGGCGGCCGTACGGTCGCTCTGAAGACGGTGCACGCGCGGCTCGCGGCCGATCCCGCCTTCCGTGCCCGCTTCCGCCTGGAGGTGGACGCGGCCCGGATCATCGGCGCCCGGCACGGCGCGGCGGTCGTCGACGCGGACCCGCTGGCCGAAACCCCGTGGCTGGCCACGGAGTACGTCCTCGGCCCGCCGCTCGACGACGCGGTCGCCCTGGCCGGCCCGCTCCCCGAACCGACGGTCCGCGCCCTGGGCGCGGCGCTGGCCGGTGCGCTGGCCCAGCTCCACTCCTCGGACGTGGTGCACCGCGACCTGAAGCCCTCCAACGTCCTGGTCACCGCGTACGGGCCTAAGATCATCGACTTCGGCATCGCCCGCGCGGCCGGCGACGACCGCCTGACCAGCACGGGAGCGGCGGCGGGCACGCCCGCGTTCATGTCCCCGGAACAGGCGGGCGGCCAGGAGCACACCCCGGCCGGCGACATCTTCGCCCTCGCCGGCGTCCTGGTCTTCGCGGCGACGGGCCACGGCCCCTTCGGCACAGGCGCCCCGGCGGACCTCCTCTACCGCGTCCGCTACGCGGACCCCGACCTCACCGGCCTCCCCCCGTCCCTGCTCCCCCTCCTGACGGCCTGCCTCTCCAAGGACCCGTCGGCCCGCCCCACGACGTCCCAACTGGCGACCCAGCTCCACGACGGCCGCGGCGACTTCGCGGACCATCTCCCGCCCCTCCTCCTCACCGACATCGCCCGCCGCGCCACCGACGTCTGGCTCCACCACCCCCACCGCCTCCCGGCCCCTGCGGACGACCCGTACGGGGAAACCGTCCCGGTCGGCTCTCGCCGCTCGGCTTCCCGCCTGCTGTCGCGGCGGTCCCTTCTGGCGCTCGGCGGCGGCGCGCTGCTCGCCGCGGGAGGCGGCGCCTGGGCATGGCGGAGCGGGAGGGCGACGGAGAAGGAGAACCTTCCCTCCGCCCCGCTGCTCGGCGACGCGCCGGCGTCCCTGTGGAGCCGCGACATGGCGGTGGGCGACGAGGACGAACGAGGCTATCCGCTCGTCATCGAGGACACCGTGGCCATGGTGGCCGGCACCGGGATCTCCGCCCAGGACCAGGAGAGCGGTGACAACTCCTGGTTCTGCACGGTGGAGACGTCCGCGTCGACCGTCACCACGGACGGGAGGCAGATCTACGTCGTGCCACAGAAGCGGCAGGACGTGTACAAGGAACTCGCGATCCACACCGTCGACCTGGACAACGGCGACCTCGAACCGGCATTCGCCCGGATCAAGGACCTCAACGCCAACATGTACTCCACTCAGTTGCTCTGTGCCGCCGACGGAGTCGTCTACCTGGCCGGCACCGGCGGGACGATCGCCTCGCCGCAGAAGTCGTACCTCCTCGCTGTCGAGGTCGCCACGGGCAAGGAGGTGTGGCGGCTGGAGGTCGTCAATCCGGAGCGGGACACGGCGTACGTGGGGGCCGCGGCCGTGCGCGGCGGCCGGCTCGTCACCTACGAGTTCGGCACGGAGGAATCCACCTCTCGTCTGGTCGTTCGGGATGTTCGTACCGGTGCCACCCGCTGGGCGCGAACGTTCCAGTACGGTCCTGGAAGCGGGGTCGGCCACCGGCCCTGCATGGACGACGACCACGTGTACCTCGCGGGTGAGTCCCTCGTGGCCCACAGGCTCTCCGACGGAAGTCGGGCCTGGTCGTTCGCCGCCGGCGAGCGCGAGGCCTTCGGTGCCACCGCGGTTCGGGACGGCGTCGTCTACACCACCGGATTCCACGGCATCGTGGCCGTCGGCGCGGCCGACGGGAAGATCCGCTGGCACGAACAGGGGCCCGGCGCACAGGCGGACCAGCAGACGCACGACGGCGTCACCCCGGTCGTGGGAGAACGGTACGTCTACAAGAAGGTCACGTCGGGGCTCAGCGCCATCGACCTCAAGACCCACCGCAGCAACTGGGTCTTCCAGACCGACGTCGGCCGGCTCGTCGCGCAGGAGCGGGACGGACGGCTCTTCGCCGTGGGCGAGGACTTCCTGATCGCCCTCCCCCTTCAGTGACCCGTTGCTCCCTCGCCCCGTTGACCCGTACAGACAGGACGTGACCCACCCATGAACCCCCTCGGTGTAGGTGATCCGCTGCGGCTCGGCCCGTACCGCCTCATCGGCGTACTGGGCGAAGGCGGCATGGGCAAGGTCTACCTGGCGACCGATCAGAGCGGCCGTCCCGCAGCGGTGAAGGTGCTCCGCCCGGAACTCGCCCACGACCAGCACCTGGCCCAGCGCTTCGTCCGCGAAGCACACACCGCACAGACGGTGACGGGCAAGGGTGTCGCCCGGGTGCTGGGTGCGCAGATGGAGGGCGGCAGGCCGTGGATCGCCAGCGAGTTCCTGGCCGGCCCGACGCTGGAGGAGGCGGTGTCCGCGCACGGAGCTCTCGACGACCAGACCGTCCACGCGCTGGCCTCCTCGCTCGCCGAGACCCTGGGGGTCATCCACGCGGCCGGGCTGATCCACCGCGACATCAAGCCGGCCAACATCGTGCTGACCTCGGACGGGCCCCGCGTCATCGACTTCGGCATCGCCCGCCCCGAGCACGGGCTGACCCTGACGACGACGGGTCAGATCCCGGTCACGCCCGGGTACGGCGCGCCGGAACAGGTGCTGGGACAGCGCGTCACGGCCGCCGCCGACGTGTTCTCGCTGGGCGCCGTCCTCGTGTACGCGGCGACCGGCAGGCGGGCGTACGACGGCCCCCATGTCGCGGCCGTCCAGTACGCCGTGGTGCACGAGCAGCCGGATCTCGCGGCGCTGTCACCGCGGCTGCACCAGCTCCTCGCTCCCTGCTTCGCGAAGGACCCGACCCTTCGCCCGTCGCCGGAACAGATCAGCCGCGTCTTCTCCACGTCCAAGAGCGTCCGGTCTCTGTGGCGCCGTGGACCCGTCTTCCAGGAGATCAAGCGGCGCGAGACGGCCGTCCGCAGGCAGACAGCCTCGGCCAGAACCACGGTGGAATCCGCGCCCGACCGGCGCCGCTTCCTCGCCCTGTGCGGTGCCGGCGGCGCCGTGCTGCTGGCCGGCGGAGGCGGAACCGCCTGGTGGCTCGCGGACCGCGCCGCGAACGCGCTGCCACCGGCGGGGGATGCCCCGGACGCCGTCCTGCTCAAGGCGGAGAACGAGGGCATCAGGCCGAAGCCGCTGTGGGGTCCCGTCGAGGCAGCCGCCCGGGGTCCCCTGCCCACCCCTGTCGTGTTGCGGGACGTTGTGATCTTCGCGGCCAGGGACGGTGGCCTCACGGCCCTCAAGGTCACCGACGGGACAGAGAAGTGGACACTGCCCCATCTGTCGGCCAAGGCCCGTCAGCTCGCCCTCGACGAGGACTATGTCGTCGCGGCCGACGAATCCGGCAGACTCCTGGTCCTCGAAGCATCGACCAGCGCGGAGAAGTGGACGGTGGCGGACGCAGACGTGGCCGTCCTGCTGGCAGCGGAGCCGGGCGGCATCTACTTCCTCACGCGCGCGGGAAAACTACGGGCCGTCGACACGGCGAGCCGCCAGGTGCGCTGGACCGGTCCGTCCGTCAAGACGGCGACGGGCGACGCCGGACCGTTCGCCGCAGCGGGCCGAAGCCGCCTCGTCCTGTCCCTGCCGAGCGGCAATGTCTCGGTCGTGGACACCACGACGGGCCGCTCGGTGTGGGAGATCCGCGGCCAGGGCACGACTGCCCTGCAGCCTCTGATCGACAGCGACGTCGTCTACCTCGGGGGCCGGACCCTGACGGCCGTGACCCTCGCCGAGGGACGCCAGTTGTGGGCGATGGATTCGTACACGAAGCCGGAGGGCACGCTGGGCGGCTGGGGCCCTCCCGCCTTGGACGGCGAGGGGATCATCGCGGCCGACGGCGCCTTCGTCTACCGGTTCAGCGCGTCCGGGACGCGGGACATTGCACTGTTCGCCGACCTGAAGGGCACACGGCCGCCCTTGACCCCTCCCGTGATCCAGGGGAACTGCATCTGGGTGATCGAGGGCACGCCGGAGTTCGGAGTCTCCGCCCTCTCCAAGCCGAGCGACAAACGCGTCTGGACCTACGAACGGGACAACCAGGGCCCCTGGACCATGGCGGGGGCCGGCAACCGGGCGTTCCTCATCAGTCGCGGCATGGTCGCCGCCATGCCGGTCTTCTGACCGGCACGGGCCGCCGCGACCTCGTTCGCGGCGGCCCGGCCGCCTTACGCGTGTTTCAGCGCCGGCTTCGGCGCGAGACCGCCGTCACCGTCGCAGCTCAACTTCTGTGCCACGGCTAGAGCCGCGGAGTGCACGACCGTGGCGTTGGCGTCCTTCAGCGCGCCCGCCTCGCCCTTCGGGGCCCGCGCGCTCTCCACCGATGCGAGGAGATACGCGGGACCCTGCTCGGATCCGCTCAGTCGGCCACTCACGCACGAGAACCACAGGTACGCCCGCTGGGTGCCGATCGAGGCCCGCACGCCCACGTCGTACCGCTCCAGCGAGGCCGCGATCTTCCCGTCCCCCTTGGCCTCTTCGGCGTCGGAGAGACGGAACTCGATCCGGACGTCGGCAGGCCCCGCCCCGAGGTTCTTCTCCGCCGAAATCGCGCACAGATCGACCGGATCCCGCTTGTGGGGCGGTGTGTTCAACGGCGCCCAGTGGGCGACCAGCTCATCGGCCGCCGCGCTCGGATTCTCGGCGGGGTCGGTCGGGTGCAGCGCCGAACCCCCGGCCAGCAGCCCCAGCGCCGACCGGGCCGCGGCCGAGACCGCACCCCCACAGAGCTGCTCCGCCGCGTTCGTCACCTGCGGCGAGGTAGTCGCCCCACCCTCCTTGCCGTCCGTACTGCCACACCCCACGGCCCCGCAGAGAAGCCCGAAGACCACTGCGGCGGACAGCGTCATCCCGCGCTCTCTCATCTGAGTCACCTGTCACTTCTCAGGAGTGAGGGATTCCGGAACGGCAAGGGAGTCCTGGCAGCCGAGGAGTTCGTGTGTCTTCCGTACAAGCGCCGACAGCAAACGCCCCGACAGAGCGCCGCTGTCCTTGCTCAGCCCCGCGTCCAGCACTGAGATCTCCAGTGGCAGTCCTTCGGTCTGCCCCGGTGCGGTACCGGGCAACGTGCACGGGACGACGGCTGCGAGGCCGGGGTTACGAGCGAGCCGCTGCACGTACACATGCTCTGCGGCCTTGCGCCATTCCGCGGCGTGCTTCCCCTTGGACACCCAGTCCATGGTGAGAAGCGACCACTTCACTCCGGCGACAACGGGCCCCCGGTCCTCCTCGCCCGCGGCCCTCATCAGGCAGAGTTGATAGGTGGCCCGCTTGAGATCATCGCCGTCCGCAGTCCATTTCTCCGCCTTCTCGAGCAAGAGGCCCTTGGCCCTCTCCGGAGAAGAGCTCTCCGCACGGACGTCCCCCCCGAGATCAGCGCGGACGGAGGCCACGTTCTCCGCTCCGAGAAGGCTTTCACACGTCTTCAGTGACGCCTGTGTCGCCGCATCCTCGCCCCCCTTGCCTGCTTCGTCCCCTGAACAAGCCGTCGCGGACGAAGCGACAACGAGGAGAAGGGCAACCTGGCCGCACCATCGCCGGGCGTTCCACATGCTCACATGACCTTCATCTTGCCGCCGACCGCGATCACGCCTCTGTTGTAGGCGTCCTCCGCGTCCTGGAAGAGTTCACGCTTCTCCTCCACCGTCATACCGACGGACTCCGCGTAGTTGAGCAAAGGCACCATGGCGCTGCTCTGCCCGGACAGCTGAGTCCGGTAGATCGCGTCCAGCGCTTCGTCGTCGTTCTTGTACTCGTTGTCCTTCAGGTACTGAAGGGTGTCCGTGGCGTAAGCCGTATCGAGGGTGGATCCGGCGCTTTCCATGACGAGTGGCACAACAGTGGTCGCCACCAGGCCGGCAGCCGGCCCGAGCACCAGGGCGGACCCCACGCCCACGACCGTCGCGACACCCCCGCTCACAGCCGACTTACGCCACTCGGCCTGCTTCTCGAGCTCCAGATTGCGCTGGTCTTCGTCGCTCTTGAAGTCGTCCGCGATCTGCATGACGCGGGATTCGTCAAGGATTCCGTGAACCTTCGTGGCGTTATGAGCAAACGCGATGACATCGTCCTTGTCGCCATTCAGCGCCTTGATGCCACTTGCCTCGAACACCTGCTGCGCCGCGGACATCGTTTTGTAGGCTTCCTCGTCCCCGGCCACGGCTGCCATGAACTTCAGGGTTGCCCCCTGCCCGAAGTCCGTTCGTGTACTCCCGTCACTGCTGGCAGGGAAGAGCTCGTCGCGGCCGACAGCATCTCCGGTGTTGCCGAAGTTGTCGATGGAGTAGTTGAGGTCGTCGATGTACGCCGCCCCCATTCTGCCCAGGCTGTCCGTCATCGACGCGTGGCGTTCCCGCAGCCCGGAGTCACCCCCGTAGTCGCTGATCACTTCCTTCATGATCGCTACTGAGTCCTCGTCGCGTCGGAGGACGGGACTCGGATCGTCCCAACCATGTCCCGTCGTCGCCGCCTCCAGTGCGTGCCCCAGGGCGTCGGGCATGTAGGCGACAGTCTTCTTGGCCTCGTCGGGGTGATGGCTGTCGACGTCCGGGAAGAACGTGTAGTCACCGTTCTGGAAGTAGTCCAGATAGCCCGTGAACTGGTTCCCGTCCTTCTTGGGGTCGAGGTCCACCGTTCCGCCGACCGTGCCGTCCTTGTTGTACGACGTGGGGTCGGCGGTGAAGAACTGCTTCGCGGCCTCGGGGCTGTGTCCGAGCGCCTCCAGCATCGACACCATGGGGTCGTAGCCCGACCCGTTTACACCGGAAGGGTTGAACGGGTTCTTCTGCCATCCGCCGATCACCTTGTTGTCGGCGAACATGTACGGGTCCTTGGCATGGAGCTGCGTCACATGCTCGGCGATCGGGTTGAGGAACTTCGGGTCGTAGTTGCCGTTGCGCATGATGCCGCCGAGCAGCTGATAACCGAACGGTCCGTTGTAGTCGTTCTTGGCGAGCGGAATACGTTCGGTGCCGAGCTTGCGCATCTCGGTGGACCAGTTCTCGGTCCACTTGTCGCCGCCCTGCGTGGCCGTGGCAAGGTTGAGACCGAGGTTTCTCTGCAGCTCCTGCACGTCGGCGAGGCGCTGCTTGTCCAGCTTGGCGTAGTCGTACGTATCCGTGGAGAGCTGCCCGAAGAACTCCAGCGAGCCCTTGGGCCCGAGCCCGTTGTAGAACGTCCTGGAGAAGTCCTTGGACGAACTGTTGTCCTTGAGGAGCTCGTTGAGACGCTCCAGCTCCTCGTGGGAGAGGTCTCGGCCCTTCTTGGCCAGGTCGAGTGCGCGTTGGGCCTCTTCTGCGTCGATGCTGCCGTACTTGGGCGCACTGAAGTTGTGCTTGTCGCCGGTGATGTTGGCCTTGAGGGCATTGGAGCAGGCCACGTCGGCGTCATCACAGGTTTCGAGGATCGCGTCGATCCGCCGCTGCATCGCATCGATCGCGGCACGCTCCTTGCGTACCAGCTCGGGATAGTCGGGATCGTGCCGCGCGCCGGGGTCCTTGATCGCCGACAGCGGGTTCCTCGCCTCGACCTTGCCGTCCGGCTTCACCAGCAGGTGCTCAGCGGGAGCGTCGACGTCGACGATCTTCTTGAGGTCGTCCTTCGCCTTCTTGAAGGCGTTGTAGCCGTCCTCGAGGATTCGGTGGATACCGCCGGCGGCCTTCGCCGCGTCGTCGAACTCCTTCGCCGTCTTGTCGACGAACGGCTTGGTTACCTCGGCGTTCACACCACGCCAGTACTCGTCCTTGGCCTTGGCGGCCATGGTCGTACGGGCGTCCTCGGCGAGCTTGTCCAGCTTGCCTTTCATCTCCGACCAGTTGTCGGCCGCGGCCTTCATCTTGTCGAGAGGCGCCTGGTAGACGTTGTCAAAGGTCAGCACGGCTCCTGCTCCCCGCCCCTACTTCAGATACTCGTTGATCTGGGAGGCGGCGAGGGCCGCCTGGATGTCCGCTTCTTCCTTGGCGTGGGAAGCGGCGCTGTAGTCCAGATGGTTGGAGATGTTGGCGCACGCGTCGAGCAGCGTGCTCAGCTGGGAACCCCACGTCTCCTGCACGGTCGCCATCGCCGATCCGGTGAGAAAGCCGTGGGTGGACAGCGAGGTCGCGGCTTCCGTCGTAGTCGTCCGCGCGTGGCTCCCGTCCTTCACCAGCCGGCCGTGGAGCGCGTAGGCGGCGCTGCCGATGGCGCCGAGCTTGTCCTGATCGACACCGAGGTCGGCGTTCCCGCTGCCGCCTCCGGGATCGGCCGGCACCTGGTTGAGGCGCATACTCACATCGGCCTGAGCATGGGTGCGGGCTGACGCCCACTCCTCGTCGAACGACATGATCCCCCCGAAGTGGTGGCCTTCTCGACTTCGCCTCAGCAAGTTTCCTCGCCCACAGAGACGGAATGATCCTAGCCCGCCCATGCCGTGCTCGCCGCTGGTCTCCTGGAAAAGCGAGGCTTTCCCGGCTCCTTCACGACCTGCGCACGCGCGCTTCACCTTCGCAATCGCCGGCCTCCGAAAGGCGCGGCCTCAGCCGGGCTGCCCCGGTCCGGGGGGCGTGCCGTAAGGGGGGTTCTGCTGGTACGGCGCCGGCTGGGGCTGCCCGTAGGAGGGTGCGTACTGGGGCATCGTCGGCGGCTGCTGCGCGGGAGCGGCACCGCGACGACGGGCACGGACCACCAGGGCGACCACCGCTCCGCCGACGAGCAGCGCGGCACCGACGCCGAGTGCGATCCAGAGCCCCGTGCCGCTGCCGCTGTCCGACGCTGCGACGGGGGCCGCCGTAGCCGGCTTGTCGCTCTCGGACCCCTTGCCCTGCTCTGCGGGGGCGGGCGCGGAAGAGGCGCTCGCAGACGGCGCCTTGGGCTCGGCGGCGGCGAGATCGGGCAGCGGGTAGACATCGGCGGGTCCGGGATCCCCGGGCGCCGTCAGGGCGATACGGGGCCGCACCGCGCCGTAGCCGATGAGATCGGTGCGCTTCTCTCCGCTCTTGGGCTTGCCCGCGGTGTTGAGCATGACGCGGAGGACCTGGTTGTTGGTCCAGTCGGGGTGCTCGGCCCAGATGAGAGCCGCGGAGGCGGAGGCGAGGGCGGTGGCGTTACTCGTTCCGTCGCCGTCGCAGAGCTGAGTCCCACCGGAACACGCCTTGATGATGTCTTCGGCCGGCGCCGCGAGGTCGACCTGGGGCCCCGACTGCGACTCCGGCCACCAGGCGGCCTTCCGGTTCAGACCGCCAACGCCGACAACCCCGGGGGTTCCCGCGGGGTAGAGCACACCGTTGCCCTCGTCGGCACTGTTTCCGACACCGGCGAAGATGAGCTTGTTCTTGCCCAGGGCGTACTTGACCGCTTCGGCGAGCTCCGGCCCGTCCTTCCTCTCAGCCACCGAGATGCTGATGATCTTGGCCTTCGAGTCAGCCGCGTACCGGATGGCCTTCGCCATGCTCTGCGCGGAGGTTTCCCTGACGCGGTTCTTCTGGGACCACCGTTCCTGACTGTACGGAATCCGGATGGGCAGAATTTTTGCGGCGGGCGCCAGGCCGAACGAGCCCTCCGCAGCCCCTCGGGCGCCTGTTCCGGCGATGAGGGCCGCCATGCTGGTGCCATGGTTGTCGATGTCGGTGTTCTCGTCACCGCTCAGAAGCGAGTAGTCCTTGCCGGGGAGAACTTGGCCCCGCAGATCGGCGACGGACTTGTCGACGCCAGAGTCGATGACGGCAACGACAACGCCTTCCCCCTTGCTGACCTTCCACATCTCGTCGGCCTTCATGGCATCCAAGTGCCATTGCCGGTCACGCACGGTCTCCGCGTGGGCCGGC
Source organism: Streptomyces sp. ISL-36 (assembly GCF_018614205.1). Taxonomy (GTDB): domain Bacteria; phylum Actinomycetota; class Actinomycetes; order Streptomycetales; family Streptomycetaceae; genus Streptomyces. The sequence continues at coordinate 49,756 of NZ_JAGGOS010000069.1, read as the reverse complement.
GTCGCGCCGATGCCCAGCAGTGTCAGGGCCATGGTTGCTGCCACGAGGGAACCGGAACCGATGGCCCGTCCACTGCTGGTCCGCATGCGCTTCTCCGTGTCCTTGCCTATGAGGTCAGTCGACGACCGGGGGGATGATACGACGGCTACCCGGCTGCCACGTCTCCTCGTCCTCGACCAGGTAGTCGGGACGCTCCCCGTTCCGCTCGTCGCGACGTTCGTCACCGGAGCGGGCGCCGGGCTGGCCGGCCCGGACGAGTCCGGAACCGCCAGGGGTGAACGGTCGTGCGCCGCCCTGCCCCGCATGCTGGGCGCGACCGCCCACGACACCACCGGTCTCCGTGGCCAGACGCCGGCCGGCGCCGGTTCCACCCTGCCCGCCGATGCCGCCGTGACCGCCGGCCATGCCACCGCCCGCCATGCCACGCCCGTAGCCGCCGTTCTCGGTGCCGATCACGGTGCCACGCGGAATGCCGCCGGTCGGTCGGCCCGAGTTCGCCGGTACCGCACGACCTCCGACGATGCCGGTCTCACGCGGCATGCGCGAGGCAGTGGTCCCACCAGGAGCCATACCGGGCCCGGTGATGCCGCGCATGCCGGGCGCCGTCCGTCCGGTCCCACCCGGCGGCAGGGTGCTTTGCTGGGCACCGCCGGGGTAGGTCGTCGGCGGGAACGGCGTCGCGATACCCGGGTACGGGCCAGGGCCGTCGGGCCTCGGCGCAAGCGTGGTGGGCGGTACCGTCGGAGTGGTCGTCCGCTCGGGCAGAGTCGTGATGCCGTCGATCTCCATGTCGACCGGGCGGTCGGGAACGACAATGCCGGGCCTCGTCGGTTCACCGGGCCTGGTCGGTTCGCCCGGGCGAACCGTGCCGTTGTCGCCCGTGCCCACGACGGACCCGTCGCTGCTGCCCGTCGTCCTCGAACGTCCGGTGGTGTCGTCACCACGCGACGACACCCCGCTGCGCGAAGAGCTGCTGGACACGTTCGTGTAGCCGCCGCTGTCGACCCAGCTCTTGCCCAAGTAGCCGGCCGGAGGCGGAAACTCCGGTACCGGCTCCTTGTTTATCTGCTGCCCCGAGTGCGTGTACGTCTGCCCCAGGCTCCGCAGCTTCATCATCGCCGCGATGCGCGTGGCCTCGCGGGTCGCTTCCGCCGCCGCCATCTTCGACGAGGCGTCCTTGGCCGCGTCCTTGCCCGCGTCCGGGTCGTGCTTCGCCGCGTGGAGGGCCTTCTGTGCACTCGTGTAGCTGCTCTGCGCCCCCGCGCTCGACTTGGCCAGGCCGTCCACGCCACTCGACGCCTCGGCGATCGCCTGGGCGACGTCGCTCAGGCAAGTACCGGCCTTCTTGGCGTACTCACCGAGCTTCATCGTGGCGAGAGCCGTCGCTCCGGTCCACTCCACGAACGCGTCCGCGCCCTCGCCGTCCCAGCGCAGCAGGGACGCGCGAAGGCGGAGGTCCGTGCCGATGGACAGGATCTCGTCGCCCGCCGCTGTGAGCTTCTGGGACAGGAGGCTGGCCCGGTCCTTCTGCAGTGGGGTCAGCATCGCAAGCAGCTGCTCGTTGGTCAGGCCTTCGAGCGGCGTCTCCTGTGCCTGCGGTGTCTCCGGCTTGCTACCCATTCGACTCTTCCCCCGTTTCCTTCTGGAAGTGCACTAGTAGTCGCTCTCGCCGCCGGCCGACGACTTCTCCTGCGGAAGCGGCTGGTCGGACGAGCCGCCCATGCCCTTGGCGCCGGCCCTCTCGTCGTCACGCTTCTGGATGTCGGCGATCTCGCTGTTCAGCCGCTTCATCCGGGCGCGGATGTCGTCGTCGATGGACTGGTACCCGTTCTGCGAGGCATGGATCGCGAGCTTCATGCTCTCCATCTGCAGTTCCAGAACCTTCGAGAACTTCACCAGCTGGTCCCGGACGACGTTGTAAGAGCCGTAGAGGAACTCGGCTTCCTTGAAGCCGGGTCCCCCGAGCCGGTTCTTGTCCAGCCACTCGTCGCCGATCTTCGTCGGACCGGCCTGTGACGTGCCGAAGTCCTCGAGAAGCTTGTCCACCCGCTTCTTGAGGCTGTCCATCTCTCCGAGTTCGACAACCAGTTTCTGGGCGGCCGCGGCCACGCCGAATACCCCGCCGACTATGGGTGGGATGAATCCCGGCGTACCCCCGCTCGACCCGCCGTCCGTCGCCTCCGCCATCGACGCCTCCCCGTATTAACAAAGCCTAGAAGTTCACTGTACCGAGGAGGAGTGACACCGCGCACCTCCTGGTTGCAGAAGCAACGCGCATCACGTGGTTACGAATTGGGCACGCCCACCGCCGCCTGCGGCCTGATCGGGAGGCGGTTGACGGGGCGTCCGGTTGCCGCGCGTACTGCTGACGCCACTGCTGCCGGGGAGGTGACCACGGGGACCGCGCTCGCCGCCTTCGCGCCGAAGGGGGCCACCACGTCGCGTTCCTCGACCAGTTTCACGATGCGAATGTCCGGGGCGTCCAGGGATGTCGGGAGTGCGTAGCCTGTCAGGTCGGGGTGGCGGACCAGGCCGCGGGTCGTGCGGAGGTTCTCCGTCAGGGCCGCGCCGACGCCCTGGGTGATGCCGGCCTCGATGCGGGCGGTCAGCTGGGCCGGGTTGAGGATGCGGCCGACGTCCTGGGCGACGGCCATCTCCACCACGCGGACCGAGCCGAGTTCGATGTCGACGTCCACCACCGCGCGCACCGCGCAGAAGGCGAGGCCCACGAACGCGTCGCCCTGGCCCGAGTCGTCCAGGGGCTCGGTCGGGTGGGGGCGGCACTGGGCCGTGGCCCAGAGCTCCTTGCCGTCCATCGCCTCGGCGACCGTCATCGACAGGATGCCGTCGTACGACGTGATCTTGCCGTCCGTGATCTGCAGCAGCTCCGTCGACATGCCGAACTTGTGCGCCAGCGGCTGGAGAAGCTGTGTACGAACCATCTTCGCGGCCCGTTCCACCGCCCCGCCCGACACCCAGGTGTGACGGCCGTGCGTCGCCGGGCCCGCCGGGGGCTGGTCCGTGTCGACCGAGGCGACGTGGACCTCCTCGATGCCCAGGGTCTCCTGGACGATCTGGCGCGCCAGGGTCGAGAAGCCCGAACCGGTCTCCACCGCCGCGCAGATGACCGTCGCGACCCCGTCGTGGACCTTCACCGTCGCCGTCGAGACCTCGTCCGTGCCCTCGGCGCCCAGCATGTGGACCATGCCGAGGGCGTAGCCGACGCCCCGGCGCACCGCGCCCGGTTCGCCCGCGCCCTCCGGCCCGCCGGGGAGCAGCCAGTCGCCCTCCGGGGAGTCCTTGGGGAGGGCGGGGAGGGGGAAGTCGCGGACGGCCGCGAGGAGTTCGGCGACGGGCGCGGGGCAGGTGACCGTCTGGCCCGTGGGCAGGATGTCGCCGGTCGCCAGGACGTTCCGCATCCGCAGGTCGGCCGGGTCCAGGCCCAGTTTCGCCGCCAGCTTGTCCATCTGGGCCTCGTACGCCGCGCACACCTGCATCGCACCCTCGCCCCGCACATGGCCGGACGGCGGGTTGTTGGTACGGACCGCCCAGCCCTCGACGAAGGCGTGCGGGACGACGTACGGGCCGCAGGCGAAGGAGACCGCCGCGGCGAGGGATTCGGAGGACGCGTCGGCGTAGGCGCCCGCGTCGAGCAGGATCTGCGCCTCCACCTTCACCAGCCTGCCCTCCGCGTCCGCGTGGTGGCGGTAGCGCAGCAGCGTCGGGTGGCGGTGGGCGTGGCCGAGGAAGGACTCCTCGCGCGTAGCGGTGAGTTTGACCGGGCAGCCGGTACGAAGCGCCAGCAGGCCGAGCGGGATCTGGAAGCCGGGGTCCTCACGGTCGCCCGTCGCGCCCGGTACGCCCGTGACCACGAGCTTCACCTGGTCGGGCGGCAGGCCGAAGCAGGCCGCGGCCAGGTCCCGGTCGGTGTGCGGGTCGGTCGAGGCGGTGTAGATCTCCACGCCGCCGTCGGGGCGCGGTACGGCGAGCCCGGCCTCGGCGCCGATCGGTGCCGGGTCCTGGCGCCCGATCCGGTACAGCCCCTCGACGACGACCTCGCCCGTCGCCTGCTCGTCGCCGAAGCGCAGCGGGATGTGGCGGATCAGGTTGCCGTCCGGGTGCAGTGCCTCGGCGGCGAAGGCCTTCTCCGGGTCGGTGACCGGTTCGAGGATCTCGTACTCGACGGCGATGGCCGCCGCCGCGAGACGGGCCGTGTCGGGGTGGTCGGCGGCCACGGCCGCGATCGACTCGCCGTGGTGGCGGACGAGTTCGGAGGCGAAGACGGGCCGGTCGGCGACCGTACGGCCGTACGTCGGCTCCCCCGGCACGTCGGCATGGGTGACCACGGCCCGTACGCCGGGCATCTCGGCCGCGGCCGTGGTGTCGATCGAGACGATCCTGGCGTGCGGGTGCGGGGAGCGCAGGATCGCCGCCCACAGCAGCCCCTCGGCCCACAGGTCGGAGGCGTACGGGAACGTGCCCTCGGTCTTGGCGCGCGCGTCGGCCGGGGCGAGGGAGGCGCCCAGGCCGTGCTCGGCCGTCTCCTGCTCGGGGCCGTCGAGCGCCGTGTCGGTGGGGCCGGCGCCGGAGCCGGCGGTGGTGGCGGTGGTCGCGTCGCTGCTCACGCCATGCCTCCGTCGTACGGGTGGGGGATCTGGTGCGGGATACGGGCCTCGTCCGCGGCCTCGTTCGCCGCTGCCGTCGCCGCCGCGCTCGCCTCGCGCTCGGCGACGACCTCCCGTACGGCGTCGAGCACGCCCCGGTAGCCGGAGCAGCGGCACAGGTTGCCGCAGAGCGCCTGGCGGGCCTCCAGCTCGGTGGGGGCGTGGTTGCCCTCCAGCAGGTCGTGCACGGTCATGGCCATGCCCGGGACGCAGAATCCGCACTGGACCGCGCCGCACCGGGCGAGGGCTCGCTGCACGTCCGACGGTTCACCGTCGGACGCGAGGCCCTCGACGGTCCGCACCTCGCTCCCGGCGGCGGTCGCCGCGGGCACCAGGCAGGAGGCGACGAGCCGGCCGTCGACCTGGACGTTGCACGCGCCGCACTCGCCCTGCGAGCAGCCGTCCTTGGCACCGGCCAGACCGAGCCGCTCGCGCAGCACGTAGAGCAGGGACTCGCCGATCCAGGAGTCCGTGACGGGGCGGTCGGCACCGTTCACCCGCAGGACGTACGAGGTGTGCGGGTGCTCGTCGCTGTCCGCGCTGCTGCCCGTGGAGACAGCCGCCGTTTCCACCGCCGCGTCCGGCTCCACCGCCGTTTCCGGCTCCACGACCGCTTCCGGCCCCACCGCCGTTTCCGGCTGCGGCTCCGGCTGCGGCTCCTGGTCCGGCGCCTCGTCCCGTACGGGCTCGGGCTCCTGCGCAGGCGCCGGCTCCTGGCCCTGCTCCGGCTCGTGTACCGCCCACGGCGCCGGCGCGCCTCCGGGCAGGGTCGCCGGTGCGCTGCCCGCGTACTGCGACAGCGTCGACGCCGTGTACTCACCCGATTCGTCCGAGGAGTCCGCCGCGTCGGAGACGACCGGGATCCTCCACTGGCCGGTGGTCGCCGACTCCGCCTGCTCCGGGAAGCTCCACTGGCCCGTGGCGTGCGGGTCGGCCGCGTGCGGATCCCTGGCGTAGGGATCCATCGCGTGCGGGTCGGCCGCGTGCGGAGGCTCCGGCAGCGGCTCCGTACCCGCAGCCGCACCCGCAGCCGCACCCGGTTCGATCATCTCCGCGGGCGTCGGCAGCTGCTCCATCCACGACCCCGTCGCCGCCGGGTCCGTCGCCGCCGCGGGCGTCAGCGGGGTGATCATCGGCGGTACGTAGCCGTGACCGGGCGCCTCCAGCGGGACGCCGTCGAGCATGAAGTCCGGCGGCAGCTGGACGAAGGCGGTGGCGTCGCCGTCGTACCCCTCGCTCTGCGGGATCGGCTGCCAGCCGCCCCCCTGGCCGTGGTCATGGTCATGGTGTTCGTTGCTCACGACAGCGCCCTCCCCAGTGCCCGTCGAGCCAGCGCGGCGACCGTGCGCCGCAGGTGCAGTACGGCCGGTGGCAACTGTTCGTCGCCCTGCGGGTCCGGGATGCAGGCCGCGGCCACGTACTCGCCGAACGCCGTCAGCGCCTCCGGGGCCAGCCCCCGCGCCCCGTCCCAGTCCACCAGCGAGGCGATCCAGTGCTCCGCCTCCAGCGGGCGCAGCGGCATCGGGGCGATCGCGCCGACCGCGCAGCGCACGCCGCGTCTGGCCGGGTCGAGGACGACGGCGACCGAGGCGGTGGCGCGGGCCGGTCCCGTACGGCCGGTGGCCTTGAGGAAGACCTGGGGGGCGTGCAGCAGGGGTACGCGGACGAAGGCGACCAGTTCGCCGGGCGCCAGCAGGTCGCGGCCGGCCAGCAGGTGGGAGACGGGGATCTCGCGGGTGCCGAGCGGACCCATGACCACCAGGTCGGCCTCCAGGGCCGCCAGGACGGGCAGCGAGTCGCCGGTGGGCGCGGCGGTCACGATGTTGCCGCCGAGGGTGCCCGCGTTGCGGATCTGGGGCGGTCCGGCCGCACGGGCGGCCGCGGCGAGGGCGGGGATGAGGGCGGCGAAGTCGGGGCGGCCCATCCGGGAGTGGGTGAGGCCGGCGCCGAGCAGGGCATGGCCGTCCTGGTACTGCCAGCCGCGGATCTCGTTGATCCGGCCCAGGCCGACGAGTCCGGCGGGACGGAGCTGCCCCTTGTTGACGGCCGCCATCAGGTCGGTTCCACCGGCGACCGGTACGGCGGCGGGCATGGCGGTGAGCGCCGCCACGGCCTCGTCGAGCGAGGCGGGCAGCGTCACGGACTGCGCCGTCTGTGGTGCGTGCGTGGTCAACCCGCTGCCCCTTCCCGGTGTCCCCGGCGGTCCCCGACCGTCCCCGGCTGTCACGCCTGCGCCGACAAGCGTGTGTGGCCGTACCGTACGTGCTCACAGCCCGGACGTGGCAACTCTGGCACATCTTCCGAGCCGTCCGACGCGAGGGTCCACGAAGGATGGTTCCGTCCCGGACGCCCCACCAGAGACGGTAACTTCCGTTTTGCCGCTCTTGGGTGACGTCGGGGCGCGAGCTGTCTCACACCTTCGGGGGCGCCCCCTCGATGGGGCGGCCGAGGACGCCGGGGCGCCGCTGCCACGGGCGCGGGCCGGTGGGCGGCCGGTAGTCGACCCCGAGGGCGTCGAGGCGCCGGTAGTGGGCGGTCATGCGCCGTTCGAAATCGGTGAAGTCCCGTTCGGCCGGTGCCGGGAGGGCCGACCAGGCGACTTCTGCGAAGGCGGCGAGACGCGGGAAGACCTGGTAGTCGACGCGGGCCCGGTTCTCCATCACCTCGGTCCAGACGTTGGCTTGGGCGCCGATGACATGGGCGGCGGCCTCGGGCGAGAGGGACGGTGGCACGGGCTCGAAGCGGTAGACGTCCTCCAGGGTCCGTACGTAACCGATGGGCATCGGCTCGTCCTCGCCCGGCGCCTGACGGTGGTCCAGATAGACCTGCTGCTCGGGGCACATGACGACGTCGTGGCCGGCCTCGGCGGCGGTGACCCCGCCCGCGTAGCCGCGCCAGGACGACACGGCCGCACCCTCCGCGAGTCCGCCCTCCAGGATCTCGTCCCAGCCGATGAGGCGCCGGCCGCGCTCGGCGAGCCAGCGGTCGAAGTGGCGGATGAACCAGGACTGCAGCGCGTCCTCGTCGGCGAGTCCGAGCTCCTCGATACGGGCCTGGGCCGCCGGGGACTTCCTCCACTGGTCCTTGGGGCACTCGTCGCCGCCGACGTGCACGAAGGGGGACGGGAAGAGGTCGAGAACCTCCTCGAAGACGCCCTCGTAGAAGCGCAGGACGGCGTCGGTGGGGGCGAGGACGTTCGGGTTGACGCCCCAGGTGTCCCAGACGGTGAGCGCGCCGGTGTCGACGACGTCGGTGTTGCCCAGTTCCGGGTATGCGGCGATGGCGGCCTGCGAATGGCCCGGGATGTCGATCTCGGGGACGACGGTGATGTGCCGCTCGGCGGCGTGGGCGACGATCTCGCGGATGTCGTCCTGGGTGTAGTAACCGCCGTGCGGGGTCTCGTTCCACAGCGGTGACGCCCGGTGCCCCCACTTCGTCCGCGCCCGCCAGGCACCGACCTCCGTCAGCCTCGGGTAGCGCTCGATCTCGATGCGCCAGCCCTGGTCGTCGGTGAGGTGGAGGTGGAGGACGTTGAGCTTGTGCGCGGCGAGGAGGTCGAGGTAGCGCAGGACGTCGTCCTTGGGCATGAAGTGCCGTGCGACGTCGAGCATCAGACCGCGCCACGGGAAGCGGGGGGCGTCCTCCACCGTGAGCGGGGGCAGGTCCCGTTCGCCGCGCCCGAGGGGCGCCTTCCGGTACGCGTCGGGCCCCAGGAGCTGCCGCAGGGTCTGGGCCCCCCAGAAGACCCCGGCGGGGCCGCCGCCCTCGATGACGACGGCCGCGTCCGCGACGGAGCCGTCGGTCGACAGCCGGTAGCCCTCCGGGCCGTGCACACGCTCCACGTCGGCGCTGATCCGCAGCAGGATGCGGTGCGGGCCCGGCCCGTCCGGGAGCGGCAGTCCGGTGGCGGCGCCGAGCGCCGAGCGCAGCCAGCGCGCGGTGCGCTCCGTGCCCGGGCCGGCGTCGAGCGTCGTCCGCTCGTCGAGCGAGAGGAGGCCGGGGGCGCCGCCGCGGCATTCCGCCACCAGCGCCGCGGGGATCAGGTCCGTCTCGAACGTCACGTCAGTCAGTCCTTCACCGCCCCGCCCAGTCCGGAGACCAGGCGGCGCTGTACGAGTACGAAGAAGACGAGCACCGGGATCGTCATCACGGTCGACCCCGCCATGATTCCTCCCCAGTCGTTCTCGTCGGGCTTGAAGAAGACCAGCAGCGCCATCGGGAGGGTCGACTGCGAGGTGTCGCTGATGAGGAACGATTTCGCGAAGAGGAAGTCGTTCCAGGTCGAGATGAACGAGAAGACGCTCGTCGCGACGAGCCCGGGGAAGACCAGCGGGAAGAGGATCTGCCAGAGGAACCGGGTACGGCTCGCGCCGTCGATCTGGGCCTGTTCCTCCAGCGCCTCCGGGACCGCCTTCACGAAGCCGCGCAGCATCCAGATCGCGAACGGGAGGGAGAAGGCGATGTGCGGCAGGATCAGCGAGCCCAGTGTGTTGAGCTGGCCGAAGTCCCGCATCAGGAAGAACAGCGGGATGGTCAGCGCCTCGATCGGCACCATCTGGGCGACCAGGAACATGATCAGCAAGGTCGTCCGGAAGCGGAACCGGAACCGGGTGACCGCCGTCGCCGCCAGGAAGGCGATCAGGGCGGATGCCAGGACCACCGCGCTCGCGACGACGAGCGAGTTGAGGAAGTACCGGCCGAACTCCTGCTGCTCGAAGACGCGGCGGAAGGAGTCGAGGGACGGGGACAGGGTCCACGGCCGGGGGTGGGCCGACTGGATCTCGCCGGCCGGCTTGAAGGCCGAGAGCACCATCCAATAGAGCGGGAAGGCGACGACGACGGCGACGAGGAGGGCGGTGGCCTCGGCCGCGAGCCGTCCGGGGCGGCGGGGCAGCCGGATACGGAATGCGCTCACAGTTCTTCTCCGCTCAGTTCTTCTCCGCTCACAGCGCTTCGTCCGCTCACAGTTCTTCTCCCTGGCGGCGCAGGAGTCGGAGGTACACCAACGTGACCGCCAGCAGGATCAGCAGCATGACGACGCCGATCGCCGAGCCGAGGCTGTACTGGGAGGAGGCGAACGCCTTCTGATACGCGTACACGTTGAGGACGAGGTTCTGGCCGGCGATGCCGCCGCCGCCCGTCATCACGTAGATCTGGGTGAAGACCTTGAAGTCCCAGATGATCGACTGGATCGTGACGACGACCAGGATCGGCCTGAGCATCGGTGCCGTGACGGAGCGCCAGATACGCCACTGCGAGGCGCCGTCGAGGGCAGCGGCCTCCAGGACCTCGCCGGGGACGGCCTTGATGCCCGCGTACACCGTCACCATCACGAACGGGAACGAGCACCAGACGACCTCGAAGAGGACCAGTGCGAAGGCGCTGTAGCGGCCGTACGTCCAGGAGAAGTCGCCCAGTCCGAGCAGCCGGTTCACGGGGCCGTGGTCCGGGTCGAAGAGGAAGACCCAGACGGTCGAGCCGGTGACGGCGGGGGTGGCCCAGGCGCCGAGCGCGGCGAGCATGAGTGCGAGGCGGGGCAGGGCCCGTACGCGGGTCAGGAGTACCGCGAGCGCGCAGCCCACGGCCAGCGTGGTGACCACGCAGGCGGCGGCGAAGAGGACGGTGGCGAGGAGGACCTGCCAGAACTGGGCGTCGGAGAAGAGGGCGGTGTAGTTGCCGAACCCCTGGAAGGAGGTGGGCTCGCCGCCGCTGACCTGGGCCTGGGTGTACTCCAGGAAGGAGATGAGCCCGAGCTGGTAGACGGGGTAGATCAGGAGCCCGCCGAGGACGACGAGCGCGGGCAGGAGGTAGAGCCAGGGCGTCCAGGCGGAGCCGCCCCGGAGGCCGGATCCCGGGCGGGGCCGGCGCGCCGGGCGGCCGGACGCCTTGCGGGGGCCGGGAACCTCGTCGGGGCGCCGGCCCGGGACGGCGGGATCCGCGGACCCGGACCCGGACCCGGACCCGGACCCTGCGGTGCCCGGGCGGGCGACGGTTCCCACGGCCGCCTTCGCACCGCTCGTACCGCTCGCACCCCTCGTACCGCTCGCACCGCTCGCACCGCTCGGCTCCGTACCCCTCGGACCCGTACCGCCCGAATGCGTACCGCCCGGATTCGTCATCGTCATCGGCCCGCGGCGGCGAAGGCCGCGTCCATCTTCTTCGCGGCGTCGTCCGACGCGGTCTTCACGTCCTTCCGGCCGCTGACGACCTCCTGGAACATCGTCGGCAGGACCAGCGAGGCGTCGATCTGACCCCAACCCGGGGACGCCGGGACAAACTTGGTGCCTGCGGCGAGGGAGTCGATGAACGGCTTCACGAAGGGCTCCTTGCGCGCCGCCTCCGCCCGTATGTCGGTGTAGGTCGGCAGGAAGCCCATCGCGTCGAAGAGCTTGCCCTGCGTCTCCTTGCCGGCGAGGGACTTCATCAGGTCGACGGCGAGCGTGCGGTGCGAACTGCTCTTCATCACACCGAGGTTGTTGCCGCCGGCGAAGGCCGGAGCGATCGAGCCCGCCGTCACACCCGGCAGCGGCACCACCCCGTACCGGCCCTTCACCGCCCCCGCCTCGACCGCCGCGTGGCTGAAGTCGCCGCCGATCGCCATCGCCGCCTTGCCCGAGGCGAAGGCGGTGACGGTGGCGTTGCCGCCCATCTGGGCACACTTGGCGGCAGGGCAGTTGTCGTCGCCGAAGAGCGAGGTGTAGGAGGCGATGCCCTTGCGGGCCGCCTCGCTGTTGATGGCGGAGGTGTACGTCGAGCCGTTCGCGGTGGCGAGTTCGCCTCCGTTGGCCCAGATGAACGGCGCGGCGCCGTAGGTGTACGCGCCGCCGACGGCGATGCCGTACAGGTCCGGCTTCGCCTTGTGGATCTTCTTCGCCGTGGAGATCAGCTCGGCCTGCGACTTGGGGGCGGTCAGACCGAGCTCCTTGAAGACGTCGGTGCGGTAGTACAGCGCGCGTACGCCGACGAAGAGGGGGGCGCCGTAGATCCTGCCGTCGACCGTGACCGAGGACTTCGCGGTGGGGTCCGTGTCCTCGGCGTCGGCCCAGGCGCCGAACTCGGCGGTGATGTCGGCCAGTCCGCCGTCCTTCACGTAGCCGGCGGTGTCGGTGTTGCCGTACTCGATGAGGTCGGGGGCCGACTTCGGGTCGTTGAAGGCCGCCTTGACGCGCTGCGCGCGGGTGTCCACGGGGATGTACTCGACCTCGACCTCGGCGCCCTTGTTCCGCTGCTCGAAGGCGGCGACGGCCGCGTCCACGATCTGCTTCTTGGGGGCGTTGTCGACCTCCTGGAAGAGCCAGACGCGCAGGGTGCCGCTCCTGTCGTCCCTCCCGGCCTTGTTGTTCGAGGTCTGCGGGGCACAGGCGGTGGCGGTGAGGCCGGCCAGGACGAGTGCGGTGACCGGGGCGGCGATGCGGGCAGAAAGCTTCATTGGGGGCTCCCACCAATCAGCGTTGCAGCATGCGCAACGGGCGTTTCGTGCTGCACAACACGCGAGAGGTTAGGGCCGGACCAACGCCCGGACAAGTGGTCTCAACCACTCTGTGACCAGCGGAGGCACCCCGTGCAACGGCCGCACGAACGAAACGGCCCCCGGCACGCGCACCGAAGTACGCGCACCGGGGGCCTCCCCGGGGCAGGACCGTCCTACTTCTTGTCCTTGCCGCCCTTGTCCTTGTCCTTGTCCCCGCCCGGGCCCATGGACTCGTAGATCTCCTTGCACATGGGGCAGACCGGGTACTTCTTGGGGTCGCGCCCCGGTACCCAGACCTTTCCGCACAGTGCCACCACGGGAGTGCCGTCGAGGGCACTCGCCATGATCTTGTCCTTCTGGACGTAATGGGCGTAGCGCTCGTGGTCGCCGTCACCGTGGGACACCTGCGGCGTCGGCTCGACGAGGGTTCCCGTACCTGCCCCGCGCTCGGGCTCGAGAGTGCTCATGAGAACCAAGGGTACTGAAAACCGGACGGCTCAGTTGAGGGAGGGATCGTCCGGGTACGTCGCCACCATCGCCAGGTCGCTCCGCTGCCGGCGCAGGACATCGCGCCACAGCGTTTCCGGGCGGGGGGAGGACACGTCGCCGGGTTCGGACTCGACCACGTACCAGGCTCCGTCGCCCAGCTCCGTCTCCAGCTGGCCGGGGCCCCAGCCCGCGTACCCCGCGAAGATCCGGAGGGAGCCGAGCGCGGGGCCGAGGAGCTCCGGCGGCGTCTCCAGATCCACCAGGCCGATCGCGCCGAACACCCGGCGCCAGCCCAGGGGCCCCTCGTCGCCGGGGATCACCGCGATGCCGAGCGCCGCGTCCAGGGAGACCGGGCCGCCCTGGAAGACCACGCCCGGGTCGCCGGCGAGGTCGGCCCAGGGCGCGAGGATGTCGCCGACCGTGACGGGCGTCGGCCGGTTGAGGACCACGCCGAGCGAGCCCTCGTCGTCGTGGTCGAGGAGCAGGACCACCGCGCGGTCGAAATTCGGGTCGGCCAGGGCGGGCGTGGCGACGAGCAGCCGTCCTGTGAGCGAGGACACCTCGGTCATGCGACACATGATCCCGCATCTTCGGCTTTCGCGGGTGCTGTCCGGTGCAGTCACCCCCAGTCGCGCACCGGCGCAGTTCAGGACGGATGGGCGGAACAATCGGGGGTAGAAGCGGACGGTGACACTCCGCAAGATCATATGAACAGAGGGTGTTGTGCCGAATTCATTACATCTGCGGGGCGCCCTCGGACTGCCGTAAGAGGGGTTCTCCCCCCTTACCCTTTTCCCTGGCCCCCTGCCCGACCTCTCCGGAACGCGAGATTCATGACCGGCACAGACGATGTACTGCTTGTCCACGGCGGAACCCCGCTGGAGGGCGAGATCCGCGTCCGCGGCGCGAAGAACCTCGTGCCCAAGGCGATGGTCGCCGCCCTGCTCGGCAGCGGTCCGAGCCGACTGCGCAATGTGCCCGACATCCGCGACGTGCGCGTGGTGCGCGGACTCCTCCAGCTCCACGGTGTGACCGTCCGCCCCGGCGACGAGCCCGGTGAGCTGGTCCTCGACCCGACGCACGTCGAGTCCGCCAATGTGGCGGACATCGACGCCCACGCGGGTTCGTCGCGCATTCCGATCCTCTTCTGCGGTCCGCTGCTGCACCGCCTCGGCCACGCCTTCATCCCGGGCCTGGGCGGCTGCGACATCGGCGGGCGGCCGATCGACTTCCACTTCGACGTGCTGCGTCAGTTCGGCGCGACGATCGAGAAGCGGGCGGACGGCCAGTACCTGGAGGCCCCGCAGCGGCTGCGCGGCACCAAGATCCGGCTCCCGTACCCCTCGGTCGGCTCGACCGAGCAGGTGCTGCTCACGGCCGTCCTGGCCGAGGGTGTCACCGAGCTCTCGAACGCGGCCGTGGAGCCGGAGATCGAGGACCTGATCTGCGTCCTGCAGAAAATGGGCGCGATCATCTCGATGGACACCGACCGGACGATCCGGATCACCGGTGTCGACCGTCTCGACGGCTACACCCACCGGGCGCTCCCGGACCGCCTGGAGGCGGCCTCCTGGGCGTCGGCGGCGCTGGCGACCGAGGGCAACATCTACGTGCGCGGCGCCCAGCAGCGCTCGATGATGACCTTCCTCAACACCTACCGGAAGGTGGGTGGCGCCTTCGAGATCGACGACGAGGGCATCCGCTTCTGGCACCCGGGCGGTTCGCTCAACGCGATCGCCCTGGAGACGGACGTGCACCCCGGTTTCCAGACCGACTGGCAGCAGCCGCTGGTGGTGGCGCTGACGCAGGCCGCCGGCCTCTCCATCGTCCACGAGACGGTGTACGAGTCCCGGCTGGGCTTCACCTCCGCGCTGAACCAGATGGGTGCCCACATCCAGCTGTACCGCGAGTGCCTGGGCGGCTCGGACTGCCGCTTCGGCCAGCGCAACTTCCTCCACTCCGCGGTCGTCTCCGGCCCGACGAAGCTCCAGGGCGCCGACCTGGTCATCCCGGACCTGCGCGGCGGCTTCTCGTACCTGATCGCGGCGCTCGCGGCGCAGGGGACCTCCCGCGTCCACGGCATCGACCTGATCAACCGCGGCTACGAGAACTTCATGGAGAAGCTCGTCGAGCTCGGCGCGAAGGTCGAGCTCCCCGGCAGCGCTCTGGTCTGAATCGCCGCGCGGCGGGCCCGTCACGACCGGGCCCGCCGCGTAAAGGCCCGCTGCAGGCCCGTACAGAGGCAAACGGAAGGGCGGCCACCCCCTGACAGGGTGGCCGCCCTTTTCGTTGCCTACAGGCTTGCCTACGCGCCCTCGGCGGTACTGCCTACAGGCTTACTTGCCCTTGGCGGCTTCCTTGAGCTTCGAGCCCGCGGAGACCTTCACGCTGTAGCCGGCCGGGATGTTGATCGGGTCGCCGGTCTGCGGGTTACGAGCGGTGCGAGCGGCACGGTGGGTGCGCTCGAAGGTCAGGAAGCCGGGGATGGTGACCTTCTCGTCGCCCTTGGCGACGACCTCACCGACGGTCTCGGCGAGAGCGGCCAGCACGGCGTCGGCGTCCTTGCGGGTCACCTCGGCGCGGTCGGCCAGGGCGGCCACCAGCTCACTGCGGTTCATGTTGTTACTCCCGTGTTCTTCTTGCCTGTGAGGCGTGAGATCGAAGCCGATGCTGCCAGGGCCCTCGGACAGTCCCCGGACCCGGGTCTACTGACAGACCCTCGCGCCCGAATAGGCATCCTGCCCCCACCAGCGGCGGGAACGCCAATCCGGCACCCTCTGGGGTCACACGAAAAGCGCCACGGCCTCTGACGTGGTGACGTTCCGTCGACTCCGCCGAAACTCTTTGGAGCCGAACAGCCACCCTAAAGGCGGGTTTACGGCGCGGCGACTCGCGACGCGCCGTTCACCGGGCGGACGTGGGGCCGGTCACAGCCCCTGACCACCGCTGTCCGCTCCCGCACCGGCGGCCTTCGCGGCGTTGCGGACGGCACCGGCAACGGCGCCCGCCACCTTGTCGTTGAAGACCGAGGGGATGATGTAGTTCGGGTTCAGCTCGTCGTCGGTGACGACCTCGGCGAGGGCCGTGGCGGCCGCCAGCATCATCTCCGTGTTGACGGTGCGGGACTGGGCGTCCAGCAGGCCGCGGAAGACACCGGGGAAGACCAGCACGTTGTTGATCTGGTTGGGGAAGTCCGAGCGGCCGGTGGCCACAACGGCCGCCGTCTGACGGGCGATTGCCGGGTCGACCTCGGGGTCGGGGTTCGCGAGCGCGAACACGATCGCGCCCTCCGCCATGGCGGCGACATCGTCCGCGCCGAGCAGGTTCGGGGCCGAGACGCCGATGAAGACGTCGGCGCCGACCACGGCCTGCTTGAGGGTGCCGGTGACGCCCTCGGGGTTGGTGTTGTCGGCGATCCAGCGCAGCGGCGAGTCCTTGGCGGCCTCGACGAGGTCCTCGCGGCCCGCGTGCACGACGCCGTGGATGTCGGCGACGACGGCGTGCTTGACACCGGCCGCGATGAGCAGCTTGAGGATGGCCGTACCGGCCGCGCCGGCGCCGGACATGACGACGCGTACGTCGCCGATCCCCTTGCCCACCACGCGCAGCGCGTTGGTGAGGGCGGCGAGGACGACGATCGCGGTGCCGTGCTGGTCGTCGTGGAAGACCGGGATGTCGAGGGCCTCGCGCAGCCGGGCCTCGATCTCGAAGCAGCGCGGTGCGGAGATGTCCTCGAGGTTGATGCCCGCGAAGCCGGGGGCGATCGCCTTGACGATGGCGACGATCTCGTCGGTGTCCTGGGTGTCCAGGCAGAGCGGCCAGGCGTCGATGCCGGCGAAGCGCTTGAAGAGGGCCGCCTTGCCCTCCATGACGGGCAGCGCGGCCTTGGGGCCGATGTTGCCGAGGCCGAGGACGGCGGAGCCGTCCGTCACGACTGCGACGGAGTTGCGCTTGATGGTGAGGCGGCGGGCGTCCTCGGGGTTCTCGGCGATCGCCATGCAGACCCGGGCCACGCCCGGGGTGTAGATCATGGAGAGGTCGTCACGGTTGCGGATGGGGTGCTTGGACGCCATCTCGATCTTGCCGCCGAGGTGCATCAGGAACGTACGGTCGGAGACCTTGCCCAGCGTGACGCCCTCGATGCCGCGCAGCTGCTCGACGATCTCGTCGGCGTGCGCGGTGGAGGTCGCGGCGATGGTGACGTCGATCCGGAGCTTCTCGTGGCCGGAGGCGGTCACGTCGAGGCCGGTGACGGAACCGCCGTGGGACTCCACCGCCGTGGTGAGCTGGGAGACCGCGGTCCCGCTCGCGGGAACCTCCAGCCGGACCGTCATCGAGTACGAGACGCTGGGCGCCGTTGCCATGGCCGAGTTCCTCTGCTTTCCCTGAGCTTCGTTGCTACGCCGCCCCGGCTGGTTGCCCGGCGGCGCCCTCCGATGGTCGCACCTACCTGCCGGTAGCAGGTAATGCGGTCATTTTGTTTTCGGAAAGTAGTTTCCACCATACGAGAAACCACAGGGAAACAGAAGAGGCCCGTGATCACCCGGGGGGTGACACGGACCTCTTCTGTATGTACGTACAAGTGGCACCGACCCGCCATGCTCGCCTCGCGGCAAGTGGTCCCTCTGAGGGACGAAGGTTGGGCCCGGGGGCTTGGATCGAGCCGGTGCCACGACAAGGCTAACAAACCACCCTGGTAAGTGATTCCCCCGGCGCGGGTTGACCTGAAATCAGCCTTCGACAGCTCTCGGCCACGCCCCGACCGGCCCTCGGGTCCCTCAGGAGATCGCTCAGTCCCTCAGCAGGTCGGGGACGCCCTGCGCGTCCGGCACGTCCCGGGCGCCCGAGACCACCGTCAGCTGCTGCGTGGCCCTGGTCAGCGCCACGTACAGCACGCGCAGCCCGGCCGGGGACTCGTCCGCGATCTCCGCGGGCGAGACCACCACCGTGGCGTCGTACTCCAGACCCTTGGCCTCCAGGGAGCCGAGCGCCACCACCCGGTCGCCCAGATCGGCCAGCCAGCGGGCGGCCTGCTCGCGCCGGTTCATGGCGACCACGACGCCGACCGTGCCCTCCACCCGTTCGAGCAGCCGGCGCGCCTCGAACCTCACGGTCTCGGCCAGTCCGTCGCCACCCTCCGCAGGCTCCCCCACGGCGACGAACCGCGGCTCGACCCCCGTGGAGCGGACCGCTCTCGGCGACTCCTTGCCGGGCATGGCCAGGGCGAGCACCTTGGCGGCCAGCTCGGCGATCTCGGCCGGGTTGCGGTAGTTGACGGTCAGCTCGAAACGGCGGCGGGGGCGGCTGCCGAGCGCCTCGTCCCGGGCCTCGGCCGCCTCGTCCGGGGTCGACCAGGAGGACTGCGCCGGGTCGCCCACGACCGTCCAGGTGGCGTGCCGGCCGCGCCGGCCGACCATCCGCCACTGCATGGGGGTGAGGTCCTGGGCCTCGTCGACGATGACGTGCGCGTACTCGGTGCGCTCGGCGGCGAGGCGCTCGGCCCGCTCGCGCTGCGTCTCCTCCCGTACGGGCATCAGCTCCTCGAGGCCCGTCAACTGGTCCAGCGGGTCGTACTCCCGCTTCTTGCGGGGCCGGGCCGGGGCGCCGAGGAGGGTGTGGAGCTCGTCGAGGAGCGCCACGTCGTGGACGGACAGGGCGTCGCGGCGCAGGGAGCGGGCGAGACGCCGGACCTCGCCCGGGTTGAGGATGCGGCGGGCCCAGCGGCCGAGGCGCTTCTCGTCGGCCATCGCGGCGAGGACCTGGCGCGGGGTGAGCTCGGGCCACCAGGCGTCGAGGAAGGAGAGGAAGGAGTCCTCGGTGGAGACGTCCTCGTCGAAGGAGGAGCGCAGCTCGGCGGCGAGCTCGGGGTCGCTGTGGCGGCCGACGGCGCCGGACTTGGCGTACAGCGCGTCGAGCAGCAGCCGGCGGGCGCGCGGGCGCAGCAGGTTGACGGGTGCCGAGCCGCCCAGGACGTTGTGGCGGATGCGCTGCAGCTCGTCGGCCTCCAGCTCCAGGCGGCGGCCGAAGGCGACGACCCGGAGGCGGGTGGGGGTGCCGACCGGGGCGACGGGCGCGGCGGAGGTCTCGTCCTCTCCGAAGGGGAGCTGGTCGGCTCCGAAGGGGAGCTGGTCGGCTCCGAAGGAGAGCTGGTCGGCCCGGGCGGGTCGCGGCGCCGGGGTCTCCAGGGCGCCCCTGGCCGCCTTGCGCAGGACGGCGACCATGCGGGAGGAGCCCTTGACCCGGGCCACGGCCGGATCGTCGTACGCCGTGGCCTCCACGCCGTCGACGAGGGAGCCGAGCGCGCGGATGGCGACCTGGCCCTCCTCGCCGAGCGAGGGCAGCACGCCTTCGGTGTACGAGACGAGCAGCGGGGTCGGGGAGACGATGAGGATGCCGCCCGCGTACCGGCGCCGGTCCTGGTAGAGCAGGTAGGCCGCCCGGTGCAGGGCGACGGCGGTCTTGCCGGTGCCCGGGCCGCCCTCGACGTACGTCACGGAGGCGGCGGGCGCGCGGATGACCAGGTCCTGTTCGGCCTGGATGGAGGAGACGATGTCCCGCATGGTGTGGCTGCGGGCCTGGCCGAGCGCGGCCATCAGTGCGCCGTCGCCGATCACCGGCAGCTCGCGCCCGTCGAGGGTCGCCTTCAGCTCGGGGCGCATCAGGTCGTCCTCGACGCCGAGGACCTTGCGGCCCTTGGAGCGGATGACCCGGCGGCGCACCACACGGCCGGGGTCGACCGGGGTGGAGCGGTAGAACGGCGCGGCGGCGGGGGCGCGCCAGTCGATGACCAGCGGCGCGTAGTCGGAGTCGAGGACACCGATCCGGCCGATGTGGAGGGTCTCGCCGATGTCGGCGTACTGCTGGGTGCCGTCGGACCGTACGGCGTCCTCGGCGGGCTCGATGGAGGTGAACGCGCCGTCGGGGCCCTTCTTGCCGTCCTTGCCGTGGAGCAGGTCGATGCGGCCGAAGAGGAAGTCCTCGAATTCGTTGTTGAGCCTGTTGAGGTGGACACCGGCCCGGAAGACCTGGGCGTCCCGTTCGGCGAGCGCACCGGGCGTGCCGACCTGGCCGCGCTGGGCGGCGTCGTTCATCAGGAACTCCGCCTCGTGGATCTTCTCCTCGAGGCGGCGGTAGACCTGATCAAGATGTTCCTGTTCGACACCGATCTCGCGGTCCCGGACCGTATCGACGGCTTCCTGCGCGGCCACCGAGGCCCCCTTCTGATGTGCACTGGGCAGCCGTCGAGCTTATGCCACGCGGAGGCGTATGTCAGGCGTCGACCTCCACCAGGGGTGTGCCGTCGAAGGTCCGGACCTCGAAGTGGTCGATGTCGCCCCGGTCCATGGCCGCTCCGCCGTGGATGTACAGCGGGTTCTTGGCGCTCTCCTGGGTGGCGCCGGGGATGCCGTATCCCCACTTCGGCACGGCCCAGGAGGTGACGACCTCCTCCTCGCCGCTCTTGGAGACGGCGACGAGCCGGCACTTCAGGGGGCCCTTGACGTTCTTCAGCTCCAGGACGGTGTGGGTGCCCCAGCCCTTCTTCTCCAGGCCGACGGTGGCGCTGACCTTGGTGACCGGATCGGTGGCCTCGATCTTCTCCTCCATGTGGTGGAAGAACGAGTCCTCGGCGGGGCTGGTGGGGTGGGGTTCGACGGCCCGGTTCTCCCTCTCGCCGCCGGAGGTGGCGACCACGGCGACGGCCGGGCCGCCGACGACGAGGACGGCGGCGGCCGCGACGAGGGCGAAGGTGCGGCGCCGGGAGCGGGCCCGCCGGGCGCCCACCTCGTCGATGAGCCGGTCGAGGAGCTGGGGCCCTGGTCCGGTTCCGGCCGCGACGGCGGGCTCGGGGGCGCGGGCGGCGGCGCGGGCGGGGGGCACGGGCGGGCGGGGGGCGAAGGCGTCGAAGGCGTCGTCGGAGTAGGGGTCGACGGGGTGGGGGTCGACGGCGTACAGGCCTGAGGCGCTGCCGGTGGGGCGGGGGTCTGGGGCCGGGGTGGGCGCCTCCGCCAGCATGGCCAGCATCGGCTCCATACCGGCGAACTCCTCCACGTGCGCGGCGCACACGTCACAGCTCGCCAGATGAGCCTCGAACGCGGCGGCGTCGGCGGCGTCCAGGACGCCGAGCACGTACGCACCTGCCGCGTCATGTGGCGACGTCATACCGTTACCCCCCTCTCCTCCAGCGCGAGCTTCATCGAACGCAGTGCGTAGAAGACCCGGGAACGCACGGTCCCGGCCGGTATGCCGAGCGTCTCGGCCGCCTCGTTGACCGTACGCCCCTTGAAGTAGGTCTCGACCAACACTTCCCGGTGGGCGGGGGTCAAATCGTCGAGTGCGTCAGAGAGCGTCATCAGCCACAGCGCCTTGTCGATCTCGTCCTCCGCGGGCAGGACCTCGAGCGGTGACGGATCGACCTCCTGCGGCCGGGCCTGCCGGCTTCGGTGGCCGTCGATGACGATGCGCCGGGCGACCGTCACCAGCCAGGGTCGGACAGAGCCGGTCGCCCGGTTGAGCTGACCGGCGTTCTTCCAGGCACGGATGAGCGTCTCCTGTACGACGTCCTCGGCGCGCTGGCGGTCGCCGGCGACGAGGCGCAGTACATAGGCGAGCAGGGGACCGGCGTGTTCGCGGTAGAGAGCACGCATCAACTCCTCGTCGGGGACGGCGGGTCGGAAGCGTGATTCCTCGCTGCGATGCCGGGCCCGATGCGGACGGTCATCGGCCACGGCCGCATCCTTGCGCACCTGCACCTCCCGGTCGAGCCCCTGTGGTCGCCAAGGAGTACGGAGCCGGGGCGGGTTGTGCTCAACGCGGGTGCGAGGAATTTCAGGCGGTCGTCTTTCCGCGCCGGGCTGCCCGATGCCGGGCAACGCGCTCCCGGTTGCCGCAGGCCTCGCTGGAGCACCAGCGGCGCCGGCGGCCGCGGGAGGTGTCGAGGTAGCAGCGGTGGCAGCCGTCGCCCTCGCACCGGCGAAGCAGGGCGCGGGCGGTGGGGTCGGTGAGCAGGTCGACGGCGTCACGGGCGACGGCGGCGAGCAGGGCGCGGCAGTCGGGTTCGTCGTCCAACGCCCGTACGAGCAGACCGCTTTCGGCCCGTACGGCGCGGGGGGCGGGCGGTGCGGAGGCGGCGGCGAGGGCGTTGAGCCGTTCCAGGGCGGGGGCGGCGGTCGCCGGGAGCCCGCCGTCGAGCTGGGCGTCGACCAAGGCGCCGACGCACTCCCGCAGTTCGCGGAAGCGGGCGACCCACCGGGCGTCGAGCGCGCGCAGCGCCGTGGCGTCCGGGACGAGCCCGGTGGTGTGCAGGAAATGGTCGAGCGCTTCGGGGCGGTCGAGCGGCTGGGCGGCCAGGTCCAGGCAGATCCGCCCGGAGTCGAACCGTACGGTCATGCCCCTGTCACCACCTCGCGGTCGGAAGCCGTTCGGGCGCCCGACCAGAGTGCCCCCGAACGGTCTGCGCGGCTAGGGAGCGTCCGGAAAGTATTGCCGTCCGCCCGAAGGGCGGGGCCCGCGGGCCAGGCAAGACTTTCCGGGCACGACCTAGCCCCGGGGCGGTGGGTTGTCGTGAAGGATGCGCTGGAAGAGGTGGTGGTCGCGCCAGGCGCCGTCGATGTGCAGGTATCGGGGCGCGGTGCCGATCCGCTCGAAACCGCTCTTGGCGAGGACGCGCTGCGAGGCGTGGTTGTCGAGGAGCGTGCCGGCCTCGATCCGGTGCAGACCGAGCTCCTCGCGGGCGGCCCGGAAGACCTCCTCGACGAGCCGGGTGGCCAGGCCCCGGCCGGTGTACGCGCCGTCGACCCAGTAGCCGAGGGAGGCGCTGCGGAAGGGCCCGAGGACGATCCCGGAGAGCGTGGCGCAGCCGACGACGAGGTCCCCGTCGACCGCGAACCAGCGCTCGCCTCCGTCCGCGAGCCGCTCCGCCTGTCCCTCGGCGGTGTAGTACCGCTCGGTCCGGTACGGCTCCCAGGGGCGCATGTACTCCCGGTTGCGCACGAGAGCCTCGGCGAGGGCGGGGGCGTCGGCGGGGGTCGCGGGGCGGATGTGGATCACTCTCGTACCGTAGCCCGCCGTGCGCACAGCGGACCAGCGGCCTAGGTGTATTGATCACGGACGTTGTTGACACGGATGGGTCTTGATCATGGCGAAGGCCCCCGTGTGTGGTGGAGGTGTCGAAATCTTCACCGCACGGAGGCCTTCGTGTCCCACCGTAATGCCCGGCTGACTGTCTTCGGGAGACGCCTGCTGGTCGAACGTGTCGTATCGGGCCGTCCGGTCGCTCATGTCGCGGCCGAGATGGGAATCTCGCGGGCAACGGCCCACAAATGGATCCGCCGCTGGCGGGCCGAGGGCGAGGCGGGTCTCGCCGACCGTTCCAGCCGCCCGCTCACGACGCCGCACCGGACCCCGGCCGCCATCGAGGCGCGGGTGTGTGACCTGCGACAGGCCCGCAAGCTCGGGCCGGCCCGGATCGGCCCGATCCTGGGCCTTCCCGCATCCACCGTGCACCGCATCCTGGTCCGGCACGGACTGAACCGCCTGGCCTGGCTCGACCGGCCGACCGGCGAGCCGATCCGCCGCTTTGAGCGCGCCAGGGCCGGCGAACTGGTCCACGTCGACATCAAGAAACTCGGCAACATCCCCAACGGCGGGGGCTGGCGCGTGGTCGGCAGAGAAGCCGGCGAGGTGAACCGCCAGGCGACCACCGGCCAGCGCCGCAGCTGCAAGCCGGTGATCGGTTACAGCTACATCCACTCCGCCGTCGACGACCACTCCCGTCTGGCCTACAGCGAAGTCCTCTCCGACGAGCGCCAGCACACCGCGATCGGCTTCTGGCAGCGGGCGAACGCGTTCTTCCAGGCTCACGGCGTCACCGTCGAGCGGGTGCTGACCGACAACGGCGCCTGCTACAAGTCGAAGCTCTTCACCCAGAACCTCATCGCGGCCGGCATCGTCCACAAGAAGATCCGCCCCTACCGGCCGCAGACGAACGGCAAGGTCGAACGCTTCAACCGCACCCTGCTCGACGAGTGGGCCTACCTACGGCCCTACACCTCGAACACTGAGCGGACCGAAGCCCTGGCAGACTTCCTCCACACCTACAACCACCACCGCTGCCACACCGCACTCAACGGCCAACCACCGATCAGCCGTGTCAACAACGCTGCAGGTCAATACACCTAGGTGTCCGTCCCGTACTTGCTGTCCGCCACCGGGTCCAGGGCCAGCCGGTAGCCCCGCTTCACCACCGTCTGGATCAGCTTCGGCGTGCCGAGCGCCGTGCGGAGCCGGGCCATCGCCGTCTCCACCGCGTGTTCGTCGCGGCCCGCGCCCGGCAGTGCGCGCAGCAGGTCGGCCCGGGAGACGACCCAGCCGGGGCGCCGGGCCAGCGTGTTGATCAGGGCCATTCCGGCCGGCGGCACCGGGTGCAGGCAGCCGTCGACGAGGACCGCGTGGCCGCGGATCTCGACGCGGTGGCCGGCCACCGGGAGCGTACGGGCCCGGGACGGCAGCTCCTGGCAGAGCAGCTGGACCAGCGGCCCGAGCCGGAAGCGCTCGGGCTGGAGGGTGTCGATGCCGTGCGCCTGGAGCGGCAGCGCCGTCACCGGCCCCACGCACAGCGCGAGTACGTCCTGCCGGAGCGCCGCGAGGAGTTCGGGCAGCACGCCCCGGTCCTCGGCCCGGGTCAGCAGTGACGCGGCGGCGGGGGCGCTGGTGAAGGTCACCGCGTCCAGCGTGCCGGTCAGCACCCCGTCGAGGAGCCGGTCGAGCGGGCCGATGTCCTCCGGTGGCATCCACCGGTAGACGGGGACGCCGACGACCTCCGCGCCGCCCTCCTTCAGCGCCTCCACGAACCCCGGCAGCGGCTCCCCGTGCAGCTGCAGTGCGATCCGCCGCCCGGCGACGCCCTCGCCGAGCAGCCGGTCGAGGACCTCGGCCATCGATTCGGAGGAGGGCGACCACGTCTCCTTGAGTCCGGCCGCGCGTACCGCGCCCTTGACCTTGGGGCCGCGGGCGAGGAGCTCGACGCCCCGGAGGCAGTCGAGCAGCTCCTCGCCGTAGCCCCAGCCGTCCGCGGCCTCGACCCAGCCCCGGAAGCCGATCGCCGTGGTGGCGACGACGACATCGGGCGCGTGGTCGATGAGTTCCTTGGTCGCGGCGAGGAGTTCGGTGTCGTCGGCGAGCGGCACGATCCGCAGCGCGGGACCGTGGACGACGGCCGCGCCGCGTCGGCGGAGGAGCGCGCCGAGCTCGTCCGCGCGCCGCGCCGCCGTGACTCCGACGGTGAACCCCGCGAGGGGACCCTGCTCTTGCTCGTACATGGGCACCGAGCCTGCCGGTGAAGCGTGACAGACTCGGTTCGCCCGTATTTCTTGGCCGTTACGGACCACTCCGGATCACACCTCGGCGTAACCGAGCTGCGGCTTCTTGTCCTCCGCCGCCTCCGCGGCCTCCGCCGTGTCCGGGACGGAGGCCGGCCGGCGAAGGTATACCGCCCAGGTCACGACCATGCACGCCGCGTAGAAGACCAGGAAGGCGACGAAGGCCGAGGTGCCGGTACCGGCCGTCTGGAAGGACTGGCGGAAGGCGAGGTTGATGGCGAGGCCGCCGAGCGCGCCCACCGCACCGATCAGCCCCATGGAGGCCCCGGAGAGCCTGCGGCCGTACGCCTCCGCCTCCTCGCCGGAGAGCCCCTTGCGGTGCCCCTGCGCGAGGAAGATCGCGGGGATCATCTTGAACGTGGAGCCGTTGCCGAGGCCGCTGAGGACGAAGAGGCCGATGAAGCCGATGAGGAAGACGGCGAGGGACTCGATGACGGAGGCGTAGACGACGATTCCGGTCGCGAGGGCCATCGCGGCGAAGGTTCCCAGCGTGATGCGGGCGCCGCCGTGCCGGTCGGCGAGCGAGCCGCCCACGGGCCGGATCAGGGAGCCGAGCAGCGGGCCGATGAAGGTGAGCGAGGCGGCCTGCAGCGGGGTGCGGCCGAACTGGGTCTGCAGGACGAGGCCGAAGGCGAAGCTGTAGCCGATGAACGAGCCGAACGTGCCGATGTACAGGAAGGCCATGATCCAGGTGTGCTTGGCCGCCACGGCCTCCTTGACCGCACCGGTGTCGTTCTTGACCGGGGCCAGGTTGTCCATGAAGAGCGCGGAGCACGCGGCGGCGATCACGATCAGCGGCAGGTAGACACCGAGGACGATCCGCGGGTGCAGGGCGCCGGCGGTGCCGATGACGAGCAGTCCGACGAGCTGGACGACGGGGACGCCGATGTTGCCGCCGCCCGCGTTGAGACCGAGCGCCCAGCCCTTCTTCCGCAGCGGGAAGAAGGCGTTGATGTTGGTCATGGAGGAGGCGAAGTTGCCGCCGCCGACGCCGGTGAGGGCGGCCACCAGGAGGAAGGTGCCGTACGAGGTGCCCGGCTCCATCACGGCGTAGGCGAAGCCGGTCGGCAGGAGGAGCAGCAGCGCGCTGAAGACGGTCCAGTTCCGGCCGCCGAACCGGGCGACGGCGAAGGTGTACGGGATGCGGATGAGCGCGCCGACGAACGTGGCGGTCGCGATCAGGAAGAACTTTCCGGCGGGGTCGACGCCGTACTGCGGTCCCATGAACAGGACCATGACCGACCACAGGCTCCAGATGGAGAAGCCGATGTGCTCGGAGAGGACGGAGAAGGCGAGATTGCGCCGGGCGATCCGCTCCCCTTTCTCACGCCAGAAGGTCTCGTCCTCCGGCTCCCACCGTTCGATCCACCGGCCGCCCATCACGTACCTCCACGGTGTCGGGTCCCGAGCGTCCAGATGCTCTGGACCTCTTGGCGTCAGACGCTAGGCAGGCCGCGTTTCAGAGCGGTGGCGGGAGGTGACGGGTACGGAACCTTGCTCTCACCCGGCGCGGACACCGGGTGTGAGCGCCCCCGTCCACAAGCCCCCGCCCACAAGCCCCCGCCCACGAGCCCCCGGCCCCGGCCCCGGCCCCGGGGGAAACGTCACGCGGCCGCCGTCGGCGGCACCCCCGGCTCGCCCTCCGGGAGCCATGCGTCCTTCGGGCGCTCCAGCCAGCCCTCGCGGGCGCCGATCTCCGTGGCCGCCGCCCGCAGCGCGTCCAGGCCCGGGTGGCGCAGGCCCTTGCGCCAGACCAGGCTGACCGGCGAGAGCGGCACGGGGTCGACGAGGGGGCGCAGCACGCTGCCCGGCATGGGCGGGAAGTCGACGACGGCGAGGACGGGGGTGCGGAGTTTGGCCATGATCCGCTGGAACTCCTCCTTCCCCACCGCCATCGGCGCCGGCGGCGCGATCGCGATGCCCCGCCCCGCGAAGAGGCGGGCGGCCAGACCGGTCCACTCGGGCGTGCGGTCGTTGCCGGCGCCCGCGTAGACGCTCTCCCCGGCGAGCGCGGCCAGCGGGACGGTCTCCCGCTCGGCCAGCGGATGGTCCGCGGGCAGCACGACCGCCATCGGCTCGTACCGGACGAACTGCGAGGCGAGCCGGGCCCGCGTGGCCGGTTCCAGCCCCCCGTACCGGCCGAAGGAGACATCGAGCCGCCCGGCGAGGATCTGCGCCGCGGCGCCGGTCAGGCCGCTCTCGTAGCGGGCCATGAGCTCCTGTTCCGGGGCGAGTTCGCGCGCCCGCTCCAGGACGCGGCTGTGGGCCAGGCCGGGGCTGTTGACGTCGACGAGCAGGGCGCGGGAGCCGGGACGGAAGGCGTCGGCGAGCTCGTCGCAGGCGGCCAGCACCCTCCGGGCGTACGGGAGGAGCCGCTCGCCGTCCGGGGTGAGGGAGACCTGCCGGGTGGTCCGTACGAACAGCTCCGCGCCCAGCTCGCGCTCCAGGCGGCGGATGTCGCGGCTGAGCGCCTGCTGCGCGACGTACAGGCGGGCGGCCGCCCGGGTGAAGTGCAGCTCGTCGGCGACGGAGACGAAGGCCCGCAGGAGCCGTGGTTCGATGTCGTGCGCATACGGGGAAGAGACCACCCCGCATTTAACAACACAGGCCGGTGAATGGCCACGGAGCAGGTGTTGGACCGCCCGAGGCCTGTGCCGCGAGGCTTCTCGCATGCCGCACCACGACCTCACCCTCACCCCCGCGGGCCCCGCGTTCACACCCCGCTACCGGGACCGGCCCCTGCCGCCCGTCCGGCGGCGCAACCCCTACGTCCGGCTCCTGGCGACGCCGGGCGCCCGCGCCTTCACCCTGGGCAATCTGATCGCCCGCCTCCCCATGGGGATGTTCAGCGTCAGCGCGGTGATCATGATCGCCGGGTCGTACGGCTCGTACGCGCTGGCGGGCGCGGTCACCGCGACCGGGCTCGCGGCCACCGCCGTCGTCGCGCCGTGGACGGCGCGGCTCGTCGACCGGTACGGGCAGGCCCGGATCGCGGTGCCCGCCACGGCGCTGGCCACGCTCGGCTCCCTCGCCCTGCTGCTGTGCGTGCACTTCGAGGCACCGGTCTGGAGCCTGTTCCTCGCCTACGCGGCGACCGCCACCACGCCCAACACGGGAGGCATGTCCCGCGCCCGCTGGGCCCACCTCCACCGGGGCGACCCGGCGTCCCTCCACACGGCCAACGCCTTCGAGCAGGCCGCCGACGAGCTGTGCTTCATGCTGGGCCCGGTGCTGGCCGCCTTCCTCTGCTCGGCGCTGTTCCCCGAGGCGGGCACGCTGGTCGGTGCGGTCCTGCTGCTCACGGGGGTCCTGATCTTCGCGGCCCAGCGGGCCACGGAGCCACCGGTCGCCCCCCGCTCCGCCGCCGCCTCCGGCTCCCTGCTCCGGGCGCCCGGTACGGCATCCCTGCTCGGCGTCTTCCTCGCCATGGGCGCGGTCTTCGGCGCGATGGAGATCGTCACGCTGGCGCACGTGGACGGCCCGCTCGCCGGTCCCGTCCTCGCCCTGCAGGCCGCGGGTTCCTGCGCGGCCGGCCTGGTCTACGGCCGCGCGGGCCGCTCGGCGGGGCTGCGCACCTGCCTGGCGGCGATGACCTGCCTGATGACGCTGCCCTTCCTCGGCGCCTGGACCGGCTCCCTGGCCGCGCTGGCGGGCGGCCTGCTGGCGGCGGGCATGGCGACCGCGCCGACGATGGTCACGGGCATGACCCTGGTCCAGCGCCTGACGCCGCCCGGCCGGCTCAACGAGGGCATGACCCTCGCCGTGACCGCTCTCCTCGGCGGCGTCGCGGCCGGCTCGGCCCTCGGCGGCTGGACGGTCGAGCACGCCCCGACGACGACGTACGCCTTCCTGACCCCGACCGTCGCGGCGGCCCTGGCGCTCACGCTGTGCGTGGCGACGACCGGCATGACAAAGGCCCGGCGGTCGTCGTGACGACTGCCGGGCCTCGGCCCACATGGGATGAGGTGTCCGGGCGGGGTGACCCACTCGGACGCTCGGTGGAGATGGCGGGAATCGAACCCGCGTCCAACGGTGCAGAATCAGGGCTTCTCCGTGTGCAGTCCGCTAGGAGTTTCTCAGCCCCGGAGATCACGCGGACAAGTCTCCGACGGGCTCAGTCACTGTTTGATTTCCCTCAGGCCCCCGTGACCGGGGCTAGAGGTTTAGATCCCTTGATGACGCCAGGATCCGGGTCGGGACCACCCCCGGGCTGACGCTCCTCACAGAGGCTTCTACTCGTTACCTAAAATTAGGCAGCGAGGGCGAAGCGGGAGTTATCGCTCTTGGAGTTGGCGATTATTGGTTGCGACATATGGTTTACGAGATCATTGCCGCTTCCTCGACACGCTTCCCCTGCTTCGACATCCGCTGTCGAAACCGATCATCCCCATGTTGATTTTTCAATGCGCGCACCCGCTGTGAGGTGCGTGCCCCATCGTACGTGACCAACGCGCGCCGTCGCCAGCGTATTCCCGCGGGCCGCAGCGGCCGGGCCGCCGGCTCAGTCCTGCGTGGCCCCGGCGTCAGGCCTGCGCGGCCCGCTGGCGCCGCTTCGCCGCCGCGATCGCGCGGTTGGTCTCCCGCGTGTCCTGCTTCTCGCGGAGAGTCTGCCGCTTGTCGTACTCCTTCTTGCCCTTGGCGAGCGCGATCTCGACCTTGACCCGGCCGTTGAGGAAGTACAGCGCGAGGGGCACGATCGTGTGTCCCGTCTCCTGCGACTTCGACTCCAGCTTGTCGATCTCCTCGCGGTGCAGCAGCAGCTTGCGCTTCCGCTTCGCGGCGTGGTTGGTCCAGCTCCCCTGGAAGTACTCGGGGACATGGATGTTGTGCAGCCACGCCTCGTTCCGGTCGATCTGGACGAAGCCGTCGACCAGCGACGCCCGGCCCATCCTGAGTGACTTCACCTCGGTGCCCATGAGCACGAGCCCGCACTCGTAGGTGTCGATGATGTGGTAGTCGTGCCGCGCCTTCTTGTTCTGCGCGATGAGCTTGCGCTCCGGCTCCTTGTCCTTCTTCGCCGCCGGCTTGCCCTGTACGTTGACCAGTCCCTTTGCCATAGTGCGGCCATTTTCGCACTACGAGCCCCCTCCGAGGCCACTCAATACCGTTCTCGCCCGTTCCTCGGCCCGTTCGCCGCCGGCGTCGCCGACGGTCAGGTCCGGGGTGATGCCGCGGCCGTCGACGCCGTGCCCGGCGGGGGTGCGGTAGTGGCCGACGGTCAGCTCGGCGACGGAACCGTCGGGCAGGGTGCTCGGCATCTGCACCGCGCCCTTGCCGAAGGTCCGCGAACCGACGGTGATCGCCCGGCCGCGGTCCTGGAGGGCGCCGGTCAGGAGCTCGGCCGCGCTCATCGTGCCGCCGTCGACCAGCGCCACCACGGGCCGGACGGTGTCCCCGCCTCTCTGGGCGTACACCGCGCGCTGCTCGCCGTCGACGTCGTACGTGGCGACCAGGCCGCCGTCGAGGAAGGCGGAGGCGGCGACGGCGGCCTCGGTGACCAGGCCTCCGGCGTTGCCCCGCAGGTCCAGCAGGACTCCCGAGCCGGCCGGGGCGCTGCGTACCGCCGCCCGTACCCGTTCGCCCGCACCCTTGGTGAAGGCGGACACCTTGATCAGCACCGTCCCGTCGTCGAGGCGGCGCACGATGACGTCCTCGGTGGACAGCCGGGCCCGGCTCAGGGTCTCGGTCCAGGCGGAGCGGCCGCGCTCCACGCCGAGCACGACGGTGGTGCCGGGGACGCCGTCGCCGCGCAGCAGGGAGACGGCCTCGGAGACCGAGAGGCCGCCGACGGGGCGCCCGTCGACGGTGACGAGGCGGTCGCCGGCGCGCAGTCCGGCGCGGGCGGCGGGACCACCGGCCCGGACACGGCTGATCTCGACCCGCCCCGGGCCGGCCTTGCGCGCGGAGAGCCCGACGCCGGTGTACGAGCCGTCGAGGGCCTGCTCGAACTCCTCGTACTCCGCCTGGTCGTACACCGCGCCCCAGCGGTCGCCGCTGCGGCTGACGAACTCCTCGGCGGCCTTCTTGCCGGACTTCCCGTCCGCCATCGCCTCGGCGGCGGCGCGGGCGAGGGCGGTCCGGTCGACGGTCGCCCGCGAGGGCGTGGCCCGTACGGTCTTCACGGCGTCCGGCTCCTGCCGGGGCAGCGATCCGGTGGCGGCGGCGGTGGCGAGCACCCCGGCGAAGACCAACGTCAGAGCGGCCCCACGGAGGACTCCGCGGGGCCGGAGACAGTGGTCGGGACGCAGCCCGGGGCCGGCCGGCATGGCGCCCACTCTAGGACAAGCGAAAGGCGCCGTACGGTGGTTGACCGTACGGCGCCCCGCTCACTCACGCGTCGCTTGTCACACCTTGAGGTACTTGCGCAGCGCCACGAAAGCGGCCAGGGCGGGCATCAGCAGCCCGATGGCGATGACGAGCGGCAGCTTGGCGAGAACGGCGTCCCAGCCGATGAAGTTGACGAGCTGCATCTTGTCGGCGAGCGCGATGCCGTGGTCGATCAGGAAGTACCGGCCGACCAGCAGCATGATGCAGGCGACGGCGCCGCCGAGGAGTCCGGCGAAGGCGGCCTCCATGATGAACGGCATCTGGATGTAGAAGCTGGAGGCGCCGACCAGCCGCATGATGCCGGTCTCACGCCGTCGGCTGAAGGCGGAGACGCGCACCGTGTTGACGATCAGCATGAGCGCGATGACCAGCATCAGTCCCATGACGCCGAGCGCGGCGATGTTCATGCCGTTCATCAGGTCGAAGAGGTTCTGCAGGATGTTGCGCTGGTCCTGGACGGACTCGACCCCGTCCCGGCCGGCGAAGGCGGTGGCGACGACCTTGTACTTCTCCGGGTCGTGCAGCTTGACCCGGAACGACTCCTGCATCTGGTCCGGCGTGATGACGGAGGCGATGGCGGTGTCGCTGTACTGCTCCTTGTAGTGCTTGTACGCCTCGTCGGTGGATTCGTGGATGACCGTGTCCACGATGTCCATCTTCTTCAGATCGGCCTCGATCTGCTCCTTCTGCTGGGCCGTCACCGCGCCCTTGGCGCACTTGGTGGAGGTGGCCGCGTCGTTCTTGTTGCAGAGGAAGATGGAGACGTTGACCTTGTCGTACCAGTAGTCCTTCATCGTGCTGACCTGCTCGCGCATGAGCAGCGCGCCGCCGAAGAGGGCGAGCGAGAGGGCTACGGAGACGATGACGGCGAAGGTCATCGTGAGATTGCGCCGAAGACCGACACCGATCTCGGAGAGCACGAACTGAGCGCGCATGGGTTCTGCCTTCTCCTACTGACTGATGGCTACGGGCTCAGTGCTGGTATCCGTAGACGCCGCGCGCCTGGTCACGGACGAGACGGCCCTTTTCGAGCTCGATGACGCGCTTGCGCATCTGGTCGACGATGTTCTGGTCGTGCGTCGCCATGACGACGGTGGTCCCTGTCCTGTTGATGCGGTCGAGCAGCTTCATGATGCCGACGGAGGTCTGCGGGTCGAGGTTGCCGGTGGGCTCGTCGGCGATCAGCAGCATGGGCCGGTTGACGAAGGCGCGGGCGATGGCGACGCGCTGCTGCTCACCACCGGACAGCTCGCCCGGCATGCGGTCCTCCTTGCCGCCGAGGCCGACGAGGTCGAGGACCTGGGGCACGGCCTTGCGGATCTCGCCGCGGGGCTTGCCGATGACCTCCTGGGCGAAGGCCACGTTCTCGGCGACGGTCTTGTTGGGCAGCAGGCGGAAGTCCTGGAAGACCGTCCCCAGC
The DNA here is from genome assembly GCF_018614205.1 of Streptomyces sp. ISL-36. GTDB lineage: Bacteria > Actinomycetota > Actinomycetes > Streptomycetales > Streptomycetaceae > Streptomyces. The sequence continues at coordinate 17,008 of NZ_JAGGOS010000069.1, read as the reverse complement.
TGGCGGCGCATGTGCGGCACCTTCCAGTTGGACAGCCGGGCCAGGTCCTTGCCGAGGACGTGCACCTGGCCGTGGCTGCAGCGCTCCTCGCGCAGGATCAGCCGAAGGAAAGTCGACTTTCCGGAGCCTGAGGAACCGACGAGGAAGACGAACTCCCCCTTCTCGATCTCCAGGGACACGTCCCGCAGGGCGGGGCGGTTCTGCTTCGGATAGGACTTGGAGACGTTGTCGAATCGGATCACGGATGCACCACGGTCGGCCGGGAGTAGGTGTGCGCGACCTTACGCGACCGGGGATGGCCCGCGCAGTCGCGGTCCGGGCTTGCGTGCTTTATCCTTTTCGTCCTTTCGGGCGGAACGGGTGCAATCCGACGGGGCGCGCCGAAACGCTCCGGAGCTGGCACAGTGGTAGGGGGAACGCCCGGGTGCCGCCGAGCGTTGAGCCGGTGTGGATCCCCGTGCGGGAGAGGAGAGCGCATGACCTACGACCGATTGGTGTGCGCCAATTGCGCGGCCCCCGTCGCAGAGGGCCGCTGCCGCGTCTGCCGCGCGAACCGGGAACGCCTGGACCCGTCGACGGGCCTGACTCCGGCGAAGCTGCTGACTCTGATCGTCGCTCTGGTGGTGGCGGTGGCGCTGCTCGCGGCGCTGCAGACCACCTAGCGAGACGTATGTACGGGCCGGAAAGGGCCTGTAGGCCGACGAAGGGCCGGGGGAAGTCCCCCGGCCCTTCGTCGTTGCGTCACATGCCTCAGACGGCGGTACGTCCACCGGCGACAAGGCGCGGAAGCATCCGGAAGCCGATGCCACCGGCGATCATCGTGGCGGCACCGATGATCAGGAACGAGGTCTCGGCGGCGCCGGTCTCGGCCAGCTCCTCCTTGGCCTTGCCCTGCTCGACGGGGGTCGAGCCGCCGTTGTTGGTGTCGGGGTTGTTGTCGACACACTCGGCACCGTCGAGGTCGACGGTGCAGGTGCCCGGGCCCTCGGTGGAGTCGTCACCCGGCGTGGTCGGGCTGGTCGTCGGCCCGTCCGTGGGCTCCGTCGTCGGCGGCGTGGTGGGCTCCGTCGTCGGCGGGGTCGTGGGCGTCGTCGTCGGCGGGGTCGTCGGCGGCGTGGTGGGCGGCGTCGTCGGCGGGGTCGTCGGCGGGACGGTCGGCGGAATCGTCGGCGGCACGGTCGGCGGCACAGTCGGCGGCGTGGTGGGCTCCGTCGTCGGCGGCACGGTCGGCGGAGTCGTCGGCGGCACCTCGCAGCCGGGCTCGCCCGGAATGCAGGTCGGGTCCGCGTCCGGCAGCTCGACATCGAAACCGATGGTCAGCTCGCCACCGACGGCCTGAGCGGCGCCCGCCGCGGTGAGCGACGCGCCGGCGGCAATCACGGCACCGGCGGCTATCCGCGCGATACGAACGCGCGTCTTCTTGGTCATCTGGCTGCTACCCCCAGTAGCTCATCTCGTCATGGAGCAGCGCTCGGGGGCTCGGACACTGGGGTGCGGTCACTCTCACTGACCCGGCCCCCGTTCACACGCGCCCCAGAGATACGCATGCCGCGTGCCACCCTTCCGAGTTTCCGCATACGCGTCAAGGTCGTTGCGCGTGCGATGCCCGAAAGATCACCAGTTGCCCGCCATGCGGGGATGCAACTGTGACGTAAACGCCGAACTTCCGCCCGCCCCACGCCAGTTCCCTTGTCGACAAAGCGCCCTGCAACACCCGTTTCCGCTTGCGCCCGCGAATCACCCGTACCGTCCGCCGACCGGTCCGGCGCCTTCGTCGTCGACAGCACCCCGCCCCCTGCCCCATACATCAATCTGGTACATGGACTACGCTTGGTACATGCCGATGAAGCGAACCAACGTCTACGCCGACCCCGAAGACCTCGCCATCATCAAAGAGGCGGCCACGCGTCGCGGCATCAGCGAGGCCGAGATCATCCGGCAGGGCATCCACCTCGCCGCCATGGCCAACCGCGTCTGGGAGGAGCCGCTCTTCTCGCGGACCTTCGAGGGGACGGGCCGTACACCCTCCCGACCCGATGTCCGGGAAGCGGTCGCCGACGCGGTGCAGCGGGAGACCGGAACCGCCGCGTGATCATCGTCGTGGCCGACACGTCCGGCCTCATCGCCGCGCTCGACTCCACCCACCCCGAGCATCACGCGGCGAACGAAGCGATCATGGCCGCCGGGCTCCTCATCATGTCCCCTCTTCTCCTCGCCGAGCTCGACCACGTCGCGACCCGCGAGCTCGGCCGGGAGGCGGCGGTCAGCGCCGTGGACGACATCCGGCGGTGGATGCGGCGCGGCCGGGTCTCCGTGCCGGAGATCACCGAGGACCATCTCGGGGCCGCCCAGTCCGTACGCGCACGCTACGCGGCGCTGGGCCTCGACCTCGCCGACGCGGTCAACGTGGCGCTCGCCGCCGACTACGACACCGACGCCGTTCTCACCCTCGACCGCCGCCACTTCCGCGCGGTACACACCCTCGGCCGCCACAAGGTTTTCCGCGTCCTCCCCGACGATCTGCCCCTGTAGCGCCGGCTCGACGGACAACGACGCCGGGCCCGTCACACGCATAGGTGTGACGGGCCCGGCGTCGTGCGGAAGGAGCGCTTCCTACTTCTCCGTCTGCTTGCGCCAGCGGATGCCCGCCTCCAGGAAGCTGTCGATCTCGCCGTCCAGGACCGCCTGCGGGTTGCCGACCTCGAAGTCGGTCCGCAGGTCCTTGACCATCTGGTACGGGTGGAGGACGTACGAGCGCATCTGGTTGCCCCAGGAGCTTCCGCCGTCGCCCTTCAGGGCGTCCATCTTGGCGCGCTCCTCCTGGCGCTGGCGCTCGAGGAGCTTGGCCTGGAGGACGTTCATGGCGCTCGCCTTGTTCTGGATCTGGGAGCGCTCGTTCTGGCAGGAGACCACGATGCCGGTCGGGAGGTGCGTGATGCGCACCGCCGAGTCGGTCGTGTTGACGCCCTGGCCGCCCGGGCCCGACGCGCGGTAGACGTCCACGCGCAGCTCCGACTCGTCGATCTCGACGTGGTCGGACGACTCGACGACCGGGAGGATCTCGACGCCCGCGAAGGAGGTCTGGCGGCGGCCCTGGTTGTCGAAGGGGGAGATGCGGACCAGGCGGTGCGTGCCCTGCTCGACCGAGAGCGTGCCGTAGGCGTACGGGGCCTTCACCACGAAGGTGGTCGACTTGATGCCGGCCTCTTCCGCGTACGAGGTCTCGTAGACCTCCGTGCCGTAGCCGTGCCGCTCGGCCCAGCGCAGGTACATGCGCTGGAGCTGCTCGGCGAAGTCGGCGGCGTCGACGCCGCCCGCCTCGGCGCGGATGTTGACCAGGGCCTCGCGCTCGTCGTACTCGCCGGAGAGGAGCGTACGGACTTCCATCTCGTCCAGCGCCTTGCGGACGGAGACGAGCTCCGTCTCCGCCTCGGCGCGGGTGTCCGGGTCGTCCATCTCCTCGGCGAGCTCGAAGAGCACACCGACGTCGTCGATCCGGCTGCGCAGGGCCTCGGCCTTGCGGACCTCGGCCTGGAGGTGCGAAAGCTTGCTGGTGATCTTCTGCGCCGCCTCCGGGTCGTCCCAGAGGGACGGGGCCGCGGCCTGCTCTTCGAGCACGGCGATGTCGGCCCTCATCTTTTCGAGGTCCAGGACGGCCTCGATCGACCCCATGGTCGAGGAGAGGGACTTCAGCTCTTCGGATACATCGACGACTGCCACGCGTCCAGCGTAACGGCTCCCCGCAAATCCCCGTCCCTCCCCATGGCCGTGACCCCTAGGGCTCCTGGGGCTGCGACGAGGTCTTGGAGTCCTGCGGCGGTGCGTCGGAGTCACCCGCGGTCGCCAGGTAGCCGCCCGCACCCAGCGCGCCGATGACCACGACCGCCGCGATCGACAGGGTGATACGGCGCTTGCGGACCGCCTCCGCCTTGTGGCGGGCCGAGCCGGGGCGCCGGGCGCCGGCCGGGCGGGGGGCGCGGGCCGTGCCCAGGGGGCCGCCGGCGAGCTCGTCGGGGGCGGGGACCCGCATGGAGGTGTGGGTGTCCCGGTTGGAGTCGGGTGAGGCGCCGGGGACCAGGGGGACGGCGGCGCGGCGCGGGGCGCTGCCCTCGGCGCGCGTCGGATACGGGTCCTCCTCCTGCGTCTCCGGAGCGGGCTCGGCGTCCGGCTCGTCCACGTCGAGCGGCGGGATCCCGGCGAGCAGCGGCAGGACGTCCCGCAGGCGGGCGGCGAGCTCCGAGGCGCGCAGGCGGGAGGCCGGGGCCTTGGCGAGGCATTGGACGATGAGCTGCCACAGCTCCTCGGGGATGCCGGGGAGCGGGACGACCGTCTCGGTGACGTGGCGGCGCAGCACGGCGCCCGGGTGGCCCCCGCCGAAGGGCGTGAAGCCGGCCAGGAGCTCGTACAGGACGGTCGCGAGGGCGTAGATGTCGACCGCGGCGCGCGGCGGCAGGCCCTCGACGATCTCGGGGGCCAGGTAGTCGGGCGTACCGATGATCCGGGTCGCCTTCGTGCGGCCCGGCGTGTCGATGAGCTTGGCGACGCCGAAGTCGGTGAGGAGCGCCGGATGGGCGCCGCCGGGGCCGAGCGGGCCCTCCATGTCGAGGAGGATGTTCTCCGGCTTGACGTCCCGGTGGACGACCCCCGCGGCGTGCGCGGCGGCGAGGCCGTCGGCGACGTCGGCGGTGATCGCGACGGCCGCCTCGGGGGCGAGCCGGCGTTCCCGGTCGAGCCGGGTGCGGAGGTCGGTGCCGCGGACCAGGTCCATGACGAGCGCGAGGTCGTTGCCGTCGACGACGAGGTCGCGGACGGCGACCACCCGGGGGTGGTCGAGCCCGAGCAGGGCGGTGCGCTCCTGGACGAAGCGGCCGACGAGCTCCTGGTCCGATGCCAGGTCCTCGCGCAGCAGCTTGATGGCGACGGGGCCCTCGGGGCCCTCGCCGAGCCACACCGTGCCGGCGCTGCCCCGCCCGAGGATCTGGTGGGCCGTGTAGCGGCTGCCGATATTCCGTGCCAAGACTGCTCCCTCAGCGGCTGGCGGTCGCGACAAAGTTACGCGTCCGCGGGCGCCCGCCGTCACTTCCGAGGGGAAATCACCCCTCGGAAGTCGATAAATCGGCAGTACTGCCGTCTCCTACTGCCCCGTACCGCCGGTAGCACCGCCGGTGGTACCGCCGCTGTCCGTGCCGCCGAGGTCGGAGACCCAGGTGGACACGGTCGAGATCATGTCGCCGATGGCCTCCCAGTAGCTCTTGCCCTCGGCGATCCAGCTCTGGAGCGGGGTCAGCTCCCAGATGAGCCAGCCCGCGATCACGAACAGCACGATCGTGACCAGGCAGCCCTTCAGGCACCCGAGCCCCGGGATCCGCATCGGATTCGCGCTGCGCTGCCGCGGCTGCCGCGGCTCTCGCGGGGCCGGCGCCTGGGGCGGCGGCTGCGGAGGCGCGTACTGCTGCCGGGGCTGCGGGGCCGGCGCGTACTGCTGCGGGGACTGCTGGTGCTGAGGCTGGTGCTGCGGGGCGTACTGCTGCCGCTGCGGCGGGCGCTGGGGCTGCTGGTACTGCGGTGGCTGCTGCGCGTACTGCTGCGACTGCGGCTGATGCTGCGGCGGCTGCGGCTGGCGCTGCGGACGACGGCGCAGCGGGTCCTGACTCGGATCCAGGTACTGCACCTGCGTCTGCTCGTTGCGGTCCCGGGCGGCGCGCAGCTGGCTCTGCCAGGGGTGCGGCTCCTCGCCCTGCAGAGCCTGGGGAGGCTGCGGCGGTACGGGAGGCATGACCGCGGTCGGATCGGCGCCGCCGCCCGGTCCGCCCGTCGGGCCGCTGGTGGGCATGACGCTCGTCGCCGCGGCCGGGTCGTACTGGTGCGCTCCACCGCCGCTGGGCAGCACCTGGGTCGGATCGGCCGCTCCGGGCGTCTCCGGGACCGGAGCGGGCGAGGGGTCGGGCGCGAGCAGGGCGCCGACGCCGTCGGCCGCCTCGATCTGCGCGGGCGTGGCGTGGACGCCGATGCCGGCGGCGACCGCACGCAGCCCACGGGCCAGGTTCTCGGCGCTGGGCCGCTGGTCCGGGTTCTTGCTGAGGCAGCGCTCTATCACCGTCCACAGCGGGCCGGGGACGGTCGAGGGACGGCGCGGTTCCTCGCTGAGGTGCCGGTGCAGCACCTCGAGGGCCGTGCCACCCGCGAACGGGGGACGACCGGTGACCAGCTCGTAGAGCAGGATGCCCGCGCCGTAGATGTCGACGGCCGAGGTCTGGGGGCGGCCCTCGGCGGACTCCGGCGCGACGTACGCGGGCGTGCCGACGAACTCGTGCGTACGGGTCAGCCCCGGGGAGTCCGCGAGGCGCGCGATGCCGAAGTCGGTGAGCATCGGGTGCATCTGGCCGTCGCGCTCGGCGAGCAGGACGTTCGCGGGCTTCAGGTCGCGGTGGACCACACCGTCGGCGTGGCTGGCGGCGAGCGCGTCGGCGATCTGCGCGGTGAGGAGCGCGGCGGCGACCGGGGTGAGCGGGCCGCTCTCACGGAGGTAGCGGTGCAGGTCCGGGCCCTCGACGAGGTCCATGACGAGGGCGAGGACATCGCCCTCGACGACCAGGTCCCGGGTGCGCACGATGTTGGGGTGGGTGAGCCGGAGCAGCACGGAGCGCTCGCGCAGGAAGCGCATCACGATGTCCGCGTCGTTGGCCAGCTCCTCCTTGAGGACCTTGATGGCCACGGTCTCTCCGGGCTGGCCCGGAACGGCGGCCTCGGCGCCCGCCGCCTCCCGCTGGCGGGCTCGCCAGACGGTGCCCGTGGCGCCGCGTCCGAGCGGCTCCTCGAGCAGGTACTTGCTGCCGATTGGCCGCACGTCACGCGCTCCCTGCTGATCGTGGTCCTGGGTGGTCCCCGGGGTCCCTGTATGTGTTGTGACCCCTCCGGGTGTCCGACCCACTTTAGTGCCGCCGAACGGGTCACCCAGCGGTCGTCCCTGGCTGATTCCGACGCCGGACTTGTCCGAAAACAAGACGCGTTTGTCGTACCGCGGGTTGCGAGAAGCGACGCCCGACGTGCCCAACCAGGCACTTTTACGTCCACAGCCGACCATTCAAGATCACTTGGAGGCGACCCGCGGGCGTGTTGTCGGCGGCAGGTGCGAGGATGCCTCCAGCACGTCGCATCAGGGGTCGGGAGCCCCTGCGCCGTGCCGACCTGTACCGGACGACGCGTCCGTGCCGGGTGGGGGGAGAGACGGGGCGGTTCCCCTGCCGAGCACCACGCGCAGAAGGGACCGCTGACGGCGATGCAGATCCGGCTGACCGTCCTCGCGCCGCACGCCGGCCACGGCGCCGGACGCGCCTGCGACGTGCTCGTCACCGCTCCGGCGGGGACGGCCCTCTCCGCCGTGGCCTCCGCGCTGGCCACTGCCGTCGCCGGCCCCGACGCCTCCACCTCCGGCACGACCGTGCTCTACGCGGGCCGTGAGCGGCTCGACACCCGCCGCTGCGCGCTGGGCGAGCCGCCGCTCGTCGACGGTGCGGTGCTCACGCTCCAGGTCCCCGGCGAGGACGAGCGGCTCGGTGAGGAAGCCCAGGCCCGGCTTCATGTGGTCGCGGGGCCCGACGCGGGCGGGGTGCATCTGCTGCACGGCGGCCCGATCAGGGTCGGCCGTTCCCTGGACGCCGATGTGCCGCTCGACGACCCGGACGTCTCCCGGGTGCACTGCACGGTGACCGTCGGAGGCGACGGCCGGATCACGGTCGCGGACCTCGGCTCCACGAACGGCACGACCCTGGACGGCGCGGCGGTCGGTGCCCGCCCGGTCCGGCTGCTGCCCGGCGCCCTGCTCCGCCTCGGTGAGTCCGCCCTCCGCCTCGCGGAACCGGGCGGCTGCGGTACGGACTCGCTGGCGACGGCCCCGGACGGCGAGGGCCACCTGCGGGTGGATCTCGGGCGGGAGACAGCGGCCACGCGGGAGGCGGAGGCGTACGGGACCGGGGCGAGCTCCGGCGCGGGCGGGCGCGGGGGCTCAGGGGCGCGCTACGGCGGCGCCAACGGGACGGACACCGGCTCGGGCATCGGCTCGGACTCGGGTGCGGGTACGGGTGCGGGTGCGGACGCGTCCGTGGGTTCCGGCAGACACGACCGCGGCGCGTACGGGCACGGGCAGGCGCCCGCGCCAGGGCGTGCGTACGAGCTCGGGCACGGCCACGGGGCCGGCGCCCGGCCGGAGCAGGACGGTCACGGTCACCGCCGAGGCGGCCCGGCCCCCGGTACGTACGAGACGTACGGCGCCGGCTCCGGCACGGTGGCCGAGCCGGGTCCCGGCCGCGGCCTCGCTTCCGGCGCGGGCCCGCGGTCCCAGGACGACACGCACGGCGGCTCCCCCACCCACGCACGCGCCGAGGCCGACGGCCGGGACGGCGAGGGCGATGGCGGCGAAGGACACAGCAGGACCCGGCAGACCCGGCGCCAGGCCCCCCTCCAGGCCTCTCGGGGCAGGCGCGGCATAGGAGCCTGGGCCCGGCGGTTCGCGGGTGCCAAGGAGGAGGAGCTGCCTGCGACGGCCGAGGCCGGTGCCCAAACCGCCGGCGCCTCGTCCGGTACGGCCCTGGCAGCCGGCCGGCTGCCGTCCGCCGAGACCTGGCCCGACCCGGCCGCCGTGCTGCTCACCGCTCTCGGTCCCGGCCCTCGGCTCTGGGAGCGGAGCACGGACCATCCCGAGGCCCTGGTGGTCCGGCTCGGCACGACCGACCGGGCCGAGCTCGCCGGTGTGCCGGTCACCGTCGGCCTGCGGGAGGTCGGATCGCTCGGGCTCGCGGGGCCCGGCAACCGGCTCGCCGGGCTCGCCCGCTCCGTCGTGGCCCAGCTCGCGGCCCTGCACGCGCCCTCCGACCTGGAGATCGTGCTGATCAGCGCGGACCGGAACCGTTCCCTGGAGGAACGGCGCCGTGCCTGGGGCTGGCTCGGCTGGCTCCCGCACCTCCGCCCGGCGCACGGCCAGGACTGCCGCCTCCTCCTCGCGTACGACCGCGATCAGGCCCACGCCCGTACGTCCGAGCTCACCCGGCGGCTGGACGACGGACCGCTCGGGCCCGGCTGGCCGAGCGCCGACCGCGCGGCCGTCGCCGAGGCGGCGGCGCGCCACGAAGGACCGGTCACGATCGTGATCGTGGACGGCGACCCAGGTTCCGCGGCCCTGCGCGAGACGACCGCGCGGCTCGCCGGAGCAGGGAGGGCGGCGGGCATCCACCTCCTCTGTCTGGCCGAGGCTCCGGCCGCCTCGCCCGTCTCCCCGGTCGCGGCGACCTACGAGAGCGCGTGCGCGGCCTCGCTCGCCTTCCGCGAGTGCGGGGCGGTCGCCCTGCTCAGCGGCGACGTGGCGACGGCGCTGCGGCTGCTGCGTACGGCGGGAGGCAGGGCCGCGGGACACGGCACCGTCGGTGTGGTGGACGCGGTCTCGGTCGCCTGGGCGGAGCGCTTCGCGCGGGCGCTCGCCCCGCTGCGCACCGACGCGCCCGCCCCGCACGGGCGGGCCTCCGCCGCGGCGCTCCCCCGGTCGGCCCGGCTGCTCGACGAGCTCGGTCTCGCCCGGGCCACCCCCGCCTCGCTGATGGCCCGCTGGGCCTCCGCGAGCGACGGGACGGCCGTCCTGGGCGCCGGACCGCGCGGGCCGGTCTCGGTCGACCTCACCCAGGAGGGTCCGCACCTGCTGATCGAAGGGCCTGCGGGCAGTGGACGCACGGAGCTGCTCCGGTCGATCGCCGCGTCCCTGGCGGCCGGAGGCCGCCCGGACCGGCTCGGGCTGCTCCTGGTCGACGGCGCCGGGGGCGAGCGGGGCGAGGGCCTGGCCGCCTGTACGGAGCTGCCGCACGTCACCGAGCATCTGGTCGCCTCGGACCCGGTGCGGATGCGCGAGTTCGCGCAGGCGCTGGGCGCCGAGTTGAAGCGCCGTGCGGAGATCCTGGGGGACGGGCACTTCGCCGACCGCCGGGGCGCCGCTCGTCTGATCGGCCAGCGCACGCCGAGCGCGGCGGAGACGGTGTCGCCGGGCGCCCGCACGACCGCCCGCATCCCCGACGCCCGCACGCCGGGCGCCCTCGCCGACACCCCGAGCGGCCGGGTCTCCCGCACGGCCGACGGCTCCCTCACCAACGGCTCCGTCACCGAGCACTCCTCCGCCGACCGGGCCACCGACCGCTCCTCCGCCGACCGAACCAGCAGCCGGACCCTGCGCACGGGCGCGGGAGCGATCGGCGCCCGCCCCGGCGCCCATGACCCCCGCGAACCCCAGCCGGTCGGCGACGACCTCCAGGCCCGCCCCAGCGGCCGGACGGTGCGCACGGGCGCCGACGAACTGACCTACCGCCCCAGTGGCCGCACCCTCCGTACGAGTGACGCGGACCTCGGAGACCGGCCCAGCACCCGCACCGCGCGGCCGGGCGCGGACGACCTCGGTGACCGCCCGAGCGGCAGGCTGCCCCGACGGGCCCCTGACGGCGAGACCTCCGGCCGGGTGCCCCACCCCGGCGGGGAACGCGACCCGCACAACGGAGCGACCCTGCACCTGCGGACCGACCCCCGTCACGACCCGCGCCAGAACCCGCGTCACGACCCGCGTCACGACCCACAGGTCGATCCACGCTCGGAGCCACGCTCCGAGGCACGCGCGGAAACAGCCGACCCCGTCAGCGGCGCCGGCGGCACCGCCGCCGCGTGGGAGGCAGGCGCGCCCCTCCCCCGGCTCGTCGTCCTCGTCGACGACTTCGACGCGCTCGTGGCACCCGCTCTCGGGTCGCCGGGGCGCCCCGCCGCCGGGTCCGTCGTGCGGGCTCTCGAAGCCGTGGCGCGCAGCGGCGAGCGGCTCGGCGTGCACCTGATCGCGGCCTCGGCCCGCCCGGACCGTACGGCGGACACGGAACTGGCCCACGGCGCCCGGCTGCGGGTCGTGCTCGACGCCGCCCCCGTGGCGGCCGGCCCCGACGACCCCGCGCCCGGCCGGGGCAGGCTGGGGCACCCCGACGGGCGGGTGACCCCGTTCCAGACAGGCCGGGTCACCGGCCGGATCCCTCGCACGGCGACGCTCCGGCCGACCGTGGTTCCGCTGGAGTGGGAGCGGATGGGCGACCCGCCCACCCGCAGACCCGTCCGCGAACTCGGCAACGGCCCGACCGACCTGGCGCTGCTGGCCTCGGCCCTGGACCGGGCCGCCCGCTCCGTCGACGCCACGCCGGTTCCTCCGCTCACCCCCGCCGTCCGCAGCTGACACACCACCACCACCGACACCACCACCACCGACACCACCACCCCGGCGCCGACAAAGATCCACCGACGGGTGAGCCGCGGTCCACCGACGGCTCACCTCCGCCGCACCGTCCGTGCGCCCGCACACACCCGCCCCCACCCGCCCCCACCCGCCTGACAGGACGTCACGAGCCCATCACGATCGCCCTGTTCCCACCCGAGGCGGTATTGCGGGCCCCCAGCGCCCGGCGTAGACCTGTCGGCACGAGCATGAGCAGGAGCACGCGCGCACGGGACGAGCACGCGCACAGGAGAGACGGGGCAGCAATGCGTACAACTCTTCGTACACCTCGCACACGCAGGGCCGCGGCGGCGATCACCACCCTCACCGCCCTCGGCGCCCTCACCCTCGCCGGGTGCGGCGGCGCCGACGGCACCGACCCCGGCGAACCGCCGAGCAGCAGCCCCGGCGGCAAGAGTCTCTCCCTGCCTTCCCTGAAGGGCGAGAAGATCGAAGTCGCGGCCGTCTGGACCGGCCCCGAGCAGGAGAACTTCACCAAGGTCCTCAAGGAGTTCGAGAAGCGCACCGGCGCCACGGTCACCTTCGTGCCCGCCCAGGACCCGATCGTGAACTTCCTCGGTACGAAGATCGCCGGTGGCTCCCCGCCCGACGTGGCGATGCTCCCCCAGGTCGGCGCGATCCAGCAGGCCGCCGCCCAAAAGTGGATCAAGCCGGTGGGCCCGGAGGCCAAGGCCCAGCTCGCCGCCCACTACTCCAAGGGCTGGCAGGATCTCGGCGCCGTCGACGGCACCCAGTACGGCGTGTACTTCAAGGCCGCCAACAAGTCCCTGATCTGGTACAACAGCGCGGCCTTCGAGAACGCGGGAGCCACCGAGCCGAAGACCTGGAAGGACTTCCTCTCCACCGCCGAGACGATCTCCGCGTCCGGCGTCACCCCCGTCTCGGTGGGCGGCGCGGACGGCTGGACGCTGACGGACTGGTTCGAGAACATCTACCTCTCGCAGGCGGGCCCGGAGAAGTACGACCAGTTGGCCAAGCATCAGATCAAGTGGACGGACGCCTCGGTCACCCGGGCGCTCACCACGCTCGGTGAGCTGTTCGGCAAGCCGAATCTGCTCGCGGGCGGCGCGGACGGCGCACTGCAGACGGAGTTCCCCGCCTCGGTCACCCAGACCTTCACCGGCGGCGACCAGCCCAAGGGGGCGATGGTCTTCGAGGGCGACTTCGTGACGGTCAACATCGCGCAGACCAGTGCGAAGATCGGTACGGACGCGAAGGTGTTCCCCTTCCCCGCCGTCGGCGAGGGCGCGGAGTCCCCGGTGGTGACGGCCGGCGACGCGGCCGTGGCGCTGAAGGACACCAAGGGGGCGCAGGCGCTCCTGACCTTCCTCGCCTCGCCGGACGCGGCCGCCATCTGGGCGAAGGCCGGCGGCTTCATCTCGCCCAACAAGAGCCTGGACCCGGCGGCGTACCCCAACGACGTGCAGCGCGAGATCGCCAAGGCCCTCATCGCGGCCGGGGACGACTTCCGCTTCGACATGTCGGACCAGATGCCGCAGTCGTTCGGCGGGACGCCCGGCAAGGGCGAGTGGAAGGCGCTCCAGGACTTCCTGAAGAACCCCAAGGACATCGCGGGGACCCAGGCACGGCTGGAGGCCGACGCGGCCAAGGCGTACAAGAGCTGAGGCGCCATGACCATGGCCCCCAAGCCGCCCGGACCGACCAGGAGTGTCACCGGCACCCGTAAGGCAGTGGCGGTGGGGTTCCTCTTCCCCGCCCTGCTGCTGCTCGGCGCGCTCGTCGTCTACCCGATCGGGTACTCCGTCTACCGCTCGTTCTTCGACAAGTCCGGTGATGCCTTCGCCGGGCTCGACAACTACGTCGAGCTCTTCACCGACGACACCATCCTCACCGCCGTCCAGAACAACGCGATCTGGGTGGTCCTCGCCCCGACCGTCGCCACCGCCCTCGGCCTGATCTTCGCGGTGCTCACCGAACGGGTGCGCTGGGGAACGGCGTTCAAGCTGATCGTCTTCATGCCCATGGCGATCTCGATGCTCGCCGCCGGAATCATCTTCCGGCTGGTCTACGAGCAGGACCCGGACCGCGGCGTGGCGAACGCGGTCTGGGTCGGTGTCCACGACACGTTCGCCGAGTCCTCCGTCTTCCCGAAGGCGCGTCCGCTGCCCGTCCACCCCCTGGAAGCGGCGGGCGGTGGCGCGTACGTCACCAAGAACCCGGTCCGTGCCGGAGAGATCGCGCGGCTGCCGCTGGTCGGAGTCGCGCCCGCGCAGATGCCGCAGGACGCCCGGCCTGCGCACGAACCGCCTGCCGAGGAGGGCCGGATCACCGGCGCCGCCTGGCTGGACTTCACCAAGGGCGGCGGCGGGAAGCCGAACGTCGTCGACCCGCAGGAGCGCGGCCTCAAGGGGCTGCGTATCGAGGCCGTACGGGAGGACGGCACGGTGGTCGCGTCCACCACGGCGGCCGCCGACGGCACCTTCAGCCTTCCGGCGGCCGCCGACGGGACCCGGCTGCGGCTGCCCGCGAGCAATTTCCGGGAGCAGTACAACGGCGTGGAGTGGCTCGGCCCCTCGCTCGTCACCCCCGCCATCATCGGCAGTTACGTGTGGATGTGGGCCGGGTTCGCGATGGTGCTGATCGCGGCCGGTCTCGCGAGCGTGCCCCGTGAACTCCTCGAAGCCGCCCGGGTCGACGGGGCGAACGAGTGGCAGGTCTTCCGCCGGATCACCGTGCCGCTCCTCGCACCGGTCCTCGCCGTCGTCCTGGTCACCCTGGTGATCAACGTGCTGAAGGTCTTCGACCTGGTCTTCATCATCGCGCCGGGCTCGGCGCAGGACGACGCGAACGTGCTAGCGCTGCAGTTGTACCGCTCGTCCTTCGGTACGGACGCGGACCTCGGGGTGGGCTCGGCCATCGCCGTGCTCCTGCTGCTGCTCGTACTGCCGGTGATGGCCTTCAACATCCGCCGCATGCGAAGGGAGGCCCGCCGGTGACAGCGTCGAACGGAGGCGGCCTGGGCTCACGGATCGCCGCCCGCGCCGCCGGCGGTGTGATGCGGATCTTCCTCGTCCTCGTGGGGCTCTTCTGGCTGATGCCCACGGTCGGGCTGCTGCTCTCCTCGCTCCGCGGACCGTCGGACATCAGCGAGAGCGGCTGGTGGCAGGTCTTCACCACCCCGGCGCAGCTGACCACCGAGAACTACTCCGCCCTCCTCTCGAACGACACGATCACGGGTTCACTCCTCTCCACCGTGCTGATCACCGTGCCGGCGACCGTCCTCGTCGTCGTCATCGGCTCGCTGGCCGGGTACGCCTTCGCGTGGCTGGACTTCCCGGGCCGGGACTGGTGGTTCCTGGTGGTCGTGGGGCTCCTGGTGGTACCGGTGCAGGTCGCGCTCGTCCCGGTCTCGAAGCTCTTCGGCACGATCGGCATCTTCGAGACGACGCTGGGGGTCGTGCTCTTCCACACCGCCTTCGGCCTGCCGTTCGCGATCTTCCTGCTGCGGAACTTCTTCGCGGAGATCCCGCGGGAGCTGCTGGAGGCGGCACGGCTGGACGGGGCGGGGGAGATCCGGCTCTTCACGCGGGTCGTGATGCCGCTGGGCGGGCCGGCGATCGCCTCGCTCGGCATCTTCCAGTTCCTGTGGGTCTGGAACGACATGCTGGTCGCTCTGATCTTCGCGGACTCCGAGTCGCCGCCGATCACGGTGGCGCTGCAGCAGCAGGTGCGGCAGTTCGGGAACAACATCGACGTCCTGGCGCCGGGCGCGTTCGTGTCGATGGTGATTCCGCTGGCGGTCTTCTTCGCCTTCCAGCGGCAGTTCGTGTCGGGGGTGATGGCGGGCGCGGTGAAGTAGGGGCGCCGCCACGGGCTCGGGCCTGGGACTCGGGCCTCAGGCTCGGGTCTCGGGTCTCGGGCTCAGGCCTCGGACTCGGGTCTCAGGCTCACGCCTCGGACTCGGGCCTCAGGCTCACGCCTCGGGCTCGGGCCTCAGGCTCACGCCTCGGACTCACGCCTCGGAGTCGGGTCTCGGACTCGGGCCTTGGGCTCAGGCGATGAGCGCCGCCACCGCCGACCGCGCGAGATCGTCCAGGTACCCCTGGGGAAGGTCGCCTCGCACCACCACGAGCCGCCAGTAGAGCGGTCCCACGACCAGGTCGAGCGCCCGGTCGGGGTCCGCACCCTCGGGGAGTTCGCCGCGGCCGATGGCTTCCCGCACCACCTGCGCCACCACTCCCTGCTGGCCGTCGAGCAGGGCCGCCCTGATCGCCGCGGCGATCTCCGGCTGCCGCGCGGCCTCCACCAGCAGGTCCGGGATCACCTGCGAGGCCACGGGGTGGCGCAGGGCGTGCGAGGCGACCTCCAGGAGGGCGCGCACGTCCCCGTACAGGGAACCGGTCGCCGGCGCGGGCATCCCCTGGACGGCGAAGGCGCCGACGAGATCGAGGACGAGCGAGAGCTTGGACTTCCAGCGCCGGTATACGGCGGTCTTGCCGACGCCCGCGCGGCGGGCGATGCCCTCGATGGACATGCGCGCGAACCCGACCGCGGCCAGTTCCTCGAAGACGGCGGCGCGAATGGCCTCCGTGACGTCCTCGCGGAGCACGGCGGCTCCGGCGGGGGCGCGGCGGGCGGGTCCGGGGCCGGGGGCTTCGGTCATGACCAGGATGATAGCCAACGCTCACGTCACGACGAGACGGTTGCGTTCCGACGTACGGTCGCCCTACCCTCCCCGTAACGACGATACGGACCCGTCCCGTCGTCAAGGAGCCCGAAAGCGACCACCGTGCCCACCCTCCCCGCCGCGCCCACCACGCCCACTACGCCCACCACGCCCACCGTCCCCGCCGAGGATCTGCGCGCACTGGCCCTGCGCCACGGCCTGTCGGTCAGCGGCGCCCGCCCCCCGCTCCCCTCGTACATCCGGCAGCTCTGGTCGCGCCGCGCCTTCATCGGCGCGTTCGCGACCGCCCGTCTCACCGCCCAGTACAGCCAGGCGAGACTGGGCCAGCTCTGGCAGATGATGACCCCGCTGCTCAACGCGGCGGTCTACTACCTGATCTTCGGCGTCCTGATGAACGTCCAGCAGGGCATCCCGGACTACGTCCCGTTCCTGATCACGGGCATCTTCGTCTGGACCTTCACCTCGCAGTCGATCATGAGCGGCACCCGCGCGATCAGCGGAAACCTCGGGCTGGTCCGCGCGCTGCACTTCCCCCGTGCGAGCCTTCCGCTCTCCCTCGCGCTCCAGCAGCTCCAGCAGCTCGCGCTGTCGCTCTGCGCCCTGATCGCGATCCTGTTCTGCTTCGGCGAGTTCCCCCGCCGGAGCTGGCTCCTGGCCGTCCCCGCACTTCTCCTGCAGTCGCTCTTCAACGCCGGGGCCTCGCTCGCCCTGGCCCGCCTGGCCGCCCGCACCCCGGACATCGCGCAGCTGATGCCGTTCCTGCTGCGCACCTGGATGTACGTCTCCGGCGCCATGTGGTCCATCCGGCACCTGGCGGAGAGCGGCCGCCTCCCGGACGCGCTGATCACGGCTCTGCAGGCCAATCCCGCCGCCGTCTACATCGACCTGATGCGCTTCGCACTCGTCGGGAGCTTCACCGCCGACCAGCTGCCGGCCCATGTCTGGGCGCTCGCCGCCGGATGGGCGCTGGTGACGTTCGCGGGCGGATTCATCTACTTCTGGAAGGCAGAGGAGACCTACGGCCGTGGCTGAGCAGATGCCGAACGAGCAGGCCCTGG
>NZ_JAGGOS010000006.1 GCF_018614205.1 Streptomyces sp. ISL-36 | reverse complement strand
CGGGCTCACCGCCGACGACCTGGACGCCTGGCGGGCCGGCCCGCTGGACGCCGACGACATCGCCCACCTGCGGGCCGTCGCCGCCGCCATGCCGTACGAAGGCCATGCCGTGCCCGTCCCCGGCCGAAGTCCGCTCCAGCTGCCCGAGCCGGAAGCGCTCGTACGGGCGTTCCTCGACGCGGTCGCCGACACCCTGCCCCGCACGCCCGCCGCGGCCCACGCGGCCGGGGCGCCGTTCGCGGCCCGCGCGGCGCAGCACCTGCCCCGCGCGCGTGCCTGGGCGGCCGAGGCAGCGGCCGGCATGGACGCCGGTGTCCGGGTCTCACTCCGGCTCGACCTCGCCGGATACGAACTCTTCGACATCGCCGAGGAGGGCGGCGACGAGCGGCAGGCGGCCGCCGCCCTCCTCCAGGTTCACAGCCTCGCCGACCCCACCCTCGTCATCGACGCCGCGGCTCTCTGGGCTGGCGACGGCGACGAGCACTTCGGGCCGCGCGCCCGCATCGACGCCGTCCTCGCGGTGCGCCGCGCGGCGCGCGTCTGGCCACCCCTCGGCAGGCTCCTGGAACGCGACGTACCCGACGTCGTCGCCCTGACCGAGGACGAGCTGTACGAACTGCTCGGGCCGGCCGCCGCCCGCCTCGCCGACGCCGGGGTCGCCGTCCACTGGCCCCGCGAGCTGGCCCGCTCGCTCAGCGCCTCCGCCGTCGTCCGGCCGCCCGTCGCCGCCCCCGGATCCGCCACCGACGGCACCACCTTCTTCGACAGCAAGGAGCTGCTCCGCTTCAACTGGCAGCTCGCCCTCGACGGCGACCCGCTCACCGAGCGGGAGATGGACGTCCTCGCCGAGTCCCACCGGCCCATCGTGCGGCTGCGCGACCAGTGGGTGGTCGTCGACCCGGACCTGGTCCGCAAGGCCCGCAAGCGTGAACTCGGCCTCCTGGAACCCGTCGACGCCCTCGCCGTCGCCCTCAGCGGCACGGCCGAGGTGGACGGCGAGACCGTCCGCGCCGTGCCCGTCGGCGCGCTCGCGACTCTGCGGGACCGGCTCGTCGCCGGTCCGGAGGCGGTCGCCCCGCCCGCCGGCCTGGACGCCACCCTGCGCGACTACCAGCTGCGCGGACTCGCCTGGCTGGACCTGATGACCTCACTAGGCCTCGGCGGCTGCCTCGCCGACGACATGGGTCTCGGCAAGACCGTCACCCTCATCGCCCTCCACCTGCGCCGCGCCCGCCGGGCACCCACCCTGGTCGTCTGTCCCGCCTCCCTGCTCGGCAACTGGCAGCGGGAGATCCAGCGGTTCGCGCCGGGCGTCCCCGTGCGCCGCTTCCACGGCGCCGACCGCTCCCTCGACGGGCTCGACGGCGGCTCCGGCACCGGCGGATTCGTCCTCACCACGTACGGCACCCTGCGCACCAGTGCTCCGCAACTGGCCGCGCTGGAGTGGGGGATGGTCGTCGCCGACGAGGCCCAGCACGTCAAGAACCCCTTCTCCGCGACCGCGAAGGCGCTGCGCACGATCCCGACCGCGGCCCGGGTCGCCCTCACCGGCACTCCCGTGGAGAACAATCTCTCCGAGCTGTGGGCCCTGCTCGACTGGACCACCCCCGGCCTCCTCGGGCCGCTCAAGGCCTTCCGCGCCCGCCACGCCCGCGCCGTCGAGAACAGCGAGGAGATCGAGAACGACGAGGCGGTGGAGCGGCTCGCCCGCCTCGTGCGGCCCTTCCTGCTGCGCCGCCGCAAGTCGGACCCCGGCATCGTCCCCGAGCTGCCGCCCAAGACCGAGTCGGACCACCCGGTTTCCCTCACCCGCGAACAGGCCTCGCTCTACGAGGCGGTGGTGCGGGAGACCATGGCGCAGGTCGAGGGCGCGGAGGGCATCGCGCGCCGTGGCCTCATCATGAAACTGCTGACCTCCCTCAAGCAGATCTGCAACCACCCCGCCCAGTACCTCAAGGAACAGACGGCGAAGGGCGGTGGCACGGCCCGGCTCGCCGGCCGCTCGGGAAAGCTCGCCCTGCTCGACGAACTCCTCGACACGATCCTCGCCGAGGACGGCTCCGTGCTGGTCTTCACCCAGTACGTCTCCATGGCCCGGCTCCTCGCCGATCACCTGGCCTCCCGGGCGATCCCCGCCCAACTCCTCCACGGTGGAACGCCGGTGGCCGAGCGCGAGCGGATGGTGGACCGTTTCCAGTCCGGCGAGGTGCCCGTCTTCCTGCTGTCCCTGAAGGCGGCGGGCACCGGTCTCAACCTGACCCGGGCGGGGCACGTCGTCCACTTCGACCGCTGGTGGAACCCCGCCGTCGAGGAGCAGGCCACCGACCGGGCCTACCGCATCGGGCAGACCCAGCCGGTCCAGGTCCACCGGCTGATCGCCGAGGGCACGGTGGAGGACAGCATCGCCGAGATGCTGCGCGCCAAGCGGGCCCTCGCCGACGCCGTCCTCGGCTCCGGCGAGGCCGCGCTCACCGAACTGACCGACCGCGAGCTGGCCGACCTGGTGTCGCTGAGGAGGCCGTCATGAACCGCCGCCCCGCCACGGGCCGCCGACCGGCCGGCGCGCGGTACGCCGGTCCGCTCCACGACGACCGACGCCGGACGTTCCCGCCCCTCGCGCCGCGGGAGGCGCCGGACGGGCGCTTCGCCGCCACCTGGTGGGGCAACGCATGGGTGGAGGCCCTGGAGGACACCGCCCTCGACGCGGCCCGGCTGGCCCGTGGCAAGGCCTACGCGGGCCGGGGCCACGTCGACGCGATCACTGTCACTCCCGGCCGTGTCGTCGCCTACGTCCATGGCACCCGGCCCCGTCCGTACCGTACCGAGATCCGGCTCCGCACCCTCGGGGACGACGACTGGGAGCGGTTCCTCGACGAAGCGGCGGCCCGGCCCGACCACATCGCCGCTCTGCTCGACAAGGACGTCCCGCACGCCCTCGAAGCGGTCACGGGCCTGCTGCCCGCGCCCGGTGACCTGATCCCCGACTGCTCCTGCCCCGACGACGGATACCCCTGCAAGCACGCCGCCGCGCTCTGCTACCAGTCGGCCAGGCTCCTCGACGAGGACCCCTTCGTCCTCTTCCTGATGCGAGGCCGTGGTGAGCAGGAGATCCTCGCCGCGCTGACCCACCGCAACGCGGCGCGGTCGGCCGCCGAGGCGAGCACGGCCACGTCGCTCCTGCCCACGGTCCCGGCCCGCCACGTGCTCGACACCGCCCCCGGCAGCGCCGGGAGCCGGCCCCTGCCTCCGCTCCCGCCGCCCCTCCCCGTTCCCGCGCAGCCCGGCCGGCCACCGGTCCATCCGCCGGACCCGCACGCCCCGGATCCGCTCGCCCTGGACCTCCTCGCGACGGAGGCCGCCTCCCGCGCCCACACCTTCCTCGTCACCGGTCACGACCCCGTGGCCGCCCTCACTCCCTGGCAGGACGCCGTCCGGCTGGCCGCCGCCCACCCGGGCTCCGGCCTCACCGCGTCCACCCGCGCGCTCTACCGCGACCTCGGGTACGCGCTCGACCGCACCCCCACCGACCTGGCCCGCGCCGTCGCCGCCTGGCGCCAGGGCGGCCTGGCCGGCCTCGCCGTCCTGGAAGAGCCCTGGGACCCGCCGGCCGGTCCGTTCGACCGGGCCCGGCCCGCCCTGCTCGCCGCCGACTACCCGTCCTTCCGCCCCTGGCGGAACCGGCTGTCGACCAGGTCGCTCCAGCTCCGCCTCGGCCGCGACGGCCTCTGGTACGGCTACGAGTCGGACGCCGACCGCGAGGACTGGTGGCCCCGCGGTACCCCGGACCCCGATCCGGTCGGGGCTCTCACCGACCTCCTCGGCCGCTGACCGACGCTCCTG
Source organism: Streptomyces sp. ISL-36 (assembly GCF_018614205.1). Lineage (GTDB taxonomy): Bacteria > Actinomycetota > Actinomycetes > Streptomycetales > Streptomycetaceae > Streptomyces. Next base: position 34,478 of record NZ_JAGGOS010000006.1, on the reverse strand, counting down.
CCGTGGGCCCGGGCGGAGTCGGTACGTGCGCCGCCGACGAGGGCGCGCTAGCGCAGCGAGGTCGCACGCGTTCGACATCCGCCCACACGATGGAGTGAAACGCGCCGGTGGCCTGATCCGGGTGGGTTGGAATCGCGTTAATTGCGGGTACGGGCGAATGCCCGTGAAAACCTCCGGAAGGCAGGAAGCCATGAGGCAGATTCGCCGAAGTGGTCTGGCCACACTGATGGTCACGGGTGGCGCGCTGGCGCTCTCGGCGGGCGCTGCGCACGCCGGCGCGGGCGCTCAGGGCGCCGCGGTCGATTCGCCGGGTGCGATCTCCGGCAACACGATTCAACTGCCGGTGCACGCTCCGGTCAATGTCTGTGGGAACACCGTCAATGTCGTCGGACTGCTCAACCCGGCCTTTGAGAACGGCTGTGCCAACTCAGACGGGTCCGACGGTCGCGGCTCGGGCCGGGACGGCGGCGGCTCGCACAAGGACCTGCCGGGAACCCCGCACGGTGAAGGGCAGGGCGGTGGCTCGCGCGGCGGCGGCTCCCACGCGGGCAGCGGCTCCGACGGCAGCGGTTCCCACGGTGGTGGCGCCACCGCCGAGGGCCATGCGCAGGGTTCCGGCGGAGTGCTCTCCGGCAACGGCATCCAGCTGCCGATCCACCTCCCCGTGAACGTCAGCGGCAACTCGGTCAACGTCGTCGGCATCGGCAACCCGGCCTTCGGCAACACCTCGGTCAACGGCCCCGGCCGCCCCGAGGCGCCGAACCCGCACACACCCGTGAGGAGCCTGCCGGTGCCGAGCACCGACGGCGAGGAGCCGGCGCCCGCGCCCGCGCCCGGTCCCCAGGGAAGCCCCGCCGTGCTCGCGAGCACGGGCGCGGACCTGGTCGGCTACGCCGTCCCGGCCGGCGCGGCCCTGCTGCTCGGCGGCGCGCTGCTGTACCGCCGCGCACGCCGCGTGGGCACCGAGGCCTGAGACCCGCGGGCCTCACGTCCGAAGCCAGGCCCGGAGCACGGCCTCGATGGCCGGTGCCACCCTTTCCCGGGCCTGGTGGCGGGGGACCCCCCGCATGAGCAGAGCGTCGTACTCGGTGTCGACATGGCGGACGGCCGCCCGTACGGCGGCGGTGACCGCGCCACGGTCGAGCGCCCGCCCGGCCGCCGTACGCCCCACCCGGCCACTGCCCTTGAGCGAGGCGTGCGCCGCGATCTCCGCGGCCCGCTCCACCGGGCAGCGCGGAAAGAGCCGCAGGATCTCCGCCTCCAGCGCCGCCGTGACCTCCGCGTCCCGCGCCGTGCGCCGGACCGCGTCCCGTGCCCGCCGTCGCGCCCGTGCCTCCGCGTCCGCCAGGCAGGCAGCCTCGGCCCGGATCAGCGCGGCCTCCTCGACGAGCAGCCCCTGACGTTCGTACCGGGTGCGGCGCCGGTTGTGACGTACCACCACCGCCCACAGCGAACTGCCCTCGCGGGCCCGGCGGGTGAGCGCCGTGTCCCCGCGCCGCAGGAACACCAGATGGCCGAGGTCGGCGCAGTCCAGGCAGACCGGTGCGTTGAACTCGACGATCATCCGCTCCAGTGGCCCCTGACGGCACTCCGAGCAGCGGCGGCGCTTGAGCGGTTCGACGACGACGGGCGCGACGAGCTCCACGGCGGCCCCGCTCAGCGCACGCCCGGAGCGGCGGCCTCGATGAACGCGGCCAGCGCCTCGACGGCGCGTGCCGAGCGTCGGTCGCGATCCACCTCGTCCGCCGCCTCGTGCATACAGTTCGTCACCTCGAAGGTCTCCTGGGCCAGTTCGACGACCCCCCGGTCGGAGCAGACCAACTGGACCCGCACCAGGGCGGCCCTGGCGGTGGTCCGCTGGATGTACGACTCCTCACGGAACTGCTCGGCCAGCCTTCCGCTCCTGCGGTACCAGCGGGCGTTCTGGGCCCTGCGGTACTCGACGACCGCCTCCGCGAACGCGCTGTACGTCGAGATCCGTTCCTGGCGCAGCTGTTCCGCACGGGTGAGGGCGGCGGTGCGCTCGGCGGCACGGCCCTGGAAGAAGTGCGTGACGACCGACCCGAGCAGGGTGCCGAGCACGGCTATGACCGCCGTTTCCATCCCGCGTACTCCTCACACCGCACACCGACCCTGCGGGGCCCGGTAATTCGTTCGATCCGAAGGGCCGCGCCGGATACATTCTCCGACGTGGCGAAACTCAATCAGATCATCGCAGTCGAGAAGGGCGTCAAGTCCAGGGCGCATCAGGACCTGACCGCCGCGCACCACGGGCTGCAGAAGCCCGCGCTGCTCGCCGGCATCTCCCGTACGTACCAGCCGAAGGACGAGGAGGGCGAGCAGCTTCCGCCCGAGTCCACGCTGGTGCAGGTGAAGGCCGAGGACGTACTGCGCGACACGGCGTGGGCGCTGACCCGGCTGTTCGACGTGACCGCCACGAAGGACTGGGCCAACTGCGAGGCGCGCGCCGACATCACGGTCGACGGACGCGTGCTGGTGAGCGAGGTGCCCGTCGCCTACCTCCTCTTCCTGGAGAAGCAGCTGACGGACATCAACACCTTCGTCCGGAAGCTGCCCGTCCTCGACTCGGCCGAGTCCTGGACCCAGGACCCGTCCACCGACGCGTGGAAGACCGAGGTCGTCCGCACGGTCCGGACGAAGAAGGTGCCGCGCAACCACGTCAAGGCGGAGGCGACGGAGAAGCATCCGGCGCAGGTCGAGGTGTACTACGAGGACGTGCCGGTCGGTTACTGGACCACCGTCAAGTTCTCCGGAGCACTGCCGGCCCGCCGGGTGAACGAACTCCTGGAGCGGGTGGAGAAGCTGCAGCAGGCGGTGAAGTTCGCCCGTGAGGAGGCGAACGGCGCCGAGGTCACCGACCGGCGCGTCGGCGACGCCGTCTTCGGCTACCTCTTCGGGTAGCGGGAAGACATAAAAGACTCCCCGGCCACAGAACACGGCCGGGGTGCGCGAGGAGCGCAAAGCTGAAGATGAGGCTTGTCGTGAATGCGTGGCCCTTCTGACGAGGGCCGCGCTCAAACTCAGACTATTGCTCCAGACTCAGCATGCGCCGCTCATCGCCGGATCGACCGGGCCCGGGCCCTGGTGCGTCGAAATGCCAGTTCGAATCTGGTCCGCCGAGCTTCGATCGGCGGTGGTCCAATGGCAGGACGCGACGCAATGACGACTGACCCGGGTCCTCAAGTGTGCCGGCGTGTGATGTGAGCGGCATCGACAGGGTCCGGGGGCAGGCTACGCCCTCGGACCCGCTCCCGTTTTCAGGGGTGTCACTGCTTGTAGCCGCTCAGGAAGCGGCCGATGCGGCTGATGGCCGCGTCGAGGTCGTCCGCGTACGGCAGGGTCAGGATGCGGAAGTGGTCCGGCCGCGGCCAGTTGAAGCCGGTGCCCTGCACCACCTGGATCTTCTCCCGCAGCAGCAGGTCGAGGACGAACTTCTCGTCGTCGTGGATCCTGTGCACCTTCGGGTCGAGGCGCGGGAACGCGTAGAGCGCGCCCTTCGGCTTCACACACGAGACGCCGGGGATCTCGTTGAGCTTCTCCCACGCCTTGTCGCGCTGCTCGCGCAGCCTGCCGCCCGGCGCGGTCAGCTCGTGGATCGACTGCCGACCGCCGAGTGCGGCCTGGATGGCGTACTGCGCGGGGGCGTTGGGGCACAGCCGCATGGAGGCGAGCATCGTCAGCCCCTCCAGATAGCTCTTCGCATGCTGCTTGGGGCCGCTGACGACCAGCCAGCCCGAGCGGAAGCCCGCCACCCGGTACGTCTTCGACAGACCGCCGAAGGTGAGGACGACCAGGTCGGGGGCGAGGGAGGCGGCCGGATAGTGGACGGCCTCGTCGTAGACGATCTGGTCGTAGATCTCGTCGGCGAAGACCATCAGCTGGTGGCGGCGGGCGAGGTCGAGAATGCCCTCGACGATCTCGCGCGGATAGACGGCGCCCGTGGGGTTGTTGGGGTTGATGATGACGACGGCCCGGGTCCGGTCGGTGATCTTCGCGGCCATGTCGTCGAGGTCGGGGTACCAGTCGGCCGACTCGTCGCAGAGGTAGTGGACCGCCTTGCCGCCGGCGAGGGTGGTCACCGCCGTCCACAGAGGGAAGTCGGGAGCGGGGATCAGCACCTCGTCGCCGTCCTCCAGGAGCGCCTGAACGGCCATGGAGACCAACTCGGAGACACCGTTGCCGAGGAAGACGTCGTCGACGTCGACCTCCGGCAGGCCCATGCCCTGGTAGCGCTGGGCGACGGCGCGACGGGCGGAGAGGATGCCGCGGGAGTCGGTGTAGCCGTGGGCCTTCGGAAGCATCCGGATCATGTCCTGGACGATCTCCTCGGGCGCCTCGAAGCCGAAGAGCGCCGGGTTGCCCGTGTTGAGGCGCAGCACGCTGTGGCCCGCCTCCTCCAGGGCGTTGGCGTGCTCGATGACCGGGCCACGGATCTCGTAACAGACCTCGCTCAGCTTGCTCGACTGCCGGAACTCCATGCGACGACCTCCCCAGAAGTACTGATGCTTGGTTTTACCAAGTCCGAGCTTGGAAAGTCCAACAACTTGTCTAGACTGCGTCGCATGCCACGCCGCCGAAGCTATGACCAGTACTGCGCCGCCGCCCGCGCCCTCGACGTCGTCGGTGACCGTTGGACCCTGCTGATCGTCCGTGAACTCCTCGCCGGGCCGCGCCGCTACACCGACCTGCACGCCGATCTGCCGGGCGTCAGCACGGACATGCTGGCCGGCCGCCTCAAGGACATGGAGGGCGCCGGACTCCTCACGCGCCGCCGGCTTCCGCCGCCCGCCTCGGCGTACGTCTACGAACTCACCGAGCGGGGCCGCGGCCTGCTGCCCGTCCTGCGGGCCCTGGGAGAGTGGGGCGCACCAGCCCTGGGGGAACCCCGGCCGACCGACGCCGTACGGGCCCACTGGTTCGCGATCCCCCTGCTGCGCGCTCTGGAGGGGGAGGGCGAGGGGGCGGAGACCGACGTGGTGGTGCAGGTGACGCTGGACGAAGGCCAGTTCCATGTACGGACGCGAGCGGGCGGTCCGCCGGAGTACGGCGACGGGCCGGCCGGCGACGCCGACGTACGGCTGCGGACGGACATGGCGACCTGCCGCGCCCTGGCGGGCGGGGAGCTGACGCTCGCGGAGGCGATCGCCGAGGGACGGGTCGACCGTACGGACGGTGCGGACCTCGGGGACGGCGGGGACGGCGGGACGTTGCGGACCGCGGGGTGACCGCCTCCGCCGGGTGAGCCGGCGTGTGGGGCGTTCGCCCGGCACCGCGGGCGACAATGATCGTGTGCTGTGCTGTGCTGTGCTGTGCTGTGCTGTGCTGTGCTGTGCTGTGCTGTGTGGCGCGGCGCGGCGCGGTGCTGTTGATGGTGTGAGACCGGGGGTCACGGCCGTTGCGGTTCGAAGCGATCACATGGGAGCGGCTGGCCGGGATCTTGGCCGGTCATCTCGACGGGGCCGCGCCCGGTGACGGCGGCGACTGGCTCAAGGTCGCCATCGACGGGCCTCCCGCGGCGCCGACCGGGGAGACGGCCGAGCGCATCGCCGAAGCGCTGAGGCTGCGCGGTCGTTCCGTGCTCGTCATCGGGACCGGAGGCTTCCTGCGGCCCGCCTCGCTCCGTTACGAACACGGGAAGCAGGACCCCGACGCGTACTACAGCGGCTGGTTCGACACCGGGGCTCTGTGGCGCGAGGTGTTCGGGCCGCTGGAGGCGGGCGGCAGCGGGCGCGTGCTGCCCGACCTGTGGGACCCCGTCATCGACCGCGCCACCCGCAGCCCGTACGTGGAACTGCCGCCGGGCGGAGTGCTGATGGTCCACGGACCGTTCCTGCTCGGCCACTGGTTCCCGTTCGACCTGACCGTCCATCTGCGGCTCTCACCCGGCGCCCTCGCACGCCGCACCGAGGAGCCCTGGACCCTGCCCGCCTTCGAGCGGTACGAGAACGAGGTCGGCCCGTCCGAGGCCGCCGACGTCGTCGTACGCACCGACGATCCGCGCCGCCCCGCCTGGACCGGACTCGGCGGTGAGGGTGACCCACGAGACGGACGCTAAGCCCCGTCCTGCGACCGTCCGTTCTCCGGCCGGCCGCCCACCACCGTCACCGCCTCCGCGCCGGCCCGGCAGCCCGCCTCCGCCGCCGCCACCGGGTCCGCCCCCGCGAGACGGGCCGCCAGAAACGCGCCCGCGAAAGCGTCACCTGCCCCGGTCGAGTCCACCGGTTGGACCGACGGAGCCGCGACCCGGCCCGTCACCGCCCCCGCCTCGGCGACCAGCGCGCCCCGGTCGCCCAGGGTGACGGCCACCAGCGGGAACGTCCGGCTCAACCGCTCCGCCGCCGCAACCGGATCGGCGCACCCGGTCAGCAGCCGGGCTTCGTCGGCGTTCGGGAACAGCACGTCCGCCCCGGACGCCGCCGCCATGAACCGGTCCACCCCCAGGTCCTTCAGGAACCCCACGGAGGCCGGGTCCACACTCACCGAGACCCCGGCCGCGCGGGCGCCCCGCAGCGCACCCAGCGCGGCCTCCCGGCTCGTCGCGCCGAAGAACAGGTAGCCGGACAGATGCAGATGGGCGACTCCCCGGAGGAGCTCGTCGGACCAGTCGGCGGGGGAGAGGCGCAGGGCCGCGCCGCTGTCGGTGAGGAAGGTGCGTTCGGCGTGCGCGTCCACCAGGGATATCACCGTCGCCGTGGCGGCACGCGGGTCCCTGACCAGCAGGGGCCGCACCCCTGCCAGGCGCAGTGCGCGGGTGTGCCAGTCGGCCGCTTCGGTACCGACCCGGCCGAGCAGCCGGACGTCCGCGCACCCCGAACGCGCCGCCCAGCATGCCGCGTTGGCGCCCGCGCCACCCGGGAGCGTACGGATCACCGCCGCCGTGTCGGTCGCGGGTGCGAGAGGCGTCCGGTGCCGGGCGACGACATCCGTGACCACGTCCCCGACGACGAGGAGCCCGGTCATGCCGGGCCGTGGTACGCCGCCGCGATCCTGGCGGCGAGCCGGACGTTGCCGCGCACCGCCGCGAGGTTGGCCTCCAGCGACGCCCCGTCGGTGTGCACCGTCAGATACTCCAGCAGGAAGGGCGTCACGGCCTGGCCCGTGATCCCCTTCTCCTTCGCGGCGGCGAGCCCCTGGGCGAGCACCCGGTCGTGCAGCTCCGGATCCAACTGGTCGCCGGTCGGCACCGGGTTGGCGACGACCAGTGCGGCGTACGGCTCGCCCAGCTCGTCCTGGGCCCGTATCACGCCCGCCACCTGCTCGGGTGTCCGCAGCGTCCAGTCGACCGGCTCGCCCGAGGAGGCCAGGTAGAAGCCGGGGAAGTGCTCCGTCCCGTACCCCACCACCGTCACGCCCAGGGTCTCCAGGCGCTGCAGCGTCGCCGGCACGTCGAGGATCGACTTGACCCCCGCGCAGACCACCGTGATCCCGACCCTGGACAGCAGCCGGAGATCCGCCGACTCGTCCTGCGTCTCGCTCCACTCCCGGTGCACACCGCCGAGCCCACCGGTCGCGAAGATCCGTATGCCTGCCGAGTCGGCCAGCCACGCCGTCGCGGAGACCGTCGTCGCCCCGGTCGCCCCCGTCGCGAGCGCGGGCGCCAGATCGCGGTGGCCCAGCTTCCGTACCTCCGGATCCTCGGCGATCCGCGTCAACCGGGCCCGGTCCAGGCCGATATGGGCCGTCCCGTCGACCACGGCGATCGTGGCGGGGACGGCGCCCTCGTCCCGTACCAGCGTCTCCAGCTCCGTCGCCACGGCCAGGTTGCGCGGCCGCGGCAGACCGTGGGCGATGATCGTGGACTCGAGCGCGACGACGGGACGCCCCTCGTGGAGCGCCTCCCGCACCTCTTCGGACACGTGTGTGGACATGTCCCATCTCTGGCGCGACGGGGAGCCGCCCAAACCTCGGTGGCTACCTTCTGCCACAGGCGGAGAGACCCGGCAGCCGGTCGGCGTCGACGACCTGGATCACCGGTCGGGAGCCTGACGTCTTGGCATTTCCCACGCTGTACGCGACGGCCAGTGCACCGCCCCTGGCCTGCGCGTATCCGTACGCCGGCGTGATCCGCGCATACGAGCCCGAGCCGAGGTCCAGCGCATAGGACGTCTCCGGGGTGCGCCAGGTGACGAGACGGCCGCTGATCCGGAGCTGGTCCATGCCGTCCACCGCCGGGGACGTGGTCACGGCGGCGGTCGGCCGCGCGTCCCCCTTCCGCCACACCATCAGCCGGGGCTCGGCCTCGCCCGCCACCCACGCCCAGGTCGTCCCGTCGGAGACGACGGACCGGATGTCCCGGAGCGCGGCCAGGGGAGCGGGCAGCGCGACGGGTGCCGCCCTCCCCGCCGTGTCCTCCCTCGTGTCCTCCCGCGCTCTCTCGCCCGTGCCTTCTCCCCGGTTCGGCCCCCCGCCCGTGAGGGAGATCGCGGTCAGCCGTGTTCCGGAGCCCGTCGACTCGCGCCAGACCAGCAGGTCGCCGGCGGCGAACGGCGCGTCCAGCACGCCGGTGTGCAGGGCGCGCGGGGCACCGCCCGCGGCCGGGGCCGCGTACACGGTGGCCTTTCCGCCACCGACGCCCTGGGCCCAGTGGACCGTTCCGGCGCGGACGACGGGCTGGGGCAGCGGGCCGGGGAGGACGGCCCGGGCCAGGCGCTCGGCCCTCCCGGTCGTGGCGTCCCAGACGTACAGGCTCCATGGGCTGTCGAGGGTCCGCCCCTCCAGGACGGCGAACGCGGCCCACCGCCGGCCGTCGAAGTCGGCGGCGAGCAGCTGGTGCTCGACGGGGTCCGCGAGGGTGAGCAGGGTGCGCGGGGCGCCGCCCCCGAGCACCAGGGCGGCGCGCCGGTGCCCCGCGCCGGTGAGCTGGACGGCGGTCCAGCCGGGGCCGGTGTCCGTGAGGACCGGCCGTTCGTCGGCCGGCGTCCGCAACGCGCCCTTGTCGAGCGCGGAGCGCCAGGCGGCGGGCAGCCGCACCTCACAGGCGGCGGCGAGGGTGCTCGGCGCGGCCGAGGGCCGGGCGGTCGGCACGGCGGACCTCGACGCGGGCGTCGAAGCGGAGCTCGAAGGGGACGTCGGATCGACGGTCGGCTCCGGGGCGGACCCCGTCGACGAGCACCCTGCCAGCAGGGCGCCCGTCAGCAGCAGGATCACGGGGGAGCCGGAGCCGTGCCGGCGGGCCCTACCAGACGTACCCACGGCCGCCCATGATGGTGGTGATGGTGTCGGACGAGATATGCGCCGACTTCGGTACGGAGCCCGCCCAGGAGATCACGCTCGTGCTCACGCCGCCCACGGGGTCGAGGTAGTTGACCTGGCCGGCGGCGGTGTCGGTGTTGTAGCCGTCGATCGAGACCCAGTGGAATATCTCGATGTTGGGGTGACCGACGAGGTGGGGACCGCCGGGTACCTCCCAGGCGTTGCCCGCGATGGCGTAGTCGTTGTCGGTGTCGTGGGTGATGTGCTGCTTGAAGTTCGCCTTGTCGGTGGCGGTCGGCGTGTAGGGCAGCGCCTTGGGGATGTAACCGGCGCCGGGCAGGCGGTAGTTGAGGGCGTCGGCCATCGGGTAGCCGGTCGGGTTGGGCACGTTGATGTTGATGCCGTACCAGGCGGTGCCGTTGCTGGTCGTCTTCAGGAGGGTCGCGGCGTCCTGCTGCGACCGGCCCGCGATCTCGTCGTGGGCGGACTGGGTGATCACGAGGGCGGCGGGGCCGCACCAGTAGGAGGTCCTCTGCGACTGGTGGAGGCCGCCGGAGAGCTTGTAGCCCGCGAGTGCGGCCCGGGTGGTCGGTCTGTCGTAGGCTCTCGCCGCCTCGGTCTGCTTGGCGGCGCTCAGTCTCTGCTGGGCCGGGGTCAGGCGCTGGGGACCGAGGGTGTCGTGCGTGGCCTTGTAGGAGGCGCCGGGGGTGACCGGCTCGGCGGCGACGGCCGCGGGGACGGCCGCGGTGGCCGCGAGCAGCGTGGCGGCGGTCAGGGCGATGGTGCGGGGGAGGAACGCTGACGCTGGCATCGCACTCTCCTGTCGGAGGTGGGGGAGGGATTCAGGGGGAGTTTGACGCGCACACGCCATGCTCGACAGGGGGCTCGGCGCATTCCCCCGGACCAACATTGGGCGCACCAAAGGCGCCGCCCGCGACCAGCGGGGACATCGGTCGGCACCACGCGCCGACGGACCGGCTTTCGGCCGCCGGGCGGCCTGGAACCGTGCTGGACGGCGTACGCGTATGAGCGATTCCGCCCCCGAGGGGGCCGAGGTGTCCATTCGTCACTTCTACGACGGCCGAGCGGTCGACCACGACCTGATGTAGGCCGACTGGGGTGCGACCGTCGCGAAACAGGGGGCTACAGTCACCGCCCATGACGACACTCGATCATCCCTCCTTCGCCGTCCACATCCCCGACGCGGAGCTGCGGCCCGAGCCGCTCGACCCCGCGCAGATCGTCTCGGGCGCGCCCGAGGTGACCGGCGAGGTCCTCTGGGAGTCCGCCGACGGCAAGCAGGTGCGCGGCATCTGGCAGATCACCCCCGGAGTCGTGACCGACACCGAGGCCGACGAACTCTTCGTCGTCGTCAGCGGCCGTGCCACCGTGGCGATCGAGGGTGGCGCCACGCTGGAGGTCGGGCCGGGGGACGCCTGCGTGCTGCGCGAGGGCGACCGGACCACCTGGACCGTCCACGAGACGCTGCGCAAGGCGTACCACATCAGCCTCTGAAACCGAGGGCGCGGAGGGCGGCGGGAGGTCTGGTAGGAAGGTTTCCTATCAGCTATCCTCCCGGGCAGCGGCTTGGCGCGGCGCCCGATCCCGTGGGCGTGACGCGCTCAGCGAGAGCTCTGACCCGGCCGCCGTGTACCGCCCCCTGCCCCCGTTCCGTGCCCCCGCGCGGATGTCCCAGGGGCAGGGGCGCGGTGCTCCGCACCGGTGTCCAGCTCTCGCCGACCCCTCAGGCCAGGGAGCCCAGGTATGCGCCTGTACGCCTCCGCCCCACCACGCCGCACCCTCCCCCTCACCCCGTCGCTCGTCCTCGCCGCCGTACTCCTGCTCGTCGGTGGCCTCCTGCTCGCCTACCCGGGACGCGCCGGAGCCGCCGTCGACCCGCTGATATCCGGGGGCAAGCCCGCCACCTCCTCGTCCGTCGAGGACTCCACCTTCGGTCCGGGCAAGGCCTTCGACGGCGACCCGGCCACCCGCTGGGCCAGCGCCGAGGGCTCCGACCCGCAGTGGATCCGGGTCGACCTCGGCGCCACCGCCACCGTCTCGCGCGTACGCCTCTCCTGGGAGGCCGCCTACGCCAAGGCCTACCGCGTGGAGATCTCCGCCGACGGCGCCACCTGGACCCCGCTCGCCACCGAGACGGCGGGCAACGGGGGCACCGACGACTGGACCGGACTCACCGGCAAGGGCCGCCATCTGCGCGTCTACGGCACCGCCCGTGGTACGTCGTACGGCTACTCCCTCTACGAAGTAGAGGTCTACGGCACGCTGGACGGCGGACCCCCGCCCACCGGAGCGTTCACCGTCGTCGCGGCCGGCGACATCGCCGCCCAGTGCACGGCCTCCAGCAGCTCGTGCGCCCACCCCAAGACCGCGGCACTGGCGCAGCGGATCAACCCGAAGTTCTATCTGACGATGGGCGACAACCAGTACGACGACGCCCTGCTCTCCGACTTCCGCGCCTATTACGACAAGACCTGGGGCGTCTTCAAGGCCAAGACGCGTCCCGTGCCCGGCAACCACGAGACATACGACCCGGCCGGCTCGCTCGCCGGCTACAAGTCCTACTTCGGTGCCATCGCCTACCCCCAGGGCAAGCCCTACTACAGCTATGACGAGGGCAACTGGCACTTCGTCGCCCTCGACTCCAACTCCTTCGACGACCCCGCCCAGATCCAGTGGCTCAAGGACGACCTCGCCCGCAACACCAAGCGCTGCGTCGCCGCCCACTTCCACCACCCGCTGTACTCCTCCGGCGGCCACGGCAACGATCCCGTCTCCAAGCCCGTCTGGCAGATCCTCTACGGCGCCAAGGCCGACCTGGTGCTCAACGGGCACGACCACCACTACGAGCGGTTCGCGCCGCAGGACCCGTCGGGACGGGCGACCGCCGACGGCATCGTGGAGATCGTCGGCGGCATGGGCGGCGCGGAGCCCTACCCGATCGAGACCGTCCAGCCCAACAGCCAGAAGCGGATCAGCGGGCCCTACGGCGTGCTGAAGCTGGACTTCACCGACACGACGTACACCTGGCAGTACGTCGGCACCGACGGCCAGGTCAAGGACTCCGGCCCGACTTACACCTGCCACTGATGTACCTGGCGACCACCGGTCGCCCGGACGCGCCGCCGCCCCGCGCAGGGGTCCGGCGGCGCGTCTCCGGCACCGTCCTCGCGCTCGGCACGGTCAGCCTCGTCACCGACATCTCCTCGGAGATGGTGACGGCCGTCCTGCCCCTCTACCTCGTCCTCGGACTCGGCCTCTCCCCGCTCCAGTTCGGCTTCCTGGACGGGCTCTTCAACGGCGCCACCGCGCTCGTACGGCTTCTCGGCGGTCACGCTGCGGACCGGGGCGGCCGTCACAAACGCGTCGCCGGGCTCGGCTACGCCCTGTCCGCGTGCTCGCGGATCGGCCTGCTCCTCGCGGGCGGAGCCACCGGCTGGATCGCGGCGGCGCTCGCCGGCGACCGGCTCGGCAAGGGCATCCGCACCGCCCCGCGCGACGCGCTGATCACGCTCAGCACCCCGCCGCAGGACCTGGGCCGAGCCTTCGGTGTCCACCGGGCGATGGACACCACCGGCGCCCTGCTCGGCCCCCTGGCCGCGTTCGCCCTGCTGTGGGCGACGGCGGACGCGTACGACGCGGTGTTCGTCGTCAGCTTCTGCGTCGGGGTGCTCGGTGTGCTGCTCCTCGCCGTGCTGGTGCCGGGCGGGCCGGCGGACGGCGGCGTGGACCGTACCGCGCGGCCGAAGGCGGCCGCGCTGCTCGCTCCCCTGCGCTGCGCCCCCTACCGGCGGATCCTCGGCGCCACCGCGCTGCTCGGCGCCGTCACCGTCGGGGACGCGTTCGTGTACCTGCTGCTCCAGCGGCGTCTGGATCTGGCCGTCACCTGGTTCCCGTTCCTGCCGCTGGGCGCCGCGGCGGGCTATCTGCTGCTCGCCGTCCCGGCCGGCCGGCTCGCCGACCGCATCGGGCGCCGCCGGCCCTTCCTGTACGGGCACGGGGCGCTCCTCCTCGCGTACGGCCTGCTCCTCGCCCCCGGCCCCGACCTGCTCGTGCTGGGCCTCGTCCTCGGCCTCCTCGGGGTCTTCTACGCCACCACCGACGGGGTCCTGATGGCGCTGACCGGCCCCCTGCTGCCGGCCGGGCGGCGGGCGAGCGGGCTCGCCCTCGTCCAGACCGTCCAGGCCCTGGCCCGGCTGCTCGCGGCGACCGGGTTCGGGGCGGCCTGGACGGTGTGGGGGCCGTCCACCGCGCTCCTCCTCGCTCTCACCGGGCTGGCGGCGGCGCTCGCGGCCGCCCGGTACCTGCTTCCCGATACCCCGTCCTTGGAAGGGCCCCCGTCCGCCGGGAGGGGCCCTGGCTCCCAGCGCCCCCCGCCCGCCGAAAGCCCGGCGCCCTCCGAGGGGCCCCCGTCCGCCGAAAGGACCTCGACATGACCGGCCTCGGCCGCCTCACCCGTACGCGACTGTGGGGGCTGGTCCTCGCCGTCGTCCTGCTCGGCGGCGGAGCCACCGCCTACACGCTGAAGGCCGCCGACCGCGCCGCCCCACCCGCCGACGCCACGGGAGGCCCCGCCCTCACCCTCGAAGGACCCGCGGGCGGCCTCTTCTTCCGCGACACCGCGGCCGGCCGCATCGGCCGCCAGGACCCGGACGCGCGGGCACCGCGCGCGGTCGGGGGCCCCCGCTGCGACCGCTTCCACGTCTCCGGGCCCACCGCCCTCTGCCTGCAACGACGGCCGGGTGTGCCGACCCGCTCCTACGCGATCGTGCTCGACCGGCGACTGCGCGAGCTGCGCCGGATCGCCCTGCCCGGCATCCCCAACCGGGCCCGGGTCTCCGCCTCCGGCCGGATGCTCTCCTGGACCATGTTCGCGACGGGCGACTCGTACGCGACCTCCGCCTTCTCGACCAGGACGTCGATCCTCGATCTGCGCACCGGCTATCTCGTGAAGAACATGGAGCAGATCCCGCTCACCCTCCACGGCCGCCGGTATCACGCCTCCGACATCAACTACTGGGGCGTCACCTTCGCCCGCGACGACAACCGCTTCTACGCCACCGTCGCGACGAAGGGCCGGACCTACCTGGTGGAGGGGGACATGGGGAGGTGGTCGGCCCGGGCCCTGAGGGAGAACGTCGAATGCCCGTCCCTGTCGCCGGACAACACCCGGATCGCCTTCAAGAAGAAGATCTCCGACGATCCGAAGGCCCCCTGGCGCCTGTACGTCCTCGACCTGCGCACCCTGCGCGAACACGCCGTCGCCGAGGAACGGAGCATCGACGACCAGGCGGCCTGGACGGACGACCGCACCCTCGCCTACGCGCACGAGGGCGCCGTGTGGTCCGTGCCGGCCGACGGCACGGGCGCCCCGCGGCTCCTGGTGTCCGATGCCACGTCCCCGGCGCTCCCGCGCTGAGGGACGGTCCCGCCGAAGGGCCCGTCAGGCGCGCCGCACCACGCCCCGTACCGCCAGTGCCGCCATCGGCACCAGCAGACACGCGCCCACCAGGTTCAGCCAGCCGTAGCCCGCCTGGGCGACGATCAGCCCCGCCGCGAGCCCGCCGACACCGGCCGCCGTGTTCATGATGAAGTCCGACAGGCCCTGCACGGCCGCCCGTGCCGCCTGCGGGACCGAGTCCGTCAGCAGGGCCGAGCCCGAGACCAGCCCCGCCGACCAGCCCAGACCCAGGACGAACAGGCCGGCGGCGGTCTGGGCATGGCTCGGACCCGCCGTGCCCGCGAGGAGCGCCGCGACCGAGAGGAGCCCCACCGCCAGGCCGATCACCGACAGCCGGCCGAGCCGGTCCGAGAGCCAGCCCATCACCGGCGAGAACGCGTACATGCCCGCGATGTGCCCGCTGATCACCAGGCCGATGAGCTGGATCCCCGCCCCGTGATGGCTCAGGGCCACCGGAGTCATCGACATGATCGAGACCATCGCGGTGTGCGAGACGGCGACCGTGACCAGGGCGAGGCGGGCGCGCGAGGACGCCCGCACCGCCCGCATCCCGGCCCGCAGCGAGCGGCTGTCCGCCTCCTCGCTCGCCTCCGGGCCGGCCAGGGCCCGCGCCGTCAGCAGCGGATCGGGGCGCAGGAGCACCGCCACCATGACCGCGGCGACCACGAAGACACCCGCGGCCCACACGAACGGCCCGGCCGCCGCCGGGATCCCGAGGCCTGCCACGCTCTCCCCGGCCGGAGCGGCGACGTTCGGTCCGAGGACCGCACCGATCGTCGTCGCCCACACCACGGTCGAGATGGCTCGGCCGCGGCGGTCCGGTGCCGCCAGGTCCGCCGCCGCGAACCGGGCCGCGAGATTGGCCGAGGAGCCCGCGCCGAAGCCGACCAGGCCCACGAGGAGCAGCGGGAAGTTGTCCACGACCGCCCCGAGGACGACCACTCCGGCGCCCAGCGCGCCGACCAGATAGGCGAGCACGAGACCGGGCCGCCGCCCGCGGGTGCCCATCAGCGAGGCCAGCGGCATGGCGAGCAGCGCGGGCCCGGCCACCGAGGCCGTCGAGGCGAGACCCGACAGCGCCTCCGTCCCGCTCACGTCCTTGGCCAGCACGGCGGCGAGGGCGACGCCGATCGCGATACCGAGCCCGCCGAGGATCTGGCTGGCGATCAGCACGGCCTGGATCCGGCGCCGGAGTGTCGGCAGCTCGGCGGCCGTGACAGGGGCGGATATCTCCACCGGAGACGTGTCGTCAGGGGCACTGGGGGTGTTGGTCACTTACGTGAGTCTGCCATCCGTCCCGCTCCGTGAGAACGCCGCCCCCCGATACCCCCGGGGGGCACCACCGCGGGGACCTGCACTCCCTAGAAGAGCGGCTGGGGGAGTACGCCCTCCAGCGCCAGCAGGATCCGCTTGGTCTCCAGACCGCCCCCGAACCCGCCGATCCCGCCGTCGCTCTCCACCACCCGGTGGCACGGCACGACCACCGGCAGCGGATTGGCGCCCATCGCCGCCCCGACCGCCTGCGCCGCCCCCGGCTGCCCCACCCGTTTCGCCAGGTCTCCGTATCCCACGACCGACCCGTACGGCACGCCGTCCGCCAGCTCGCGCAGCACCTGGCGGTTGAAGCCGGCCGTCAGCGTCCAGTCGAGGGGGACGTCGAACTCCCGCAGCCCGCCCGAGAAGTACTCCGCGAGCTGCCGTATCGGCTCGGCGAGCCGGCCGGAGGCGCTCTCCGTCAGCTCCTCCCGGTCCGCGCCGAGCTGCGCCGCCAGCCGGTCCAGCGCCCGGTTCCGCACCGCCTCGCGCGCGTGGAAGACCACGCTCACCAGACCGCGGTCCGTCGCGGCCAGCAGCAGCGGGCCGATGTCGCTCTCCACGACCGCCCATTCCACCTTGGAGTCCATGCCGATCACGGTACGACCAGCCACTGACATCGCGACGGCGAACATCACGAGCCGGTCTCGTATCGGTCTCACCGGTGCCAAATCACGGACCACATGGTCGTGCGGCCCTCCGCGCGCCATAATCTCGCCCCGGTAGCACTACGCAGCGGTACCGACTGTTTTCGGACGACGTCGCACCACGGGTGGAGGACACACGCTCATGCAGGGCACGGTCGACGGATTCAGCTACGGCCTCGTCACCCCGGTCGCCGCCTACCTCATGGCCTGCCTCGGCGGCGCCCTGGGCCTGCGCTGCACCACCAGATCGCTGCGCCACCGGAACACCTTCAAGGCCGGCTGGCTCGCCCTCGGAGCCACCTCGATAGGTACCGGCATCTGGACGATGCACTTCATCGCGATGATGGGCTTCTCCGTCGAGCAGGCCCCCATCAGCTACGACCGGCCCCTGACCTTCGCCAGCCTGGGCGTCGCCGTCGGGATGGTCGGCGTCGGGATCTTCATCGTCGGCTACCGCGGCGCGACCCCGCTCACCCTGGTCACCGGCGGCACCATCACCGGCCTGGGCATCGCCACCATGCACTACCTCGGCATGGCCGGCATGCGTCTTCAGGGACGCATCGACTACGACACCCCGACCGTCGCCCTCTCCGTCCTGATCGCCGTCGTCGCGGCCACCACCGCCCTCTGGGCGGCCGTCTCGGTGCATGGATTTCTGGCCAGCCTCGGAGCGAGCCTGGTGATGGGCCTCGCCGTCAGTGGTATGCACTACACCGCCATGGCGGCGGTCAACGTCCATCTCCACGGCGCCCCCGTGCCGGGCAGCGGCGACACCGCCACCTCGCTGCTCCTGCCCATGCTGGTCGGGCCCGCCGTCTTCCTCCTGCTGGCCGCGGTCGTCGTCATGTTCGACCCGCTGCTCGTGCTGGGCGACCCCGACTGGCAGCGGCCCGCCGCCCGGGTCGTCCACCGGCCGGGCGTGCCCGCGCCCCGGCGCGCCCCCGCCTACGGCGAGCCCGCGAACTGGTCCGCCCGGCCGCCCTCCGGCCGGGTCGCCCGCAAGGGGGCCCACCGGGGCGGCCACCGTTCCCAGGACTGGTGACCGACGGCCGGCGAGAGGAAGCGCGGAGGGGGAGTGCGGGACAGCGGGCGGCGGGGCCCGAGGAAGGGCCCGCGGAACCGCTGGTGAGTCTTTCGCCGCCCGACTGTCAGTGCCGGGTCGTACGGTGGTTGCATGCGGCCCGTTTCCAAGATCGAACGTACGGTGGCGCCCTTCGAGGTCGTCAGCCCCTACCAGCCCAGCGGCGACCAGCCGGCGGCCATCGCCGACCTCGAGCGGCGCATCCGCGCCGGCGAGAAGGACGTCGTGCTCCTCGGTGCCACCGGCACCGGCAAGTCGGCGACCACCGCGTGGATGATCGAGAAGCTGCAGCGCCCCACCCTGGTGATGGCGCCGAACAAGACCCTCGCCGCCCAGCTGGCGAACGAGTTCCGCGAGCTCCTGCCGAACAACGCGGTCGAGTACTTCGTCTCGTACTACGACTACTACCAGCCCGAGGCGTACGTCCCCCAGTCGGACACCTACATCGAGAAGGACTCCTCGATCAACGAGGAGGTCGAGCGGCTGCGCCACTCCGCGACGAACTCGCTGCTCACCCGCCGCGACGTGGTCGTGGTCGCCTCCGTCTCGTGCATCTACGGTCTCGGCACCCCGCAGGAGTACGTGGACCGGATGGTTCCGCTCAAGGTCGGTGAGGAGATCGACCGCGACCAGCTGCTGCGCCGCTTCGTCGACATCCAGTACACCCGCAACGACATGGCGTTCGCCCGCGGGACCTTCCGGGTCCGCGGCGACACCATCGAGATCTTCCCGGTCTACGAGGAGCTCGCCGTCCGCATCGAGATGTTCGGCGACGAGATCGAGGCGCTCTCCACGCTCCACCCGCTCACCGGCGAGGTCATCAGCGAGGACCGCGAGCTGTACGTCTTCCCCGCCAGCCACTACGTGGCGGGCCCGGAGCGCATGGAGAAGGCGATCAACGGCATCGAGCGCGAGCTCGAGAGCCGCCTCGCCGAGCTCGACAAGCAGGGCAAGATGCTGGAGTCCCAGCGCCTGCGCATGCGCACGACGTACGACATCGAGATGATGCGCCAGATCGGCTCCTGCTCCGGCATCGAGAACTACTCGATGCACTTCGACGACCGCGAGCCCGGCTCCGCGCCCAACACGCTCCTCGACTACTTCCCCGAGGACTTCCTGCTCGTCATCGACGAGTCGCACGTCACGGTGCCGCAGATCGGCGCGATGTACGAGGGCGACGCCTCCCGCAAGCGGACCCTGGTCGACCACGGCTTCCGGCTGCCCTCCGCGCTCGACAACCGCCCGCTGAAGTGGGAGGAGTTCCAGGAGCGGATCGGCCAGACGGTCTACCTCTCGGCCACCCCCGGCACCTACGAGCTGTCGCGCGGCGACGGCTTCGTGGAGCAGATCATCCGGCCCACCGGCCTCGTCGACCCCGAGGTCGTCGTCAAGCCCACCGAGGGGCAGATCGACGACCTGGTCCACGAGATCCGGCTGCGCACCGAGAGGGACGAGCGCGTCCTCGTCACCACGCTCACCAAGAAGATGTCCGAGGACCTCACCGAGTACTTCCTGGAGCTCGGCATCCAGGTCCGCTATCTGCACAGCGACGTCGACACCCTGCGCCGTATCGAGCTGCTGCGCGAGCTGCGGGCCGGCGAGTACGACGTCCTGGTCGGCATCAACCTGCTCCGCGAGGGCCTCGACCTGCCCGAGGTCTCGCTCGTCGCCATCCTCGACGCCGACAAGCAGGGCTTCCTGCGCTCCGGCACCTCGCTGATCCAGACCATCGGCCGCGCGGCGCGCAACGTCTCCGGACAGGTCCACATGTACGCCGACACGGTCACGCCCGCGATGGAGAAGGCCATCGACGAGACCAACCGGCGCCGCGAGAAGCAGATCGCGTACAACACGGCCCACGGCATCGACCCGCAGCCGCTCCGCAAGAAGATCAACGACATCGTCGCCACCATCGCGCGCGAGGAGGTCGACACCGAGCAGCTGCTCGGCACCGGCTACCGCCAGGCGAAGGACGGCAAGGGTGCCAAGGCGCCCGTCCCCTCCCTCGCCGCCCACTCCACCAAGGGCAAGGGCAAGGGGGGCAAGGCGGGCGCAGCGGGTTCGACGGTTCAGCTCGGCGACCGCCCCGCCACCGAACTGGCCGCGATCATCGAGGAGATGACCGACCGCATGCGCGCCGCCGCGGCGGAGCTGCAGTTCGAGGTCGCCGCCCGGCTCCGGGACGAAGTGGGCGAGCTGAAGAAGGAGTTGCGCCAGATGAAGGAGGCGGGACTCGCCTGACGGTGGCGGTGGCCGCGGACCGCCGGGTGTGTTGCAAGACCGACACAAAACGCGACCGTGTCTGCTGCGCTGTCGGTGCCCCTGCGTAGGGTGCTGCACAACCGCACGCACAGCAGAGACGGCCGCGGGGAACGACGGAGAGGGGACAGCGCGTGACGGTCAACATGACCAAGGGTCAGGCCATCAGCCTGGAGAAGCAGGGCGGGGGCACCCTTACCTCGGTACGGATGGGGCTCGGCTGGCAGGCGGCTCCGCGCCGCGGTCTGTTCGGTTCGCGCACCCGGGAGGTCGACCTGGACGCCTCCGCGGTGCTCTTCGCCGACAAGCAGCCGGTGGACGTGGTCTTCTTCCGCCACCTGGTCAGTGACGACGGCTCCGTCCGGCACACCGGTGACAACCTGGTGGGCGGCGCCGGCCAGGGCGGGGACGACGAGTCGATCCTGGTCGACCTGCAGCGCGTTCCCGTCCACATCGACCAGATCGTCTTCACGGTGAACTCCTTCACCGGGCAGACGTTCCAGGAGGTGCAGAACGCCTTCTGCCGGATCGTCGACGAGACCAACGGTCAGGAGCTCGCCCGCTACACGCTGGACGGCGGCGGCCAGTACACCGCGCAGATCATGGCGAAGGTGCACCGGGCCGGCTCGGGCTGGCAGATGACCGCGCTGGGCAACCCGGCCAACGGCCGGACGTTCCAGGACCTCATGCCGGCGATCCTGCCGCACCTGTAGGCGGGCATCGAAGCGGCACCGACAGCTCCCGGAGGCAGCAGGCCGCCGGGAGCTGTCCCGCATGAGCCGCACGATCCGGACCTCCCCGGAACGCCTCCGCACAACGTTTCCGATCAACGCTTCCGAACAACGCATCCGAGGGGACAGAGTCGATGACGGCCGAGCTGGTCCGGGGGCAGAACCACCCCCTGCCCGACACCCGACTGGAGATCCGGGTGTCGGCCGGCCATCCGGTCGTCGCCGGAGCCACCCTCTGCGACGAACAGGGCAGGCTGGGCGGGGCCGAGTGGATCGCCCACCCCGGCTCGCCCTCGCTGCCCGGTGTCGAGGTCTCGCAGCAGGCCGCCGCCGATCACCGCCTCGCCGTCGACCTCGAAGCGCTCCCGCCCGTCGTGCACCGCGTCTCGGTGCTTCTGGCGCTGCCGGTCGGTGTCGGCGGCCCGAGCCGCTTCGGCGGACTCGCGGCTCCCTTCGTCGCGGTCACCGGCCTCGACGGCACCGAGATCGCCAGCTACACGATCACCGGCCTCGACCGTGAGTCCGCCGTGGTCGCCCTGGAGCTGTACCGCCGCCAGGGCGCCTGGAAGGTCCGCGCCATGGGCCAGGGGTACGAAGGCGGTCTCGCGGCCATGCTCGGCGACCAGGGCATGGAGCGCCCCGCCGAGCTCGCCGCCTCGATCCTGGACGCCGTCGCGCGGGGCCTGGCCCGTTCGGTCTCCGCCCCGCCCCCGCGCGTCCCCGACGCGGAGCGCGTCCGCCGCACGGCCCCGGTCGCCGCCGACCACCAGGTCGACCAGCAGGACGCGCCCCCGCCCACCGCCGACGGCCCCATCGACTACGCCCACCCGCGCCGCCAGGCGCCCCCGGAGCCCGCACCGGCGCCCGCCCCCGCCGGATATCCCACCCCGGTGGCCGGTGACGCCAGCGGCTGGTCCATGGACGAGCGGCTCTACAACCAGGTGTGGGGCATGTTCGAGGACCTGGCCCGCACCACCGCCGCGTACCGCAGCGCCTGCGACTTCGCCGAGTCCCGCCTGGACCAGGAGCTCGACCGCGCGCTCGCCGACCCGCGCAGCCGTATCGGCGGTGCCGGGGACGCCGCCCGCGAGGCGGCCCGCGCCAAGCACGACGAGCTCACCGCCCGCGCCCAGGAGGCCCTGGACCGCGACCTCGCCCAGCTCGCCGCCGAGTCCGAGGTCGTCGAACCGGCGCTGCCCGCCGCCTTCGCCCGCTGGGACAACCCGGTCTGGCACGCCTACCGCGTCCCCATGGAGGTCCCGATGGCCCTCCGCGTGGGCGACCTCCACCTCCCCGAGCGCACCGACCTGCGCATCCCCATGCTGGTCCGCCTCCCTCTGGAGCGGGGGCTGTGGGTGGACAGCGGGCGCGGCCGCTCCGAGGCGGCCGGACTCCTCGACGAGGTCGAACTGCGACGCCTCGCCATGGACACGGCGGTCGCGCACGCGGCCAGGCTGCTCGCGGTGTATCCCGCCGGGGAGTTCACGGTCCATGTCATCGACCCGGCCGGCTCCGGTGCCGCCTCCCTCGCCCCGCTGGTCGAGGCCGGCGTCCTGGCCGGACCGCCGGCCGCCGGGGCGGCCGGGGTCTCGGCCGTCCTCGCGCAGCTCACCGAGCGCGTCGACCTGATCCAGATGGCGATGCGGGCGGGCGCCCCCGACGCGCTGCCACCGGGCATGGACACCGCCGAGCAGCTGCTGGTCGTCCACGACTTCCCGCACGGCTTCGACGACCGGGCGGTCACCCAGCTCCGCTATCTCGCCGACGAGGGCCCGGCCGTCGGTGTCCATCTGCTGATGGTCGCCGACCGCGAGGACGCCGCCGCGTACGGCCCGGTCCTCGACCCGCTGTGGCGTTCCCTGTTGCGGATCACCCCCGTCCCCGACGACCACCTCGCCGACCCGTGGGTCGGTCATGCCTGGACGTACGAGCCGCCGACGTTCCCGCCCGGCAGCGGGGTGCTCCGGCGGGTCCTCTCCCAGGTGGCCGACGCCCGACGGCAATGGGGCCGCTGACCTGCGTACTTGGGTGCTCTTTACCCTTCCCTTTACCTTCTCTTGGTTCTTCGGGTAGTCTTCTCCGTGCGGAGGGGAGTACTCCCCAAGCGCGGCGTTCCCGTCAATACGGACGGATCCTGAGCGGTTCGATCCCGGGGCGTCGGCCCGGCTCGTCATGGACGTGGCCGGGTGGAAGAGACCTCCGGCAGCGACGACGCTGATCAGTAGCCGTACGACGCCGGAGGCGCAGTGGACGTTTCAATGACCCTGTGGGTGCTGACCATTCTCGGTCTGTCCGCCCTGATCGCTATCGACTTCCTCATCGGGCGCAAGCCCCATGACGTGTCGATCAAGGAAGCCGGAACCTGGACGATCGTCTGGATCGTCCTGGCCGCGCTCTTCGGCCTGGGGCTGCTGTTCTTCGGCAACAGCCAGGCGTCCGGCGAGTTCTTCGCCGGCTTCATCACCGAGAAGTCGCTCAGCGTCGACAACCTCTTCGTCTTCGTCCTGATCATGGCGAAGTTCTCGGTGCCCTCCCACCTCCAGCAGCGGGTGCTGCTCATCGGCGTGCTGATCGCCCTCGTCCTGCGCGCGATCTTCATCGCCGCCGGTGCCGCGATCATCGCCAGCTTCTCCTGGGTCTTCTACCTCTTCGGCGCGTTCCTGATCTTCACCGCCTGGAAGCTCATCCAGGAGGCGCGCTCCGACGAGGAGGAGGACGAGTTCGAGGAGAACCGTCTCCTCAAGTCCATCGAGAAGAAGTTCGGCGTCGCCGACAAGTACCACGGCACGAAGCTCTTCCTGAAGGTGAACGGCAAGCGGGTGCTGACCCCGCTGATGGTCGTGATGCTCGCCATCGGCACCACCGACGTGCTCTTCGCCCTCGACTCGATCCCGGCGATCTTCGGCCTGACCCAGGACCCGTACATCGTCTTCACCGCCAACGCCTTCGCCCTGATGGGTCTGCGACAGCTGTACTTCCTGATCGGTGGCCTGCTCAAGAAGCTGGTCCACCTCAGCTACGGCCTGTCGGTGATCCTCGGCTTCATCGGCGTGAAGCTGGTGCTGCACGCCCTGCACGAGTCCGGGGTGCACGTCCCCGAGATCTCGATCCCGTTCTCGCTCGCGGTCATCTGCGGCGTCCTGATCGTCACCACGATCACCAGCCTGATCGCCTCCAAGAAGCAGGCGGAGCGCGAGGCGGCCGAGGGCGCCGACGCGGACGGCAAGCCGGTGACGGCCGGCGAGTCCGAGAAGGACAGCGTCGAGGTCTGATCCCGGGTCCGACCCGCGCACTGTGGCCGGTGCGGACGGCACACCGCCGCCCGCACCGGCCACCGGTGCGTTCAGCGCTCTACGCGGGCACGCCCTCCGGGGACTCGGCCGACGCGGCGGGCAGGGTCTCCGGCAGCAGGGCGAAGCAGCCCAGGCTCAGCAGCGCCACCACCGTCAGATACGCGGCCACGCCCCACGGCGCCCCCGTGCCGCTGGAGACGGCCGTCGCGACGATCGGCGTCAGCGCCCCGCCCAGCACACCGGCGAGGTTGTAGCCGACCGCCGCGCCCGTGCACCGAACCCTCGGCTCGTACAGCTCGGGCAGATAGGCGGCGACCACCGCGAACATCGTGATGAACGCCAGCAGCGCGCCCGTGAACCCGAGGAACATCAGCATCGGCCGACCGGTGTGGAACAGCCCCATCATCGGGAACATCCAGACCGCGGAGGCGGCGCATCCCGCCAGGCAGAGGGGCCGCCGGCCGTACCGGTCGCCGAGGATCGCCACGAACGGCGTCACGATGCCACTGATGGCCACCGCCCCCATGACACAGACGAGCATCACCGTGCGGTCGACCCCGAGCCGCTCGGTGCCGTAGGCCAGGGCCCAGGTGGAGACCGTGTAGAAGACGGCGTACCCGACCGCCAGGGCGCCCGCCGTCAGCAACACAAGACGCCAGTGGCCGCGTGCCACCTCCGCCAGCGGGGCGTTCGCCTGCCGCCCCGAGGCGGCCAGCTCCTGGAACTGCGGGGTCTCCGCCAGGGAGGAGCGCAGCAGCAGACCGCCCGCCGCGAGCAACCCGGCCGCCCAGAAGGGCACCCGCCAGCCCCACTCGCGGAACTGCGCGTCGGTCAGCCCTGCGGAGAGCGCCAGCATCACACCGTTCGCCAGCAGGAAGCCCACCGGCGGGCCGATCTGCGGGAAGCTCGCCCACAGCCCGCGCCGCCCCTCCGGCGCGTGCTCGGCCGTCAGGAGCACGGCCCCGCCCCACTCCCCGCCGAGGCCGAGCCCCTGCAGAAAGCGCAGGACGAGCAGGAGTACGGGTGCGGTGATGCCGAGGGTCGCGTACGAGGGGACACAGCCGACCGCGACCGTGGCGCAGCCGGTCAGCACCAGCGAGGCGAACATGACCGGGCGCCGCCCGTAGCGGTCGCCGACATGCCCGAAGAGCGCGGATCCGAGCGGACGGGCCACGAAGCCCACGGCGAAGGTGCCGAAGGCGGCCAGGGTCCCGGCGAGCGGGGAGAACGTCGGGAAGAAGAGAGGCCCGAGGACGAGCGCGGCGGCCGTTCCGTAGACGAAGAAGTCGAAGAACTCGATGGCCGTGCCGACGAGGGAGGCCGCGGCGAGCCGCCCCATGGACGGGGCGGACGGCGTGGACGGCGTCGACGGAGCGGAGGGAACGGACGGGGGAAGCGGGGGGTGACTGTGGCGCATGCCGCGCCAACTACCCGGCGTCCGCAAGGGTTACGGGGGCGTGCGGAAGCGCGCGGCGGCCGACCGCGCGACCGTCCGTCCCGGCGGCGCTACCAGCCGCGCGCGTGCCACTCGGCGAGGTGTGGCCGCTCGTCACCGAGGGTGGTGTCCTTGCCGTGGCCGGGGTAGACCCAGGTCTCGTCGGGCAGCGCCTCGAAGAGCTTGGTCTCTACGTCGCGGATCAGGCTCGCGAAGGCCTCCGGGTCCTTCCAGGTGTTGCCGACCCCGCCGGGGAAGAGGCAGTCGCCGGTGAAGACGTGCGGGTGGCCGTGCGGGTCGTCGTAGACCAGGGCGATCGAGCCGGGCGTGTGCCCGACCAGACGGCGGGCGGTCAGCTCGACCCGGCCGACCTTGATCGTGTCGCCGTCCTCCACCGGTACGTCGGTGGTGACGGGAATGCCCTCCGCGTCGTACGCCCCGGCGTACGTCCGCGCCCCGGTCGCGGCGACCACCTCGGCCAGCGCCTGCCAGTGGTCGCCGTGCCGGTGGGTGGTGACGACGGACGCGATGCCGTCGTCGCCGATCAGCGTGAGCAGCGTCTCGGTGTCGTTCGCCGCGTCGATCAGCAGCTGCTCGCCGGTCGCCCGGCAGCGCAGCAGATACGCGTTGTTGTCCATCGGGCCGACCGCGACCTTGGAGATCATCAGGTCCGTCAGTTCGTGGACATCGGCCGGGCCGCCGACCTTCACCGCTCCGCTGTACGTCATGGGCTCAGCCTATCGCCGGGCACCGACAGGGGCGGTTACAACGGCGGGAGCTTCGGGAGCGGACCCGCCCCCTCGACCTCCAGGGCCGAGCCGTCGCGGCGGCCCGCCAGCCAGCCGAGCAGCTCGGGCGCCGGGCCCGTGACGAGCACGGCCTCGTCCTCGGAGCCGCTGCCGGTCGTCCAGAGCTCACCGTTGGAGGACCGGATCATGGTCAGCGGGACGTCCGGGTGGCCGGCGAACCGCTCCACGAGGAAGTCGATCTCCCGCTCGACGAAGTCGTCGGGCAGGTCCTCCAGCTCGTAGCCGGCCCCCAGGTCGACGTGGTGCAGGGCCACCTCCGCCCAGCGGCGGAAGGGCACCCGCGCCGCCCGGTCCGTGACGCCGTTGCGGAGCTCCACGATCCGGTCCCAGTCGGCGGGCTCGCGGCCCACGGCCTGGAAACGCTCGGCGCTCTCGCGGACGTCGGTGAGCTGCACATCGAGCGGACGAGGGGCGTCGCGCTCGATGTCGGCGTCCCGGGTCGCGGCGTCCGGATACATGGGCCGCCCCTGGAGAACGTTCACCAGAGCATCGGCGTTGCGGGCGATGTGGGCCAGGAGATGGCCCCGGGTCCAGCCGGGAAGCCGTGACGGCTCGGCGATCGCCGCGTTGTCCCATGTGGCGGCCGCGTCGAGGAGTCGCTCGGTCGCTTCGCGTACAGAGGCCAGGTCACGCACAGGATCGATCATGGTGCCGACCCTAGCGCCGCCACTCGTTCGGGTGAAGTGGTCCGAGCGCGGCCGGAAATCGAATGTGCGTGCTATAAGCTCCTTGGAAGCATCCGGCATCCTTGGTTGTTGGGTATGCAGGCACATCCAGGCACAACCCCAGGCATATCTGTGACCCGCACTCCTGTGCCTCCGCTCTCTCAAGAAAGGTGCGGACCGGCGTGGCCGACCGTCTCATCGTTCGTGGCGCTCGCGAGCACAATCTCAAGAACGTCTCGCTCGACCTCCCGCGTGACTCCCTCATCGTCTTCACCGGGCTGTCCGGGTCGGGCAAGTCCTCCCTCGCGTTCGACACGATCTTCGCCGAGGGGCAGCGCCGGTACGTCGAATCGCTCTCGTCGTACGCCCGGCAGTTCCTCGGTCAGATGGACAAGCCGGACGTGGACTTCATCGAGGGTCTCTCGCCCGCCGTCTCCATCGACCAGAAGTCGACCTCGCGCAACCCGCGCTCCACGGTCGGCACCATCACCGAGGTCTACGACTACCTCCGCCTCCTCTTCGCCCGCATCGGCAAGCCGCACTGTCCCGAGTGCCGCAGGCCGATCTCCCGGCAGTCGCCCCAGGCCATCGTCGACAGGGTCCTCGAGCTGCCCGAGGGCAGCCGGTTCCAGGTCCTCTCGCCGCTCGTGCGCGAACGCAAGGGCGAGTTCGTCGACCTCTTCGCCGACCTCCAGACCAAGGGCTACAGCCGCGCCCGGGTCGACGGACAGACCATTCAGCTCAGCGAGCCGCCGACCCTGAAGAAGCAGGAGAAGCACACGATCGAGGTGGTCGTCGACCGCCTCACCGTCAAGGACAGCGCCAAGCGCCGGCTCACCGACTCGGTCGAGACCGCGCTCGGACTCTCCGGCGGCATGGTCGTGCTCGACTTCGTCGACCTCGCCGAGGACGACCCCGAGCGCGAGCGGATGTTCTCGGAGCACCTCTACTGCCCGTACGACGACCTCTCCTTCGAGGAGCTGGAGCCGCGCTCCTTCTCCTTCAACTCGCCCTTCGGCGCCTGCCCCGACTGCACCGGCATCGGCACCCGCATGGAGGTCGATCCCGAGCTGATCGTCCCGGACGAGGACAAGTCCCTGGACGAGGGCGCCATCCACCCCTGGTCGCACGGCCACACCAGGGAGTACTTCGGCCGACTCATCGGCGGGCTGTCGCAGGCCCTCGGCTTCCGTACGGACATCCCGTACGCCGGACTGCCGGCGAGGGCCAAGAAGGCCCTGATGTACGGCCACAAGACCCAGGTCGAGGTCCGCTACCGCAACCGGTACGGGCGCGAGCGGGCGTACACCACCCCGGCCTTCGAGGGCGCCGTCTCCTTCGTCAAGCGGCGGCACAGCGAGGCCGAGAGCGACTCCAGCCGTGAGCGCTTCGAGGGGTACATGCGTGAGGTGCCCTGCCCCACCTGTGAGGGCACCCGCCTCAAGCCGATCGTCCTCGCGGTCACGGTCATGGAGCGGTCCATCGCCGAGGTCGCGGCGATGTCGATCAGCGAGTGCGCCGACTTCCTCGGCCGTCTGAAGCTCAACGCCCGCGACAAGAAGATCGCCGAGCGGGTCCTGAAGGAGGTCAACGAGCGGCTGCGCTTCCTCGTCGACGTCGGCCTCGACTACCTCTCCCTCAACCGCGCGGCCGGCACCCTCTCCGGCGGCGAGGCCCAGCGCATCCGGCTCGCCACCCAGATCGGCTCCGGCCTGGTCGGCGTGCTGTACGTCCTGGACGAGCCGTCCATCGGCCTCCACCAGCGCGACAACCACCGGCTCATCGAGACCCTGGTCAGGCTCCGGGACATGGGCAACACGCTCATCGTCGTCGAGCACGACGAGGACACCATCAAGGTCGCCGACTGGGTCGTCGACATCGGCCCCGGCGCGGGTGAGCACGGCGGCAAGGTCGTCCACTCGGGCTCCCTGGCGGAGCTGCTCGCCAACGACGAGTCGATCACCGGGCAGTACCTGTCGGGCCGCAGGGCCATCGCAACGCCCGACATCCGCCGCCCCGTGGACCCCTCGCGCCGCCTCACCGTGCACGGCGCCCGCGAGAACAACCTGCGGGACATCGACGTCTCCTTCCCGCTGGGCGTTCTCACGGCCGTCACCGGTGTCTCCGGATCCGGCAAGTCGACCCTGGTCAACGACATCCTCTACACCCACCTGGCGCGCGAGCTGAACGGCGCCAAGTCGGTGCCCGGGCGCCACACGCGCGTGGACGGCGACGACCTCGTCGACAAGGTCGTCCACGTCGACCAGTCGCCCATCGGCCGCACCCCGCGGTCGAACCCGGCGACGTACACCGGTGTCTTCGACCATGTGCGCAAGCTCTTCGCCGAGACCATGGAGGCGAAGGTCCGTGGTTATCTCCCGGGCCGGTTCTCCTTCAACGTCAAGGGCGGCCGCTGCGAGAACTGCTCCGGCGACGGCACCATCAAGATCGAGATGAACTTCCTGCCGGACGTCTACGTCCCGTGCGAGGTCTGCCACGGCGCCCGGTACAACCGGGAGACCCTGGAGGTCCACTACAAGGGCAAGTCCATCGCCGAGGTCCTGGACATGCCGATCGAGGAGGCCCTGGACTTCTTCGAGGCCGTTCCCACGATCGCCCGCCACCTGCGCACGCTCAACGAGGTGGGCCTCGGGTACGTCCGGCTCGGCCAGTCCGCGCCGACGCTCTCGGGCGGTGAGGCGCAGCGCGTGAAGCTCGCCTCCGAGCTCCAGAAGCGCTCGACGGGCCGTACGGTCTACGTCCTGGACGAGCCGACCACGGGTCTGCACTTCGAGGACATCTCGAAGCTGATCAAGGTTCTCTCCAACCTGGTCGACAAGGGCAACTCGGTGATCGTCATCGAGCACAACCTCGATGTCATCAAGACCGCGGACTGGGTCGTCGACATGGGCCCGGAGGGCGGCAGCGGCGGCGGTCTGGTGATCGCCGAGGGCACGCCGGAGGAGGTCGCCTCGGTCTCGACGAGCCACACGGGCAAGTTCCTCCGCGAGATCCTGAGCGCCGACCGGATCAGCGACGCGACCGTTCCGGCGGCGCGGAGTGCGTCCAGGACGGCGAGTAAGGCACCGGCGAAGAAGGCCGCGGCCAAGGCGCCCGCCAAGAAGGTGGCGGCGCCCGCCAAGAAGGCGGCGACCGCTCGGGCACGCAAGGCGTGACGGCGACGGGTGGGTGGGGTGGGGGGTGCCTGAGGCGGCCCTCACCCCACCCGCCCGCCCGAGCCCGGCGAACGGGGCAGGGGAGCCCGGTCCTCACACGACACATCTGACGGGCCGGGCCGCCCGGGGCCGAGCGGGCCCTCAGGCGCCCAGTTCGTGCCCGTACGGCGGCTCCGCGCCCGCGCGGGTGCACGTCAGCGCCGCCGCCCGGGCGGCGTAGGCCAGCAGGTCCTTCCACTCCCCGGCGTCCAGGGAGGCCGGCGGGCGATCGGCCAGGCCGTGGAGGAGCGCCGCGTTCACCGTGTCACCCGCACCGATGGTGTCCGCGACCTCCACCCGTACCGCCGGAACCGACACCTCGTACGACGGCGTGAACACGGTCAGCCCCGCTTCGCCCCGGGTCAGGACCACCGCCGACGGCCCGTGCTGGAGCCATTCGGCCGGAGTGCCGCCCAGCCAGGCCGCGTCCTCCTCCGAGAGCTTCAGCAGGGACACGTACGGCAGCCAGGCCGTGAAGCGCTCCCGGTACGCGGCCGGGTCCGGGATCAGGGCCGGGCGGATGTTGGGATCCAGAAGCGTGAAGGCGCCTCGCTCCGACTCGCGTCGGAGCAGCGCCTCGTACGCGCTCGCGCCCGGCTCCAGGGCCAGGGAGCAGGTGCCGAAGGCCAGCGCCCGTACCTCCTCCGGAAGCCGCTCCGGCAGGGCGAAGAGCCGGTCGGCCGTGCCCTCCACATAGAAGCCGTACCGCGCCGAACCGTCCGGCCCCACCGAGGCGACCGCCAGCGTGGTGGGCTCCGGCCCCCGCTGCACGAGCCCGTCGAGGACCCCCGAGGCCCGCAGGCCGTCGACCAGCGCCTCGCCGAAGGCGTCCGTGGAGACCCGGGAGCAGAAGGCCACCTCCGCGCCGAGCCGGCCCAGCGCCACGGCCGTGTTGTAAGGGCCGCCGCCGGGCCTCGGCAGCAAGGGGGACAGGGGAGTGGCGGCCCCGTCCGGGACCAGGTCGATCAGGGACTCACCGGCGACGACGATCACGCCCGTGAACGTAACCCATGCCCACCGGCCGGCACAGCCCCACCGGCCCCGGCGAGGGCCCCCGGCCCACCCGGCCCACCCGGCCCGGCCGGCCCGCCCGGCCCCCACGAAGGCGCGTGAACGCTCGCCGGTATCGTCGTTTCATCACCTCATGCCCCGATCCGACCGTGGAGCGCTCATGTCCGGCCAGTCCACCCGCCGCACCGTACTGAAAGGCGCCGCCCTCGCCGGCGCCGCCGGGCTGGGTGTCGCCGCCTGCTCCACCGAGTCCAAGCTCGGCCATGCCCAGGTCCCGACCCCGACCGCCCCGGTCACCCTCGGCGCGCCCGACGAGGTGCCGGTCGGCGGCGCCAGGCTCTACCGCGAGCAGCGGGTCCTGGTGAGCTGCCCGGCCAAGGGGCAGTACAAGGCCTTCAGCGCCCAGTGCACCCACGCCGGCTGCGTCCTGGACAAGATCGAGAACAACGAGGGCAACTGCCCCTGCCACGGCAGCCGCTTCGACGTGACCACCGGCAAGGCAGTCCAGGGCCCGGCGACCGTCCCGCTGCCCGAGGTCCCCGTCCGTGTCGAGAACGGCCGGCTGGTCGCGGGTCCCGAGGCCTGAGCCGTACGGGCTGGAGCGGGCGGAGCGGCTGTACCGGACCCCCAGTGGTCTCGCGCAGCGACCTCGCGCGGCGGCCTACGCCCGGCGGTCTCGCGCAGCGACCTCGCGCGGCGGCCTACGCGCGTCGGCCTCGCGCGGCGACCTCGCGCGTCGGCCTCGCCCATCGGGCCCGGCCGGCCGCTACGCCCAGTCCCAGTCGATCCCCAGCAGCCCCGGCCGTACCCCCTGCTCCACCAGATGCACCGTGCGGTGCCGCCCGCTCAGCGTCAGATCCGAGCGGCCGCCGCGCGGCGCTCCGGCCGAGGCCTGGGCGAAGCGCCGGCACCGCACCGGCAGCGCCGCCTCGTCGAACCGCACCTGCAGCACGTACTGCCCGCCCGCGAAGCTGAACCCCCGGACGTACTCCCCGCTCGGACCGGCCGTCCCGTCCTCGAAGCCGTACCCGAAGAGATACGTCTCCCCGGCCCGCAGCCGCGCGTCGAAGAGCAGCTCCGCGATCAGCACTCCCGTCTCGTGGTGCCAACGGACCCGTCCCGTACGGCAGTTCTCCGTCGCCCGCACCACCACCCGCGCCGGATCGCAGCCCGGGTCGCCGTGGTGGATGGCCAGATAGCGGTCGACCCCGTCCCGATGCGCCCGCACCACGTGCTGCGAGTCGCGCCCCACGAGCTCCCGCCCCGCCCCGATCCGTACCCGCTCGTGATGGCCGACCGTATGGAGGCCGCCGTCCACCGGCGACTCCAGCTCGGCGAGCAGCTCCTCCACGACGCCCGACGCCTCGACCAGCGAGCGGTAGGGGCGCCCCGCCGGACGCTCCACGTCGGCGCGCACGGCGGAGCCCTCGCCCAGCAGACGGATCAGTGAGTTCCCGGGCAGCTGGAGGACCTCTTCCAGCGCGCGGACCGCCTTCATCGACTCGGGCCGCTGCGGGCGGCGGGCGCCCTGCTGCCAGTAACTGAGGCTCGTCACACCGACCTTGATGCCCCGGTGGGCGAGATGGTGCTGCACCCGCTGGAGCGGAAGCCCGCGCACCGCCAACGCCGTGCGCAGCGCCAGATGGAACGGTCCGGTGTGCAGCAACTGCACCAGATCGGCCTCGGTGTGCCCCACGGGGACTCCTCAGTGAACGTTCACGACGAAGGTGGCGGACCGCTGTGCCGCCGGGGGAGGGCCCGCAGATGGCGCGCGGGCACGGGTTCACAACCCGGCTCACCCCGTTCACAGCTCGCCGTCACCCCGCATTGAAGCGTGTTGACCCGTTCCCCACAACGCTCGATGCTCCACAGCAGCGTCCGGACGCGCTCCTCCACCCCCACTCCCCACCCCCACATCCCCACACACCCCCCCGCCTCGGGAGGAACGCGATGCGCAGGAGAAAACTGTCCTTCGCGGCACTCGCCGCTGCCGCCCTCTTCCTCGTTCCCACCACCTCGACCGCCACCGCCGCCACGAACGAGGACTCGTCGGCCCTCGCCTACAAGCGACTGAACATCACCATGCAGGCGCAGCAGAAGACCAACTGGTGCTGGGCCGCCGGTGGCAACACCATCGCCACCTGGTTCGGCCGGAACTACACCCAGAACCAGTTCTGCAACGCCGCCTTCAACCGCCAGCAGGGCTACGACTGCCCCAACAACCAGGCCACGCTCGGCAACGTCCAGACCGGTCTGCGCTGGGCTGGCGTCAACCCCGGCTCGTACGTCACCGGCTGGTTGCGCTACTCCACCGTCCAGACCGAGATCAACGCCGACCGCCCGATCGAGACGCGGATCCAGTGGTCGAGCGGCGGTGGCCACATGCATGTGATCTACGGCTACGACGACGCCGAGAGCTGGGTCTACTGGGGCGACCCCTGGCCCTCCAGCAACCGCTACAACTGGGCCTCGCACGCCTGGTACGTGGACAACAGCTCCTTCTCGTGGACCCACTCGCTCTACCGGATAGGGGCGTGACGACGATGACCCACGTACGTGCCGCGAGCGCCGGGCTCCTGTCCGCCCTCGCCCTCGTCGCCCTCGGTTCCGTCCCGGCCAGGGCCGCCGACGCGCCTCCCGCCGCCAGCCCCGAGCAGGCTGCCTCCGCTCCGGCGACCCTGGACACGCTCTCCCGGTTCTTCTCCCGCGACGGGGCCGTGGCCCGCGCGGCGGCCGCACCCCGCGTCGAGGGTCCGTCCGTGCCGGTACGGATCCTGTCGCCGGACTTCGTGGCGGGGAAGGCGGGCGCGCCGGTGGCCCGGGTCGAGTTCCACGCCAGCAAGGCGGTCGCCTCCGACGGGCAGACGGCCTCGCTGTGGACGGTGCGACAGGGCGGCGGCTGGCAGGTGGTGAACATCGCCACCGGCGACGACGAGATCCGGTACGCGGCGCAAGGGGCGCGGACACTGCCGGGCGGGGTCGTCTTCCGCGAGCCGCAGATCGACGCCTGGTACGTCCACAAGGGCGCGAAGGTGCTCCCGCTGGACGAGGACGCCGTGCGCGCGGTCGGCAGGAACGGCACGAGCCTGGCCGCCTACCGGGAGCGGGTCGTCCGGGCGTACGGCGACAAGCTGCCGGGCTCCGGTTATGCCCGCAAGGGCACGGCCGGCGGCTACGACACCCCGGCCGCCGCCCCCGAGGAACCCCTGGTCACGGCCGCGTCCGCCACGGCGGGCGTGGGCGCGGCCCTGGCCCTCGGCCTGTTCGGCACGGCCGTGTGGCGCCGCCGTCGCACAGCGGCCCGCCAGGAGGCCGCCTCCTGAGGG
>NZ_JAGGOS010000068.1 GCF_018614205.1 Streptomyces sp. ISL-36 | reverse complement strand
CGCCACCGCCGCCGCCCGCACCGCAGGGCTACGGCGGGATGCCCGCCCCAGCGCAGCAGGCCCCGTCGCGACCGGGCGGCAGGGCGCGTACCGCCGACAGGTCCTTCGCCGGGGCCCCCGCTCCCCTGGCACCTGCCGCTCCCGGCCAGGCCGCGCCGCCACCTTCTTCGGCCGCGGCCGCGGTACCGGAACCGGCGGCCGGGCCGCCCCGGCCGAGCGGCGCCGAACTCGACTACGCCGCCCTCGTCCTGTGCGGCCCCGACGAGCAGGGCGGTCGCAGAGGCCGGCTGTTTCCCGGCTCTCCCTTCGACGCGGTGGCGGCCGAGCACCGCCGCCGAGCCGAAGCGGTGGCCACGCTGCCGCTGCCCGGCCACGCCGTGCGTCCGCGCGAGTCGGCGGGCTCCTTCGACCACCGCTTCGATGCCACCGCCCGCGCCGACGTTCCGTCCGACGGCACCTGGCACACCGTCACCGTCGCCGAGATCCCGGTCGGTCTGCGCACCGAGTACCTCTGTGTGCCCTCCGTGGAGCAGACCGTGTACGCGACGTTGGTGATCTCCAACGCCACCGACCAGGCGCTGCTGGCCGGTCCGGTCGAGGTCACCGTCGACGATGACTTCCTTCTGACCGCCGCACTGCCCACGCTCGCCCCCGGCGGTGTCCGCAGGGTGGGGCTCGGGCCGGCCGAGGGCATCCGTGTCACCCGCCGTACGAATCTGCAGGAGTCGACTGCCGGTCTGCGCAACAACACCACCGTGCTCGACCACCGCATCCACGTGGAGCTGGCCAACCGGCTCGCGAGGCCCGCCACCGTCGAGGTCCGTGAGCGGGTGCCGGTCACCTCCGAACCGGACGTCCGGATCGAGGAACGGGCCGACTGGACGGCGCTCGATGACGGCGCGGGGCCCGAACACCTTGCCCCGGGCACGCGCGTCTGGCGGGTGGACCTGCCCGCCGGTGGCACCGCCGCACTCGACGGCGGTTACGAGATCCGTATCCCGGCCGGCAAGGCCCTGGTCGGCGGCAACCGCAGGAGCTGACACACGCCATGTCCACGGCACCGAAGCCGATCGCTCTCCCCGTCACCGCCGTCACCTGCCTGGAGGACCGTGCCCACATCGAGCGCGCCGTCGTGCTCGACCTGGAGGCAGGGGTCCAGAGGCTGCGTCTCGGGCCGGTCAGTGCGCTGGCCGTGGACCGTACCCTCCATGCCGAGCTGACCTCCGATCACCCGGCGACCGTGCTCGACGTGCGAATCGTCCGCACCTGGACGCCGCGCGGGCCGTCGCCGTCCGCCGACGACGACTCCGCCCTGCGCCATCGTGTGCACACCCTCGACGAGGAACGGTTCGCCCTGGAGCAGCGACGCGAACGGCTGCTGGCCCGTCTCGACCTGCTCGGCCGCCTCACCGCCGATCTGCTGCGGGAGATAGGCGAGGGCGCGGGCTCCGGGGAGACCGAGGGGCCCCGCTGGGCCCGCGAACTGGAGCGGGTGGACGACGAGCGCGACACGTACGGCGAACAGCTCCGCACCGTCGAGGCCCGGCTGACCGCCCTCGCCGTCGAGCTCGGGGAGACCCACCGGGCCATGGACCTCACCGAGGAGGAGCCCCCCGAGCTGCTCGGCCACATCGAGCTGACCGTGGAGGCCGAGGTCGCCGGGCCGGTCGGGCTGCGCCTGAGCCACCTCACCCCGTGTGCGCTGTGGCGGCCCGCGTACCGGGCCGTGCTCGACGGTGACGCGCTGACGCTGGAGACCGACGCGATGGTCTGGCAGCGTACGGGCGAGGACTGGTCGGACGTACGGCTGACGTTGTCGACGGCCCGGTCGGCGCAGGCCACCGATCCACCGCGCCTCGGCGAGGACAGGCTGACGCTCAAGGACCGCTCCGCCGCGGAGCGCCGCACGGTCGACGTCGAGCTGCGCGAGGAGGAGATCGGGGACCTCGGTCCCGCCCCGGTGCTCGGCCTGCCGGGGGTGGACGACGGCGGCGAGGCACGGGTGCTGCACTCCCCCGCGCCGGTCTCCGTGCCCGGAGACGGGCGCGCCCACCGGGTGCCGCTCTCCGCCTTCACCACGGCCGCGAGCAGCGAGAACGCCTGCTCGGCCGAGCTGTCCCCGCTGGTCACCCAGGTGGTGCGGTTCGACAACCTGTCCGGCCACGCGCTGCTCGCCGGGCCCGTGGACCTGGTGCGCGGTAGTGGCTTCAGCGGCCGCGGCACGCTGGACTTCTCCTCCCCCGGCGCGCCCGTCGAGCTCGCCTTCGGCAGCTGCGACGACTATCGGGTGGTCCGGCAGGCCGAGGAGTCCCGCGAGTCCGCCGGGATCACCCAGCGGACCGTGGTCACCCGCACGGTCCGGCTCCACCTGTCCCGCTTCTCCGCTCCCGGGGAGCGGGGTGAACGGGTGGTCGTCCTGCGGGAGCGGATTCCGGTCTCGGAGGTCTCAGCGGTGGAGGTACGCCTGCGCAAGGAAGCCTGCTCGCCGGCGCCCGCCGTGCTCGACGCCGAAGGCATCGCCCGCTGGGACGTCGCCCTTCCGCCCGGCGGCCGTCGTACGGTCACGCTGGTCTACGAGCTGTCGGCGAGCGCCAGAGTCGCCGGGCTCTGAGCGGCAGGGCGCCGGGTCGCCCGGGAGATCTCGGGAAGACGGCCGCGCCGGGCGGGCGTGCACCTCGTCGGCCGTACGGCGGGAAAGGCGTGAGACGCACAACGGGACGTCGAACAATTCCCGCTCCGATGAGGGGTTGATCGGTCGCCTATTGACCGGACCCGGACGACTTCGGCTTTGCGCGCCGGTTATGCGGGGGTGCTCTGCGTGTTCTCGTAGCAGTGCGGTCTGCGGTGCGCGACCATACGGACGCCGACACACGCTCGACCATCGGCGTCGTGCTTGAGGGCAGGTTCTCGCCGGCCGGCGGGCGCACGGCGCGCTACGAGTGCGGGTCGCGGTGCAGGCAGCCAGCAAGAAGGAAACACCGAGACAGGAAGAAGGACGGCATTGTCCGGCAGCGAAAGCGAGAACCCGGTAATCCCCTCCCCGACCCCCACGGCGACGCGCCCCAGGACGAACCGGGACTGGTGGCCGAATCAGCTGGACCTTCAGGTTCTCCACCAGCATTCGCCTCAGTCCAGTCCGATGGGTGAGGACTTCGTCTACGCGGAAGAGTTCGCGACTCTCGACCTCGACGCCCTGAAGCGGGACGTCTTCGAGGTGATGACGGCGTCGCAGGACTGGTGGCCCGCCGACTACGGGCACTACGGGCCGCTGTTCATCCGGATGAGCTGGCATGCCGCGGGAACGTACCGCATCGCCGACGGCCGGGGCGGGGGCGGCTCCGGCGCGCAGCGCTTCGCCCCCCTCAACAGTTGGCCGGACAACGCGAGCCTCGACAAGGCGCGCCGTTTGCTCTGGCCGGTCAAGCAGAAGTACGGCCGGAAGATCTCCTGGGCCGACCTTCTGGTCTTCGCCGGCAATTGCGCCATGGAATCGATGGGGTTCAAGACATTCGGGTTCGGCTTCGGGCGAGAGGACATCTGGGAACCCGAGGAGATCTTCTGGGGGCCCGAGGACACCTGGCTCGGAGATGAGCGCTACAGCGGCGACCGGGAACTCACCGGTCCTTTCGGCGCCGTGCAGATGGGACTCATCTACGTCAATCCGGAGGGGCCCAACGGCAATCCGGATCCGATGGCTGCCGCGAGGGACGTTCGCGAGACGTTCGGGCGTATGGCGATGAACGACGAGGAGACGGTCGCGCTCATCGTCGGCGGCCACACCTTCGGCAAGTGCCATGGTGCGGTCGATCCCGCGTACATCGGCCCGGAACCCGAGGCCGCCCCCCTCGAGCAGCAGGGCCTCGGCTGGCGGAACACGTACGGCAGCGGCAAGGGCGCCGACGCGCTCACCAGCGGGCTGGAGGGCGCATGGACCACCGAGCCGACGAAGTGGGACAACGGCTACCTGGACAACCTGTACGGGTACGAGTGGGAGCTGACCACCAGCCCCGCCGGCGCGAAGCAGTGGACTCCCACGGACCCTTCGGCCAGGGACACGGTGCCGGATGCCCATGATCCGTCGAAGAGGCACGCTCCCATGATGCTGACGACGGACCTCGCGCTGAAGGTCGACCCGATCTACGGGCCGATCACGAAGAGGTTCCACGAGAACCCGGACGAGCTCGCGGTGGCGTTCGCCAAGGCGTGGTACAAGCTGTTGCACCGCGACATGGGGCCCCTCTCGCGCTACCTCGGCCCGTGGGTTCCCGAGCCGCAGCTGTGGCAGGACCCCGTCCCCGAGGTCGACCACGAGCTGGTCACCGACGAGGACGTCGCCGCCCTCAAGGGCAGGATCCTCGCCTCGGGTCTGTCCATCTCCCAACTGGTCACCACCGCGTGGGCGTCGGCGGCGAGCTTCCGCGGCACCGACAAGCGTGGTGGGGCCAACGGGGCACGGATCCGACTCGCGCCGCAGAAGGACTGGGAGGTCAATGACCTGCCCGAGGTGGCCGAGGTGGTGCGGACCCTCGAGCAGCTCCAGCAGGACTTCAACCGCTCTCAGGCCGGCGGAACGAAGGTTTCGCTCGCCGACGTGATCGTCCTGGGCGGGTGCGCGGCCGTCGAGCAGGCCGCGAAGAACGCCGGGCACGACATCACGGTCCCGTTCGCACCGGGGCGCACGGACGCCTCGCAGGAACAGACCGACGTGGAGTCGTTCGGGGCGCTCGAGCCGTCCGCCGACGGGTTCCGCAATTACCTCCGGGCGGGCGAGAAGTTGTCGCCGGAGACCCTCCTGCTCGACCGCGCCAACCTGCTGACGCTGACCGCTCCCGAGATGACGGTTCTGATCGGCGGCATGCGGGCCCTGAACACCGGCTTCCAGCGGTCCCCGCACGGCGTCTTCACCCACCGGCCGGAGACGTTGACGAACGACTTCTTCGTCAACCTGCTCGACATGGGCACGGAGTGGAAGGCGTCGGCCTCGGCCGAGAACGTGTTCGAAGGCCGCGATCACGCCACGGGCCAGGTCAAGTGGACCGCCACCGCCGTCGACCTCATCTTCGGTTCGCACTCCCAGCTCCGGGCCGTCGCGGAGGTCTACGCGTCCCAGGACGCGGGAGAGAAGTTCGTGCGCGACTTCGTGGCGGCGTGGGACAAGGTGATGAACCTCGATCGGTTCGACCTCGCCTGAGCCCGCGTCCCGGTCGGCCGCTCACCGGCCGGCCGGGACAGCCCTCAGGCCTTGTCCGGGTTCTCGGGTTTCCCGCTCCGGTACCAGGCGGTCAGCCACAGGACCTGGAACGCCGCGTCGAGGAAGTACACCGGCCGGATTCTGCGACGCGTCGCATAGACGACGTCGATCGCGAGCAGAGTGGAAGCGGTCAGTGTGCCGAGCTGTCGGGCAAGGCCACGGGCGGGTGCGACTCCGGCCTCGGCGGCTCGGATCTGCGTCCAGCCGATGGTGACGAGCAGCCCGGAGACCGTCTGTAGCAGCCACACGTCCACCTTGGGGCCGGTGATCTGTTCGAAGCTGCGCCGGTGGACGAGCGGCCAGGCGCCGGTCACCAGGTGGAACCAGCCGTGGAACCGCGCGACATGGACGGGATCCGTCATGGTGCCCCCTGACATGCGGGTGGGGTCAGTCGACCGGCCAGGTGTGCGCCGGAGCGTTCAAGTGCATGAAGTCGATGTACTGGTGGGTCATCCTCCTCAGCGCCTGGTGCCGGTCCATGTGGGCGATGTCGTGGAGGTGGTGGAACATCTCCGACTGCCACACCGCGCCGTTACGGCCGTTGACGCACCGCTGCTCGATGATGCCCAGCAGCGGCTCCCGCCAGGCCGCGTCCATGCCCATCCGCTCCAGCCCGCGGTGCGCAAGCGGCAGCAGGCGCCGCAGCACCAGCTCGGTCGCCGGAACCTCACCCATTCCGGGCCAGTACAGCTGCGCGTCGATTCCGTGCCGGGCCGCGGCGTGCAGATTGTCCTCCGCGGCCGAGAACGACATCCGTGACCAGACGGGCCGGTCCTCCTCGACCAAGGCGCGGACCAGGCCGTAGTAGAAGGCGCCGTTCGACAGTACGTCCGCCACCGTGGGACCCGCGGGCAGCACCCGGTTCTCCACCCGCAGGTGCGGTACGCCGTCGACAACGGCATAGACGGGGCGGTTCCAGCGGTAGATCGTCCCATTGTGCAGGGTGAGCTCGGCCAGTCCAGGGGTCCCGCCGCGTTCGAGCGTCTCCTGCGGGTCTTCGTCGTCGCACAGCGGCAGCAGGGCCGGGAAGTACCGCGCGTTCTCCTCGAAGAGGTCGAAGACGGTGGTGATCCACCGCTCGCCGAACCACACCCGGGGCCGCACTCCTTGCACCTTGATCTCGTGCGGCCGGGTGTCGGTGGCCTGCTCGAAGAGCGGAATACGCGTCTCGCGCCACAACTCCTTGCCGAACAGGAACGGGGAGTTGGCGGCCAACGCCACCTGCACCCCGGCTATGGCCTGCGCTGCGTTCCAGTGGTCGGCGAACTCGTCCGGTGAGACCTGCAGGTGGAACTGGGTGCTGGTGCACGCCGCCTCCGGCGTGATCGTGTCCGCGTAGGTGCGCAGCCTCTCCACCCCCTCGACCGAGATCAACAGGTCCTCGCCCCGTGCGGAGAAGATCTGCTCGTTCAGCAGGTGGTAGCGCGGATTGTCGGACAGCGATGCCAGACCCACGTCCTTCAGCTCCAGCGTCGGCAGAATCCCGATTATGACCAGATGGGCGCCGATCGCGGCGGCCTTCTCCTCGGCGTGGTTGAGGGCGTCCCGGATCTCCTGCTCCCAGGAGTCGGGGCCGCCGGAGGTGAGCTGCCGCGGCGCGATGTTGATCTCCAGATTGAACCGGCCCAGCTCGCTCGCCCAGGAGGGGTCCGCGATCGCCTCCAGGACGTCCGTGCTGCGCATGGCAGGTTCGGCGGCGCCGTCCACGAGGTTCAGTTCGATCTCCAGTCCGACCTGCGGGCGCTCGAAGTCGAACCGCGACTCCCGCAGCATCCGGGCGAACACTTCGAGACACGTGTGCAACCTGTTCCGGAACTGGCGACGGTCGTCACGCGTGAAGACCAGCGCCGGGACGTCGCGACCCATTCGGTCCTCCCGAGCTCGTCGGCACAGGTCCCGCTTTCAGCGTCCCACTCCGGGGGCACCCCGACCACCGAGGCCGTCGATCAGCGGTCGACGGGCGAATGTCAGTGCCTGGTGTCACGCTGGGTCCACATAGGATCCACGGAAGGGAATCATCACCGTGATCACCACGGACTTCGCCCCCGGTTCACCCTGTTGGCTCGACCTCGGCGCCCCCGATGTCCCTGCCGCCGCGACCTTCTACGGCACGGTGCTCGGATGGGACTACGAGTCCATGGGCGGGGGTGGGGACATGGAAGGCGGCATGTTCCGCAAGGACGGCAAGATCGTCGCCGGCCTCGGCAAGCTCACCGAGCAGGGCGCCCGTTCGGCCTGGATGATCTATTACTGCGTCAACGACGCGGACGCCACGACCCAGGCCGTCGA
Organism: Streptomyces sp. ISL-36; assembly: GCF_018614205.1. GTDB lineage: Bacteria > Actinomycetota > Actinomycetes > Streptomycetales > Streptomycetaceae > Streptomyces. Next base: position 156,892 of record NZ_JAGGOS010000068.1, on the reverse strand, counting down.
GCGCGCCGGCGGCACGGTGCGGGTGGCCCCGAGGGACCTCGACGAGTGGGGCCGCATGGCGCAGTACAGCGACCCGCTGGGAGGTCAGTTCGCCGTCTGGCAGCCGGGCACGAACAACGGCGTCGAGCTGGTGGACCAGCCGGGCTCGCTGTCCTGGACCGAGCTGTTCACGACCGACGCCGCGGGCGCGAAAGAGTTCTACGGCGGCGTCTTCGGCTGGCAGTTCAGTGACATGGAGCTGCCAGGCGGCGGGGGCACGTACTCCCTCATCACCCCCTCCGGGCTTCCCGAGGACCGCATGCACGGCGGCCTCATGGAGCTCTCCAAGGAGGACCTCGCCCTGACGAGCGGACGCCCGTACTGGCACCCGGTGTTCAACGTCACCGACTGCGACGCCGCAGTCGCCAAGGTCACCGAGAACGGCGGCAGCGTGCAGATGGGACCGGAGGACGCGGAGGGCGTCGGCCGACTGGCCGTCTGCATCGACCCGTGGAACGCGGACTTCGTGGTGCTCACCCCGCCCGCGAGCTGAACCCGGCGGGCTCCGCCGGAGGCCTCCGGACGGCCGGACGGCGGACCTGGCGGACGGCCGGACCTGGCGGACCGCCCGGGCCGCACGCGTGACGTCCTCGGTCGAGGTGCCTTGGCCGAGGGCATCACGCGTGCGCACACCTTCGCCGTGAGCGCGGACACAGGTCCGTCAGACCTCGCGGACGAGCGAGTCGACGATCGATTCGACCGTCTCCTCGGTGATGCCCGGGTGGAGGAAGGCCAGACGCGCGACGGTCTCACCCTCCCAGACGCTGGGCGTGACGAACGCGAGCCCGGAGGCGAGGAGGCGCTTGGACCAGGCGTAGTAGTCCTCCGGTCGCCAGCCGGCGCGCCGGATCAGGACGACCGTCAGCTCGGGCTCGCGGAGCAGTTCGAGGCCCTCGGTCGCCTCGACGAGCCGGGCGGTGTGCTGGGCGATCTCGGCGCCGCGGGCCACGGCGTCCCGGTAGGCGTCGGTGCCGTGGACGGCGAGCGAGAACCACAGGGGCAGGCCGCGCGGCCGCCGGGTCAGGTGGTAGGCGTAGTCGCTGGGGTTCCAGTCCGCGTCGTGGTCCGCGCCGTCCGCGCCGTGGATCGCGTCGAGATAGGACGCGTCCTGGGTGTGTACGGCACGGGCGAGGCGCGGTTCCCGGTAGAGGAGCGCCCCGCAGTCGAACGGCGCGAACATCCACTTGTGCGGGTCGACGACGAGCGAGTCCGCGTGCTCGATGCCGCGCAGGCGCTCGCGGAGTTCCGGTACGAACAGGGCCGCGCCGCCGTAGGCGGCGTCGATGTGCAGCCACAGATCGCGGGCCCGGGTCTGCTCCGCGACGCCGGAGAGGTCGTCGATGATGCCGGCGTTGGTGGTGCCGGCGGTGGCGACGACGGCCACGACGGGCGCGCCGCCGTCGGACGACGCCGTGTCGAGCGCCGCGGCGAGGGCCGCGCCGGTGAGCCGGTGGTCCGCGGTCGGGACGACGAGCGGCTCGACGCCGATGATCCGGAGGGTGTTGCCGACGGAGGAATGGACCTGGTCGCTGACCGCGATCCTCACCGGGGCCGTCGCCGCCAGGCCGAGCCGGCGCCTGCCGGTGTCCCGGGCCACGACCAGTGCGGAGAGGTTGCCGGCCGAACCGCCGCTGACGAAGCATCCTCCCGCGCTCTGCGGCATGCCGGCCAGGTGGGCGAAGAGGCGCAGCACCTGGTTCTCGGCGGCGACGGCGCCCGAGGCCTCCAGCCAGGACACGCCGTGGAGCGAGGAGGCCGAGACGACCATGTCGAAGAGCGCGGCGGCTTTGGTCGGCGCGCCGGGAATGAACGCGAGGAAGGCGGGGTGATCGCAGGACACGACGGTCGGCTCCATGGCGTCCGTGTAGGTCCGCAGCACGTCCGCCGGGCGGCGCGGCCGCGTGCCGATGGCGTCCTTCAGCGCCAGGGCGAGCTCTTCGTGCTCGCCGAGCCGGCCCAGCGGCGGAGGGTCGAGGCGGAGCCGGTCAAGGAGATGGCCCATGACCTGCTGGGTGAGGTCCTCGTCGTAAGCGTGCACGGAGGCTCCTGTCGGAACGAGCGATTAATGGATCTGAAGCGGACCCAATTCGGACCTTAGGCGTCCGCCCGAGCGCTCGTCAACCGGGTCGCGCCGCCGCAGGGCGCGGCGAGAGGAGTCAGCCGGACGTCGAGGCGAACTGATCCAGGAGGACCAGGAACTGGCGGTGCGACTCCTGGAGGTGCTCACGCATCCGGCGCTCGGCGGTGTCGCCGTCACCCGACAGGACCGCCAGGGCGATCGCCTCGTGCTCTTCGCGGAACGCGCCCCCGAAGTCCCGGTCGGTCGGATAGACCGGCGTCCAGTCGGAACCCAGCCAGAGCGCGTTGCCGGCCACGAACATCTCGGTGCGCGCCCGCGTGACGGCCCCCGCGAGCACCTCGTTGCCGCCGGCCTCGGCGACGCCGAGATGGAAGCGGGTGTCCACGCGGTGGTACTCCCCGAGATCGGCGACCTTCGCGTCCAGCATCTCGACGAGCCTGCGCCGGGCCGCCGCTCCGCCCCGCTCGGCGGCGAGGCGGGCCGCGAACGGCTCGATGGCCTGGCGGTACTCCATGTAGTCGCGCAGCGAGGCGCGGATACCGGCGGCGATCGCCGCCCGGCCGCCGCGGCCGCCCGCGGGCGCCGGGGCGACCCGGGTGCCGCCGGAGCGGCCCAGGGTCGTGACGACGAGGCCCTCGTCGGCGAGTTCCCGTACGGCTTGGCGCACCGTGTTGCGGCCGACTCCGAAGACCGTCGCGAGTTCCCGCTCGGTCGGCAGCCTGTCCCCTGGGCCGAATCCGCCGAGGGCGATCCGCTGGCGCAGAGCCTCGGCCACGACGGCGTGCGACGGCGCCTGCCTGGCCGCGGCGCCGTTCGCCGTCTCGGCGCTCCGCTTGCCCGCGTCGTCGTTCCGGTTCGCGCTCGTCCCGCCCATGGCCTGCCCCTCGCCTCGGATTCCGTTCCGCTCCGTCCGGCCCAGCCTATTGGGATCGAGTCGAACCCTATTGACAGCCCATCGAGGCAGCCCTAGCGTCGCCCCATCGTTTTTGGGTCCACACGGAACCCAATCGATGTTCCCCCAAGGAGCCACGCATGAGCCAGTCCACGGGCACCGCAGCCCCCGCCGCCGGGGCGCCACGCCGCTCAGGGCCCTGGAAGATCGCCACCGCCTCGATGATCGGCACGAGCGTCGAGTGGTACGACTTCGGCATCTACGCCACCGCCGCCGCACTCGTGTTTCCCGAGCTCTTCTTCCCCGAGATGAACCGGGCCCTCGGCACCGTGATGTCCTTCGCGACCCTGTTCGTCGGGGCCCTCGGCCGCCCGCTGGGCGCCATCCTCTTCGGCCACATCGGCGACCGGCACGGCCGCAAGAAGGCGCTCATCTGGTCGATGACGCTGATGGGCGCCGCCACCGTGTGCATCGGTCTGCTCCCCACGTACAGCCAGGTCGGCGTCCTCGCGCCTCTGCTCCTCGTGCTGATCCGGATGATCCAGTCACTGGCCGTGGGAGGCGAGTGGGGCGGGGCCGTCCTGTTCGCGGTCGAGCACGCGCCGCCGCGCCGCAAGGCGTTCTTCGGCTCTTTCCCGCAGGTCGGCGACGGCGTCGGCTACTTCATGTCGACCGGCGTCTTCGCCCTGATCGCGCTGCTCGGGCACGACGCGCTGGCGACCTGGGCCTGGCGCGTCCCGTTCCTGCTGTCCGCGGTGCTCGTCGTCGTCGGTCTGGTCATCCGCCGCTCGATGGACGAGTCGCCCGAGTTCGAGGCCGCCCGGCGAGCCGAGGAGTCCGCGGGCCCGGCAGGCCGGGGCAAGGAGACCGCCCCCGTGATCAGCGTGCTGCGGCACGCCTGGAAGACCTGGCTGCTGGCGACGGGAGCGTTCCTCATCACCGTCGGCGGCTACTACATCGTCGTCACCTTCATGTCGAGCTACGCCGTCACGGAGCTGGGCTTCAGCGACGCCCAGGCCGCGGGGGCCGGCACCGCCGCCTCGGTCGTCGTGATCGTGTGCACCCCGCTCAGCGCGCTGTTCGCCGACCGCTACGGCCTGCGCCGGGTCACGCTCATCGGTGTCCTGCTGCACCTGGTCGCGGCCTTCCCGATGTTCTGGCTCGCCGACACCCGCTCGGTCACCGGCCTGTGGCTCGCCATGTGCCTGCCCATGCTCGCCAGCACGATCGCGTACGCCTCTCTCGGCACCCTCGCCTCGGGATGGTTCGCGCCCCGCGTCCGCTACACGGGCCTGTCCATGAGTTTCCAGACCGCCGGCCTGCTCGGCACCCTGGCCCCCGCGGCGACGACCTGGCTGTACTCCTCCTTCGGGAACTCCTGGGTTCCCGTCGCACTCGCCTTCGCCGGCATGGCGGCCGTCAGCGCCGTGTGCCTGATGGCCTGCCGTCCCGCGCCGGACGCCGGGCCGTCCCTCGACGCATCGGAGACCGACCCCTCCCCCGACGCCTCCGAGGCCCGACGGGTCCTCGACGGGTTCGACACGGCGGCCACGGCGACCGAGGGGAACGCGCTCCCCGGCGGGTCGGGCGGTGCCGCGGGTGTCGCCTCGACCGGCTGACCCCCGCACGGCGCCCCTCCCCCGTCACCCCCGTCCCCGTCCCCTGTCCCCCTCTGATGATCCGAAGGAGCTCCCGTGCGCCCCGCACCCGACCTCATCCTGACCCGGGCCCGCGTCCATACCGTCGACCCGGACCTCCCGCGCGCCGAAGCCGTGGCCGTGACCGCCGGCCGGATCAGCGCCGTCGGCACGCATGCCGAGATCTCCGCGCTCGCCGGACCGAAGACCGACGTACGCGACCTCGGCGGCCGCATGCTGCTCCCGGGCTTCGTCGACGCGCACAACCACGTCCGCCTCGGCTCCGACTCCGACAGCGTGCAGCTCGCCGGGGCCCACACCCTGGAGGAGGTGCACGCCCGCATCCGGGCATGGGCGGACGCGCACCCGGACGCCGAGTGGATCGAGGCGGAGGCGTTCGACTACGGGGCGATCCCCGGGGGCCGTATGCCCACCGCCGCCGACCTCGACCCGGTCACCGGCGACCGGCCCGCTCTCGTGTTCACCTACGACGTCCACAGCGTCTGGCTCAACACGGCAGCCCTCCGACGCCTCGGCATCACCCGGGAGACCGAGCGGCTGCCGTGGGGAGTCGTCCAGAAGGATCCCGTCACCGGCGAACCGACCGGGTTCGTCACCGGGTTCGCCGTGCTCGGCCTCGCCCGCCGCGGCCAGCGCGCGCTGGCCGAGTTCCTGCCCTGGGCGAGCGAGGAGCGCCGGTACAAGCGCCTGTGCGCCTCGCTCGACATGGCCGCGGAGAACGGCCTCACCACCGTCGTCGAGCCGCAGAACTCCCCCGACGACCTCTTCCTCTTCGAACGGGCCCGAGACGAGGGCCGACTGCGTTCGCGGATCATCGCCGCCCTGTTCCATCCGCGCGGGACGACCGCCGAGGAGCTCGACGAGTTCGAGCGGTGCGCCAAGCGGTTCGACGACGACCGGTTCCGTGTCGGTCCGCTCAAGCTCTACATCGACGACGTGATCGAGCCCCACACGGCCGCGCTGTTCGAGCCGTACGCCAACGAGCCCGGGAACCGGGGGCGTACGTTCTACGAGCCCACGGAGTTCGCGGACGTGCTGACCGAGCTGGACCGGCGAGGGTTCCAGACGTTCACGCACGCCACGGGCGACCGGGGCATCCGTACCGCCCTCGACGCCCACGAGGCCGCGCGCGCCGCCAACGGGCCCCGCGACGCCCGCCACCAGCTCGTGCACGTCGAGTGTCTGCACCCGCAGGACGTCGGCCGGTTCGCCGCGCTCGACGTCGTCGCCTGCATGCAGCCGCGGCACTGCGCGCCGGACGTCGCCGGTCCCGGCAAGGACTGGGCCGAAGGCGTCGGCGAGCACCGCTGGTCGCACGCCTGGGCGTTCCGCAGTCTGCGAGACGCGGGTGCGAAGCTCGCCTTCTCCAGCGACTGGAACGTCGCCGAGATGAACCCGCTCGCCCACCTCTACACCGCCGTCACCCGCCGCGCGCCGGACGGCGGCGACTCGTGGGTGCCCGGGCAGACGATCGACCTGGCCGCCGCGATCGAGGCGTACACGTGGGGCAGCGCCTACGCCAACTTCGCGGAAGGCGACCGGGGTGCGGTGACCGTCGGCAAGTACGCGGACCTGGTGGTGATCGACCGGGACCTGTTCGCCGTTCCGGTGGAGGAGATCAAGGAGGCGTCGGTCGACGAGACGATCGTCGAGGGGGTGACCGTCTTCCACCGCTGAGCCGGCGGCGGCCTTCCGGCCCCGGCCGCCGCGAAGCCCCGGCCGCCGGGCGGCCGGGCCGCCCGGGGCTGGTGGCCGCCACGCCTGCCGGGTGTTTTCCGGAGATTCGCCCGTATGGCCGAGCACCACAGCCGGCCACTTCGAGCGTGCTCGTGGCAAAAGTGGCGATGCCGTGGCGGCGCCGGTCATTCTGGACGAATGAGCAGTGTCGAGGACTTCACCGAGCAGACCCTCCAGCGGCAGCGGGCCGCGAACGATGCGATGTACCAGGGAGACCCCGAACCGTTCCTCGCCATGTGGTCCCAGTCGGACGACGTCAGCTTGTTCGGCGCCTTCGGACCCTCCCGGACCGGTTGGCCCGCTCTCCGCGACACCTTCCGCTGGGTGGGCGGCCGCTTCTCCGACGGCGACATGCGCACAGAATTCGAGGTTGTCCACGCCGGCACCGAGCTGGCCTACACCGTCGGCTACGAACGCGGCGAAGTCTCTGTCGACGGTGGGCCCAGACGAGCGGTGGCCATCCGGGTGACGCACCTCTACCGCGCCGAACAGGGCCAGTGGCGGCTCGTCCACCGTCACGGCGACTTCCCACCGAAGGACGAGAGTCCCAGGGGCTGAGTGGTGTCACCTCGACGGCGCGCGCGGCAGAAAGACGCGTGGAGCGGCGCTACGCCTGTTGCACCCGGGTCAGCAGTTCCATCAGCTGGTGTCACAGTCGGTTTCTGCCTGCTGCCTGGCACGCGCGGGTGCGGGCGCGGGCGCGGGAGGGGCGACATCAGTCGCCGCTGCGGCGTATGTGTGCTTCGGCGAGGAGCAGGTAGCTGCTTGCGGTCCAGGTGTAGGCGCGGTCCCGCAGGCCCCTTCCGGTCAGGGCGTCGAAGTTCTCGGCGAAGCCGTGGTTCTCGCACAGGGCGCGGAAGCAGGCGCTGATCTCGTCCGCCAGCCGGTGCCGACCGGCGCGGCGCAGCCCGTCCTCGATGAGGATCGTGGCGGGGGCCCAGATCGGGCCGCGCCAGTAGCCGTCGGGGAGGTAGTGCGGTGAGGTCGGCAGTTCGGTGGCCAGTCCGTGCGGGGTCAGGTGGGCCTCGATGCGGGCGGCCAGCACGCCGCTGACATCGTCCGGCAGATGCTCGCCCAGCACGATGGGCATCAGGTCGAGGAGGCTGGAACTGTGCCAGGTGGTGCCGCTGTCGACTCCCCGGGCGACGAACCGGTCGCTGCTCCAGAGCTGGTCGAGCATCGCCGCCTGCGTCGCCTCGGCGGTCCGTGTCCACCGGCGGGCCTCATCCGGCTTGTCCAAATATGTTGCCAGCTCGGCGAGTTCGCGGAGCTGGAGGACGAGGAAGGCGGCCAGGTCAGCGGTGACGACCACGCGTTCGGGGTCGAAGGTGGTGGCGTTGTCCCAGCCGCTGTCGTTGCCGTGCTGGTAGTGGGGCAGGGCGGCGCCGGGGGCGCGTCGTGCGGTGAGCCAGAAGTCCGTCCAGCGGGTCAGCCTGTCGTACGTCTCGGCGAGTTCCGCCGGGCCTGGGGGCGTGCCCAGCCGACGCCGCAGATGGCCGAACGCCCAGCCGTGGATGGGCGGTTTGACGAAGTTGCGGAGAACCTCGGAGTGGGTGACCGAGTCGGGCAGCGCCCCGGTCCCGTCCTGGTGGTCGAAGGGCAAGTGGTACTGGTCCCAGGCGAGTTCGGGTTGTCCCGGTGCCAGGGCCAGGGCGTTGAAGCAGTGGTCCCAGCTCCAGACCTTGTCCATCCAGTGCTTGGACATGAGGACGCCCGGCCGGGTGACGAGCCCCGCCGGGTGGACGGTGGCGGACCACACGACGTAGGCGGCGAGTTCGGCGGCCGGGGTGGCTGACGAGCGCCAGGGGGCCACCGTGTCGACGAAGTCCGTGAAGGAGTTCCGCGTGGCTTCGACGATCTTGTCGAAGACTGCCGCCCGGGCGTACGCGGGGCGGGCGGTGTCGAGTTCCTCGATCGCGATCTCCCACGGGTCGTCCCCGTCGGCGGCGACGGTGAGGCCGCGGTCACCGCTGCCCAGGGCCTGGCTGCCGAACGTGTCGGTCACCGTGCCGGAGAGCACGGTGACGCGGTAGCGGCGACCGGTCTCGTACGAGGTGAACACGTGAGCGTCGGTGGCCGCGTCGTGGAAGAAGTAGGTGCCGCTGAACGGGGTCAGCGTCGGGGCCGCCGCGGAAACGCACAGCGGCACTCCCGCACCACGCAGGCGTACCGTGTCCGGCGACTCGTAGGCGAGATCGACACGGCCGGCGGCGCCGATCCAGCTCAGCAGGCCCGGGGTCGCCGCCACGCGGGTCTCGGCTCGCCCGCCCGTCGCGGCGTCCAGGGGTACGAGGCTCAGCACCGCGTGCATGCCGTTCTGGTGCGAGACGAGGTGGAGGTCCTCGGCCCGGATCTTCTCCGCCACCACCGGGGAGATGTCGAACCATGATCCGTAGGTGCTGAACGGAATGTCGTGGACGGAGAAGGCCGGGCCGGATCGGTCGGCGGTCATGAAAATGTCACTCGTTTCTCGGGCAGGGGTGGCCCTCCGTCGGACGGACGGCACGGCCGGGGCGAGGGGATGGAGCGGTGGAGGGGTCAGTCCTTGACCGCACCTGCGGTCACGCCGGCGGCGACATAGCGCTGGGCGAGGACGAGGATGACCGCGGCCGGCAGGGAGGCCACGACCGCGGTGGCCATGATGGCGTTCCACTCCTGGTTGTTGTTGCCGATGTAGTGGTAGATGCCGAGGGTGATCGGCTCGTGCGGACCGCCGTTGACCAGCGTGCCGGCGAAGACGAAGTCGGACCAGGACCACAGGAACGCGAACAGGGACACCGTGACGACGGCGTTGCGGCTCATCGGCAGGACGATCGACCAGAAGGTGCGCAGGGGCCCGGCGCCGTCCGTTTTCGCCGCCTGCAGCAGTTCGCCGGGGATGCCGGACATGAACGCGGTGAAGATGAGCACCGCGAAGGGAACGGCCAGGGTGGAGTCCGCGACGATCAGGCCGGGGACGGACTGGAGCAGGCCGAGGCTGAGGTAGATGGCGTAGAAGCCCATCGCCATGATGATGCCGGGGATCATCTGGGCGACCAGGAGGACGAAGCCGAGGACGCCGCCGCCGCGCGGGCGCAGCTTGGCCAGGGCGTAGCCGGCGGGGGCGGACAGGGCCACGGTCAGGGCGACGGTGCCCAGGCCGATGACGAAGCTGGTGCCCAGGTAGGGCAGTTGTTCGGCGAGGACGGTGCGGTAGCCGTCCAGGGTGCCGTGGACGGGGAAGAGGTCCGGTGGGCTCTTGCGCATGTTCTGGTCGCGGGTGAACGACACGTTCAGCATCCAGTAGACCGGGAAGAGCATGATCCCGGTGAGGAGGAGACCGACGGCTGTCTTTCCCCACGTACGCGTGTTGCTTCGGATCATGACAGAGCCTGCTTTCTCTGCACCCGTATGTACACCAGGCCGAAGACCAGGGCGGCGACCACCAGCAGGTTGCCGACGGCCGCGCCCGGGCCGAAGGCGGGCAGCATGTTGCCGAATCCGAGTTGGTAGGACCAGGTGGCGAAGGTCGTGGAGGATTCCGCCGGGCCGCCCTTGGTCATGATCCAGATGATGTCGAAGACCTTGAGCGTGTAGACAAGACCCAGGAGCAGGGTGATCGCGGACACCGGACGCAGCAGCGGGAAGGTGATGCTCCAAAACCGCCGCCAGGCGCCTGCTCCGTCCAGGGCCGCGGCCTCGTACAGACCGGCCGGGATGGACTGCAGGCCGCTGTACAGCACGACGAGGTTGAACGGGACGCCGATCCAGATGTTCGCGATGATCACCGAGGTCAGCGACCAGGTCGGGGAGGTCAGCCAGTTCACCGGGTCGATGCCCACGGCGTGCAGTGCGGCGTTGACGATGCCGGAGTCGCTGTTGAGCATCCACGACCAGGTGGACGCCGAGACGATCAGTGGCAGCAGCCAGGGCACGAGGAACAGGGCCCGCAGGGTGGCGGAGAGCCGGAAGTGCTGGTGGAAGAAGACCGCGAGGGCCAGGCCGATGGCGTACTGGAAGGCGAGGGACGCGACGGTGAACAGCGCGGTGTGGAGCAGGGCGGGCAGGAAGGTCGGGTCGTCGAGAACGGTCCTGTAGTTCTCCAGCCCCGCGAAGGGGGCGTCGCCCCGTACGAAGGAACGGACGGTGTAGTCGCGCAGGCTCAGGTCGATGTTGCGGTAGAGCGGATAGGCGTAGAAGAGGGCGAGGTAGAGGGTCACCGGGGCGAGGAAGGCCCAGGCGGCCCACTGTGGGGAGTGGGGCCGGCGACGCGTCGGGGGAGGTGCGACGGGTGTCGCTCCGCCGCGGTCGGGCTCGGCCCGACGGCGCGTCGCTTCTGTCGTGTGGCTCATCAACAGGACCTGGACTTCGGCTATTCGACGGCGGACTGGCCGGCGGAAAGTGCGTCCTTGGGAGACTTCGAGCCACTGAGCGCTGACTGGACGGACGACCACAACTGCTCCGAGATCTTCGGGTACTTGGTGCCCAGGTCGTCGCTGGTACGGCCCTTGGCCGCCTTGACCGCCGCCACCCACGGCCCGAGCTCGGGGTCGGCCGCCACCTGCTTGTTCTGTACCTCGGTGGTGGGGGCGACGTAGGAGAGGGTGGTGTCGGTGTCGTACAGGCTCTGGGTGCTGGTCAGACAGGCAGCCAGCTTCTGCGTGGTGGCGTAGCGGCCGGTTTCGCTCTGTACCGGGAGCGTGACGAACTCGCCGCCGGTCGGGGCCGCGGCGGCGCCACCGTCGGCGCCGGGGATGGGCAGGACACCGAAGTCGAAGCCCGCCTTCTTCGCGTTCGCGAGCTGCCAGGTGCCGTTCTCGGCGAACGCGTAGTCGCCGGTCGCGAACTCCTGCCAGCTGGTGGTCTGGGTGTTGTTGAGCACGGAGTTGGGGGCGTACCCCTCGGCCAGCCAGTCCTTCCACAGGGTCAGGGCGGAGACGGCCGCGGGAGAGTCGAGATCGGTCAGCTTCGCGCCCGATCCCCAGAACCACGGCAGGAATTGGAAGCTGCCCTCCTCCGTGCCGATCGCGGAGAACGTGATGCCCTTCTTGCCCGCCTTCTTGACCTTCGCCAGCGCCGCCGTCAGGGACGGCCAGTCCTTGACCGAGGTGATGTCCACCCCGGCTTCCTTCAGGACGTTCTTGTTGTAGTAGAGGGCGAGGGTGTTGGCGCCGATCGGAGTGCCGTAGGTCTTGCCTCCCGACCGGCCGGCCTCGAGCAGGTTGGGGTCCACGCCCGAGGTGTCGAGCTTGTTGTCGTCGGTGGTCGTGAGGACACCCGCCTCGGCCAGGGTGGACACCACCGGGTTGTCGACGATGAGGACGTCCGGCGAGTTGTCCTGCTGCGCGGCGAGCAGCGCCTTGTTCGCCAGGTCGCTGGTGTCGAAGCCGGTCCGCTTGATCTTCACGCCCGCCTTGGCACCGCAGGAGTCGAGCAGCTTGCCCCATGCCGAGCCCTTGGCGAACTGCGGGTAGGGGTCCCAGACGGTGTACGTGCCGTCGTCCGCCGCCTTCGCCCCCGCGCCGCCCGAACCGGAGCCACAGCCGGTGACACCGAGGACGACAGCCAGGGCGGTCACGGCCGCGGCCTTCAGGGGGCGCTTTCTGGAGGAGCTGTTCATCGCGGGTTCCTTATGTCTGGGGCATGCGGGTGCCGAGGGCGGTGAGCAGGGGGAGAGTGCGGGCATGCCGAACGGCGCGGGTGGGCGGTTCGGGCGTCCGGTGGTGTGAAGAAGCTCGCGTGGGGTGTGGTCAGGGCGTGGTGCGGAGCCCGGCGTCCCCAGCCGGTGTGGCGCCGACGGGCCCGGTACTGGCCCGCAGGGAGACGGGTGGCACGAGGAGGTGGTGCCGGGGCGGCGCGCCGGGGTCGTCGAGCCGCTCCACCAGGAGGTCGACGGCGAGACGGCCCAACTCCGCCGCCGGTACGTCCGCCGCGGTGAGCTGCGGGGTCACCGTCTCCGCCCAGCGGGCGGCCACGACGCCGGTGACGGAGAAGTCGCGTGGCACATGGCGGCCGGCCTCGGCCAGGCCCCGGTAGAGACCGCCCAGCGCGGCCTCGTTCAGCGTGACCAGGGCCGTGGTGGCCGGCTCGTCGTGCAGGATCCGTTCCAGACACTTCTGGCCCGAGGCGGGGTCGTCCCCACAGCAGTACGTCCGGACCGTCAGCCCACGCTCGGCCGCGGCTTTCGTGAAGCCGTCCAGACCCCGGTGCGCGGACTCGTACCCGCTCCGCAGCAGTTGCTCGGGTCGGTTGACGAAGGCCACACGGCGGTGGCCGAGGTCTGCCAGATGGTGCACGCACGCCTCCACCAGCGCGGTGTGGTCGAGCCCCACCCACCAGCCGTCCTCGGGACGGGCGGTACGACCGATGGCGACGAAGGGGAAGCCCACCGCGGCCAGATGGTCCACCCGGTCGTCCTCCAGCCGGATCTCCATCATGATCGCGCCGTCGACCCGCCGCTCTCCGAGGAGTCGCTGGAAGGAACGATCGCTGTCCATGCCGCTGGGGGACAGCAGCACGTCGTAGTCGTAGGCCGCGGCGGCCTCCACCACGCTGCCGATGAAGTCCAGTTGCATGCCCGTGTAGTGGTTCCCGGCGGGCGGGAAGACCAGACCGAGCGTGCTGGTCCGGCCGTTGGCGAGGGCGCGGGCGCTGGCACTGGGCCGGTAGCCCAGCTCGTCGACGACCTGCTGGATCTTCCTGCGGGTGTCCTCGGAGACCGGACGCTTGCCGCTCAGCGCGTAGGACACGGTGCTCCGCGAGACACCGGCCCGCCGGGCGATCTCACCGATGTTCACGGCGACTCCTTACTCGAACCGGTTCGACACCTCGGGCGCGTCGCCTCGGAGGAGGGGGCACCTGCCGGTCGTCACGCTCTGGATGGGGCGGTCATGCACTGGATGGGGCGAGAGACGAAGGCCGGTCATCGAACCGGTTCGCGTGAAGCGAAGGTAGGAACTACCCGAACGCATGTCAACACCCTGGACGCACCTCGTCAAAACCCCTCAGGACAGCGTCATTTCCTCATGACCGAGGGATTGCTGGCCGCGTTCCCCGGTGCTAGCTTCGCCGAACCGGTTCGATGAAGCGATCCTTCCGGCGAGCCGACAGGGTAAGTGCCCCCGGGCCCGGGCCCGATCCGCACCCTTCCCCGAGCGGGGAACGCCCTCCCGCCTCCCTGGAGCGCATCTGACCGAACCGGTTCGACGTACACCTCCCCGGACTCTCCGCCGACTCTCCGCGCGGAACGGCACATGGACGAGCGGCCGGCCGAGGAGGGCCGACCGGAACCCCTGACTCAGGATTGAGGACGCGATCCATGCCATCCGCTGACGGATCCGCCCGGCGCCGAGGCTCGGCCGCCGTGGCCCTGACTCTCGGCGCGGGACTGCTGGCCGCACCCGCCGCGCCGGCGCAGGCGGCCGACGCACCCCGGCCCGCCGCCCACTACACCTTCGACCAGGACGACCTCGCCTCCGGCAAGATCACCGACAGCTCGGGCAACGGTCTGACCGCGAGCCTGCTCAACGGATCCACCGCCCGGGCCGTCACCGGCACCGACGGAGGCAGGGCGCTCGCCCTGCCGGGCGGGGCACCCACCTCCCAGGGTGCGCACATCCGCCTGCCACGCGAAGTGGTGGGCAACGCGAGCGACCTGACCGTGTCCGCACGCGTCAAGTGGGGCGGCGACACGTCGTCCTGGCAGCGGATCTTCGATCTGGGCAGCAACAACACGAAGTACCTCTTCGCCACCCCGTCCAACGGCGGCGGCGTGCTGCAGACCTCGGTGACCACCGGCGGAGGAGGCGCGGAGGCGCAGACCCGCGGGTACGCGATGCTTCCCGCGGACCAGTGGCGGACGGTCACCGTCACCCTCGACACCACCGCCGGCCGGGTCACCACCTATCTCGACGGCGTGGCGGTCTCCTCAGCCGCGACCGGCATCAAGGCCAAGGAGCTGCTGGACAGTTCGGCCACGGCCGCCGGCTACATCGGCAAGTCCTTCTACCCGGACCCCCTGTTCAAGGGCGCCATCGACGACTTCACCGTGTGGCACGCGGCGCTCAGCCCCGAGCAGGTGGCCGGCACGGTAGGGACCCTGCCGGTCGTCAAGGAGCTCTCGCAGACGTCCTTCGAGGTCCGTACGACGACCGGGACCGCTCCCTCCCTGCCCGCCGCCGTCCGCTCCTCGTTCTCCGACGGCTACGACCGCGACACACCGGTCGCCTGGGACGCCGTGCCGGCCGACAGGTACGCCCGGCCCGGGACGTTCACCGTGGCGGGCACGGCAGCCGGGCGTGCGGTGAAGGCGACCGTCACCGTCGTCCGCGAGGGGCAGCTCACCGTCGATCTCGGCTCGGACACCGGCGCGTTCCACGGCGGCGCCTCCGGCACCCTCTACGGCGTGTACGGACCGGACGTCCCCACCAACAACCTCATGGAAGGCATGGGCCTGCGCACGGTCTCCACGAAAGCGCAGGACGGCCCGCAGCACCCCGGTGCCGACGCGCTGGAGGTGGTCGTGCCGCTGGCCGATTCCACCGACGGTGACGTGTACATCTACATGACCGACATCCACCGCGGCTTCCCGTACCAGTGGCCGGGTGACACCCCCGAGGAGAAGCTCAGGCTCTACCGGGAGAAGATCGTCAAGCAGGTCGACCAGGTCCTGCGGCTGCCGAAGGAGTACCAGGACAACGTCGTCTTCGTGCCGTTCAACGAGCCCGAGGGCAACATGTTCGGCACCGGCGAGTGGAGCTACAACAGGGTCAGCTGGCTCAACGACCCGGACGACTACTTCGCCGCGTGGGACGACTTCCAACGCCTCATCAGGAGCAGGATGCCGGACGCCCGCATCGCGGGCCCCAACACCAGCATCCTCTTCGACCAGGTGAAGGGCTTCCTCACGCACACCCTGGCCGCCGGCACCCTCCCGGACGTCATCACCTGGCATGAGCTGAGCCACCCGGAGGCGGTACGCGAGAGCGTCGCCACGTACCGGGCGTGGGAGAAGGACCTCTTCAAGGGCACCGACCGCGCGGGCACCCAACTCCCCATCAACATCAACGAGTACGCCTTCAACTACCACACCTCGGTCCCCGGCCAGATGATCCAGTGGGTGTCCGCGATCGAGGAGTCCAAGGTCGACGCCGACATCGCGTACTGGAACATCGACGGCAACCTCTCCGACTCCGCGGTGCAGTCCAACCGCGGCAACGGCCAGTGGTGGCTGCTCAACTCGTACGCCTCGATGAGCGGGCACACGGTGAAGGTGGCCCCGCCGTTCCCCGGCGAGAACTACACCATGCAGGGCATCGCCACGCTCGACGAGAAGAAGAAGCAGGCCCGGCTGCTCTTCGGCGGGTCCACCGGCAAGGGCCACATCACCTTCGGCGACGTCCCGAAGGAGCTCTTCGGCGACCGGGTGCACGCCTGGGTCCGCGAGATCGAGTGGAGTGGCCAGCTGGGAGACTCCCCCGGGCCGCAGCTGCTCGCGGAGCAGGACGTGCGGGTCGGTGACGACGGCACGGTCGTCGTCGACTTCGGCGACGGCGGACTGCCGAGGCTGAAGGAGTCCTCGGCGTACGAGATCGTCCTCAGCCCGGCCGGAGAGGCGACGGGCACACAGTCACCGTCCTCGCGCTGGAAGGCGTCGTACGAGGCGGAGAACGCCGCCCACACCGGGTCCGGTTACTCGAAGAACGGCCCGGAGGGCTCGCCCCGGGACGTGTCGAAGTTCTACACCTCCGGCGGCTACGACGTGGGCGGCCTGCGCACCGGCTCGGACCTCACGCTCGACTTCACCGTGGACGTTCCCGAGGACGGCACGTATGACCTGAGTGTCTTCGCCAACTCCCTCAACACCTTCGACAAGGTGAGGGAACAGGGCCCCACCAACGTCTTCCTGCGCGTCGACGGCAAGGCCGACGGCGAGCAGGAGGTGCACCTGCCGCTCGGCTACAAGTGGGTGGTGTGGGACCACGCCGACACCAAGGTCCACCTCACCAAGGGCAAGCACACCCTGACGCTCGCCGCGAAGAGCGCCGACGGCAAGCGCGCCACCCGGGGCGACGCCATCGTCGACCGCCTCGTCCTCTCCCTTCCCGAGGCTTCGGCCGCCACCCAGGTGTACGAGGGCGAGCTGGCCTGGCTGGACGGCGGGGCGCAGCCCACGTACGCGCTGCCGAAGCAGGCCGGCGCCCCCGCCACCGGCTCGGGCGCGGTCCGGCTCACGAAGGGCCAGGCCGCCACGTTCTGGGTCTCCTCACCCGCCGACCGCGAGGCCACCCTCAAGGTCGACACCCTCGGCGGCGCGAACGCCCGGCTCGCCGTCAACGGGCACGATGTCCTGCACGTGTCCCCGGGCAGGAACAGTGTGGCGGTCTCCCTCTCGGGAGGCGTCAACAAGGTGACGGTGACCGGAGGTTCGTCCGCCACCCTCGTGGACCGGCTCACGGTCACCCCCACCGAGGGCGCCCTCCCCGTGCGTACGTACGAGGCGCAGGACGCCAGGCTCGCCGGCTCGGCCGCGCTCACCCCGCTCTCCCTGGCCACCGACGCCACGGCCATCACCGGTATCGGCGGTGAACCGGGCAACGGCAACACCGCGACGTTCACCGTCGACGCCGACCGGGCCGGCCTGTACGCGCTGCGCGTCCGCTACTCCAACCCCGAACAGTCCGAGGCCACCCACTACAACCCGGACCCGCTCGCCCGCCACGCCGACATCACCGTCAACGGCGGCGAGATACGGCGCGTCGGCTTCCCGCACAGCTTCCACCGCAACAACTTCTGGGAGCTGACCGTCCCGGTGCACCTGAAGAAGGGGCAGAACACGATCGCGTTCGGCTCCGAGGAGTTGCCGAACTTCGACGGCACCAGCTACGCGTCGGACACCTTCCCCGGCGTACTGCTCCGCTCCCGCTACGCACCCCTGATCGACCGCATCACGGTCGCGCCGTACGCGCGGGAGGCGCGATGAGGTCATCACCGCCCGCGGCACCGTGACGCGCACGGGGGCCGGGTAGCAGGGCGCCGGGTAGCAGGGCGCCGTGTCCCTCATCCGTACCGGCCCGCACCGAGAAGGCGCGGGCCGGTACGGGGCAGCGGGCTGCCGGGGGTTCGGTCAGGGGCGGGCCGGGGACACGCAGCGGAAGCTGGAGGCGGCGGTCCGGTCGCCGTGGCCGTCGTAGCGGGACACCTGCGGGTAGCCGCACAGGTCGCGGGTGATCTGTTCGCCGGAGGCGTTGCGCAGGGTGGCGGGCAGGGTCCGGGGGGCCTTGCCGTGTTCGACCCAGGTCCGCAGGGCACCGAGGTCGTCGACGGTGGCGCCGCTGCCGTTGTTGAGGCCGCAGTGCGGCGTGCCCGGGGCGAGGAAGAGGCGGTAGAAGTCGTCGACCTTCTTGGCGCCGCCCATCGTCCGCTCGACCTGCTTGCGGTACTCCACGGTGCCCTGGGTGGGGATGTACTCGTCGGCCTGGCCGTGCCAGTACATCGGGGCCACATAGAGGCGGACCGGTCCGCCGTGCTCGTGGGTGAGGGGCTTGTCCTGCATGCTCAGCGCCAGCAGGACGTCGGAACGGCGCGCCTGCTCCAGGGTGAGGCTCTCGCTGTAGGCGCCGTCGAAGCAGGTGAAGCGGACCGCCGCGCCGGCGAGCGCACGCCGACGGCGTCGAGGATGTCCGCCGGCCGCACCCCCGTGAAGGGAGTGCGCTCCACCCGCCACCCGTCCGCGCACAGCACGTCCCCCGGCGGGTACCGTGGCGGCCGGAGCCGCGGTGCGGGATGCTCGCACGGGATTCGCCCCGGAACAAGCAGTGTTCAGGTTGTCGTGACGATCAGCCGGACGCAGCGCTTGCGTCGCTCGTAGCGCAGATGTCACAGGAATGAGGGCCGAAAGGAACCGTCCGGGGCCTCAACAGCGTTTCTTTTCTGGGACGCCGACCAAGCTGGGGGACGCCATGGAACTGGCAGCCGAGATCGCCGCATATCGGGATGGACGGGGGGACCCGGCGCGTCTGGTGGGCGAGTTCCGCCGGGCCGTGCTGCTCGCCCCGCTCGCGGAGGGTGCCGACGGCGGTCTGATGTCCGCCGTGTCGGGCGGGATCCGCTGGCTGTACGCGTTCACGGACGAGGAGGCGCTGGCCCGGTTCGCGCAGGCGCGCGGCGCCGCTGGGCAGGAGTGGGAGTACCTGTCCATTCTGGGCGCCAGGCTGGTCGATGCGGTGGTCCCGATGGCCGAGGAACCGGCGGGTGTGGCCGTCAACGTCGCGGACGAGGACGGTTCGATGCTGTTCCCGCCGGTCGCGGGGATCGTCGCGGACGCGTACGCGGTGGACGTCGATCACGAGGCGGCTGTCTGATGGCGGGCAACTCGGACCTGGAGATCTCGCCGGCTGCCGTCGCGGGCATCCAGAAGGGCCTGCGGGGCGCGATCGCGGAGCTGCGCGAGTCCAGCGATGCGGCGGGGGCCTCGCAGGGCGCGGGTTTCAGTGATCTGTCGATGACAGGCATGGAAGCCGGACACATGGGTCTGGCCACCGATTTCGAGGACTTCTGCGAACGCTGGGAGTGGGGCGTGCGCAGCCTCGTCCAGAACGCCAGCACCCTCGCCCGCTCGCTCGGCATCGCTGCCGGAACGATGTGGGAGGAGGAGCAGTACATCGAGGGATCCTTCAAGGTGGTGGCCAACGCCGCATACGGCAAT
Organism: Streptomyces sp. ISL-36; assembly: GCF_018614205.1. Classification (GTDB taxonomy): domain Bacteria; phylum Actinomycetota; class Actinomycetes; order Streptomycetales; family Streptomycetaceae; genus Streptomyces. The sequence continues at coordinate 137,801 of NZ_JAGGOS010000068.1, read as the reverse complement.
CCGCACGCCAGTGAGGACGAGATCGAGAACAAGGACTGGGGCGACATCTTCCGGGCCGATGTCTACAAGCCGGACTACAGCCTGGAGTCGTTCGAGAAGAGCCGGCAGGGCATCGAGCAGACGTGGTCGGACACCAAGGACACGGTGACCTCCACCGGCAAGATCGGCTCGCTGAAGGACTTGGTGGAGCAGGCCAAGGGCGACGGGGGCGGTAGCTGATGGGGTGGCGGGACTTCGTACCGGATTCGGTCGAGGACTGGGCCGAGGACCGGGTCGAGGACGTCGGCGACGCGATCGAGTGGACCGGTGACAAGGTCGCCGGCGCGGCGGAGAAGGTCGGCCTCGACGACGCGGGCGACTGGATCCGCGACAAGAGCCGCTCGGCCGCCAACCAGCTCGGCGCGGACGTCGCCGAGCTGGAACTCGGCCAGACCGAGGACCCGAAGAAGCTCGTCTACGGCAGCGTTTCGAAGATCCGTGCGCAGGTCTCGCACCTGAGCGATTTCGAGCTCTCCTTCACCCTGGTCGGCAACGGCATCAAAGCCCTGCAGAGCGACGGCCTGAAGGGCGAGGGGGCGGACGCCTTCCGGGACGCCATCGCGAAGGAGCCGCCGCTCTGGTTCAAGGCGGCCGAGGCGTTCGGCAAGGCCGCCGACGCGATGAACCGGTTCGCGGACACCGTGGAGTGGGCGCAGACGCAGGCGAAGGAGGCCCTGGAGGACTACAACCGGGCGAAGAAGGCCTCCAACGACGCCCGCGACGCGTACAACAAGCAGGTCGACGCCTACAACGACGCGGTGACGGCGAAGAAGGACGTCCTTCCGCCGCGCCCGTCCGAGAACTTCACCGACCCGGGTAAGCCGATGGCAGCCGCCGCACAGGACAAGCTGGACACGGCCCGCAAGCAGCGCAACGACGTCGCCGAGGCCACCCGTGCGGCGGTCCGCGCGGCCCGTGACGCGGCCCCGCCCAAGCCCTCGTACGCCGAGCAGCTCGAGGACGGCCTGGACTACCTCGAGCTCGCCAAGACGCACCTGACGGGCGGTGTCCTCAAGGGCACGGCGGGCCTGGTGAACTTCGCCCGGGCGCTCAACCCGACGGACCCGTACAACCTGACCCATCCGGCCGAGTACGTGATGAACCTCAACTCGACGGCGGCGGGCCTGGTCACCATGGCCAACGACCCCATGGGCGCGGGCAAGCAGATGCTCGACGAGTTCATGAAGGACCCCTCCGAGGGCGTCGGCAAGCTCCTCCCCGAACTCATCGGCTCCAAGGGCCTGGGCGCGGCGAAGAAGGCCGGTTCGGCCGCCCGGCATCTCGACGACGGCAAGGGACCGGGCCGCAGCGAAGTGGACGGGAAGGGCCCGCACCACGGTGAGCGGCCCGACGGGGACAAGTCCAGTGAGGGCACGGACCCCGTCGACCTGGCCACCGGCCGGATGTACCTGCCACAGACCGACGTCGTCCTGCCCGGCACCCTCCCGTTCGCGTTCGAGCGCCGCGCGGAGTCCGGCTACACGGCCGGCCGCTGGTTCGGTCCGACCTGGGCCTCCACGATCGACCAGCACCTGGAGATCGACGCCGAGGGCGTCGTCCTGGTCTCCGAGGACGGTCTCCTCGTCGCCTATCCGCATCCGGCGCCCGGCATCCCGGTGCTGCCGGTGTCCGCATCGGCCCCGCGGCGCCCGCTGGAGCGCACCCCGGACGGCGACTGGACGCTGACCGACCCCGCCGGCGGGCACATCCTGCGCTTCACCCCGCCGGCGGACGGCGACGAGGACGGTACAGCGCCGATCGCCCAGCTGGAGGACCGCAACGGCAACCTCGTCACCTTCGAGTACGACGAGCACGGCACGCCGTTGGGCATCGCCCACTCCGGCGGCTACCACCTCCGTTTCGAGACCGCCGACGGGCGGATCACCGCCCTGCACCTGTCCGGGGGCCCGCGCATCATGGCGTACGGCTACACCGACGGGAACCTGGTCGAGGTCACCAACTCCTCGGGGCTGCCGCTGCGGTTCACCTACGACGACCGCGCCCGCATCACCTCCTGGACGGACACGAACGGCCGCCGCTACGAGTACGCCTACGACGGCCTCGACCGGTGCGTCGCCGAGGCCGGCGAGGCGGGCCACATCGCTCTCACCTTCCGCTACGAAGAGGCGGACCCGCGGACCGGCCACCGGGTGACGCGGACGACCACGGCCGCCGGGCACACGCGCAGCTACCTGATCGACGACCGGTACCGAGTCGTCGCCGAGACCGACCCCCTCGGCGCGGTCACCCGATACGAGTACGACAGCCGGGGCCGGCAGATCGCGTGTACCGACCCTCTGGGCCACACCACCCGCACGACCTACGACGACATGGGGCGTCTGGTCTCCTACGTCCGGCCCGACGGCCGCGAGGCGCGGGCCGAGTACAACGACCTCGGCCTGCCCGTGAAAATCGTCTCGGTGGACGGCTCGGTCGTCCACCAGACCTACGACGAGCGCGGAAACCGCACCTCGGTCAGCCGCCCCGACGGGACGGTCACCCGATTCGGCCACGACGAGCGGGGCCGTCTCACCACCGTCACCGACCCTCTGGGCGAGGTGACGCAGGTCCGCACCGACCAGGCCGGACTGCCGCTCGTGGTCACCGACCGGCTCGGCGGCACCACGACGTACGAGCGGGACGGCTTCGGGCGGGCCACGACGGTCACCGACCCGCTGGGCGCGGTCACGCGCATGGCGTGGACGGTCGAGGGCAAGCCGCTGCACCGGAGCACCCCGGAGGGCGGGCGGCGCTCGTGGACGTATGACGGTGAGGGCAACTGCCTGACCCGCACGGACCCTGAGGGCGCGACGGTCCGCTTCGAGTACACCCACTTCGACCTGCTCGCCGCCCGGACCGACGCCGACGGCACCCGCCATGAGTACACGTACGACGCCGAGCTGCGACTGACGGAGGTCCGCAACCCGCAGGGCATGACCTGGGAGTACGCCTACGACCCGGCGGGCCGGCTCGTCCGGGAGACCGACTTTGACGGCCGGACGCTCGACTACGCCTACGACCCGGCGGGCCGGCTCGTCAGCCGCACCGACGCCCTCGGGCAGCGGATCACGTACGAGCGCGATGCCCTGGGCCATGCCGTCCGCAAGGACGCGGGCGGCACGGTGACGACGTACGAGTACGACGTCTTCGACCGGATCGCGGTCGCGGTGCGCGGAGACAGTGTGCTGACCCGGCTGCGTGACCGGGCGGGCCGCCTGCTTCAGGAGACGGTCGACGGCCGGACGCTCACCCACACCTACGACGCCGCGGGCCGCCGCACCGGACGAACGACCCCGACGGGCGCCACCGCCGCCTGGTCGTACGACGCCGCCGGCCGGCACAACGCCCTGACCACCGCCGGCCGCCGGATCGGCTTCACGCACGACGCGGCGGGCCAGGAGCTCAGCCGTGCCTACGGCGACACCCTGACCCTCGCCCACACGTGGGACGAGGCCGGCCGGCTCGTGGAGCAGCAGCTGACCGGCACCGGCCAGGCGGTGGTACAGCGCCGCGGGTACACCTACCGGTCCGACGGACGCCTGACCGGCGTCGACGACCTGCTGGCCGGCCCGCGCAGCTTCGACCTCGACCCGCGGGGCCGGGTGACGGCCGTACACGCGGAGAACTGGACGGAGCGGTACGCGTACGACGCGGCGGGCAACCAGAGCTCCGCGTCGTGGCCCGGCTCCCATCCCGGAGGCCAGGACGCCACCGGCCCGCGCACCTACGAGGGAACCCGGCTGATCGGCGCGGGCAGGGTCCGCCACGAGTACGACGAGCTCGGAAGGGTCGTGCTCCGCCAGAAGGCCCGGCTCTCGCGCAAGCCCGACACCTGGCGCTACGAGTGGGACGCCGAGGACCGCATCACGGCCGTCACCACCCCGGACGGGACGCGTTGGCGGTACACGTACGACCCGCTGGGGCGGCGCACGGCCAAGGAGCGGATGACGCCCGACGGCCTGGAGGTGGCCGAGCGCACCGTCTTCACCTGGGACGGCACCGTGCTGTGCGAGCAGACGAGTACGTCGGCGGAGGGGCCCCACGGGATCGCCATGACCTGGGACCACCGTGGCCTGCATCCGCTCGCGCAGACGGAACGGATCCTGACGGCCGACCAGGAAGTGGTGGACGAACGGTTCTACGCCATCGTCACCGACCTGGTGGGCGCGCCCACCGAACTCGTCGACGAACGCGGGGAACTGGCCTGGCGCAGCCGGTCCACGCTGTGGGGCTCCACGGCCTGGAACCGGGACGCCACGGCGTACACCCCGCTGCGCTTCCCCGGCCAGTACTTCGACGCCGAATCGGGCCTGCACCACAACTACTTCCGCACCTACGACCCCGAGACCGCCCGCTACCTGAGCCCGGATCCGCTGGGCCTGGCGGCGGCCCCCAACCCCGTGGCGTACGTCGCCGACCCGCTCCAGTGGTGCGACCCCTTCGGGCTGGCCCCCTACTCGGACAGCACCCGGGCGGCGCAGGGCGTCGACCACCAGCTCAACGAGGCGGAGAGCGGCAAGTCGAACCATTATCTGGAGGGCATCGGGGGCGACGAGGTGAAACTGGAGAAGTACCTGCGGGGCCATCTGCAATCACCGGCCAACTACGTCGACGCGGAGTCGGGGGCGCGCATCATCATCGACCGCAGCCTCGACCCGAGCAGGCCGGTGGCGATCATCCGCCAGGACCATATGATCCACGCGTACCACATCGACCCGGAGGACCTCTCCAACTACATCACTCCGCGGGACGGCAAGGATGCGGCGAAATGGCGGACCCCGAAGGCGGACGAGGTGAATGAGTAGCCCCGGCCCCACACCCCAGAACCCCGCACCCGGCTGGCCGGGCTACCGCGCCGAACCGTCCTACGACCCCGGCCAGAGCCGGGTCTTCCCCGCCCCGGTGCCGGCGGAGCTGCTGGCGCTCGGGAACGAGGTGCGGGCGGCCGACTGGCCGGTGCGTCTCGCCTTCCGCAGCTCCCGGGTCGCGCTCCTCGACACCCTCTGCCGGTGGCAGGCGCTGCGCGCGCTGGCGTACCTCCACCTGCTGGCCGCCCGGACGGCGGACGAGCGGCTGCCGGCCGACCTGCGGGTGATCCCCGGACTGGAGTCGGCCGCCGATCCCGGCCTGCCCGAGCTGCTTGAGCGGCTGGAGCGGGCCGCCGTGGACCTCCCGGCGGACCTGCTGGACGCGGTCGTCTGCGACAGCGGCGGGCTGCTCGCGGACAACCGGTTCGCGGCGTCGGTGCTGGCCGCCGGACTCACCGCCGACTCCCGTCCGACCGACCCGGACGAGGCGGTCTCCCGCGCCGTGGTGCTCACCAGCTACTGGTACGAACTGCCGGAGCAGCGCGGCGCTCTCGCCCTGGCGTGGAGCGCGAACCTGTTCGTCCGTTCCTGGCTGGGGTGGTCGCAGCGGTACGTCTACGGCGACAAGGCGGGCGGCATCGGCATCACCGCGGACCCCCGCCCGCCCCGCCCGCCGGCATCCGCCCTCCCGGCCTGGGCGGCGCCCCTGCTGGACCGCATCTCGCGGGGCGACGGTCCGCTCGCAGGCCCTCCTCCACGCGGATGAGGGGGCACGTGCAGCGTCCCCGTGACGGCCTCGTCGAGGCCGTCACGGGGACGCCGGCACCGCCCTTGATCAGGCCTGGCCGGCTGAGGCAGCTGCGCCGGTCAGAGGGTCTCGTCGCTCCATCGGTCGAGCAGGGCGTCCTCGGTGAGCCCGCCCGGCCCGGCGGGCTCGCTGAGGGACTGCTCGGTCCAGATCACCTTGCCCGCCGGGGTGTAGCGGGTGCCCCAGCGTTCGGCGTACCGCGAGACGAGGAACAGGCCGCGGCCGCCTTCGTCCGTGGCCTTGGCCCGTCGCAGATGGGGTGAAGTGCTGCTGGCGTCGGACACTTCGCAGATCAGGGCCCGGTCGTGCAGCAGCCGGACACCGATGGGCCCGGCGCCGTAACGGATCGCGTTGGTGATCAGCTCGCTGAGGATGAGCTCGGTGGCGAAGCCGACGTCCCCCAGACCCCATTCGGCCAGGCGGCGGGCGCAGGCGGCGCGTACCCGGGCCACCGCGGCGGGGTCGCGGGGCACGTCCCACTGCGCGACGTTCGCGGGGTCGAGCCGGCGTGTGCGGGCCACCAGCAGCGCGATGTCGTCGCTCGGTCTGGCCGGCAGTACGGCCTCGATCACCGCGGCGCAGGTGTCCTCCGCTGTACGGCCGGGCCCGGCCAGGGCCTCGCGCAGGGCCTCCAGCCCGGCGTCCAGGTCGCGGTGGCGGTCGCGGTCCTCGACCAGGCCGTCGGTGTAGAGCACCAGCCGGGAGCCCTCGGGCAGGGTCAGCTCAGCGCTCTCGAACGGCAGGCCGGCATTGAGGCCCAGGGGCGGGGAGACCGGCATCGGGGGGAAGGTCACGGTCCCGTCGGGATGGACCACCGCCGGTCCCAGGTGGCCCGCGGTGGCGGCGGCGACCCGGCCGGAGACGGGGTCGTAGACGGCGTACAGGCAGGTGGTCCCGGTGATCCCGTCCCCGTCGGGCTGGTCGTCGGTGGCCTCGTGGGCATCGATGTGGGCCACCAGCTCATCGAGGTGGCTCAGCAGCTCATCGGGAGGCAGATCCAGAGTCGAGAAGTTGTGCACGGCTGTCCGCAGCCGGCCCATGGTGGCCGCGGCGCGCAGACCGTGGCCGACGACGTCGCCGACCACGAGCGCCACCCGCCCGCCGGACAGCGGGATGACGTCGAACCAGTCGCCCCCCACCCCGGCCCGGGCCGGCAGGTAGCGGTAGGCCACCTCCAGGGCGTTCTGCTCGGGCACTCTCCGGGGCAGGAGGCTGCGCTGGAGGGCGACAGCCATGGTGTGCTCACGGGTGTAGCGGCGGGCGTTGTCGATGGCGACCGCCGCCCGGGCGGCCAACTCCTCCGCGACGGCCTTGTCCTCCTCCTCGAACGGTGCCGAGGGACCCGCCCGCCAGAAGTTCACCGCTCCCAGCGGCATGCCCCGGGCCCGCATCGGAACCACGGCCAGGGAGTGGATGCCGTGGTCGAGGACCTGCCGGCTGCGTTCCGGGTCCTGGGCCCGCCAGCCGTCGGAGGTACTCAGGTCCGCTTCGAGTACGGTGCGCCCGCTGATCATCCCGACGGCGATCGGATTCGTGGGCGCGAACCGGATCAGCTCGCCGACCGGGTAGAGCGAGTGGTCGCCCTCCAGACCGACGACGGCCGTACGACGCATCTCGGTGCTCGCCTCTCCCGGCTCCTCGCCGCGCAGGACCGGGTCCAGCAGCTCGACGGTGACGACATCGGCGAACCGGGGGACGGACACCTGGGCCAGCTCCTCGGCGGTGCGCGTCACATCCAGTGTGGTCCCGATCCGCATCCCCGCGTCGTACAGCAGCTTCAGCCGCTGCCGCGCGACTTCCGCCCGGCCGGTGACCGCCACCAGCTCCGTGCTGTCCCGCAGCGTCAACACGCTGCCCGCCTGGCCCCCGAAGGGCGCGGTAGGCCGTTTGTTCACTGCCAGCAGCCGGTCCCCGGCCAGGTGTACGGCATCCGTGACCGACTCGCTCGCTGCCAGCAGCCGCGCCGTCTCCTCGTCCAGCCCCAGTTCCGTCACACGCCGCCGCTCCGGGTCCGCGGACAGGTCCAGCAATCGTCGCGCCTCGTCGTTGGCCAGCAGCACCCGCCCGTCCGCGTCGGTGATCAGCACGCCTTCCCGCACGGCGTGCAGCACCGCGTCGTGGTGCTCGTACATCTTCGTCATCTCTTCCGGGCCCAGACCGTGCGTCTGTCGCCCCAGCCGCCGGGTCACCAGAACGGTCCCGGTGGTCGACAGTACGAGCGCGCCCACGCCCGTGCCGAGGATGATCGGCAGCTGCTGCTCGACCCGGTCGGTCACGTTCTCGACCGCGATTCCGGCGGACACCAGGCCGACGACCGAGCCGTCGGCACCGGTCACCGGGACCACCGCCTGCACGGCCGTACCCTCCGCCTCGGGCAGGGGTGGCCCGCCTGCCACCTCGACGACGGTGCGGCCTTCCAGGGCCGGTTCGATGGTGCCGACGAACTTCTTCCCGATCTCCTTCGGATCGGGGTACGTGAGCCGGATCCCCTCGGTGTTCATGACCAGGACGAAGTCCACGCCCGCCTTCTTCCAGGCGGCCTCGGCCCGCGGCTGCAGCACGGCCGTCGGATCCTCGCTCTGCAGAGCCTGTGCGGTGCCCGGGGCGTTCGCAAACGCCTCCGCCGCGGTCACCGACCGGCGCTCGGCCTCATGCCTGCTGTCACGATCGGCCTGGAGCACCTGGGCCACCACCGAGGCCGCGACCAGGAGCACGACGATCACGACCTGCAGAGCGAACACCTGTCCGGCTGCGCTGCGCAGGCTCAGTAGGGAGAACGGCCCCCGCCTCCGGCCGCGACGCGGACCTGCCGACTCACCTTGAGGGGTGGGGCTTGCGGTGCGGCGCGGCGACCGGTGTCCTGGACGGAAAAGGCCCTTTTCCTTCATGGTCAAGTTGTACATCGCCGCCCACCCCGAGGCGAAGGACCAGGCAGGCCCTGGGCCGGGGCGTGGAGTCGGTCGCCGGCCGCGCGGATCAACGTTCCTTCAGCGACGGGCAGTTTCCCGTCATGGTCGATCCCGAGGCTGACTCGCTGCCGGACGAGGGACCGGGCGTGGGGGCGAGCGGGAGACAGGTGTGGGGGCCGAGCGGGGGACGGCTGCCGCCTTCTGCCTTCGCCATCGCGGGCAACACCGCGGCACCTACTCGTTCAGGACCGGACGAGTCGACCGTTTCATGCGCCCCTTGGCTACTTCTGAGTCACCTACGTGATCGGGTAGCGTCCGGACCTGCTTAGTCCGCTTCAATGCTCCCGCCCCGTCTTGAGGACCCATGCCTGCCAGTGAAGTCCCCGCCCGCAGTGCCCATCGGGGGCGCCGCTCCGTCGACGCCGCCACCCTGCGGTCCGCCCGGGTCCGGCCGTCTCGGATACCGAGCGGCGGAGGTCTGATCCCTTGAGATTCCGGATCAGACGCCAAGCCGGCACGCCCGTGGTCCCGTACCCGGGGGATCCGGCACCCGCCCTGGACGAGCCCACCCGGGAGCCAGAGGTCGCCGAGGCGCCTTTGTCGGCCCACGAGATAGAGCTCATACGTGCCTCTGTGTCGGTGGTCGAACCACTTGCCGCAGACATGGCGGTCTACTTCTACGCGATCCTCTTCGCCCGCCATCCCGAGGTGCGGGCGATGTTCCCGCCGGGGATGGACGCCCAGCGCGGCCGCCTGTTGCGCGCGCTGCTGCGCATCGTCGACCTGGTCGACGATCCCGAGAACATGGTCCGCTTCTGCGGACACCTCGGGCGTGACCATCGCAAATTCGGCGCGCTGCGGGAACACTTCCCCGCCGTGGGCGAATGCCTCCTCGACTCCCTGGCCCGCTACGCCGGTCCCGCCTGGACCCAAGACATCGCCGCCGCCTGGACCAAGGCGTACGGAGCAGTCGCCGACGTCATGATCAGCGCTGCCGAGCAGGACGCGAAGACACGGCCCGCCGTCTGGCCCGCCACGATCGTGCACCTCGTCCCCTGCGGGAACGGCATCGCCGAGATCACGCTCCATCCCCACATGCCCTACGAGCATGCCGCCGGTCAGTACGTCAGTGTCGAGACCCCCTGGTATCCCAAGCAGTGGCGCTCCTACTCCCCCGCCAACGCGCCCCGCGAGGACGGCACACTCACGTTCCACGTACGGGCCGTGCCCGGTGGCTCGGTCAGCAATGCGCTGGTGCACCGGGCCGCGGTCGGCGACGTGGTCCATCTGGGCGCCCCGATGGGCGGCATGGTGCTGGACGCCGCCGTCCACAGCGACTTGCTCTGTGTGGCCGGCGGCACCGGCCTCGCCCCCATCCGCGCGCTCATCGAAGAGGTCGCTCGACGCGGAGGCCGGCACCAGGTGAATCTCTTCCTCGGCGCCCGCACCGGGGCCGAGCTGTACGGGGTGGACGACATGCTGCGCATGGCACAGCGGCATCACTGGCTGACGGTCAGGGGCGCGGTCTCCGACGAGTACATCCCCGGAATCAGGGGGTCTCTGCCGCAGGTCCTGGCCGAGTACGGACCGTGGTACCAGCACGACGCCTTCCTCAGCGGTCCGGCCCCGATGGTCACGTCAGCCAGGCAGACGCTCATGACCGGCGGCACGTCGCCGGACCGCATCCACTACGACCCGTTCGACATCCCCGTCCTGACCACTCCCTGAGGCACCGCCGACCGCGCACTCCGCGCAAGTACTGTCATGGACCGCACGCGCTCATTCCTGCCGGAGCGTTGTGTGATCCGGCGGTCGCTAGCGGCGGCGGGTCCAGAAGCCGCCGATGCCTCCTTGGCGGGGCTCCATGGACCAGCCTCCCTTGGTGTCGACCACCAGCAGCCGCGGCCCCGCGGGCAGCGCACCGCTGCCGCGCCCCCGGTCCAGCCGGCAGAACGCGCTCTGCTGTTGTCCGCCGCGCCGCAGGACGTTCACACCGAAGAAGCCCTCCTTCTTCTCGTCGCCAAGGCATCGGTACCTGACCCCCGTCTCGCCGCCCGTGTACGCCAGGACGTCCGGTCCGACCCCCTCCACCGGGCCGTCGAACGACCGTAGCGTCGACACCGGCCGCAGCCGGATCGTCCACGAGCCCTGGCCCCACCCGTCGACTCGCAGCCGCAGCGGCGTGTGCCCGTCGTGGTGGAAGACGCCCACTCCGCGCAGTTGCGGAATCGCACTGATCAGGGCCTGCCGCCAGGGGCGCCGGCGCACGGTCAGCGTGACGACCTCGATGAGCCGGTCGTCCTCCTTCAGCACGTCCACGACCACGAAGCCCTTCGGAAGGCTGAGACCGGGGTCGATGTCCTCCTTCCCGCGCCCGGAGAACTCCAGGGGCGTGAACTCGGGCCCCACCTCGGACGGAAGGTCGTTGCACCGCGCCAGGGGCACGCCGAACGGCGGCATGACGAGGTGTCCGAGCCCATCGGTCTTCGCCACCACGAGGGGGGCGGGAGCCGGTACGGGAGCGGGAGCCGTCTCGGGCGAGGCCACCGCCACAGGCTCGGCCACAGGCACCGGCACCGGCACCGGCACCGGCTCGGGGGCGACCACCGGCTCCGGCAGGTGGCCCACCGGTATCCCGTCGTCCGTCGTGTCGTCGCCCGGCACCGAGAAGCCGAAGTCCGCGGCCAGACGCGGGAGCCCGGAGGCGTACCCCTGCCCCAGCGCGCGGAACTTCCAGCCTCCGCCCCGGCGGTAGACCTCGCCCAGCAGGAGCGCCGTCTCCGTCGTCGCGTCCTCGACCGCGTACAGCGCCAGCTGCTCGCCCGTGGCCGCGCTCACCACCCGCAGATAGAGGCCGGTGACCTCCCCGAACGTGGCGCCGTCGCAGGAGGCCGCGACCACGATCCGCTCCACGTCCGGCTCCACACGGCCGGGGTCGATCTCCAGCCAGTCCGCGACGACCCCGTCCTCGCCGTGGGCGCTGCCGGTCAGCCGAACGCCGCTCCCGGCGTGCTCGGGCTGGTTGTAGAAGACCAGGTCCTCCCGGCCCCTGACCTTGCCGTCCGCGGCGACGAGCAGCGCCGCCGCGTCGATCTGCGGCTCTTCCGGACCGCCGGAGCGGCGGACGACGGCGACCCGCATGGGCTCGCCGCTGAGCGGGAGGTTTCCTCCCTTGATGATCTGCGTCATGCACGCATCATGCACTCAGATCTCGATCACCGGCAGCAGCTCATTGACTCGTCACGCAGCCTCCTCGGCGTCGAACCTTTCCATGCCGTCGGCCTGCTCGCGGCGATTCGCGAACGCCAGGGCCTCATCGACGACGCCGTCGCACCGGACGCAGCACGGCTGCCGCAGGGCCCAAGGACGGTGGATCGGCGTGGGGGCCGTCAGCCGGGCTTCCGCAGAGCCCGGGAGAGGCGTTCGCCGAGCGTGCGGTCCATGCCCGACGCGGAGTCGATGCCCAGGGCGGCCGCAAGGTCACGGACGTGCAGGTCGGCGAGGGCCTCGGTGAGTTCGGCGAACGCGTCCGCGGCGGCCCGGCCGCGGCGGAGGCCCGCGGCGACGGCGGTGATCCCGACCAGGGCGGCCGGCCACCACCACACGCCCAGCACCAGATACCCCGCGCCCCAGGCGCACAGACGCGCCGCCGCGGCGAACCGTACGCGGGCGGCTTGCAGTTCGGCGCGGGTGCCGTCGGCGGCGAGGAGCCACAGGTGGGGCCAGGCCGCCGCCAGGTCGAGGCGGTACATGCGCCAGAGCCGTTGCCCGGGAGCGGCAAGCCGGTCGCCCATGCCGAAGGGGTGGCGTGGTGCGGCCGCCGCGATACTGTCGCGGTCGGCGAAGTGGCTCTCCGCGAGGCCGGCGAGCCGGTCGGCGTCGTCCGCCCCGGCGATACGGGCCCGGCCGGCCCTGACCAGCGCGGCGCGGAAGGCGGCGTCGGCGGCGCGCCAGCGGCGCAGCCGGCGGTCGGCGAGGTGCCGCAGCAGGGGCCCCCGGGGCTCGGCGCACCAGAGGAGTTCCACTCCGGCGCCGAGGGTCTGGGCGGCCGTACCGATCGCGGCCGCGCCGAGCAGCACCCCCAGCGCCACGAGGGCGATGGTTCCGGTGCTCCGGGACGCGGGGGAAGTGGCCAGTGTGTCGAGCCAGGTCCGCAACTTGCCCGCATCGGACCAGTGTTCGTGCCCGAGCACCGTCGCCGTGGTGATGGCAGCGATGAAGAGCAGTCCGGGCAGCGCCAGCAGCGTCAGCCACCGCTCGGCGACCCGGCCCCCCAGCGCGCTGAGGAAGGCGCTGGTCACCGGAGAGGCACCACGTTCAGCGGACGGCCGAGGATGCCGCAGGCGGGCTGATCCGAGGCGTCGGCGTCCGGTGCCTCCACGCGCCCGCACCGACCCGCGGGACAGGCCAGCACGTACAGCGCGGGATGCCCCGGCCCGGCCACCGGCAGACTCTGGAAGCCGGTGGTGGGGGGCGGGGGCGTCGTGCGGTACGAGCCGAGCCCGGCGCTGTGTCCCGCGGCCAGCAGCAGCTCTTCCAACTCGTCCAGAAACTCGTCGAGTTGCTCGGGAGAACGGCCGTCGCGCAGGGCGGAGACGATGGTCTCGACGAGCCGCGCCCCCTGCTCGCCCAGAGCGCCGAGCTGCGGCGAGGACGAGGGGTCCGTGAGCCGGCGGCAGAGCTCCCCGAGCCGCGCGTCGCCTGTGTCCGCCCCGTCGGCCGTGTTCGCCACGCTCCCGCTCCCCCTCGGACGCCGGTTGTCACTTCGTGGTGATTGTACGGCCGGACCTGGGTGATACGGCGGCTCCTTGGCTATCGTGAACACGGGCCGCAACGTGGAAGATGTGCGGAACGTGCGCGGTCCGGGGCGGCGTCGACGGGGGGTGGGCGTGGTGAGCGCGACGGATGCGACGGCAGCCGGAGGGTCCGGGGCACGCCCCGGTGCCGATCAACTGCTGCTGCACCATGAGGCCACGGGCGACCGCAGGGCGCTCGACGAGGCCATCCGGTCGTACCGCCAGGAGCTCGCGGTCACGGAGCCCGGTGACGCTTCCGTGCCGGGCCGCGCCGGCAATCTCCTGATCGCCCTGTACCGGCGGTGGCAACTGGCGGGTGATCCAAGCGATTTGGCCGCCTTGATCGCCCTCGGCCGTGAACGGGTGTCCGTCGATCGCGTGCGCCCCCAGGACGTGATCCTGCTCGCCCTGGCGTACCGCCGGCGCTTCGACGTCCACGGGCAGGCAAGCGATCTCGACCAGGCGATCGATCTGTTCGAGCGGGCGGCCGATCTGCCGCAGCTCGCCGCGACCGGCGCGCAGACGCTGGCCTCACTGGGCGAGGCCCTGCAGGAGCGGCACGAGATCGCCGAACGCGGCGGCTTTGACGGACCGGAGACGGCCGAGGGGACGGATCTCGCGCGGGCGACGAGCGCCTTACGGGACGCATTGGAGATCCTGCCGCCCGGTTCGCCCGACCGGCCCGGCTACCGCAACAATCTCGCCACGGCGCTGTACAGCGCCTATCGGCGCAGCGGTGACACCGCCGCTCTGCGCGAGGCCCTGGACCTGTGGCGGGCCGTACTGCGCGAGAGCCCGCCGGGCAGCGAGGTGCGCCGGCTCGCGCTGGGGAACCTCTCCCAGGGCCTTCGCCAGTGGCACGAACATGACGCCGACGAGGCGGGCCGGGCGGAGATGCTGGACGTGCACCGCATCGCCCTGGCCGAGACCCCCGCCGGCCACCCGGACCGCCCAGAGCGGCTCGCTGGCCTGGGAGTCGCCCTGCGTCTGGCCGCCGAGAACAACGGCGACCCCGAGCTGCTGCGGCAATCGGCGCAACTGCTGCGCGAGGCCCTGCCGCTGTACGCCGCGGGCGCCCCCGAGCAGACCATGCGGATGAACAGCCTCGGCAACACCCTGCACCGGCTGGCCCAGTCGACCGGGGACGAAGCTGTGCTCGACGAGGCGATCGCCGTCCTGCGGTCCGCCCTTGCCCAGAAGCTGCCAGGCACCGGCCCGTACGCCGACACCCTGGCGAATCTCGCCGTCACCCTCTGGGAACGCTCCGTGCAGACGGACGACCTGGACTCTCTGCGGGAAGCCGCCCGGCTGGCCCGGAACGCGGTCGACGCGGCTGCGGCGAACCCCGCCGCGCAGGTCGTACGCCTCGCCAACCTCGGCGTGGTCCTGCAGAGCTGGCACGGCGCGACCGGCGACCCGGCCGCCGCCGACGAGGCGATCCGTGCGGCCCGCCGGGCCCTGGCGCTGGCCCCGCAGACCGGACTGGTCCGCGCGGACCGGCTGAACCACCTGGCCAACGCCCTGCGCGCGCGGTTCGGGGGGAGCGCCGACGTGGCGGACCTCGACGAGGCGATCGCCCTGCTGGAGGAGGCCGCCGAGCACGCTCCGTACGGCGATCCGGCGCTGGCGCTCGTGCTCTCCAACCTCGGATCCGCCCGTCTGACACGGCATCACCACCGGCCCGGTGACGGGCTGCTGGAGCAGGCGGTCAGCGACCTGGGCCGCGCCGTTTGGTCGGCCACGGAGGGCGGCTCGGCCCACGGCACCTATCTGAAGGCGTACGGCGACGCGTTACGTGCCCTGCACCACCAGGACGGCGACCCGGGGGTGCTGCTGGCCGCCGAGGACGCCTACCGGCAGGCCGCCGGCACGAAGGCCATGCCCGCCTACGAGCGGGTTCTCGCGGCCTGGGACTGGGGAGCCGCCGCGGCGGCCGGCCTCCGCTGGGAGGAGGCCCTACGCGGTCATGAAGTGGCCCTGGAACTACTGCCGTTCGCCGCTTCGGGCCGGCTGGCCCGTCGCGACCAGGAGCGCGGCCTGTCCCGGGTGCGGGGTCTCGCCGCCGAGGCGGCCGCGTGCGCGGTCAACGCGGGGCGTCCGGAACGCGCGGTAGCGCTCCTGGAGCAGGGCCGGGGTGTCCTGCTGAGCCGGGCCATGGCCACCCGGGACGGGCTCGGCCGGCTGCGCGGCGCCCATCCGGGTCTCGCCGAGCGGTTCGTCTCGATCCGCGACCGGCTCGACGCGCTGGAGGCCGTCGACGTGGCGGAAACGGCCCTGGGCCGGCTGCCGACCACCACCGCGGACCAGCGGCACACGCTGGCGAGCCACCTGGAAGAGCTGGTGGCGGAGATCCGCGAAGCACCGGGCTTCTCCGACTTCCTCGCCGCGCCGGACGAGAGCGCCCTGCTCGCCTGCGCGGAAGACGGCCCGGTGGTGCTCGCCTACTGCAGCGGCTACCGCAGCGACGCCCTGGTCCTGCGTCCGGGGGGCGTCCTCCTCGTACCGCTGCCGCGGGCCACGCCGGACGCGGTCGGTGAACAGGCGGACCGGCTCCGGCATGCCCTCGCCGACGCGATGGACCCCGCCCGCGACGAAGCCGCCCAGCGGAGCGTCGCCGAGGTACTGGCATGGACGTGGGACCACGTCACCGGCCCTGTGCTCGACCGGCTCGGGCTGTCCGGTGCTCCGAGGACGGGGGGCGAGCTGCCCCGGCTGTGGTGGTCGCCGGGCGGGACGCTGGCTGCCCTGCCCCTGCACGCGGCAGGTCACCACGGCGAGAGCGCCGATACCGTACCGCAGCGGGAGGGTGGGCCCGGGGCAGGACCACGGACCGTCATGGACCGGGTGGTCTCCTCCTACACGCCAACCGTCAGGGCTCTCCGGTACGCCCGAGACCGGGCCGCAGCCCCGCGGCCGTCCGGCCGGCTCCTCGCCGTGGCGCTCCCCGACACCCCGGGAGCCCGGCCGCTCGGCGGGGCACGACGCGAGGTGGAGGCGCTGCGCGCCCTGCTGCCGACCGATGTGCTGTACGGAGAAGGGGCCACCTTCGACCAGGTCATGGCCGCCCTGCCGGATCACCCTTGCGTCCACTTCGCCTGCCACGGAGTCAGTGAACCCGCCGACCCCTCGGCGGGCCGGCTGCTTGTACACGACCATTCGACACGGCCGCTGACGGTCCGGCAGATCGCCCGGCTCGACCTACCGGCCGCGCGGCTCGCGGTGCTCTCGGCCTGCGAAACGGCTCGCGCCGACGGGGACCTGGCCGACGAGTCCATCCACATCACCTCCGCGTTCCAGCTCGCGGGATATCCCCACGCCGTCGGCACGCTCTGGCCGGTGCACGACGCCGTGGCGGTCCGTGTCACCCGCCTCCTCTACCGGGGGCTGCTCACCGACGACTGCGACGACGGGCCGGCACTGGACGACAGGCGGACGGCGGCCGCGCTGCACCAGGCGGTCCGGGAGTGCCGCGCCGCGTTCGCCGCCAGCCCGAGCCTGTGGGCCGCCCACGTACACGCAGGTGCCTGAGGTTACCCAGACGGACAAGAGGAGACAGTCGCGATGAGCCGGTGGTGGCGGCGCAAGGCCGCACAGGGGGACGCGGGGAACGGCGCGGACGGTACGGCCGACGCGGCGGGACCGTCCGGACACAGCCCGAGCGAGAGCCAGGAGCAGGAACAGGGACAGGGACAGGGACAGGAACAGGATCGGGCCTGGCGGCCGGTCGGGGGGCACATCACCATCACGGAGGTGACGGAGGGCAGTCCGCAGGAGGAGATCGCGCGGATCGAGATCTCCCCCGAGGAGTTCCACGTCATGCGCGCCCGGTCCGCCGTCGCACGACGGGGCCCCGAGCACCCGGACGCGCTCGAAGCGGTGCGCGAGCTGGCCCGGGTACTGGCAGCGACCCCCGGGCGCGGCGAGGAGGCGGTGACGTTATACCAGGAGGTGGCCCGAGGCCAGTGGTCCGTCCTCGGCCCCCGCCACGAGGAGACGCTGCGTACCTCCGCCGAACTCGCCGACGTGCTCCATCAGACCGGACAGCTGCAACTCGCCGAATCAGCCTGGCGCGACACCTTCCGCAGCCAGTCGGACACCCTGGGGCGCGATCACCCCGACACCCTGCGCAGCGCGGCCGGGCTGGCCGCCGTCCTGGAGGACCTCAGGCGCGCGCCCGAGGCCGAACCGCTGCAGCGGGACGTGCTGGAGCGGCGCACCAAACTGCTCGGGCCCGACCATCCGGACGTGCTGACCGCCGCCAACTCCCACGCCGCCTCGCTGCTCAAGTGCGGTCGCCACAAGGAGTCCGAGCGGGCCCTGCGCGGCCTCGTGCCCCGGCTTGAGCAGCGTTACGGGCCCGACCACGAGTCCACCGCGGCAGCCCGGGCCAATCTCGGTGCCGTACTCGTCCGGCTGAACCGCCACGCCGAGGCGGAGACGCAGCTCCGCGCCGTCATCCGGTCCTTCGAGTCGACCGTGGGACCCCACCACGAAACCACCCTCACCGCGCGCAACAACCTGGCGGCCGTCCTGCACGGCATGGAGCGCTACG
The DNA here is from genome assembly GCF_018614205.1 of Streptomyces sp. ISL-36. Classification (GTDB taxonomy): domain Bacteria; phylum Actinomycetota; class Actinomycetes; order Streptomycetales; family Streptomycetaceae; genus Streptomyces. Next base: position 119,889 of record NZ_JAGGOS010000068.1, on the reverse strand, counting down.
AAGACGCCGTCCCCGTCCTGCGTGACGTCCTGGCCGGCCGGGTCGCCCTGAACGGCGAGGACCACCCGACCACCGTGTCGACCCGGGACAACCTCGCCAACGTACTGATCGACGTGGGACGGCACGCCGAGGCGGCCGCACTCCTCGACCGCTGCGTCCGCGACTACCGGCGCATCTACGGCCCCGGGCACCCCCGCCAGCGGGCAGCCGAGGAGAAACTGGCCTGGCTGCGGGACAACACCCGGTAGGGCGACACCGGGCGGCCCACGAGAAGGCGGCCGCAGAGGCCCTCTCGGGCCGTCAGGTTCTCCGGCGCGCTGTCATGGCCCGCTGGATCAGGATGAACGCGCAGAGCAGCACGCCTGTGGCGATCTTCGTCCACCAGGAGCTGAGCGTGCCCTCGAACTGGATGAGGCTCTTGATCAGGCCAAGGACGAGCACACCGAAGAGGGTGCCCACCACATAGCCGCTGCCGCCCGTGAGCAGCGTCCCGCCGATGACGACCGCGGCGATCGCGTCGAGCTCCATGCCGGTGGCGTGCAGGGGGTCGCCGGACTGGATGTACAGGGTGAAGAGGAGCCCGGCCAGCGCCGAGCAGAAGCCGCTCACCGTGTAGACGGCGATCTTCGTGCCGCCCTGGGGAAGGCCCATCAGCATCGCCGACTGCTCGTTGCCGCCGATGGCGTACACCCGGCGCCCGAAGCGGGTGTAGTGCAGGACGTAGAAGGCCACGGCCAGGACGACCAGCGCGACAACCGCTCCGATCGAGAGGAAGGCGCCGCCCAGCGACACCTGGGCCTGCGCCATGCTGCTGACCGACGCGTCCCCTATGGAGATCGACTCCTTGCTGATGACCAGGCAGAGGCCCCGGAAGAGGAAGAGGCCGGCGAGGGTCACGATGAAGGGCTGGATCTCGAAGTGGTGGATCACGTAGCCCATCAGGAAGCCGCCGAAGGCGCCCACGGCCAGGGCCAGGGGGATCACGACGAGGATCGGCAGGCCCTGCCGCTCCACCATCCATGCCGTGAACATGGTCGTGAAGCCGATCACGGATCCGACGGAGAGGTCGATGCCGCCGGAGAGGATGACGAAGGTGGCTCCGGCGGCGGCGACCAGCAGGTAGCCGTTGTCGATGAACAGGTTCAGGAAGACCTGGGGTTCCGCGAAGCCGTAGTTCTGGTATCGGCTCAGACCGGCGACGTACATCGAGAGGAAGAGCGCGGCCGTGACCAGGACGGGCAGCCGCCGGTCGCCGAGCAGGCGCGCGGTCCTGGACACCGAGCGGCCGTCCGGGGCCGTACGGGCTTGGGTGGTCGCGCTCATCGCGACACCTCCATCGTGGGAGCGGCCTCGGTCGCCGCGGCGGGCTCCGCCGGTGCGCGGCCCTTCGCGCCGAACACCTTGGCGCGGAACTTCGGGGACTGGAGCAGGCAGACGACGATGACGACGGCGGCCTTGAAGACCAGGTTGGTCTGGGTGGGTACGCCGATGGTGTAGATCGTGGTGGTCAGGGTCTGGATGACGAGCGCGCCGACCACCGTGCCGCCGATGGAGAACCGGCCGCCGAGGAGCGAGGTGCCGCCGATCACGACGGCGAGGATCGCGTCCAGCTCGATCCACAGACCGGCGTTGTTGCCGTCCGCGGCCGAGGTGTTGGAGCTGATCATCAGCCCCGCGAGGCCGGCGCAGACCGCGCAGAACACATAGACCATGATCTTGATGCGTCGGGACCTGATGCCCACGAGACGGCTGGCCTCGGCGTTGCCGCCGACGGACTCGACGAGCAGGCCGAGCGCCGTGCGGCGGGTCAGCGCGACGGTGACGGCCACGACGGCGGCCACCACGAAGAGGGAGAAGGGGAGCGTCAGCCAGTAGCCGCCGCCGATCAGCTTGTACGGCTCGCTGTTGACGGTGATGATCTGGCCGTCGGCGATCAGTTGGGCGACACCGCGCCCGGCGACCATGATGATCAGTGTGGCGATGATCGGCTGGATACCCATACGGGCGACCAGGAAGCCGTTCCAGAGCCCGCAGACGACCGCCGCCACCAGGGCCAGGGCCAGGGCGAGCAGGACGCCGGAGAGGGCGCTCTGGTCGGCCTGGCCGCTGATGTACGAACAGGCCAGCGCGCCGCTGATCGCGACGACGGCCCCGACGGAGAGGTCGATGCCGCCGGTGGCGATGACCAGGGTCATGCCGACCGCGACCAGGATGAGGGGCGAGCCGAAGAGCACGATCGAGACGAGGCTGCCGTAGAGGTGGCCGTCCGCCAGCCTGATCGAGAAGAAGTCCGGGGTGAAGGGCACGTTGACGAGCAGCAGGACGACCAGGACCGTGACCGGCCAGAAGAGGTGATGGTGCGTCAGCGTCCGCCGTCGGGCAGGAGTGGTCACCGGTGTTCTCCGCTCGCGATGGTCTCCAGGATGCGGCTGGGGGTGATCTCGGGCCCGTTGGCGAACCGGGCCACGAGCTTGCGGTCGCGCAGCACTCCGATGGTGTGGCTGATCCGGAGCACCTCCTCCAGTTCGGCCGCGATGTACAGCACGGACATGCCTTCCTCGGAGAGCGAGACCACGAGCTTCTGGATCTCCGCCTTCGCGCCGATGTCGATGCCGCGGGTCGGCTCGTCGAGGATCAGCAGTTTCGGCTGTGTGATGAGCCAGCGCGCGAGCAGCACCTTCTGCTGGTTTCCGCCGCTGAGCCGGCCGACGCGTGCCTCCGGGTCGGCGGGGCGGATGTCCAGCGCCTTGATGTACCGGGCGACGAGTTCGTCGCGCTGGGCGGCCGGGACGGGCCGGACCCAGCCGCGCGAAGCCTGCAGAGCGAGGATGATGTTCTCCCGTACCGTCAGCTCCGGTACGAGTCCCTCGGTCTTGCGGTTCTCCGAGCAGAACGCGACGCCGGCGCCGATCGCGTCGTTCGGCGCGCTCATCGAGACCGGCTTTCCGCCGATGGTGACCTTGCCGCTGTCGGGCTGGTCGGCGCCGAAGAGCAGCCGGGCGAGTTCCGTACGGCCGGAGCCGAGCAGTCCGGCGAGTCCGACGACCTCGCCCTTCTTGATCTCCAGGTCGAAGGGGGCGATGCCGCCGGTCCTGCCGAGGCCCTCGGCCCGGAGCAACGACTCGCCGACCCCGGAGTGGAGTTGGTGGTCGTGGAGCTGCTCCAGCTGTTCCACGTCCTTGCCGATCATCAGCTGGACGAGCCCGACCTGATCGAGGTCCCGGACCAGGTGCTCGCCGACCAGGGTGCCGTTGCGCAGCACGGTCATCCGGTCGCAGACCTCGTAGATCTGGTCGAGGAAATGCGAGACGAAGAGGATCGCGACGCCTCGGTCCTTCAACCGCCGCATCAGGCCGAAGAGTTCGAGGACCTCGTCGCGGTCGAGGCTTGAGGTCGGCTCGTCCAGGATCAGCACCTTGGTGCCGGATCCCTCGCCGTCGCTGTCGCCCGTGCCCACCGACCGTACGATCGCGACCAGTTGCTGCACGGCCAGCGGGTACGAGGACAGGGGCGCGTTCACGTCGATGTCGAGGCCGAGCCGGTCGACGAGCTCCGCCGCCTCCCGGCGCAGCCGCTTCCACTGGATGCGGCCGGCCCGCGTCGGTTCGCGGCCGATGAAGATGTTCTCCGCCACCGAGAGGTTGGGGCAGAGGTTGACCTCCTGGTAGACCGTGCTGATGCCGGCCTGCTGCGCCTGGAGCGGGCTGGCGAACCGTACGGAGGTGCCGTCGAGGGTGATCGTGCCGCCGTCGAGGGGGTGGACCCCGGTCAGCACCTTGATGAGCGTGGACTTCCCGGCACCGTTCTCGCCGAGCAGGGCGTGGATCTCGCCGGGGAAGAGGCGGAAGTCGACACCCGACAGAGCCCGTACCCCCGGAAACTCTTTGACTATGCCCGCCATTTCCAGGACGGGCAGCGGCTCTGCCATGGCAGCACTCCTCATGGATCTCGTTCAGTCCCGCGGGGAGCCCCTGGCCCCGGCCGAGGGTGTCGGCCGGTCGGGGCTCCCTGCCGGTGGGTGCGGTCGGTCAGTACTTGCGGTTCGGGAGCGCGGACTTGGCCTGGTCCTGCGTGTAGTCGCTCTCTTCGGTCTTGATCCAGCGGTCGACCTTCTCGCCGGCGTGGACCTTCTTCACGACCTCCATGAGCTGGGGGCCGAGGAGCGGGTTGCACTCGACGATGGCGTTGATCTTGCCCTCGGACATCGCGACGAAGCCGTCCTTCACGCCGTCGATCGAGACGATGAGGATGTCCTTGCCGGGCTTCATGCCGGCCGCCTCGATCGCCTGGATGGCCCCGATGGCCATGTCGTCGTTGTGCGCGAAGAGCACGTTGATGTCGGGGTTGGACTGGAGGAAGGCGGCCATGACCTGCTTGCCGCCGGCGCGGGTGAAGTCACCGGTCTGGCTGACGACGATCTTCCAGTCGTTCTTGTGCTGCCGGTCCATGACCGTCTTGAAGCCCTTGGCACGCTCGATGGCCGGCGCGGCGCCGGTGGTTCCCTCCAGCTGGGCGATCTTGACCTCGCCCTTGTGGCCGGCCGTGGCGAGGACCTTCTCCAGGATCACGGCCGCACGCTCGCCCTCGGCGGTGAAGTCCGAGCCGACCAGCGTGACGTACAGGGACTCGTCGGAGGTCTCCACCGAGCGGTCGGTGAGGACGACCGGGATCTTCGCGGCCTTGGCTTCCTTCAGTACGGCGTCCCAGCCGGTGACGACGACCGGCGAGAAGGCGATGACGTCGACCTTCTGGGCGATGTAGCTGCGGATCGCGGAGATCTGGTTCTCCTGCTTCTGCTGTGCGTCGGAGAACTTGAGGGTGTATCCCGCCTCCTTGGCCGCCTCCTTGACCGAGTCGCTGTTGGCAGTGCGCCAGCCGCTCTCCGAACCGACCTGGGAGAAGCCGAGGCTGATCGCCTTGCCGCCACTGCCACCGGGGGAGGCGGACGAGCCCGCATCGTCCTTGGCGCAGGCCGCCAGGGCGCCCGCTGCCGCCACACCGACCGCCGCGGTGAGGAAGTTACGTCTGCTGAGCATGTTCTTCTCCTTGTGGTAGAGCGGACAGGCGCCTTGCGTGCGACCTGTCGACCGTTGTTCGAAATCTCGGACATGCAGAGTGGGTGAAAACAGCGCGGGCGCCGCCTCGAGGAGGCGGACCTCCGCTGGGACGGGCCCTCGACCAGGGGGGCTACGGGGAACTGCTGGCGCGGACCACGAGTCGGGGGTCGATGACGATCCGGGGCACTCCCGAGGGAGCCCTGCCCTCGATCAGGTCCAGGAGCAGGGTGATGCTGCGCGTGCCCACCGCCGAGAAGTCCTGCCGGACCGTGGTGAGCGGCGGGGCGAAGAACTCCGACTCGGGGATGTCGTCGAAGCCGACGACCGCGACGTCCTGCGGAGTCCGCACCCCCGCTTCGCGCAGCGCACGCAACACCCCCAGCGCCATCTGGTCGTTGGCCACGAAGACGGCGGTCAGCCCCCTGCCCACCCAGCCCGCCAGTTCCTGCCCGGCCCGGTAGCCCGACAGCGGGCTCCAGTCCCCGCTCAGCGGGGGCGGCGCCTCGACCCCCGCCTCCTCCAGGGTCGACTGCCACCCGGCGACCCGGTCCACCGCCTCCTGCCAGTCCTCCGGCCCGGCGAGGTGCCAGACGCTGCGGTGACCGGCGGCCAGCAGATGCCCCGTGGCCAGCCGCGCACCGAGGCGCTGGTCCACATGGACTCCGGGAATCCCCGTTCCGTGTTCGCTCCCGACGGTCACCACCGGGAAGGGATGGCGGAGTTCGGCGAGAGCGGCGACCGCGCGCTGTCCCGGCGCGATGGCGACCACGCCCTCCACCCCGCCGTCCCTGAGGTGGTCGAGGGCCTCGGAGAACGTGCCGACGGTCATCTCGCGCAGACTCACGGTCGAGACGAGGTAGCCCTCGGCCCGCGCCGCCTCCTCCAGCGCGAACAACGTGCTCGCCGGGCCGTAGAGCGTCGTGTTGGAGGCGATCACACCCAGGGTGCGGGTGCGCCGGGTAGCCAGCGCCCGTGCGGAGGAGTTGCGGCGGTAGCCCATCTCCTCGACAGCCCGCAGCACCTTGACCCGTGTCTCGTCCCGCACGTTGGGATGGCCCCCCAGCACCCGCGAAACGGTCTGATGGGACACGCCCGCCCGCCGAGCGACATCAGCCATGGTGGGTGGCCGAAGCGGGGAGTGCATCTGCACGTGGACCATGGCTGCACCTCCTCAGACATCGACGTGGGAACGCGAAGGCCATTGTGAGCGCTAACAATTCATAGTGGTCAAGGGGTCCTACCGAAGTGAGGACGTCACGTTTGAGTAACGCGACGGAAGTCTGACGGCGACTCCCCGCGCCTTGCCCGACCCCGCGCTCCGTCGCCGTATGAGCGCTGTCGTTCTCACGACCGGGGCGGGCTCGGCCTTTCGCCGAGCCCGCCCCGCCGACTCCGCACCGGAGCCGGACCGGTGTCACGTCGTCAGCGCTGGAGTGTCAACAGGCCCGGCCGGTAGGGCAGGAGACCGTAGTCGACGCCGTCGGAGCTGGGGCTGCGTCCCTGGTAGAGCAACTGCAGGTTGCACGGATCGACGGTCATGGTCTGGTCGGGGCTGGTGCGGATCAGTTCGCCGTGGCTGATGTCGTTGGTCCAGGTGGCGCCACTGTTGGCCTTGCCGGCGAAGGAGTTGCTCTCGGTCGCCGCCTGGGGTGTCCACGAGCCGTTCAGACTGGTGGCCGTGAACGAGCGGAAGTAGCGGCCCTGCGAGCCGATCGCCTCGACGATCATGAGGTAGCGGTTCTGGCCCTGGAGCTTGTAGACCTGCGGGGCTTCGAACAGGTTGTTCGTCGTATCGCTCATGATCACTGTCGAGGTCGAGCCGAAACTGCCCGGGAAGTTCCCGATCGGCATGCCGGCCCGGTAGATCTTGCCGTTGTCACCGGCGAAGAACAGGTACATGTTCGTCCCGTCAGCGATGAGCGTCTGGTCGATGGGCCCTGTTCCGGAGTCGGCGATGGTTCCGGAGAAGAGCTCCTTCGGTGATGACCAGCCATTCGGGTTGGTGGGGTCGCTCGACGTCCGGTAGGAGAAGGCGCTCCCACCCCACTGGTAGGCGAGCAACCAGATGTTCTTCGGCGCGAAGTAGAAGAGCGTGGGCGCGACGGTGGAGCTCGACATCGTGTTCTGGCCGGCCGAGGCCATCTGTGACCAGTTGGTGAACAGGCCGAAGTTCATCGAACCCCAGCTCTTCCCCGTGTCGTGCGTCGTCGCGTAGACGAGCTGCCTGCCGTTGTAGGGGACGACGGTGAAGTCCTTGAGCGAGACCCACCCCGACCTGGGCTGGGCCAGCGCGCCCGTCGATGTCCAGCGGTAGGTCGACGGAAGATTGCACGTGCCGGGGTTGCCGGCGCCGACCTGGACGAGCTGCCACTGCTGGTTGCTGCCGCCCCAGTCGTCGTACTGGACTATGTTCGCGTTGTCGGCGGTGGAGCCGCCCTGTACTTCGAGGGCCTTGTCGCTGTGGCGCGCGATCAGCCTCACGTAGCCATCCGAGCTGTCCGCCAGCCGCCACTGCTGGTTGCCGGCGTTCAGGTCGGTCCACTGGACGATCGGGCCGCCGTTGGCGGTGGACCGGTTCTGGACGTCCAGCACCTTGCCGGAGTGGCGGGACTTGATGCGGTAGTAACCGCCGCCGGCGTCCACGAACTGCCACAGCTGCTGGGTCTGGTCGTTCCTGGTCCACTGGGTGATGCGCGCGCCGTCGTTGGTCGCCAGGTTGTAGACGTCCAGGGCCTTACCGCTGTTGCGGTTGACCAGTGCATACGAGGCGCTGGGGTCGACGGTCGCCGCGGCGGCGGGTGGGGCACTGAAAAGACTGGCCCCGAGCAGCAAGGACGACAGGACCGCGAGTACGAGACTCAGGACCAGGGGTGGATGGCGAAACCGCATCAGATGAGCTCCTTTGGGGGACGGAGGTGAGGTGAGCCCGACGAACCGCGGAACGGCCGCGTCTGGCGGTCGGGGACGGGATAGGGGTGAAGGCGGCCGCACATGCCGAAGAGCTGGTGCTCCGGGCGCTCCAGGCGGGACACTTCGCCGTGGCCGAGGTGGGAGAGGTCCCCGGCCTTCAGCCGCTCCAGCTGGCGGCCGGTCTCTTCGGCCGCGGCCAGGGGGCCGTCACGCCAGCGGATCTGCCAGGCGTCCAGGAGCTCGCTCTTCAGGCGGTGGGCCGCGCTGTGGAATTCCTCGAGCCCGCCTTCGCGCAAGGCCAGGAATCCCTCGAGTGCCAGGTCGCGGCGGCGGCGCGCTGCCACGGTCTGGTCGCCGGTCAGGGCGGCCGCCGCCCGGTAGGCGGGGGGATCGGCCAGCACAGGAGCGGGGAAGGTGAAGACGGCGTCGCCGGCCTCGGGGAGTCCGCTGTTCTGCATGAGTACCACGAGGCGCAGGCCGCCGTCGTTGACGAGGCGGTGGATCGTGCCGGGGGTGAACCAGACGACGTCGCCGGGGTGCAGCGGGGTTTCGGCGAAGCCGGAGGCGGCGAGAGTCTGGACGCTGCCCGCGCCGTCGATGACGACGTAGGCCTCGGAGCAGACGAGGTGCATGTGGGGTGTGCCGCCGCACAGCCCGTCGGCGGCCTCCCAGTCGTACACGGTCAACCCGGAGATCCCCACGCCGCCCGGGAGTTGGGTCACCACGGGTTTTCCGCGACATGCCGGGTCAGGCGCGTGGGGGTCCATGCGCCGTCGGCCACGACGATCCGGTAGCGCCGCGACAGGGTGTCGCCGGTGGCCAGTTGCAGTTCCTTGTCGAACGCCAGAGACGGGTTGACGGCGGGAATGGGCTCACTGCGGACGAACCAGTGGCAGGGAGCGTTTGGATCGTCCAGGAACAGGAGCGTGGAGGAGCGGTCGACCTCGTCGTGCGTACCGATGAAGGCCAACCAGTCGCCCTGCTCGCCCATCGCGGGGCCGATCACGTCGCCGCCGGTGAAGTCGCGCGGACCGCGCCAGAACAGACCGGAGTATCCGGCGAGCTCCCTGCCCTGAGTGCCGGGGCTGCCGAACATCAGATCGGTGTCGTGGACGTTGGTCAGCGCTGTCGTGACGTCCAGGGTCCAGGAGTCGGCCTCGACGTCGTGGGCGGTCAGGGTGCGGCGCTCGTCGATCCAGTGCTCCCCCGCCATCGTGTGCCAGGCCAGGTCCTCTGTGATCGCGGCGCGGCCGTGACCCGTTTCGGCGGATACGGTGAGGCTGCGCATCGTGCCGAGGTTCGGCAGGTCCACGTAGCCCTGGCCGCGCAGGTAGGTGCCGCCGCCCCAGAAGTTCTGCCCCGACACCCACGACGCCGTGATCTGGAGCCCCTTGTGCCAGCGGTGGTCGTGCGGCCGGTACCCGGTGACCACGTCACCGGCGAGCGTGCGCACCGGATGCAGATAGGGCTTCGGCGCCTCGAAGGGGTCCATGACCGGCCGGTGCACATACCGGAAGAGGTCCACGCCGCGAGCTCGGACGATCAGCGAGTCCTCGTTCTCGAGGAGTTCGAACGTCATCGGAACACCCCCGGCAGCCCACCGTTGAGCGAGCCGTAGAACGGGTCGGCCGCGTCGATCTCCCCGCGCCGGACCGGCAGTCCGGTGATCGCGGCCTTGTACAAGGCGGTCACCAGTTCCATGGTGGACCTGCCGAGGTCGGGCCGGATCCCCGCCTCGTAGCCGTCCAGGAAGTCCGCGAGCTGGGCGGTGTGCGAGCTGGGCAGGTCGCCCGGCGGGTCCCACTTCACGCCGGGCGACCTGGTGGTGAACGTCCAGTCCGCGTTGGAGTAGCCGTACAGATGACGCAGCTCGACCGTGGCCTCGGTGAGATCGAACCGCAGGTAGCTCTCCTCGCGTGGGGAGAGGACGCTGTTGACGACCGTCGCGATGGCTCCGTTCTCGAACCGGACCAGGGCCGTGGACACGTCCTCGGTCTGGACGTCGCGCTCCAGACGGCCGGCCATCGCGCGTACCTCGGCCCATTCGCCGAGCACCGCGAGCATCAGGTCCATCTGATGGATGCCGTGGCCCAGCGTCGGGCCACCGCCCTCGCTCTCCCATGTGCCGCGCCAGGGCACGTCGTAGTAGGCGTCGTCGCGATACCACGCCGTGACGCACTGCGCGACGAGCGGGCGGCCCAGCGTCCCGGCCGCGATCCGGTCCCGCAGGTACCGGGCCCCCGTGCCGTACCGGTGCTGGAACACCGCGCCCGCGACGGCGGGCCCCTCGGCGGCACGGATCCGGTCGAGCTCGGCCAGCGACAGCGCCACCGGCTTCTCGCACCACACCCACGCCTCCGCCTCCAGGCAGGCCACCGCCTGGTCGGCGTGGAGGAACGGAGGCGTGCACAGGTGCACGAGGTCCGGCCTCTGCTCCTCGATCATCGTGTGCAGGTCGGTGTAGACCGCGGGAATGCCGTGTTCGGCCGCGAACGCCTCGGCGCGCGCGGCATCCACGTCGACGGCCGCCACGATCACGGCCCGGTGCGCCTGGGCCCGGAGGGCGGGAACGTGGCAGATGCCCGCGATCCCGCCGGTTCCGACGATCGCCGTTCTGATCATCCGCCCAGCACCTCCTTGATCGAGTGATAGGCGGGCTTGGGCAGCAGGTTCTCGTCGTAGGGCAGCGCCGCGCCCTCACCGGGGAAGACGGAGGGGATCCACGAGTACTTGTCCGTGTAGTCCCAGATGGTGACGCCGACGCACTTCTCGACCGCCAGGCAGGCCTTGACGTAGTCCGCGTACCAGGTGGCCTGGGTGGCGAGCTGCTCCGGGGTCGCGGGGAGGGTCATCCGGATGTCGAGCTCGGTGACCGCGACCTCGACCCCGAGGTCGGCGAAGCGCTGCATGTTCTGCTGGACGTCGGCGGGGAAGCCGTACTGGAGCGCCAGATGGCCCTGGATACCGAAGCCCTCCACCGGGACGCCGTCGGCCTTCAACTGCTTGATCAGGGTGTGATAGGCGTCGCTCTTGGGACCGATCCAGTCGACGTTGTAGTCGTTGAGGTACAGCTTGGCGTGGCGGTCGGCCTCGTGGGCCCAGCGAAGGGCGTCGGCGATGTAGCCGGGGCCGAGCGTCTTGTAGAAGAGCGACTCGCGGTAGGTACCGTCCTCGTTGAAGGCCTCGTTGACGACGTCCCAGTGGATCACCTGGCCCTTGAAGTGCCGGACCACCGTCTGGATGTGGTTCTTGAGGATGGCGCGCAGCTCGTCGGCGGTCCAGGTGCCCTCGGTGAGCCAGGCGGGGAGCTGGTTGTGCCAGAGGAGCGTGTGGCCGCGGACCTTCTGGTGGTGGGCCTTGGCGAAGGCGACGACCTCGTCGGCGGCGGTGAAGTCGAAGACGCCGCGCTCGGGCTCGGTGGCGTACCACTTCATGGCGTTGCCGGGGGTGGTCTGCCCGAACTCGCTGCCGAGGAGCTTCAGATAGGCGGCGTCGGTGAACTCGGGGTTGTCGGTGGCGGAGCCGAAGTACTTGTGGTGCTTCTTGGCCAGTTCGCCGAGCGTCCTGGGACGGGGATCGGCGGCTGCGGGCGCGGCAGCGAGGCCGGCCGCGAGGCAGGCGGCGGCGGACAGGGCGGTGAGAATCCGGGAGGCGGTGAGAATCCGGGTCTTGGGCATGACGGACTCCTCGTGGGGTGGGCGGTTCAGTCCAGGACGATCGTGGTGAGCGCGCGCGGGGGGAGCTTCGCCGTGAGGGTGGTGCCGTGCGTGGAGACGATGTCGGCCGGGGTGATCGAGCGGGTCTCGTCGGTGACGTAGCCGTCGGGGTGCCGGTCATGCCCGCCGCGAAGAGAGAACTCGGCGGAGTTCTCGGTGGTCGCGGTGTTGAGGATCTCGATCACGCGGCTGCCGTCGGTGTTGCGGAAAGCCGTGATCCGCAGTGCCGGGTCGGGGTTCGTGGCCGGCACGCGGACGGCGCCGGGGCGGATGAACCGGCTGAAGGCGGCCAGCGCCCAGTACCGCTTGGACACCCGGTAGTCGTCACCGGGGTTGGCGAGCTGGATGAGCCCTCGGGTCGCGCCGAGGGACGCGCCGGTCCAGTAGACATAGGCGTTGGCGTTGCCGACGGTCAGGGTGTTCTGGATGTCGGCCGCGACGGTGAGACCGTCGTAGCCGCTGCCGTCGTCCCAGTTCTCGTTCCAGGTGGAGCCGTCCGGCGACCATTCCGACATCCACACGCGCTTGTCGGTCGGTTGCGGGACGTCGGTCGGACCGCTGTAGCGGTGGCCGGTGATGGTCCGCACGGCCTTGTCGGCCGCCCAGTCCGCCTCGATGGCCTGGGTGTAGGCGACCTGGCGGTCCCAGCCGGCGGCGTCGCAGCAGACCACCCCCGTCTTCAGTCCGGATGCTCGAACGGTCGGTCCGAGCACCTTGAGGAAGTCGACGGCCTGCTGCGGGGTGAACCGCATCGAGGCGTAGGTCGCCGTCCAGTCGGGTTCGTTGGTGAACCCCAGGTCGGTGATCCCGATGCCTTCCTGCCGGTAGAACTTCGCGTACTGGACGAGGTAGTTCGCGTAGGCCTGACGCCATTCGGGCCGGAGTTCGCCGCCGTCGTTCTCGCTGCCGTTGGTCTTCATGAAGGCCGGGGCGCTCCACGCGTCGGCGAAGAACCGTTCGACGCCGTAGGCCTTGGCCTCCTTGGCGAGCCAGACCTGGCCGCCGTCCCAGCCGTCCCAGACGTACTTCGGCGTGGCGTCCGGCCCGCCGGGATCGGCCGGCAGGATCGTCGGCATGTGGTCGTAGACCCTGTCGGTCGACGACCCGATGCCCAGGCGCAGGATCGAAAGGCCCGCGCCCTTGTCCTTACTGAGCAGCAGGTCGAGGACCTCGCGCTGCTTGGCCGGGCTGAGGCCGCGCGCGCCGTGCAGCAGGTCGGCGCGCTGGAAGGCCATCGAGAAGCCGAATCCGTCTATGGGCTGGAGTTCGGCGCGGAAGTCGATGGCGGGTCGGGCGGGGTCGGCCGCGGGTTGGGCGGGGTCGGCCGCGGGTCGCGCGGGGGTGGCCGCAGGTCGCGCGGGGGTGGCAGCGGCCTGCGATGTGAGCGCTAACATCAGGACAGCTGTCAGTGCGGTCAGGCGTTTCACAAGGTCTCCTCGGGGTGGAGGTAACGCGGGGCGGGTCAGCCCTTGGTGGCGCCCGCGGTGAGGCCGCCGATCAGCTGGCGCTCGGCGACGGCGTAGAAGGCCAGGGCGGGGACCATGGCGAGCACGATGTAGGCGAGGACGAGCGCGTAGTCGGTGGAGTACTGGCCCTGGAACTGCTGGACGCCGACCGGGATCGTCTGCCATTTCGGGTCGTTGAACACCAGCAGCGGCAGGAAGAAGTTGTTCCAGCTCGCGACGATCGCGAGCACCGAGACCGTGCCGAGCGCCGGACGCGCCATCGGCAGCAGGATCTTCCAGAAGAAGCGGAACTTGCCGCAGCCGTCCATGATGGCCGCCTCCTCGACCTCCGCGGGGATGGTCCGGAAGAAGCCGCGCAGAATGATGATCGTCATGGGGAGCCCGAAGGCGGCCTGCGGGAGGATCACTCCGAGCGGGTTGTCGAGCAGGTCGAAGTTGCGCAGCAGCAGGAACAGCGGCAGGACCGCCACCGCGAACGGGAACATCAGCCCGATCGTGAAGAGCATGTAGAACAGCTCCCTGCCCCGGAAGGCGTAGCGGGCCAGCACGAACGCCGCCATGGCGGAGGCCGCCACCGTGCAGCATGTCGTGCCGATCGCGATGCCGGCGCTGTTGGCGATCTGCCGCCAGAACATTCCGTCGCCGAGAATGCCGGTGTAGTTGCCGGTCTTCCAGTGCTCCGGCAGCCCGAACGGATTGGTCGTCAGCTCGCCGGTGCTCTTGAACCCGGAGATCACCGCGTAGATCAGCGGCACGACGACGAACGCGCCGATCAGCCAGACCACGGCGTGCAGCGACAGGCCGCGTGCCGCCCTGCGGGCGTTCATCGGCCACCTCCCGTGGTGACGGCCCCGCTCAGGTCACGGCGGAGCACGTAACGCTGGTAGAAGAGGGAGAAGACCAGACTGATCATGAACAACACCACGCTGATCGCACTGGCGTAGCCGACCTGGTAGCGCTTGAACCCGAACTGGAACATCGAGATCGCCATCGTCTCGGAGGAGTGGTTGGGACCGCCCGCGGTCATGACCCAGACGAGGTCAAAGAGCTGGATGGCCCCGATGACCGAAAGGAAGACGCTGATCCGGATCGTCGGGCCAAGCAGCGGCAGCGTCACGTACCGGAAGCGCTGCCAGGCGCCGGCGCCGTCGATGGCGGCGGCATCGAGGATCTCGCGCGGGATGCCCTGCAGCCCGGCGAGGAAGAGCATCATGTGGAAGCCGAAGTACTTCCAGGTCATGACCACGAACAGGGTCGGCATGACCGTCGAGGGTTCGGCGAGCCACTTGCCCTGCAGCCCCTCAAGGCCGAGGGCGCCGGCGAGATGATCGGCCATGCCGTCGCCGGGAAGGAAGATCATGGTGAAGAGGACCGCCGTGACCACCTCGGAGAGGATGTACGGCGCGAAGAACAGCATCCGGTAGACGGCCCGGCCGCGCAGCTTCTGGTTGAGCAGGACCGCGGTGAACAGCGCGAAGGGCAACTGCACCGTGATCGACAGGATGATCAGGTACAGCCCGCGCCCCATGTCGCCGAGGAAGACCTGATCGGCGAAGAGCCTGGTGTAGTTCTCGAAGCCGACGAAGTCGTCCATGGGGCCGATCCCACCCCACTTGAAGAAGCTGGTGTGGACGGCGACGACGATCGGGGCGAGGACGAAGACGAGGAAGAGGACCAGAGCCGGGACGAGGAACCAGGCGATCGACGCCCAGCTGCCCAGCCCGCGCAGGAGCGACCGGGCCGGGGCGGGCGGGCGCACCGGTACGGCGTCCTCCGTCCGCTCATCGGCCGGGTCCTCGGTCGGGCCCTTGGCCGAGCCCGTGGCCGAGCCCTTGCCCGGGTCCTTGGTCGGGGTAGCCACGGAGCTAGGCACCCTTCGCAGCCTCGGTGATCGACTGGGTGACCTGCTCGGGCGTCTTCTTGCCCGCGATGAGGTCGGCGACGCTGTCGTTGAGCTCCTGGCCGACCGCCGGCGGATAGGCCTGGTCGAGGAAGAGCTGGAAGCCCGTCGCCTTGACCAGGCTGTCGGCCACCACCTTCTTGTTGGCGTCAGTGAGCTGGCGCTCCGCGCCCTTGACCACCGGCAGGTAGCCGTTGGAGGCCAGCAGCTTGGACTCGTTCTCCAGAACGAGGAACTTCAGGAAGTCCAGCGCCTCCTTCGGAGCGCCCTTGCGCAGCGCGAAGCCGCCGCCGCCGCCGAACACCTCGGTGGCCTTGCCGACTCCGCCGTCGACCGTCGGAAAGGGGAAGAAGCCGAGGTCCGCTCCGAGGTCGGCGCCCGCGTCCTGCTGCACCGACGGCGCCCACTGCCCCATCAGCTCCATGGCGGCCTTGCCGTTGCCCATGGTCGCGGCCTGGCCGCCCGGGGTGGCGTAGCCGGCGCCGAGGAAGGCCGCCTGGAACGGCTGGAGGTCGACCAGCTCCTTGAGGTGGGCACCGGCCTGGACGAATCCGGCGCCGGTGAAGTCCTTGGTGGTCGCGGCCTGTTGCAGTGCGGGGAGGCCCGCGACGCGCATCGCGAGGTAGGCCCAGTAGTAGTGGCCCGGCCATTTCTCCTTGCCCGCGAGGGCGATCGGAGTGACGCCCACCGCCTTGAGCTTCCTGACGACGTCGAGGAACTCGGCCCAGGTGGCCGGCGGCGCGGTGATCCCGGCCTTGGCGAAGAGCCTCTTGTTGTACCAGAAGCCGACCATGCCGATGTCGTAGGGCACCCCGTAGGTCCGGCCCTCGATCTGATAGGCCTGCAGCGACACCGGGGTGAGGTCGGACGACCAGCCGAACGCGTCGGTGAGGTCCTCGACCAGCCCCGCGTCGACCTGCTGCTGCAGCACGCCGCCGCCCCAGGTCTGGAAGACGTCGGGGAGCTTGCCGGACGAGGTGGTGGCGGTCAGCTTGGACTTGAACGCCTCGTTCTCCAACGAGGTCGTCTCGATCCTGATGTTCGGGTGCGCGGCCGTGAACGCCGAGGCGATCTGTGGGAAGAGGGACTTGCCCGGTTCCGTCGTGGCGATGTTCCACCACGCGAAGGTCACCTTGCCGTCGGCCGCCGGCTTGCCGCCGGAGTCGTCACCGCCGCAGGCCGCGGTCAGCGAGACGGACAGTGCGGTCAGGCCCGAGAGCGCAAGGAAGCTTCGTCGGCTCGGGGGGATGCTGGCCATGGGACCTCCGGGGTGGGGGAATGCCGATTCGAGCCCGAAAATGTTTCGTAATACTCTCGAATTCTGTGCTGCCACAAACTAGGAACGTGCGACTTCTCGGTCAAGACCTCTCACCCAATTTTCCGTCAACAGCAGCTTCTTCTGGGGTTGACAAGCAGGTCACGCCGACCCGAAACTCTTCGAAAAGTTTGCGGTACTTGTCGCCGAACGAAGGCGTCCGCGCAGAGGAGAGAAGTTGAGCGAGCAGCGCCCGACCCTGGCCGTCATCGCCGCGGAGGCAGGGGTCTCCCAGGCCACCGTGTCCAAGGTGATCAACGGCCGCTCCGATGTCGCACCCGCGACACGCGAACGGATCGAGACCCTGCTGCGATCCCACAACTACCTCCACCCCGGCCAGCAGGGCAGGGCCCGCAGGTCGGGCCTGGTCGACTTGATCATCGGCGGTCTGGACAGCGCGTGGGCGGTGGAGATACTGCGCGGCGTCGAGGCCGAGTGCGCCCAGCGGAGCGTCGGCACCGTCGTGTCGCTCGTCCCGCCGGGCGAGGCCACGCCGTCGAGCTGGGCCGCACTGCCGGTCCTGCACCACAGCGACGGCGTCATCCTCGTCACCGCCTCGGTCACCCAGGCCCAGCGCGCCCAGGTCGAACGGGCCGGGGTGGCGCTGGTCGTCATCGACCCGATCGACCTGCCGGGCAACGGTGTGCCGAGCATCGGCGCGACCAACTGGGCCGGCGGCCTCGCCGCCACCGAGCACCTGCTGGAGATGGGGCACCGCCGGATCGCCGCGATCGGCGGGCGCAGGGAGATGCTCTGCAGCCAGGCCCGCATCGACGGGTACCGGGCCGCGCTGGAGAGGGCCGGGGTCGAGGTCGACCGCGACCTGATCCGGTTCGGCGACTTCCAGCACGAGGGCGGGTTCCGGCGCGCCCAGGAACTGCTCGCCCTCCCCGACCCGCCGACCGCCATCTTCGCCGGTAGCGACCAGCAGGCGATGGGCGTCTACGAAGCCGCCCGGCAGGCCGGGTTGAGCGTCCCGGAGGACCTCAGCGTGGTCGGCTTCGACGACCTGCCGATGTGCGATTGGCTGTCGCCACCGCTGACGACGGTCCGTCAGCCGCTGGAGGAGATGGGCCGGCTCGCCGCCCGCACACTGTTCCAGCTTCTGGAGGACCAGCCCCTGGTCAGCCCCCGGATGGAGCTCTCGACCGAGCTCAAGGTCCGGCTCTCCACCGCCCCGCCCCGTCACTAGTGGGTGTCTTGCCGGTCAGGCCGGGCTCGCGACTCCCACAGGCTTCGCCCGGGAGGTGCCCCCATACGCACCGCGCCTCTCCCCCGTAGCCCTTCGGGCACGGGAGGTGCCCCCACCGCCATGACTCCCTCCTCCGCCTTGCGATGCGTCCCCTCGGCCCTGGCGGGCCTGGGGAGGCCCCAGGCACCAGACGCCGCTCCCTGATCCGGCCTGACCGACAAGACACCCACGAGGAGAACCCCTTGACCGAGCCCTGGCGTGACCCCCTCCGGCCCGCGTCCGTGCGAGTCGCCGATCTGCTGAAACGGATGACGATGGAGGAGAAGGCGGGGCAACTCGTCGGCTTCTGGGCGTTGCCCTCGAATCCGGGAGCACCTGTCGCGCCGATGGAGGACGATTCCGGCGAGTCGGCGCCCAGCTTCGGCGACATCGTCGCCCACGGGCTCGGCCAGCTCACCCGGGTGTACGGCACCGCGCCGATCACCGCGGAAGCCGGGATGGAGCGGCTCGCCTCGCTCCAACAGCAGGTGACCGGATCCGGCCGGTTCGGGATCCCGGCGGTCGCTCACGAGGAGTGCCTCACGGGGTTCATGACGTTCGGGGCGACGGTCTTCCCCGGGCCGCTCGCCTGGGGTGCGTCCTTCGATCCCGGGCTCGTGCGCCAGATGGCCGCCGCCATCGGCGCGGGGATGCGGCGGGTCGGCGTCCACCAAGGGCTGGCTCCGGTGCTCGACGTGGTCCGCGACTACCGGTGGGGCAGGACCGAGGAGTGCATCGGCGAGGATCCCTATCTCGTCGGAGCGATCGGCACCGCCTATGTGCAGGGCTTGGAAGGCGCCGGGATCGTGGCGACGCTCAAGCACTTCGCCGGGTACTCGGCCTCGCGCGGCGGCCGGAACATGGCCCCCGTCGCCTCGGGGCCGCGCGAGTTCGCCGACGTGCTGGTCGAGCCTTTCGTACGGGCACTGCGCGAGGGGGGCGCCCGGGCGGTGATGAACAGCTACACCGACGTGGACGGTGTCCCGGTGGCCGCCGACGAACGGCTGCTGACCGAACTGCTCAGAGATGAGCTCGGTTTCAGCGGTGTGGTCGTCGCCGACTACTACGCCGTCTCCTTCCTGGAGACCCGGCACGGCGTCACCGGATCGCGCGGCGCGGCCGGCGCGCTGGCGCTGACCGCCGGAATCGACGTCGAGCTGCCCACGGCCCGCTGCTACGGCGAGCCGCTGACCGAACTCGTACGGTCAGGAGCCGTACCCGAGGAACTCATCGACCGGGCCGCGGAACGGGTCCTCCTTCAGAAGGCCGAGCTCGGCCTGCTCGACCCCGACTGGGAACCCGTCAAGCCCGAGCCGGTCGAACTCGACCCGCCGGAAAACCGGGCACTGGCCAAGCTCCTGGCCGAACGGTCCACCGTGCTGCTCGCCAACGACGGCACCCTGCCGCTACGGCCGTGCCGGGTCGCGATCAGCGGGCCGTACGCCGACGCCCCCCAGTCCTTCCTCGGCTGCTACTCCTTCCCCAACCACGTCGCGCTGCCCGGCGACCTCGGGCTGGAGATCCCGACGCTCGGCGAGGCGCTCACCGCTGCCGGGTTCACGGTCACCGCGGACGATCCGGACGTGAACGTGCTGGTCCTCGGGGACCGGGCCGGCATGTTCGGCCGGGGCACCTCCGGAGAGGGCTGCGACGCCGAGACCCTCGACCTGCCCGGCGACCAGGCCGCACTGGCCTCCGCCGTTCTGGACTCCGGGGTGCCGACCGTCCTGGTCCTCGTCTCCGGACGGCCCTACGCGCTCGGCACGCTGGCCGAGCGCGCATCGGCTGTGGTGCAGGCCTTCTTCCCCGGCGAGGAGGGCGGGACAGCGCTCGCCCGGATCATCAGCGGGGCCGCGGAACCGTCCGGGCGGCTGCCGGTCTCCATTCCCCGCCAGGTCGGCGGCCAGCCCGGCACCTACCTGCACTCCAGGCTCGGCGGGCACACCGACTGGAGCTCGGTGGACCCGACCCCGCTGTTCCCCTTCGGACACGGGCTGAGCTGGACCAGCTTCACCTGCTCGGAGCTCTCGGTGGATCCCGTCGCCGCGACGGACGGAGCCGTCTCCGTCTCGGTCACCGTACGCAACGTCGGCGAGGTGGCCGGGACGGAGGTGGTGCAGCTGTACCTCTCGGACCCCGAGGCCTCCGTCGTCCGGCCACAGCGGTGGCTCGCCGGATTCGCCAGGGTCGAGCTGCAACCGGGCGCGGCCGCCCGGATCACCTTCTCCGTCCATGCCGACCGGACCTCTTTCACCGGGATCGACCTGCGCAGGAGAGTGGAGCCCGGGGAGATCGGCGTGGCCGTCGGACGGTCCAGCGGCGATCTTCCGCTCCAGGGCTCCTTCACTCTGCACGGCCCCGTACGTCACCCGGGGGCCGACCGGGTGCTGTCCGTGCCGGTCGAGATCGTCCCCGTTCCATGACCACGTCGTTCGGCGATGTTCCATGACCGCGTCGTTCGGCGATCCCGTGCTGCCGGGGTTCCGGCCCGACCCGTCCGTCTGCCGAGTGGGAGCGGACTACTACCTGGTGACCTCCAGCTTCGAATGGTTCCCGGGCCTTCCCGTGTTCCACAGCCGCGATCTGGTGAACTGGCGGCGCCTCGGCTCCGCGCTCGACCGGGCGTCTCAGCTCGACCTCGACGGGTGCGGGCCCTCGCGGGGCCTGTTCGCACCGACGATCCGGCACCATGACGGGGTCTTCCATCTCGTCTGCACGCTGATGGACGGCCCCGGCCATTTCGTCGTCACGGCGACCGACCCGGCGGGGCCGTGGTCGGAACCGCACTGGCTGGACGGCGAGGGCTTCGACCCGTCGCTGTTCTTCGACGACGGGCCGGACGACGGCGACGGCCGGGCCTGGTTCCTCGCCGCCCGCGTGCTGGACGAGGCCGCCGGTCGCACCGAGATCTGGATGCGCGAGTACCTTCCCCGCGAACGACGGCTCACAGGACCCGAGCACGTCCTGTGGTCGGGAAGCCGTCCGGGCGCCCGATGGCCGGAGGCTCCGCACCTCTACAAGATCGACGGCACGTACCTTCTGCTCACCGCCGAGGGCGGCACCGGTGCGGACCACAGCGTGGTGGCCGCCAGCGCTGACCGCGTGACCGGCCCCTACAAGGGCGCCCCCGGCAACCCGGTGCTACCACCCGCCAAGGGCCCGGTCACGTGCACCGGGCACGCCGACCTCGTCCAAACCCCGCACGGCGACTGGCGGGCCGTCCTCCTGGGCGTCCGCCCGGGCTCCGCCCTCGGACGCGAGACCTTCCTCAGCCGGATCACCTGGGACGACGGCTGGCCGGTCTTCACCCCCGTCGTCCACACCGGCCTTCGCCGCCCCCTCCACGACGACTTCGCCACCCTCTCCGCCGACTGGAGCACCCTGCACACCCCACCCGCGCGGTTCTGGACCACCGGCGACGGGCTCCGCCTCCAGCTCCGCCCCGAACGCCTCGGCGAACGCACCGCCCCGTCCCTCCTGGCCCGCCCCCAGGAACAGCCCGACTGCGACGTCTCCACCGAACTGCACTTCACCCCCGCGGCACCGGGCGAAGTGGCAGGCCTCGCCATAGTCCTCGACGACGACACCCACCTCCTCTTCCTTCGCACCATGGAAGGGCTCAGCCTCCGCCACGGGCCCGAGGTTCTGGCCGGCATTCCCGTCCCTGCGGGCCCCGTTCGCCTGGGGGTCCGCATCCGCGGCTTCAGCCACACCTTCGCCCACGCGGCACCCGGCGGCGCGTGGCAGGACCTGGCCACCGTCGAAGCCACCTTCCTCACCCCGCTGTTCACCAGCGTCCAGCTCGGCCTCTACGCCACCTCCAACGGCAGCCCCACCACCAACCAGGCCCACTTCGCGTGGTTCGACATCACGTACCCAAGCACGTAGCCGACGGCCCGGCGGGTGCAGGAGGAAGGTGGCGGCGCGTGGCCGCTCTGGGCGACGGATGTCCAAGAGCCGTGAAAGACAACTCACTTCGGGCGATCCTCATCGAAAGTTTTTCGACGACTCTTGTGCCACGACAAGCGGCCACTTGGGCGCCCTCCAGGGCAACATTCTCGAAATGCTTTCGAAACTCTTGACATGTTTCGGTCGAGTTTCCACACTGAGTCCCGAGGCGGGGTCGCCCGTCTGTCCCGGTGCCGGGTGCCGGCCCTTGGATCGTTACGCCGTGGTGGTGAGCGTCCTTTTTCGATGGACGCGGGCGCCGCTTACGCGGATTCATTCTGCCGCGCTCAGCCCTTCCGCGAATTCCTTCCTGGAGACTCAGTCATGGGCTTACATGCCATTCCCCCAACGACCGTCCGCCGCAAGATCGGTGCCTTGTGTTCGGCCCTGGTCGTCGGCGTCCTCAGTTCGGCCGCCGTGCTGGTGGCGCCGCTGACCTCGCACGCCGCCGAGAGCACGCTCGGCGGCGCGGCGGCGCAGAGCGGCCGTTACTTCGGCACCGCCATCGCCTCGGGCCGGCTCAACGACTCGACGTACACGGCGATCGCGAGCCGCGAGTTCAACTCGGTGACGGCCGAGAACGAGATGAAGATCGACGCCACCGAACCCCAGCAGGGCCAGTTCAACTTCACCGCCGGTGACCGCGTCTACAACTGGGCGGTGCAGAACGGCAAGCAGGTCCGCGGCCACACCCTGGCCTGGCACTCTCAGCAGCCGGGCTGGATGCAGAACCTCGGCGGCAGCGCGCTGCGCCAGGCGATGACCAACCACATCAACGGCGTGATGGCCCACTACAAGGGCAAGATCCCCCAGTGGGACGTCGTGAACGAGGCCTTCGCCGACGGCACTTCGGGAGCCCGGCGCGACTCCAACCTGCAGCGCTCCGGCAACGACTGGATCGAGGTCGCCTTCCGCACCGCGCGCGCCGCCGACCCGGCCGCCAAGCTCTGCTACAACGACTACAACGTGGAGAACTGGACCTGGGCCAAGACCCAGGCCATGTACGCCATGGTCCGCGACTTCAAGCAGCGCGGCGTGCCGATCGACTGCGTCGGCTTCCAGTCCCACTTCAACAGCGACAGCCCGTACAACAGCAACTTCCGCACCACTCTGCAGAGCTTCGCCGCTCTCGGCGTCGATGTGGCCGTCACCGAACTCGACATCCAGGGCGCCTCGGCCACGACCTTCGCCAACGTGACCAACGACTGCCTGGCCGTGCCGCGCTGCCTCGGCATCACCGTCTGGGGTGTGCGCGACACCGACTCGTGGCGACCGGAGCACTCGCCGCTGCTGTTCAACGGCGACGGCAGCAAGAAGCCCGCGTACACCGCCGTCCTCAACGCACTCAACGCCGCCTCCCCCACGCCCACTCCGACCCCCTCGCCCGGTTCTGGGCAGATCAAGGGCGTCGGTTCCGGCCGTTGCCTCGACGTGCCCGGCGCCGGCACCACCGACGGCACCCAGCTCAACCTGTGGGACTGCACCAACCGCACCAACCAGCAGTGGACCTACACCGCCGCAGGCGAGCTCAGGGTCTACGGCGACAAGTGCCTGGACGCCGCCGGCACCGGCAACGGCACCAAGGTCCAGATCTACAGCTGCTGGGGTGGCGACAACCAGAAGTGGCGCCTCAACTCCGACGGATCCATCGTCGGCGTCCAGTCCGGTCTCTGCCTCGACGCCGCCGCCAACGGCACCGCCAACGGCACCCTGATCCAGCTCTACTCCTGCTCGGGCGGCAGCAACCAGCGCTGGACCCGCACCTGACCTGCCCCTCCATGGTGGGCACGCGCACTCCGGAAGATAGAACTATGGTGTCCCACCACATACGACGGTGACCTGCGTGTTTCTACGGTGTGGCGACACGCAAACGTCCCCGTCAACTGCCAGGAAGTGGTGCCGATGTCCTCCCCCGCGACCGCTCCACCAGCCCCCGCCAGTCTCAAGCGCATCGTCGCCGCGAGTCTCATCGGCACCACCATCGAGTGGTACGACAACTCATCCGATCAGAGCTACGACCTGCGGCCTTCTCCCCATTGACCCTCCGGAGTCAGCACCGAACCAGCACCGGGATCGTTAGGTGCTGAGCCGCCCGTCCAGACACGTGTCGAACGTGTACTGGAGCGCATGTTCCTCAACCGCGTCCCGCTCACTCACCGTAGCCGTCACAGCGGATCCGCACCGACGAATGCGGCGCGCCCGGACGAAGGCCGACCGAAGGTCCGACAAGGGTTGCAGGTCTCTGCCGATGGGCAGCGTTGTACGGCGCGGACCGTGCCCGCAAGGCGGGACATCATCCAGGCGAAGCGCACCAAGAATGCCGTTCCCGCCGAAGCGGTACGCGCGCTGGCCGGCGCCATGCACGACAAGGCGGCGGCCAAGGGCATCCTCGTCACCACCGGCTGGTTCGGAAAGACGAGCCGGGACTTCGCCTACCGAACCGGCCGCGTGGAAGTCATCGACGGCCGCGGCCTCAAGGCCCTGCTCCTCGAACACCTCGGCATTGACGCGCTGATCGGACTTCCCAAGCTGCCGCCCGGCTGGGAAGCCCGAGACCTCACCTGATGACGAAGTGGCCGGCAGGCCGACTGTTCCGTGCCTGGGCGGGCGTCTGCAGCAAAGCCGCAGACACGGACGCCACTTCCAGGCGGACAGATACTGTCAGTGGTTCTTGCCATGTCTCCTGGGGAGATCGGCCCGCTGCTCGGATACGAGTCGGAGCAGATGGTCGGCACTGGCCTCCGCCGGAATGAGGCCCAGCGCGGGTGCGTCGGTACCGCCGGCCGTCAAGCGCGCGCCCTCGGCGGAGGCACCGGTCGACAGGCGGTCGGGCACTGAGGACCCCGCCTCGCCGGGGGACGTCAAACGTGCCGGCTCGGCCTTCCAGTCGGTCAGGTCGAAGGGGAGTGTCCCCACACCCGCGCGCCCGTCCTTGCTGGCTTCGGCCGCCGCCTGCGCACGGTGCTCTCCCAGGGTTCGGACTGCGCCTCGAACACCTCCACACTCCAGTCGGCGTCCGCGATCAGGTCTGCGGCGACCAGACCGTTGGGAGCGGCTCCCATCACGATCGCGTAGCCCAATTCAGGTAGGCGATGCCCGCCCCGACGCCGCGGTGGGCGCCCTCGGCGCGCAGGGCGTGTGCGAACGCCTCGGCGCCGGCCATCGACGCGCAGTACGCCGTGAGCAGGGGCGCGGGCGCGAACGCCGCCATCAGGCGACCTGGAGGAAGTAGCCGCGAGTGTGCAGCGGGCAGTCAAGGCGCTGCCGACGACGTTGACGTCGATCACCCGCCGCCAGGCGTGAGTGTCGCAGTCCAGCAGGGGCCCGCCGAGGGCCACGCCCGCGTTGGCGACGACCACGGACGGCCTGCCGAGGGTCCGGCGTTCGGATTCGGCGGTGGCGGTGAGCTCGGCGGCATCGGTCACGTCGACGGTCCAGTGGGCGGCCGCGCCGGGCAGGTCCGACGCGCGTCGGGCGAGGCGTTCTCCTTCCAGGCCCGCCAGCGCCACCTGGGCGCCGTGACGGGACAGTGCGTACGCCCAGCCCCTGGCCGAGGCCGCGCGCGGCGCCCGTGACGACCGCGACACGCCCCTTCAGGGGCCCTGGGCCGCCCGGGTGGTCATGCCGGCCGTGGCTCGACATGCGGGGCGACTGTCCGCCCGGCCGGCTCCTACACGGCCCAGCGTGCGGCGGTGCGCGGCGCACGCGTCACGCGAGGGCAGCTGCGACTGTTCCCTGCCGGGCCGGTTGGCGGTCGTCCGGCAGGGGCCTGCGCATCGCGCTACGGCCCAGCTCCCAGGCTTCGCGGATGTGGTCGGCAAGGCGGTCCTCGAGCAGGATCGTCGCGGCACAGCCGAAGGCAATGTCGGCTTCGAGGTCCGGCTCGTCGTCGAGTAGGCCGCCGATGACGTCCCGGCGCACGACCTGTTCGTGGACGGCGTCGGCTTCGACGTGCTCGGCGTAGAAGTGTTCGGCCGCGGCTCCCGCGCCGCAGCGCCGCATGGCCTTGGCCAGGCGCCTGGAGCCGGGCGATGAAGTGACCTCCACACAGGCGAAATGGCCCACGAGAGCGCCCCGCAGCGCCCGGTGCAGCCCGAAAAGAGACATCAGGTTCACGGTCGCGAGCAAGGGCGCCGACGCATGGTCCAGGTAGCGGCCGTAGCCGGTGTCGAGACCGAGGTCGGCCATGAGGTCCGCGAACAGCCGAGCGTGGATCCGGTCGGCACGGCCGGCGCCGAACTCGTCGTACTCGATGGCGACCATCGCGGCCTTGGCCCGGCCGGTGAGCCGGGGAACGACCCACACGTGCGGGTCGGCTTCCTTGAGGTGGTACAGGGAGCGCAGGGCGGCATACTCCCGCAGCTGCCAGAGTTCCCCGTCGGTTTCGAGGTGGCGGCTGAGGCTGCCGGAGAGGTCCACGGGCTCCACGAGCAGCGGCGCGAAGGCGTCCGCGGCAGTGCTGGGTGCGTCGGTCAACTCGCTGCGTAGGGCGTGCAGGAAGCGCGCTTCCAGGGCCTGGCGCAGCCGCAGCAGGTCCGGGTCCCATTCCCGTTCGTCGCAGACTCCGTCGAAGCCGCGGTAGTGCAGTTCGTACAGCAGGTACAGGGCGAGCTGGAGGTCCTCGCCCCACGGGTCGGCCTTCAGCACGGACGCTGTGGTGTAGCGGGGTGCTCCGCCGGAGCGCAGCGCCTCCACCAGGGCGCACGACACGGCGCCGCGGCCCTCGACCAGGCGGGGTCCGGCAGCGGTGGTCGTCGGGTGGGAGCCGGGAAGGAGCATCAGGGGTTCCTGTTCTCGGACGGTGGGACGTTCCCCTCGCGGGGGCGGTGGCTGGTGTCGCACCAGGGGTACGTGCGGCTGCGGCGGCAGGTGCAGACGGCGACCATGAAGCGATCCGACCGGGCGACGGTGCCGTCGTCGAGCACTATCTCCACCGGCCCCTCGACAAGTGCCGGGCCCTTGGGTTCCAGAGCCACGCGGCAGGTCGGGGCCGAGGTGGACGCGCTCGGCGGGCCCGCGGTCGGGATGCCGTCGTCAGAGGTACCGGGCACGGATGACCACCAGCTCTTCCCATTCGTCGGCGGCGCGGGCCAGGCCGCGCCCCTCCAGCCAGGCCCGTCGGGAGCGCAGGACCGGGCCCCAGGGCACGGACGCCCGAGCCGTGATCTCTGCGCACAGGCCGACCGCCGTCAGCCGCTCCACGGTCGACTCCGGCCCGCACATGCCCGAGTGCACCATGAGGAGGACACCGCCCTGGCGAAGCAGGGCGGGAGCGGTGTCGCAGATCCTGTCGATCACCATGCGCCCGTCGGGGCCGGCGTCCCAGGCCCGCTGCGGTCCGTGCGACGGCAGGCGCGTGGCCGGAGCGGGGACGTAGGGCGGGTTCGTCATCACCAGGTCGAAGCGCCGGCCCTCGGTGCGTTCCGCGAAGTCGCCGTGGAGCACGCGCAGGGGGAGGCGGTGGCGCAGCGCGTTGATGCGGGCGGTGACCACTGCGGGCCAGGACACGTCGACCGCCATGACGGCGGCTCCGCTGCGGGCCGCGTGCAGCGCCAGCGCGCCGGTACCGGTACCGATCTCCAGGACGTTCGTAAGGGGCCCCAGATCCTCGTGGGCGAGCGCCGCCGCGAGCAGATGAGTATCCCCCTGCGGCCGGTAGACACTGGGGAGGGCAATCAGATCCCCACGCAGCGTGCCCGAGGTCAGAGCCGTACTCGACATCGCGTACCTCCTGGGATCGAACGCGGCGTACGAGTGCAGCCGGTCGCGCTGCGACTACCCCGAGGAAGTCCCGCCATGCGGCATTCGGCGATCTTCGATGAGACTACGGAAGCCGGTTTGTCCATTTCTCAGGGTGCAAAGCGACGCTGCTCGTCACCGCGTGGACAGGGACGTCGGCGAGTCGATCGACGCCACACCCGCCAGAAAGAAGGAGCGGACCCTCCGCCCGATGGGGCCTGCACGAGCGACTGCATCGGGAGTGGGCCGGCCGGCGGGCTGCCCAGGACAACCCGTGCGACCACGGCGCACCGGCGCCGCACAAGAGACGTCCCGTAACCAGGGCCAGGAGTCGCCGCTCCACCCGAGCCGGGCGGTGGCCAGCGGCCCGTCCCCCGAACACCTGGGAGCCACCGATACCGATGCGAAGTCTCCGTTCGACCCACGCCATTGCCCCTGGTGTCCGACGGGCTGCTCCACGCGGAGCCGATGGGACTGGCATTCGCGCGCGTGAGCGTCTGGAGCTATAGACGGGGACGGGTCAGGGCGTGAAGAGGACTTTGACAGCGCCGTCCCGCTTCTTCTGGAACATGTCGTACGCCGCCGGGGCATCGGCCAGGGGAACGCGGTGTGTGGCGAACTCCTCGACGCCGAGGGGATCGGCATCCGTGAGGAGCGGGAGGAGGTCGTCCACCCAGCGCCAGACGTTGGCCTGGCCCATGCGGAGCTGCACCTGCTTGTCGAACAGGGTCAGCAGTGGGAGGGGATCGGTCATGCCTCCGTAGACGCCCGACAGGGAGATGGTGCCACCGCGCCGGACGAGGTCGATGGCGAGGTAGAGGGCGGAGAGGCGGTCCACTCCGGCGCGCTGCATCAGCTTCGCAGCCAGTGCGTCCGGGAGCATGGTCGTTGCCTGCTGCATGCCCTTGGCCAGGGCAGCGCCGTGGGCTTCCATACCGACGGCGTCGATGACGGAGTCGGGGCCGCGCCCGCCGGTGATCTCCTGGACGGCCTTCGTGATGTCGGCGCCGTATTCGTTGAGGTCGAAGGTGTGGACCCCGCGGGCCTGTGCGCGCTGTAGGCGTTCCGGTACGAGGTCGATGCCGATGACCGTGTCCGCTCCCCGGTGGGCTGCGATGCGGGCTGACATGTCACCGATCGGGCCGAGTCCGAGTACGGCGACGCTGCCTCCGGGTGGTACGGCCGCGTAGTCCACGGCCTGCCACGCGGTGGGCAGCACGTCGGAGAGGTAGACGAACCGGTCGTCCGGCGGTCCCGGTGGGACGGCGATGGGCAGGGTATTGCCGAACGGTACGCGCATGAACTCTGCCTGACCGCCAGGGACTTGACCGTAGAGTTTGGTGTAGCCGAAGAGGGACGCGCCGTTGCCGTGCTCGCGGACCTGGGTCGTCTCGCATTGCGAGTGCAGCCCCTGGTCGCACATCCAGCACGTGCCGCAGGAAACGTTGAAGGGGATGACGACGCGGTCTCCCGGCCGCAGGGCCGTCACCTCGGGGCCGATCTCCTCGACGACGCCCATCGGCTCGTGCCCCAGGATGTCACCGGGTTCGAGGAAGGGGCCGAAGACTTCGTACAGGTGCAGGTCCGAGCCGCACAGTCCGGTCGTCGTCACTCTGACGATCACGTCGGTCGGGTCCTGGATGCTCGGATCCGGGACGGTGTCGACCCGTACGTCGCGCTTGCCGTGCCAGGTCAGTGCCTTCACGAGATCACCTTCAGTCGGTTGCGTCGGACGTGCCGGACCTTTCTGCGGGGTTGGACGAGAGGCAGCTAATCGGCGATGGGCGCGGGCAGTGCCGCTGACTTCCGCCGCGCGGGCCGGGTGTTCTCTCACGCGGCGGCCCGCCTGTCAGCGAGGAGGGTGTCCGTGCCGGTCGTGGTGAACAGGTTCCTCACCGAGGGGATACGCACCTCGCACACGCCGAAGCCGATTCCGCGCTGACGGGCGTCGGCGCGGGCGCGCAGTAGCACCGTCAGGCCGACGCAGTCGCAGAAGGTCACGTGACTGAAGTTGACGTCGATCCCGGCTACGCAAACCGCCAGTGCCTCGTCCAGAGCGTCCTGGAGCAGGGGTCCGGTATCGATGTCGATCTCTCCGCAGACAGTTACGACCGCCCGCTCGCCCACGCTGCGGGTGACCGCCCGGAACTCCTCGTCAGGTCTCACCGCGACCGCCGGCATCCGTCCACCCCAGCCAGCCGGCCGCGGACCGTCTCGTGCGACAGGCCGGCCGCATCCCCGATGCGCCGCAGGCCCCAGCCCTCGGCACGGGCCGCAGCCATCGAGCCGTCCAGGGCTGACCGGTCACAGCTTCCAGGGCGCTGCGCAGCTCGGAAACCGCTCGAAGCCGTCCCTCGGGCGGCAGCCGGTGCAGTCCGGCGCACACCTGCTCCACGTCCGCCTTTGGCGAGTCGATCCGCGCGGCCACTTCCTCCATGAACCCACTGTGCCCCTCGCTCGGGAACGAATGTCAAGAAAATCGACATCTTTCACCTTGTCCGTCACCCAGAGTGTCTGGCTATGCCGGATAGACGGTCTACGGTTCCCGACCACCCATCTGCGCGGGCGGAGGTCAGGGCTACTACCTCGGACGGGACTGCGAAGCGGGGCGCCGGCAGGCCCGCCAACGCCACCGCCCTCACCGCAAAATCGGGCATCCCTGCCGCCCGGCCCGACGACCAGCCGGGATGAGCCGGAGCGGAACGGCCCGGGTGAGGCGTATCGCTCCGGCTCATCCCTGACGCCGTGCCGCTGGCCGAGGTCACTCACGCGGGCGGCGGATCCACCCGCGACAGGCGCTCGGGACCCCACCACAGGCCGGGCACGGCGGGCGAGAGCCGGTTCACCGAACACGATGGCAAAGCGGTCCGACCTTCACTGCGGCGGCGGCCGATCGACGTCAGGCCATGATGAGGGTCACGACCACAGGTCGGGTTGAGGCGTCCGTACAGCCCTGGTTCTGCCCTTCATCAGGGGTTTCCCATGGCTTTGCGTACGGCGTCCTTGGTGCGGTCCATCAGGGCCACGACCGGTCCCAGCGCCACGTTGGCCGCCCCGGACTCGGTGCCGGGGTGCGGCCGGGTGGGAGCCATGGCCTCGGCGGCCTTGACCGCCTTGGCCATGGCGGCCAGGGTGGTGACGTCGGCGCTACGGCGGATATGGGTGAACTCGTAACGTTCCTCGGCGCGGGCATGCTCCTGAACGTCCGTCCGCAGCTTCATGAACCGCGGCATGAACGTCGGGTCGCCGGTGTCCAGGTCCTCGAGCGTCAGCAAGGTCTCCTTGGCGGCCTTCTCCTCGGCGAGGCGGTCCTCGACGACCTCCGCACCACCCGGCAGTGCACGACGGGCGAAGGGGTGGACGACCTCTTCTTCCGCCGTCTCGTGGACTGCGAGCAGGCGCACGAGGCGGTGGAAGGCGTCGCGGCGCTCGTCCCCGGTCGCTGCCTCGACCTCGTCGAAGAGGTTGCGGATGTCTCCGTGCTGGCGCATCAGGAGGGCGACGACGTCGGTGTCGGGAGCGTTGTCGTCCCCGGCCTGGGGGGTTTCGAGGTCTGACACGTCCGTACGCCTCACTTCTTCTCGCGCATGGCGGGGTCCGGGTGCTCACCCTCGGTCTGGACGCGGTACTCGCGGCCGAACATCGCGTCGTGCTCGGCCATGACGCGCTCGCTGGGCGGTTCCTCGCCGCCGTGGATCTGCTCCTGCATCTTCTCGAACCGCTCGTGCGCCTCGCGTACGTAGCCCGCTCCGAGCGTGGTCAGATCCATCTGGGTGTTCAGCAGGTCGCGCAGGTACGCCTTGTTCGGCTCGAAGGTGAGCACGTTCGGCAGCTCCGGCGCCAGGATTTCTGCGGGATCCTTGCCGTCGATACGGCGCATCAAGTCGCAGGCGGTGTGGAGGTGTTCCAGCTCCATGTTCAGATGGAGCTCCCACACCGCCTTCACCTTGGGGTCGCTCTCCTGCTCCATGAAGGAGTGGTAGAGGTAGCACTCGTTGTACTCGTGGGTGACCAGCTGCTCCCACCACGTCTCCCCAGGGTCCACGAGGGACTCGTAGTGCGTGACGTGCTCCTCCTCGATCAACCCGATCTCCTGGTAGAGCTGGCGGGCGATCGGCTCCATGTACGTGGGTCCGGTGTTCATGTAGAAGTTCATCGTCTGCTGCTCCGCGGACAGGATGGTCAGCGCGTGCAGCTTCGACAGCGGGTTCGTCGCCGCCTTGTCGTAGGGGTCGCGGACGTTGTCGACCGGGTCGCGGTGGTGAAACTTGGTGGGCCGGCCCGGCATGACCTCGGTCAGCCCGTCGACGATCGCCTCCGCCTTGCGGTGCTCGATCATCTCGTACAGGTTCGCGTACCGGTACAGGTGGTCGAAGTCCTCCAGTACACCGAACTCGTACGCCTGGCGCAGGTACGGGTCCGGCTCCATACGCGCCACCCACGAGGTCAGGTCCACCGCCACCTGCTCGTAGGCGATCGTCGTCTCCAGTACCGACGACACCCCCGGCAGCAGCCAGTTCACCACCTTCTGCTGCTGCGCCTCGATGTACCGGGTCCGGGCGAGCTGCCTCTTCACCTCGGGATCCACCGTATTGCGGGCGAGCTGGTGGCTGAACAGGATCGCCTCGACCTCGATCCCGTTCATCGTGATGATCCGGCACCGGGTGTACGGATCGCAGCGATCGGGATCGATCGGCTTGACGTTCAGCTCGCGCCAGTTGCGCAGCTGACGGTCCAGCGGGATCCCCCGCTGCTCCAGCGGATTGAACGTCATTCGATACTCCCCAGATAGACGAAGGCCACCCAGTGCGGTTGCCCCGACACACTCAGTGAACACAGGGTGCCGTGATGAGTGTGCCGTCGGGCCTCTGGCATGCGCTTGCTCACGCGGAGCGAGGGTGCGTGGTTCGCCCAGACGGCCCACTCAGTCGGAATGACGGCGCAACGGGGTGGGCTCATGCCGGGCCGAGCGGACAGATGTGTCGGAAGGGTAAAGAGGGGCAGAAGCTCGATGCAGCCCCGCATAGCGGGGCTGACCATTTCCGGTCCTTCCCGAGCGTCGCGGCATTCGGTGCTCGCGGACGACGGCGCAGCACCGCACGGCCTGACCTCTCTCCGCCGAAACGGGGCGCCGACGTCCTATTCCTGCGCCTTCTGTCCAAGGGCGCTGTAGGCCAGCTGGAGGGCGTCCGCCCCGGCAAGCACGGTGAGCGCGCCGGTGACGACCCTCACCTCGCGTGGCCACAGCAGCTGGGCGCCGGTGAGGGTGGTCGCCACCCAGACCCCGACGCAGAACGGGCACGTGACGAGGGCGCCCACGGTGCCACGCACCCCAGACTCCGTCCGCGGCTCCTCCGTGACCTCCGACGGCCCGGCCGCCTCCTTGAACCGGGTGAACGGCGCACGCAGCGGGCTCGTCACCACGCCTTTGCTGAGGAGCCTGCTGAGACGAAAGGTCGCCACCGCCGTCAGGGCGACATCCCCGGCACGGAGCCCGCCCGGCCTGCTGTGACCGTCTCGGCGCAGCACAGCCGTCCAAGCGGTGGCGTATAGGCCGAAGGCAGCCATCGAACCCGCGTAGCCGGGCAGCCTGCCCTCCTCCTCGCCGCCATAACCTTGCAGCAGACCGGTAAGGGACTTATGGAATCGGGACGGCTCAGGGGTTTCCCCGGGGGCGCCGGTCACATCGACAGACGTCCCGGAGAGGACGGCAGGGAGCGCGCTATCACTGTTCACTACGTGCCTTTCGAAGGGAACTGGCTCCAGCTCAAGGGGCATCTCCCACCGGGTGCCCTCTGGGACCCGACTAACCGCTATGAACGCGCCGAACCGCCTATGAGGCAGCGAAGGCCGTACGGGGCCGTCGCGGCGGTGATGGAGCGAGCAGAACGAGGTCGGCCGAGGCACCCGACTACAGCGGTAGCTGCGCTCCACATGTGGCGGTTACCCCGCCTCGCCGAAGCGTCGAAGCTCGCCAACCACATAAGCTCCGCGTCGCGCGGCTCGCAGGCGACGCGGTCGCCGCGGCCGACGTATAGCTGCGAGCCGAAGCCGCCCGGAACACGGGGAGGTGGTTCCGGGCGGTTTGGGCGTCGCTGTCCGAGCAGACCGCAGGCCCCGCATTCACGTCGTCAGTGATTTCCGGGCATAGCGCGGCGCGTGCCGGGGCCGTGGCCCTTGGTGTTGTCGCGGGCAGCGGAGGCCGCGGCGAGGGCGAGAAGGGTGGCGAGGGCGCCGGTGATGAGGTTGCTGGTGATGGAGCGGGTGTGGGCGACGTCGCCTGCGACGACCCAAGGCGCGACGCAGGTCCAGATACCGATGGCGGCAGCGGCCCATGCCATGGAGTGGGTCCGCTCGTAGGAGTTGCCGAGTCCGCCGAGGAGGAGCATGTAGGCGATACCGGCGATGAGGTTGGTGACGGCCAGGGTGGTGAAGCCGTTGAAGCCGACGATCCAGGGTGACGCGGCAAGATAGAGGCCCGTAAGCAGCGCCAGGGCCTCGATCATCTGGGCGCGGGGCGTAGCGGCCGCGCGGTCGTGCCGGGCACGCAGTTCCATCAGGTCGGGGTGCTCTTCGATGGGTGCGCGGTGAGTTGACGCCATGGTGGCCTCCAGAGAAGGAGTGGTGACCCGCCCCTACCCAATGAGTGGGCATGCATAGACAAATCGGACCGCGATTATGGCGGGGGCTCCATGCACGGCACTCCGGGCGCGCCTCCGGAGCCAGCCTGCGGGCGCCGACGGCGGAACGGCTCCGCCCTCAGAAGCAGCGGAGGCCGTTCGCGTCTGGGCGGCCGGGTCGCTCACGCCTGGCCGTGGTGGCGCTTGCTGCCGGACCAGGCGATAGACGGCGAGGAGGATGACGGAGCCGACGATGGCGGCGATCCGGATGGAGCGCTTTCAGCCATGGGGCAGCGAGTGCCGACTCTAAATTTGGCGCGGCCAGGCCGGAGACAGCTGCGTCCAGTGCCTCGGGCTGCTTGACGACGGCCAGTAGGAGAAACCCCGTGCACGTCAGCCATCCGCAGTGTCACGGTCCGTGATGGGGACTCACTCCGGCTGCACGTCGGTGCTACGGCGGATGGGCCGCTTCGTCAGAACGGTCTTGGCCGCGGTGCCGGGGTGGGCGCGGCCACCGCCTACTGGGCCACCTTTGCGGCGCTCGCACGGGCCTCATGGCCCGGTCAGGGCTCCGACGGTGCACGACTTCGGGCCCGTGTCCGGCCGACGGCGCCGCCGTTGCCGGGCCCGGCCGGTGGCCTGGTACCAGGAAGCAGCCACGACGGTGGCGACGGCTGCTTCGACCAGATCGCCGCCGTAGTACATGACCTGGGCTCCGGCGTGCAGGTCGGCAGAGGCGAAGGCGGTGCCGGGCGGTGGAGCCGCGTACAGGGCCTTGGCCAGCACGGCGTGCACGGCGCCGGCGGCCAGCAAGGTCGCCCCGCGAACGCCGAGGCCCCAGCGGTGGCGCACTGGGTCGAGCCGGCAGACGGCGAAGGTGAACAGCAGACCGGCCGCGAGGACGTGCGTGTACACGAGGGCGTGCAGCCACGGATCGCGTTGCACGGCGGCGAACAGCCCTGTGCGGTAGAGCAGCCAGAGTCCGCCGATGTCGAGGAGGGCCGCCAGTGGAGGGAAAACCAGCCAGCCGACCGGGCGAGAGCGGGCCAAGGCCAGCAGGCTCCGGCGTGTCGTACCCGGGGCCAGGCTGCGCAGAGCGAGCGTGAGGGGGCGGGCGAGGACGAACAGGAGCGGAGCCGCCATCCCGACGGTCAGGTGCTGGATCATGTGGACGGTGAGCGGGCCGCCCGGCAGCGGCCCCACCGCTGCTGACGCCACACCGGCGCTCCCGGCGGCGAACGACGCGTCCCACCGCCGGGGCCAGGTGTCCCCCCGGTGTCGCAGACGGTGTGCGGCCAGCAGGTAGACGGACGCCACAAGCAGGGCGGCCACCGCCGTGACCAGCTCAATGGGCCCGGGACCCGCGCCCGTGCCGGGATGGACGTGCCCGACGATCACGCCGCCCGTCCCGTCTTGGTTCCACCCTCTGCGCGCATGGCCAGCGCCGTGCCGATCAGGAGCAAGGCCAGGGCGGTGACGTTCCACGCCCAGTCGTACGGGGTGACGTCCACGCCGTAGCGGACCTGGTGCAGGCGCAGCAGCTTGTGGTCGACGATCCCGTCGAACAGCTGGAAGATCCCCAGCCCCAGGAAGAATCCCGCCCAGGCGTGGACTGCGCCCAGGGCGCGCCGCCGGCGCAGATCGGCGTAGAGAAAGAAGCCTGCGACCAGGGCCAGCAGCTCGGCAGTGTGCAGCAGGCCGTCGGACAGCAGGCCCACGCTGGGGGTCGAACGGTCGTAGAAGTGGTGCCAGCCCAGGATCTGGTGGAAGACGATCTCGTCGACCGCGGCCATGACCCCGACTCCGATCAGGCCGCACACCACCATCGACCTGCGCCGCTCAGGAGGGACGTGAGAGACCGCGTGCGGGTCGAGCGATGCGCTCATGGATTGCCTTCCGCCGTGCCGGAGGTTCGTTCCGCTGCCCGCTACGCCTACCCACAACCACCGTTCGCGCGCGCAGAGGACCGCATTCGAGCGAGACGCGCCATATCCCCCGCACCGTGTTGAAATCAGGGCCCTGGAATTGGGTAGCCGCGGGGCATGATGAAACGTGCGCTGTGGCAGGGAATGATCGCCGGCACCGCAGGCGGCGTCGTGATGACGCTCGGGGAGAAGATGGAACAGGCTCTCACCAAACGGCCCGACTCACACGTGCCCGCACGGGTCCTTCAACGCCTGACCGGCATGGCCGAACGCGAGGGCGAACAGCCGACGCCGGTGAACTGGGCCATGCACTTCGGTCAGGCAGCCCTCCTCGGCGTTCTGCGCTCGGTCATGTCCCACGCCGGACTACGCGGCCCGCTCGCTTCGGCGCAGTTCACCGTCGTACGCCTCACCAACGACCAGATCCTCGAGAACGCCACCGGCGTCGGCGCCCCGCCTTCCACCTGGCCCCACAAGGAACTCGTCATCGACGTTCTCCACAAAACCGTCTACGCCTTCACCACGGGCGTCGTCGCCGACGCCCTCGCCGCACGCGTTGGTCCCGGACCCGGACAACGCCACGCCACCCTCCGCCCAGGCCGCCATGCCGACATCGGCCCACTCCCCCGCACGCAGGCATATGGCCGGTAGCCAAGGGCTGCTCCACCAACGGGGTCTGCAGGCCACGCCGGGTGAATCAGCCCGGGGTAGCCGTCCTGTCGGTGGCGGTTCCGGCCGACCGCAAAGCGTATCCCGGATCCGAAGCGGTCGGCGCGCGGCGATGACAGCGGAACTACTAGCTGAGAAGGATGAAGAGTCGCGTCACCAGCGCACGCTCCGGCGGATCGAGATACGGGCCCATGACGTCGTGGACCTTGTCGATGAAGAACGGGTTCGTGGACAGCTTCGACGTCTCGGTCCGGTGCGGCTGCAGTCCGCACCCCGCCACACCCGCGTGCGAAAGGCCCGTCTTCTTGGCCATCGACCGGGTCGACCAGTGAGTGGCGTTCTCCGGCCTCATCTCCAAGGTCCGGGCGATCAGGTCGGCGACCTGCTCATCCAGCACCGTGCGAGGCCTAGCTAGGCGCTTGCGGTCCAGCCGCCAGATCAGCAAGGACACCAGGCTCAGGACCACCAGAACGCTGCCGGCCACGAGGGCAAGCAAGCGATCCGCCGTGTGGACGGCGGTGTTCTGCATGTCCAGAACGAAGGGCGAGATCACCAGCCACACACCCGCCGCGCCCACGAGGGCATCGGACCGAGGACCCCCGCCGCGGTATATACGCAGGCCCGCGGTGAACGCGACGACGAGCCCGACGACCATCTCGTTCACCTGAGCGTCCTTGGGACCGGCCTGCGTGGCCATCGGCATCAGCAACAGCACCATCGCGACCGCCAGCATCAGAAGACCCAGGACCTGATCATGTGCCCCCTGACGCAGCGCATGAGCCGGATTCGAGACGCGCTCGGTCAGTCCTCGATCGATGTGGATCACCATGGATCTCATCTCCTCCACGTGCGGTGCGGCTCACGCGCGACTACCCGTCGTGCCTGGTCCACTCGCAATCTCCCTGCCGGGTGCCCCGACGGCTGGGGAAGACGAGTGGAAACAGGGAGCGATGAGGTGACACTCGTCAGAGGGGGCGTGGCAGCAGCCGCTGGCGCAGGCGGAAGGGCAAGGATGGCGAGCGTCCTCCCCTCTCGAAGGCCAGGTGCCACATGACGTTCAACCCTCTGGAACATCGAGGCATCCCCCTGGACCGGCAGGTCCGCAGCTGGCGGGAGCTGAACGCCTCGCCGATCGCCCCCGACCCTTACACCCGTTGAGGTCGAGGCGATCCTGTTCAGCCACAATCTCGCCCGCAACACGGGTGGATCCCGAGGTGAAGAGGCAGCTCGCAGGAGAGCCACCCCCAAGTGAAGGCCCTGTGGGAGCTGCACCTGAACATGGAGCTGGAGCACCTGCGGATCGCCTGCGACCTCATGCGCCGCCACGACTGCCGTGACCCGGAGGAGATCCTCGCGCCGCAGCTGCCGAACGTCCTGACGTTCGAGCCGAACAAGGACTACGTGCGCGAACTGCTCGCCACCCAGATCGACCTCACCACCCTCGGCGCCGGCTACGTCCGAGAGGCCCACGAGCGGTTCGAGAAGATGCAGCGGAGTCTCCACGACGCGGCGAGAAGCCTCCCAGCGACCGCGTCATCGATCAGCACCGCGAGATGTTCGACGGCGACCACCGGCTGGAGACCGAAGGCCGCCCACCCCGTCGAATCCAAGCGCGCCTGATGGCCGGGGCAGGAGGCAGAAACGTGGACGGAGCAAGCCCAGGTCGGCGACCCCGCGGTCGGAGAGGATGTCGTGGCGCTCCTCGTGCGCCAGCACGGCCAGATCCACACCCTCTTCGAAGAGGTCCGCACCGCATAGGGGGAGGAGCGCGCAGACGCGTTCCGGCGCCTGTTGCACCTGCTGGCGGTGCACGAGACCGCCGAGGAGGAGGTCGTCCACCCCAGTGCCCATACCGCCTTCGACGGCGGTACGGAGGTGGTCGAGGGCCGGCTTGCTGAGGAGAAGACGGCCAAGGAGAAGCTCTCCACGCTGGAGGAGATGGAGACGTCCGACCCGCGGTTCATGCCCGCGTTGCTCTCCCTGAGCGACGCCGTCCGGGTCCACGCGCGGTCCGAGGAGCGCTACGAGTTCACTTACCTGCGCCGGACCACCTCGCCCGCCCGGCTCGCCCTGATGGCCAAGGCCGCCAAGGCGGCGGAGGCGACCCCGCCGACCCACCCCACCCCGGGGTCGAGAGTGTCACCGGGAACCTCACGCTCGGCCCGATGGCCGCGGTCGCCGACCGGGCGCGGGACGCCATCCGCCGCGCCCTGGACAACGGGGCGTAGGGCCGGGGGTCTGCACCAGCGGCGACCGCTGGAGGCGGTCCGGTTGCCGCTCGGGTGCGGGAATGTCGCTGGCGGTCACGAACAGGGCTCCGGAGGTCCGTCAGCCCGTCGGGGTGCGGCCCGGCGGAGTCGTGGTGCAAGACGCAGTCCCTTACTCGGACGGCGGCCGCATCTTCCGCTGCGGCTGTTGCGGCACCCGCAGCGGGCTTGGCCGCAAATGGGTGTTCCGCCCCGCTCCAGCGCGACAGGGCCGCGCTGTGGGGAACGCATCGACGTTGAGGCCGGAACCACCCGGCACGACAACGGAAGGGAACCGCTATGGAGACATCCGAACTTGAGGGCAAGGTCCACGCACTGGAGACGGCCATGGCCGCGCAGGAAGCCTCTATGGCCGGTGCGCAGGCTACACAGGCCGCGGCTCAGGCCGGAATGACCTCTACCTTCGCCGCGACCCAGACCGGGACGTGGGCGGTCATGGGTGCTGGCAGCGCTGCGTTGTTGGTCGGCATCTTCCTCGGTATGGCCATCGCCAAGCGGTGACGGCTGTTCCCGCCCCACCGGGAACCGTCCGTCTTGCTTCGCGCCACCCCCGCCGGACCTTGATCCGGTGGGGGTGGATCACTGCGAGAGACTGATGCCCTGCACGGACTCAGAACTGCCTCGCATGATGAGTTTTCCCCCGGGGTCGGAGGGTGACGAACGCCTCGTGCGGGAATCACCCGTTCGCGAGTAACGCAGACAGGTCCGCCCAGCGGAGTAGCCCCCACTGCGTGAGGACGCGGCCAGCACGGGCCAGCACCTACGTAATCTCTACATATGAACATGCAGGTGGCGACCGAAGCAGCCATCGCTCAAGCCCAGCAATGGCGCGGGACCGACGTCTGGAGCGTCACCGATGCCGATACGGCCATGGCCACCGGACCGCTGACCGGTCTGCCCTGGCCGACCCGGACCGGCCGCGGATGTTACCGCCGCGCTGTTCGACGGCCGACTGGGCCACCTGCGGGAAGTCCTCGCCGCTCTCGCGGACGCCACCCAGCCTCCCGCACCCCGATGGGCTGGTTCCTGCGCCAGTGCGCCGCGGCCCTCACCCCGTCCTGCGATGGCAGCCGCACGACACCAGTGACCTGGCCTTCACCGGGCCCACCACCGACGAAGCCGAGCACGCCTTCGCCCAAATTCACGACCCAGGGCGTCCGCGTCCGGGCTCTGCTCCAAGGCGTCGACATCCGGCTCGGCGTCGCGAGCACCTGGGCGACCGTCGCGACCGCGTCCGTCCACTGGTACGTCCGGGGCGCTGTGGCTGCCGGACGAACGCGCGGAACATGCCTCAACGAGCGAGCCCGCCGCGCACCCCAACAAGTTCGCCTTTCCGCAACGGTTCTGGCCGGCGCATGTCCCCCTCTCACTTCGCGTGACGAACCTGACCGACCTCAATCTGGCCGATGTCGAGATCCAGCTTTACATCCCCGGCGCTGTCGAGGCCGTGCACCCTCGTACCCAGACCATCAACGAATCACTGACCGGGTTCCCTTCACCGCCCAAGCCTTCGGCACCCCTGCCCCGGCGCTGTTCTCGTTCCAGCCATCGATTCCCCACGGCCTTCTCCCCAACGGCCTGATCGGCCCGGCACCGGCTTACGACCCCTTCCGCCCAGACATCACCAACGGCGGCTCGACGTCCATCGCTTTCCCGCTCGGCCACATCCGCCCGCGCCAGCACGCCGACTCGGAGGACATCGTCGTCATCGTCTGCGCGCCCGCGCCATCCACGATCACGGCAACCTGGTCAGCCACCTGCAGCAACCACGACACAGTGATCACCGGCTCCCTCGAACTCACGGTGGCAGACATGCCCCTCTCCTTGATCGACCTCTTCGAGGAAGCGCCACACGGCGACCGCGAATAGTCTCGTCGGATCGAGCAGGGGCCACCGGCTGCAGCCCCTGACTCAACTACGCTGCGCAAGCGGCACCCGGAACGCGCCGCCGCCTAGCAGCGATCCGCTCCTCAGACCAACCTTCACGGTGCCGCTGGCCATACCGCATTC
This sequence comes from Streptomyces sp. ISL-36, assembly GCF_018614205.1. Classification (GTDB taxonomy): domain Bacteria; phylum Actinomycetota; class Actinomycetes; order Streptomycetales; family Streptomycetaceae; genus Streptomyces. The sequence continues at coordinate 79,116 of NZ_JAGGOS010000068.1, read as the reverse complement.
GTCCTTCAGCTCATACACGGAGCACCCGGATCGGAAGTGCTCCGGCCCCTGCTGAAGCAGGGGCCACTTTGATTCCACCCCATCCCAGGCGGTTCATCCGATCTTGAGTCTTTCGTGCGCGCATCCGGCCTACGCTTCCTCGGCTTCTTGCCCGTTTGGAGCAGCGCCTGGCACGTCGCGTCGATCGTCGCCTCCTTCGCGTCGTGCACTGGGTACACGGCGAACTGGTCGACGCCCAGCACCTGAAGAGCCTTCAGTTCCGCGATGTGGGCGGCAGGCGAGCCCAGCAGGCAGAAGCGGTCTACGCTCTCGCCGGGGACGAAGTCGGTGGACGGGTTTCCGGCGCGGCCGTGGTGGCTGTAGTCGTAGCCCTCACGCTGCTTGATGTACGAGGTGAGTGGCTCCGGCACCAGGTCCGAGTGCTCGCCGTACCGGCTCACCAGGTCGGCGACGTGGTTGCCGACCATTCGCCCGGATCTGCCGCTCATATCGGATTTCTACGCTGCGTAGTCAGCACCAAGTCAGCACGGGAGAGGTGAGAACGGATGATGACGTGGGCTTTTGGTCAGCACCAAACCAGCACGGGAGTCAGCACGGCATCTCCAAATCATGCCCGAACAACGCAACTCGGGCAGCGCCCTTCGGGGCCTCGTCGAGGGGCTCGCAGAAGCTTCGGGAGCGCCTCCATGGTGGGCACGCGCACTCCGGAAGATAGAACTATGGTGTCCCACCACATACGACGGTGACCTGCATGTTTCTACGGTGTGGCGACACGCAAACGTCCCCGTCAACTGCCAGGAAGTGGTGCCGATGTCCTCCCCCGCGACCGCTCCACCAGCCCCCGCCAGTCTCAAGCGCATCGTCGCCGCGAGTCTCATCGGCACCACCATCGAGTGGTACGACTTCTTCCTCTACGGGTCGGCCGCCGCGCTGGTCTTCAACAAGCTGTTCTTCCCCGAGTCCGATCCGCTGGTCGGGACACTGCTCTCCTTCCTGACCTACGCGGTCGGGTTCGCCGCCCGCCCCCTGGGCGCGCTGGTGTTCGGGCACTACGGCGACCGGCTGGGGCGCAAGAAGCTGCTGGTCCTGAGCCTGCTGCTGATGGGTGGGGCGACCTTCGCGATCGGGCTGCTGCCCACGCACGCCACCGTCGGGTCCGCCGCTCCCGTGCTGCTCACCGTGTTGCGGCTGGTGCAGGGGTTCGCGCTCGGCGGTGAGTGGGGCGGCGCCGTGCTGCTCGTCTCCGAGCACGGTGACGCCGAGCGACGTGGTTTCTGGGCCTCGTGGCCGCAGACCGGGGCGCCGGCGGGTCAGCTGCTCGCGACGGGTGTGCTGTCCGCGCTCACCGCGCTCCTCTCGGACTCCGCGTTCCTCGCATGGGGCTGGCGCATACCGTTCCTGCTCTCCGGTGTGCTGGTGATCGTCGGCCTGTGGATCCGGCTGTCGGTCGACGAGTCTCCTGTCTTCAAGGCCGCGCTCGCCGCCGCCGAGGAGCGCAAGGCCGCCACCGAGCAGGTCGAGAAGATGCCGCTGGTCGCCGTCCTGAAGCACCACTGGCGCGATGTCCTGATCGCGATGGGTGCGCGCATGGCGGAGAACATCTCCTACTACGTGATCACCGCGTTCATCCTCGTCTACGCGACGACCCAGGTCGGCCTCTCCAAGCAGACCGCCCTGAACGCCGTCCTGATCGCCTCCGCCGTCCACTTCGCCGTCATCCCCGCCTGGGGCGCGCTCTCCGACCGGATCGGCCGCCGGCCGGTCTACCTGATCGGCGCGATCGGTGTCGGCGCCTGGATGTTCCCGTTCTTCGCCCTCATCGACACCAAGAGCTTCGGCAGCCTCCTGCTCGCGGTCACCGTCGGACTGATCCTGCACGGGGCGATGTACGCGCCGCAGGCAGCGTTCTTCTCCGAGATGTTCGCGACCCGCATGCGCTACTCCGGCGCCTCGATCGGCGCGCAGTTCTCCTCGGTCGCCGCCGGTGCGCCCGCGCCGCTGATCGCGACGGCGCTGCTCGCCGACTACGGCTCCTCGACGCCGATCACCCTCTACGTGATCGCCGCCGCCCTCCTCACGGTCGTCGCGATCGCCTGCGCCCGTGAGACCCGCAACCGCGATCTCTCCGAGATCGCCGAGGACGCTCCGCAGAGCGCGGCGACGGTCCGCGCCGACGCCTGACGGCGCCGTTCACCGGGACCCGGGCGGGCCCCCTCGGCCGAGACGGCGGAGGGGGCCGCTCGCCGCTGCGGTGGCTAACTGCCCGACTTGAGGTGTTGTAGGACGCCCATGCCGACGGTGAAGCTCGCGGCGAGGCTGGTGCCGCCCGCGCCGAGGATGGCGAGTGGGCCGCCGTTCGCCGCCATCACGACGACAACGGCGACGAGGGCGACGACGACCGCGGACAGGGCGACCATGGCCACGTCACGCCCGGGATGCCTGCAGACGTTCGACTGAGTGGCATGAGCCGACACGGGGTGCCTCCATTGACTCGTACTTCGCTCGGGATCGGGGCACACCTCACCCAGGTGAGACGTACTCCGGGATGTGGACCGGTCAGCGCGTCCGGCATAAGCCGGCCGGCCGGGGCCACGCTGCGAGCGAGGCAGCCAATGAGACCTCCGAACACGGGTGTCGGTTTCGCGGCTCAGGCTAACTCTTCGTCAACTAACCTGCCGGGTAAGAGCGTTGGGCGGCCACCTCATTGGCTTGATCTCATCGGCATGGCGCATCCGCCACGCCGTTCAGCGGGCGACCGCGGCCGACATCGCGTGCAGACGCAGGGCCAGTTGGATCTCCAGGGCCCGGGCCGGTGACTGCCAGTCGGGGCCCAGCAGACGGCCGATCCGCTCGACGCGCTGGGCGACCGTGTTCACGTGCACGTGCAGGTCGTCCTTCGTCCGGGCGGGGCTCATCCCGCTCGCGAAGTACGCGTCCATCGTCCGCACCAGGTCCGTGCCGCGCCGCCGGTCGTACGCGAGGACCTGGCCGATCGTGCGGTCGACGAAGCCCTCGATGTCCCGGGTGTCGGCGAGCAATAGGCCGAGGAAGCCCAGGTCCTCGGCCGCCGCGCCGTCGCCCGCGCGGTGCAGCAGGCGCAGCGCGTCCAGACAGCGGCGGGCCTCCTCGTACGCGGTGGCGACCTGGTCGGGGTGGGCGAGGGGGGAGCCGACGGGTGCCGAGGCGCCCACCGTGACCGGTTCGCGCAGCGCGCCGCCGAGGTGCTTGGCGGTCTGCCGGGCCAGCCCGGCCGCGTTCTCGCCGGGGCCGAGCGGCAGGAGCAGCACCGTCCCGCCGTCGCGCGCGGAGGCCAGTCCCCTTCGGGTGGCGGCCAGATGCGAGGCGGCCGACCACAGCCGCTGCCGGTCGGCGCTCTCCCGTACGCCGCTGTCCGCCTCTCCTCCGGCCCCGGCCCGGTCGATCCGGGCGGCGAGCACCACATGGGGCGCGTCCACGTCCGTACGGAGCCGGGCCGCCCGCTCGCGCAGCAGCCGGCGGTCGCGGTCGGGTGCGTCGAGGAGGTCGTCGAGCAGTTCGCCCCGTACCCGCTGTTCCGCCTCGCCCGCCGAGCGGCGGGCGAGCAGCAGCAGGGAGGTCACCAGACCGGCGCGCTCCAGCGTGCGCTGGTCGACGGGGTCGAGGTCGGGCTGCCCGTGCAGGACGAGGGCGCCGAAGCTCTCGCCGCCGGCGGAGACGGCGGCCACCCAGCGGTCGCCGTCGCGCAGCGCGTGGCCGTCCGCGAGCCGGGCGGAGTCGAGCCCGTCCTCGATGAACTCCACCCTGCCGCCGAGGACCTCGGATACCGCGGCCGCCACGTCGTGGACGCCGCCGCCGTGCAGGACGAGTTCGGTGAGCCGGTCGTGGACCTCCGAGGCGCGCTCGATGACCCCGCTGTGTTCGCGGATGATGTCGTTGGCCCGCTCCAGTTCGGCCAGGGCGGAGCGGGTCTCGGCGAGGAGATTGGCCGTGTCGATGGCGACGGCGGCGTGCGCGGCGAAGGAGCCGAGCAGGGCGACCTGCTCCCGTTCGAAGACGCGGGCGCGCCGGTCGGCGGCGAAGAGCACGCCGATGACCTGGCTGCCCAGGGTCAGCGGCACACCGAGGATGGCGACGAGCCCCTCGTCCCCCACGGCGGAGTCGATGGTGCGGGTGTGCTGGAAGCGGGCGTCGTCGAAGTAGTTGTCGGTGACGTAGGGGCGGGCGGTCTGCGCGACGAGGCCGCCGAGGCCCTCGCCCATGCCGAGGCGGAGCTGCTGGAAGCGCGCGGAGACCGAGCCCTCGGTGACCCGCATGTACGTGTCGCCGGCGGCCGGGTCGTTGAGGCTGAGGTAGGCCACCTCGGTGCCGAGGAGGGAGCGGGCGCGCTGGACGATGGCGCGGAGCACCGCGTCGAGGTCGCGCAGTCCCGCGAGGTCGTGGGCGGTCTCGAAGAGGGCGGAGAGCTCCGCCTCGCGGCGCCGCCTCCCCTCCAGCTCGGCCCGCACGCGCAGGGCGAGCTGCTTGGCCTTCTCGAGCTCGGCCAGCGCCTCGGGGCCCGCGCCGCTCGCACGGGCGAGCAGCACGGGCCGGTCGTATGCCTCCGTCGCGGCTCCTCGTGCGAGGAGCTCCAGGTAGGAGACCTGTTCTTGGGACATGGACACAGGGATACCTGCCGTACGGGTGGTCGCACCAGCCCTGTGGAAAACCGTCAGTGGGCGGTCCAGCCGCCGTCGAGGGTCAGGGAGGTGCCGGTGATGAAGGAGGCCTGGGGGGTGCAGAGGTAGAGGACGGCCTCCGCGACCTCCTCTGGTTCGATGAGCCGCTTGAGTGCCGAGTCCTTGAGGAGTACGTCGGTCAGGACCCGCTCCGGGGGGATGGAGTGGGCGGCGGCCTGGTCGGCGATCTGCCGCTCGACCAGTGGCGTACGCACATAGCCGGGGTTGACGCAGTTGGAGGTGACCCCGTGGGGGGCGCCTTCGAGGGCGGCGGTCTTGGAGAGTCCCTCCAAGCCGTGTTTGGCGGCCACATAGGCTGACTTGAAGGCGGAGGCCCGCAGCCCGTGTACGGAGGAGAGGTTGACGATCCGGCCCCAGCCCTGGCCGTACATGTGCGGCAGGGCCCCTCTGATCAGCCGGAAGGGCGCCTCCAGCATCACGGTCAGAACGGTGTGGAAGACATCGGGCGGAAACTCCTCGATGGGGCGGACCAGCTGGATTCCGGCGTTGTTCACGAGAATGTCGGCGCCGGCGGCGACGGCTTCGGCGCCGTCCAGATCGGTGAGGTCCAGGACCTGCGGTTCCACGGCACCGGCGAGGCCGTCGGCCTGTTCCAGGAGCGCCTCCAGGCCGTCGGCCGCCCGGTCGACGGCTCTGACCCGGGCCCCTGCCGCGGCGAGCCGGAGCGCGCAGGCGCGGCCGATGCCGCCGGCCGCTCCGGTGACGAGCGCGGTGCGGCCGGCGAGGTCGAGCTGGACGGATCCGGGCGCGGTGGCCGGAGCGGGCGGGGCCGGAAGGGGTCGGGCCGGCGCGGGGGCCGATGCGGGACCTGGTGTGGTGGGGGCGCTCATGCTCCGCACCTTATGAAGCGCCCCACCGTCAACCGATGTGTTCCCCACCCATACTTCGACCCGCAGGCGTGGTGTCGAACCATGTGGGTTCGTCGGCAAGCGCCTGCTCGATCCGGAAGTACGAGAACCGCTTCATCTCCGGCAGGTCGTCCACGTCGAACCAGCCGACCTCCGTCGACTCCTCGTCGTTGACCCGGGCCTCACCGCCCACGGCGCGGCAGCGGAAGGAGATGTCGAGGAACTGGCACTGGTCGCCGTTGGGGTAGACGACCGGCTTGCGCAAGGTCTGGACGAGCACGACGCGCTCGACCTCGACGCGGACGGCGGTCTCCTCGTACACCTCACGCTCGGCGCAGGCGGCGGGCTGCTCGCCGGGCTCGACGATGCCGCCGATGACCGCCCAGAGGCCGTTGTCGGCCCGCCTGCCGAGCAGCACCCGACCCCGGTCGTCGAAGACGACGGCGCTCACCCCCGGTAGGAAGAGCAGTTGGTGCCCGGCGCTGGCCCGGAGTTCGCGGATGAAGTCAGGAGTACCCATGCCTCGACCCTACGGCCCGCCGGATCAAGGAATCCCGAGGCCTCGACCCCACACCTCTGCCCGAGACCCGGACTCCGAAGCCCCGGCCGCCCGGCCGGCCGGCCGTCGGCCCCGACCCCCGGTCCCCGCGGGCCCTCAGTTCTACCGGCTGCGACGGGCGCGGAAGGCGCGCAGTCCCGACCAGCCGAGGCCGGCCACCGCGACGGCCACCAGGAGCGCCTCGGGCAGCGTGCCCATCCGCGTCGCCGGCGTGAGCGAGGACCGCAGCGGCACCTTCTCGACCAGGACGTCCGGGGTGAACATCTCCGACTCCCGCACGATCTCGCCGTCCGGCCGGATGATCGCGCTCACCCCGCTGGTCACCGGCACGACCACGGAGCGGCTGTGCTCGACCGCCCGCACCCGGGACATGGCGAGCTGCTGGTAGGTCATCTCGCTGCGGCCGAAGGTGGCGTTGTTGCTCGGTACGGAGATCAGCTGGGCGCCATGGGTGACGGTGTCCCGTACGACCCAGTCGAAGGCGGCCTCGTAGCAGGTGGCGAGGCCGACCTTGGTGCCGGCGAGGTCGAAGACGCCGATCTCGTGCCCCGCCCCGAAGTCGCGGCTGACCCGGTCGACGTTGCTGTTGAAGATCCGTACGAAGGGCCGCATCGGGATGTACTCGCCGAAGGGCTGGACGTGCCGCTTGTCGTAGGTGGCGACCGGCCCCTTTTTCGGGTCCCACTCGATGAGGGTGTTGCGCAGCTTGCCGGTCTCGGGGGCGATGACGGCGCCGATCACGGTCGGCACGCCGATCCTCTTCACGGCCCTGTCGATGACGTCGCGGGCGTCGGGGTTGGCGTAGGGGTCGATGTCGGAGGAGTTCTCCGGCCACAGGACGAAGTCGGGCCGGGGCTTGCGGCCCTTCTCGACGTCGTCCGCCAGTTCGGTGGTGCGGGCGGCGTGGTTGTCGAGGACGGCGCGCCGCTGCGCGTTGAAGTCGAGGCCGAGGCGGGGCACGTTGCCCTGGACGGCGGCGACGGTGGCGGTGCCGTCCTCCGCGGAGTCGTCGACCAACGGCAGCGCGGCCAGGGCGCCGGTGACCGGGGCGAGGAGGGCGAGGGCGGCCGCGGCGAGAGGGCCGCGCGGTACGTCGCCGCTCGCCCGCCAGGCGCGCACCTGGCGGATCACCTCGTACAGGCCGAAGCCGCACAGGGCCACGGCGAAGCCGAGCACCGGAGTGCCGCCGACCGCGGCCAGTGGCAGGAAGACGCCGTCGGCCTGCCCGAAGGCGATCTTGCCCCAGGGGAAGCCTCCGAACGGGACACGCGCGCGTGCCGCCTCGGCGAGGATCCACACCCCGGCGGCGAACACCGGCCAGACGGGCAGCCGGGAGACGGCCGCGATCCCGAGCCCGGCGGCGGCGATGAACAGCGCCTCGACGGCCGAGAGCGCGATCCAGGGGAACCGGCCGACCTCGGCGCCGGTCCAGATCAGCAGCGGGAGCAGGAAGCCGAGTCCCGCGAGGTACCCGAGGCCGAATCCGGCGCGGAGTCGGCGCCCGCGCAGCGACCAGCCGAGCAGAGCGAAGGCGGGCACCGCGAGCCACCACAGCGGGCGGGGCGGGAAGCTCAGGAAGAGCATGGCCCCGGCGAGCACGGCCGCTCCGGGTCGTGCGAGGCGCCACGGGCCAAAGCGGCCGGGCTCGGGGGCGGCGGCGGGACCGGAGGCGTCGACGGGGGGGACGATCGTGGTGCTCACCTCGCGGAGTCTACGGCGCGCCCCGGGCCCCGGAGGAGCCCGGCCCGACGAGCCGGAACGGCGGCCGCGACCACCACGGCCTGCGCGGTCGTGCGGCCGCCGCGACCACCACACACCCCGGCGGCGTGCGCGACCGCCGGGGCCGCCGCGATCACCGCTGCCGCCTCGGCGCCAGGGCCGGTATGCCACGTGCCCCGGATACGGACCGCCCAGTGCGGCACGCGCCGGGGCTGGTATGCCACGCGCCGCTCCGCATACGGACGCGTGCGGTGCGGCACCCTGCCGATGCCCACGATTCGCCCGCTCCACCATCACATTCCCGCACTTTCTCTCCACAAAGCCGGGCCGCCCCGTTACGGTGTGCGCCAGACTGATCGGGGGGTCGACGGGGATGGCTGCACCTGCGGCTGAGCGGGCCGTCGTGCGCGAGCGTGGGCGGGTGCTCGATGTCGCCGGGGCACTGGTTCTCGGCGCCTGCGCGCTGTGGTCGCTCGTGAGCGCCGCCGGGCGCGACGCGCGCCCCGAGGGGATCCTCCTCGCCGTGCTGGCCCTCGCGGCCGGTTACGCGTGCGGACGGATCTCCGGCACGCTGCTCCCCGTGGCCGCCGCGGCGACCGCGTCCCTCGCCGCGCTCGCCCTCGCCTGGGCCTCCGGACCGGGCGTGCCGGGCGCCTCACCCGTCGCTTCCGTACCGCCCGGTCATACGGGCGCGACCGCGGCGCTGCTCGTGCTCGCCGCCGGGGCGGCCTGTTGCGCGGCCGCGGCGGCCGGTTCGCTGCCGAGCCGGCTGCTTCTGCGGGGGCTCGCCCTGACGGTGGCGGGTGTGGCGCTGACCCGGGGCTCCGTGGTGGGCTTCCTGGCGGCGTTCGGCGTGCTGCTCTGCTCGCTGGCTGCGGTACGCATGCGGCGCCGGTTCCTCGGGCTCGCGGGGCTGGCACTGGCGGCGGGCCTGGTCGTCGGGGCCTCCTGGGCGGTCGGGGAGAAGGCTCTTCCCGTCGGGCTCACGGTCTCCTTGGAGGGTCCGCTGACCTCTCACCGGGTGCTGCTGTGGCAGGACGCCGTCGCGCTTGCCAGGGAGAATCCGCTGCGCGGGACCGGCCCCGACCGGTTCGGCGCGCTGAGCCCGACGGCCCGGGAGGCGCCGCACAGGGACGACAAGCCGCATTCGGCACCGCTCCAGCAGGCGGCCGAACAGGGTGTGCCGGGGGTCGTGCTCCTCGGTGCCGTCTACGGGTGGCTGCTCTGCGGTCTGTGGTTCTCGCCCCGCTCGACGGCGGTCGTCCTCACCGCCGGGGCGGCGCTGACGGCACTCGCCGCTCTCGCCACGGTCGGCAGCGCGCTGAGCTTCACACCGGTCACGGCCGGCGCCGGGCTCCTCGCGGGCCTGGCATCGGCCCGCGTGGCAGCGACCGACCAGGACACCTGAGTGACGACAGACGAGTGGACCCGCCCGACATCTGCGACGACCGTCCGGCGGCCTCAGGCGCTCGTCGGCCCGGTCGGTGTGACCGGCGGGACCGGTGGGGTGGTGGGCGGTGCGGGAGGCGCGGGGGGTGTGTCCGGCGTCGTACGGCTCAGACGGTCGCGGATGACCCGGACGGCGGAGTCGGCGTCGTCGACCGTGACGGTGAAGGTACGGCCGTCGACCAGCGTCAGAACCAGGGCCTCGCCGCGCCGGACGATGACGCCCGTTCCCTTCTCGGGGAGCCAGCGGTACCCCCAACCGCCCCAGTGGCGCGGGGTGACCTTCGGCGCGATGGCGACGTCGGCCACCTGCGACAGCGGGATCCGGCGGCGTGGCAGGCCGATGTGTCCGCAGCGGACCTCCATGGCCCGGTCGTCGACCTTCACCGCGACGTGGACGAAGGCGAGCGTGCCGAACAGCATCAGGAGGCCGGCCGCCACGCAGCCGATCACCGACATCAGCAGCGGAACGATGCCGGACGTCCACGGCGAGGCGACGGCGAGCTCGATGCCCAGCGCGACGAAGGCCGCGCCGGCGATCGCCAGCACCCACTGGACCCGGTTGGTGGCGCGACCGGTCCAGACCTCGGGTACCGGTACGTCGGTGTCCAGGGGCCGGGGGTGGTGGGGGTGGCGGGAATGGTCCCTCATGGCTCGCAGCCTACTCACGTTCCGCGCGTGCGGCGCCCGCTCGACGCGGCGCCGCGGTCCGTCAACGGACCGTCAACGGCCCGTCGGCGATTCCGTCAGCGTGCCGGAGCCGCGGCCCCGAGCAGGCGGCCTTCCGCATAGCTCAGGGCCGTCGCCGGAAGCTGCGCTGTCCGTCCGCTGAGCAGGACGGTCAGTCCTCCGGTAGGGGACGCGGCGGGTGCGGGCTCGGCGCCGATCCGGCGCAGCGCCTGTGCGGCGACTGCCCCGGCCGAGCCGTGAAAAACCACCGGGGGCCGGTCGGCGGACTGCACCGCCGCGCGGATCCGCTCGGCGACCAGTTCGTAGTGCGTGCAGCCGAGGACCAGCGCGCGTACGTCGTGAGGGGTGAGCGCGGCGGCGGCCGCGACGGCGCTCTCCACGGCCTCGGCGTCGCCGTGCTCCACCGCGTCGGCGAGCCCGGGGCAGGGCACCTCGGTGACCTCGGCGCCTTCGGCGAAGGCGCGGATCAGTCCGCGCTGGTACGGGCTGCCGGTGGTGGCCGGGGTCGCCCAGATGGCGACTTTTCCGCCGCCCGAGGCGGCGGGCTTGATCGCGGGGACGGTGCCGATCACCGGGATGTGGGGCTCCAGCTCGGCCCGCAGGGCGGGCAGGGCGTGGACGGAGGCGGTGTTGCAGCCCACGATCAGGGCGTCCGGCCGGTGGGCGGCGGCGGCCCGGGCGACGGCCAGCGCGCGCTCGGTGAGATCCTCGGGGGTTCGCGGGCCCCAGGGCATGCCGTCGGGGTCGGAGGAGAGCACCAGATCCGCGTCGGGCCGCAGTCGGCGAACCGCGGCCGCTGCCGGGAGCAGGCCGATTCCGGAGTCCATGAGCGCGATCTTCACCCGGTCACCCTAGCCGACCACCCTTGCGTCCCCGTCGATCTGGGGCAGACTGCGGCGAATGAGCGCCATTGCCTGGATCGCTGTGGGTTCGTTGGCCGCCTGGGGGTGGCTGCTGCTGGGCCAGGGGTTCTTCTGGCGTACCGATCAGCGCCTGCCACCGCCCGTCCACGGGGCGCCCCCTGCCCCTGGGCGTGCGGAGCCGGTGGTCTGGCCCCGGGTCGCGATCGTCGTACCGGCGCGGGACGAGGCGGAGGTGCTGCCGCTGAGTTTGCCGTCGCTGCTCGCCCAGGACTATCCCGGCGACGCCGAGGTGGTGCTCGTCGACGACGGCAGTACGGACGGCACCGGGAAGCTCGCGGGCGAGTTGGCCGTGCGGTACGGAGGGCTGCCGCTGACCGTCGTCTCTCCGGGCGAGCCGGAGCCGGGCTGGACCGGGAAGCTGTGGGCGCTGCGCCACGGCATGGCCCTGGCACGCGCGCGTGGACCGGAGTTCCTGCTGCTGACGGACGCGGACATCGCCCACGAACCGGACAGTCTGCGCCTCCTGGTGACGGCGGCGGTCGCGAACGATCTGGATCTGGTCTCCCAGATGGCCCGGCTGCGGGTGGCGAGCTTCTGGGAGCGTCTGGTCGTCCCCGCGTTCGTCTACTTCTTCGCGCAGCTCTACCCGTTCCGCTGGATCAATCGCCGCCGCCCCCTGGCGACGGCGGCGGCCGGGGGCTGTGTCCTGCTGCGGTCGGAGACGGCCGAGCGGGCCGGTGTGCCCGCGGTGATCCGGCAGGCCGTGATCGACGACGTGTCGCTGGCCCGGGCCGTGCGCCGGGCGGGCGGGCGGATCTGGCTGGGGCTCGCCGAGCGGGTGGACAGCGTCCGCCCCTACCCCCGTCTCTACGATCTCTGGCGGATGGTCTCGCGCAGCGCCTACGCCCAGCTCCGTCACAACCCCCTCGTGCTCGCGGCCACGGTCGCCGGGCTCGCGGTCGTCTATCTGGCTCCCCCGGTGGCGCTGGTGGCGGGGGTGTCCGGCGGCGACGCGGTGGCGGCCTGGGCGGGCGGGCTCGCGTGGGCGGTGATGACGGGTACGTACCTCCCGATGCTCCGCTACTACCGGCAGCCTCTGTGGCTCGCTCCCACCCTCCCCTGCACCGCGCTCCTCTATCTCCTCATGACGGTGGACTCGGCCGTGCAGCACTACCGGGGGCGGGGCGCGGCCTGGAAGGGCCGTACGTACGCCCGTCCCGCGGCGGCACCCGACCGGTGAGCCGCTCCCGGTGGCGGGTGGGGCCGCTCTGCGGCTACTTGCGGCCCGGGGTCCAGTTCATGCCCCAGCCGTACGCCTGGTCGACGGTCCGCTGCGGGCTGACTCCGCGCTGCGGTACGAGATAGCGGGCCTCGCGCCGGACGATCAGGTCGCCGTTCTCACGGGTGAGGAGGGCGAGCGCGCAGACGGTGGAGGGGATGGTGCAGTCGTCGAGGGAGAAGTCGACGGCCGCGCCGTGCTGCGGCTGGAGGGTGACGGTGGCGTGCAGATCGGCGAAGCTGCGGGCTCCTTCGTAGATGGTGACGAAGACGAGGACGCGACGGAGCTTGTCCTTGTGGTCGAGGTTGATGGTGAGGTTCTCTCCGGAGGCGAGGGCTCCGGTGCGGTCGTCCCCGTCGAGATGGATGTACGGGGCCTGGTGGAGCGCCCCGAAGGCGTTGCCGAGCGCCTGGACCACGCCCTTGCGGCCGTCGGTCAGCTCGTACAGGGCGCACAGGTCGAGGTCGAGATCGGCGTGCTGGGCGAGGGCGCTGCCGAGTTTGGCGGCCCAACCGGTGAACTGCTTGCGCGTCTGCCAGTTGAGGTTCACCCGCATGGCACCGGAGGTGCCGCCCTGCTTGGCGAGGGAGACCGTCGGGGATTCCTTCGTCAGGGTGACCTTCGTGAGCCGTACGGGCTGCGGCGCGGCGGGCGGTACGACAGGGGCCGGGGCGTGTGCGGGAGCGGTCGCCGCGGGAGCAGGGGCGGGCGCGGGAGCAGCGGCGGGCGCGGGAGTCACGACGGGCGCCGTCGGCCGCTGCGGTTCGTCCACCGTGATGCCGAAGTCTCTCGCCAGACCCTCCAGGCCGGAGCTGTAGCCCTGCCCCACCGCCCGGAACTTCCAGGCACCCTGACGTCGGTACAGCTCGCCCAGGACGAAGGCCGTCTCGACGGTCGCGTCGGCACTGTCGTACCGTGCGATCTCCGCGCCGCCGTCCGCGTCCGTCACGCGTACGTAGAGCCCCGGCACCCGGCCGAAGTCGCCGCCGTCGGCCGAGGCCGCGAGAACGATCCGCTCGACGGCCGGCTCGACCCGCCCCAGATCCACGTGGAGCGTGTCCGTCGCCGCGCCCCCGGACGTGCGCTTCCCCTCGTGCCGTACCGCCCCGGAAGCGTGCTCCGGCTGGTTGTAGAAAACGAAGTCCGCGTCGGAGCGCACTTTCCCCGACACAAGGAGTAGCGCCGAGGTGTCGACGTCCGGCACTCCCGTCCCTGAACGCCAGCCCAATTCGACACGCACACTGCGCGCCGGCACCGGAACATTGGCTCCTTTAAGCATGGACATGCTCGCCCCCATCGCGGCTCCTGGTGCATCAAGATTTCTTACGTCAACCTAATGCCGGGCATGGCGGACTCACCCGCTGAGGTCGGGTGCGACCCGTGGGTAACCCCTCCCCAGCTCGGCTTTTCAAGATCGCCGGCTCTTCGGACGACCGTTTTTGTCACGTTCGCTCGCATTGTGGATCGACGGTCACTCAGAACCCGTCAAACAACCCTCTTATCGGGCTCCCCAACCAGCACATCGTGGGCTTAACTTATGTGCCATGACCTCCCCCCGCTCCACCTACGGAGGCGGTTACTACACCGCGCCGTCGTTCCCCGACACCCCGATCTACGACTCCCTGGTCGCGGAGCGGGGCACGCCTCAGATCGCCCCGATCCGAGTGCCTTCCGCGTACGACACCGGCAACAGCTATCTGCCGGCGTTGCCCGCGGCCATGCCCGCCCTCCCGGCGGCACCCAGCCCCGCCCCGGCCTACACCGGCGGCGGGTCCTACGGCTACCCGCAGCCGATGCAGCAGATGGCTCCCGTGCCGCTGCAGCACGCTCCGGCGCCGTACATCCCGCAGCAGCCGGCCGGTCCGCGCGGCTACCCGGGCCAGCCCCAGCAGCCGCAGCGTCCGGTGGCCACGGGGTACGAGGCGATGCGCCCGGCGGCCGCACGGCCCGCTCCGGCGCCCGCCCCCTACGACGACCCGTACAACCGCCCCTACCAGGGCGGGGGGTACTGACGACGCCCTCTCGGGAGCGGCTGGCAGGATGACGGCATGCCGATTCCTGTTGTGCGCTCCGTCCACGTCCACCCGGTCAAGGCGATGCGCGGCTTCGCGCCCGCCGAGGCGGAGGTCCAGCCATGGGGACTGGCTGGTGACCGCCGTTGGACCGTGGTGGACGCGTCGGGAAAGGTCGTGACCCAACGCCGTCATCCGCGGATGGCGTTGGCCGCCGCCGAGCCGCTGTCCGGCGGCGGCGTCCGGGTGTCCGCGCCCGGCCGGCCCGCTCTCTCGATCGAGGTGCCGCGGCCGTCGTCCACGATCCGGGTGGAGGTCTTCGAGACTCCGGTGGAGGCGGTCCCGGCCGATGACGCGGCCGACGCGTGGTTCAGCGCCTATCTGGAGACGGAGGCCCGGCTCGTCCACATGGACGAGCCGGCGCACCGGCGTCCGATCAACCCGGAGTACGCGCTGCCGGGCGAGACGGTGAGTTTCGCGGACGGATTCCCGCTCCTGGTCACCACCACCTCCTCCCTCGACGCCCTCAACTCGCTGATCGCCCAGGGCGACCACGCCGACGAGGGCCCCCTGCCGATGAACCGTTTCCGGCCGAACGTCGTGGTCGACGACACCGCGCCCTGGGCCGAGGACGGCTGGACCCGGCTCTCCATCGGCGAGGTCACCTTCCGGGTCGCCAGGTCCTGCGGTCGCTGTGTCGTGACCACCACCGACCAGGAGACCGGCGAGCGCGGCAAGGAGCCGCTGCGCACCCTCGCCCGCCACCGCAAGGACGGCAGCCGGCTGATCTTCGGCCAGAACCTCGTTCCCGAGCACACCGGCACGATCCGGGTCGGCGACGAGGTCAAGATCCTCGACTGAGCGCCGCGGCTGTTCGAGGGCCGCGCGAGGCGCGTCACACTTCGCGTCCCGACGGGCAGGGAACACGCCTCCGGGGCAGACTCGTTGGGAGAGCGACGAACGACGAGGGGGTGCGGGGCGTGCAGGCAGTCACCGGAGTCTGGCGCTGGCGGCGCAATCCCCTGTGCCGGACCACGGACCTGATCGAGGCGTGGGTCGCGCTGACGGCCGTCGTGCTGCTCGTGTTCGCGGCGCCCACGGTCGGGTGGATCTCCGGAGCGCGGACCGATGCCTCCCTCCAACGTGCGGTACGGGCCCAGTACGACCAGCGGCGGGAGACGACGGCCCGGGTGGTCCGGCTCGCCGGCACCCCCGCGCCCGGGTTGCAGAGCCCCGAGTCCGCCGGTGAGCAGCCGGTCCGTCGGCCCGTGGTGGCCCGCTGGACGGCACCGGACGGCACGTCCAGGACGGGGACGGTGGCCGCCCGCCGGGAGTTCGCCGATCCGGGCGACACCTTCCGGCTCTGGACGGACCGGAAGGGGCGCCCGGTCACGGCGCCGATGCGGCCGGAGACCGCGCACGCCCACGCGGTGATCGTCGGGCTCCTCTCGGCGGCCCTGGCCGGGGTCTTCGTCGAGGCCGCCAGACGGGTGGTCGTACGACGGCTGGTCCACCGGCGGTACGAACGCCTGGACCGCGCATGGGCCAGGGCCGGCCCCGACTGGGGGCGTACGGGCGCGGGCAGCTAGAGCGTGTTTTCGTATCGGGCCGCATCCACGAGACACCCCCGAGGGACAGCACCGACGAGCGCGGGCGCGGCGAGCTCGATGCCTGCACCCGACCCGTCAACCCGGCGGCTCCGCGCGCGCTACGGTGGGGCATCGGACGAGCAGCGACGCATGAGGCGGGGGCAGAACACACCCATGGCACAGGGCACGGTCCAGGTGACGCACACCGGCACATCGCGGTGGCGGCGCCGCACGGGTGAGTACGCCTCCCTCGCCGCGGCTCTGGAGGCCGCAGGCGACGGCGACGTCCTCACCGTCGCGCCCGGGACCTACCGGGAGAACCTCGTCATCCGACGCGCCGTCACCCTGCGCGGCCCGGAGGGCGGTATCGGCTCGGTACGGATCGCGCCGGTGGACGGCGTACCGCTGACCGTGCGGGCCACGGCCACCGTCCAGGATCTGCACATCGAGGGTCAGGACGCCGCCGCGCCCGCGCTGCTCGTCGAGGACGGCACTCCCGAGCTGCTCGATCTGCGGATCGTGACCCGTTCCGCCGCCGGGATCGAGGTCCGCGGCGCGGCCCGCCCGACCGTCCGTCGCTGCACCGTCGACAACCCGGCAGGCGTCGGTATCGCCGTACTCGACGGCGCCGGCGGGGTGTTCGAGGAGTGCGAGATCGTGTCGGCCGGGCAGTCCGGGATCACCGTGCGCGGCGGCGCCCACCCACGCCTGGAACGCTGCCGGGTGCACCACGCCTCGGGAGCCGGGATCACCGTCAACGGTGAGGGCAGCGGCCTGGAGGGCATCGGCTGCGAGGTGTACGAGATCAAGGGCACGGGTCTGCAGATCGCCGCCCGCGCGACCGCTCATCTCACCGACTCCTCCGTGCACCGCACCTCGGCCGACGGCATCACCCTGGACACGGACGCGGTGCTCACCCTCTCCGACTGCGACATCCACGACATTCCCGAGAACGCGGTCGATCTGCGCTCGCGTTCGGTGCTGACGCTGACCCGCTCCACAGTGCGGCGCTTCGGGCGCAACGGGCTCTCCGTGTGGGATCCGGGCACCCGCGTGGACGCCAACCAGTGCGAGATCCACGACAGTACGGGCGACTATCCGGCCGTCTGGGTCAGCGACGGGGCGACCGCGGTCCTCGACGCGTGCCGGGTGCACGACGTGCCGGACGCGCTGTTCGTCCTCGACCGGGGCTCCCGTGCCGACGTCGTCGACAGCGATCTGTCGCAGGTGCGGAACACGGCGGTGTCGGTGAGCGACGGCGCGACCGCGCAGCTGGACGACTGCCGGATCCGGGAGGCGTCCACGGGCGCATGGTTCCGCGACCACGGCAGCGGCGGCACGCTCGCCGGCTGCACCATCGACGCCGTGCAGACCGGGGTGATCGTCACCAAGGGCGCCGACCCGACGATCGAGCGATGCACCGTCACCTCGCCCGCGGAGGCCGGTTTCTACGTCTCGGCGGAGGGGCGGGGCACCTTCAACGGCTGCCGGGTGACCGGGAGCGGCGGCTACGGCTTCCATGTGATGGACGGCTGCCGGACGACGCTGCGCAAGTGCCGTACGGAGCGGTGTGCGCGGGGAGGGTACGAGTTCGCCGAGGGGGGCGCCTCCCTCGCCGAAGGGCTCGGAGGCGGACCGGTGGCGGAGGAGTGCACGAGCGACGAGAGCGGGGTGCGTACGTCTCCGGTCGACACCGGCACCGTTCGGACGGTGACGCAGCAGGCGGGCCTGCTCGGCACGGTTCCGGCCCCGCGCGCGCCCGTCGCCCTTGCCGCCGTCCCCGCCGTCCCGGTGTCCGACCCGGCGTCCACGGCGCGGTCGTCCCAGGACGTGCTCGGCGAACTGGACGCGCTGGTGGGCCTGGAGAGCGTCAAGCACGAGGTGCGCACGCTCACCAACATGATCGAGGTGGGGCGCAGACGCCAGGAGGCGGGCCTCAAGGCCGCCTCGGTGCGCCGCCATCTGGTGTTCACCGGGAACCCCGGCACGGGCAAGACCACGGTGGCCCGGCTCTACGGGGAGATCCTCGCCTCGCTGGACGTGCTGGAGCGGGGTCATCTCGTCGAGGTCTCCCGCGTGGACCTGGTCGGTGAGCACATCGGGTCGACCGCGATCCGGACCCAGGAGGCGTTCGACCGGGCGCGCGGCGGAGTGCTCTTCGTCGACGAGGCGTACGCGCTGTCGCCGGAGGACTCGGGCCGGGACTTCGGGCGTGAGGCGATCGACACCCTGGTGAAGCTGATGGAGGACCACCGGGACGCGGTCGTGGTGATCGTCGCGGGTTACACGGCGGAGATGGAGCGCTTCCTGACCGTCAACCCCGGTGTGGCGTCGCGCTTCTCACGGACCATCACCTTCAGCGACTACGAGCCCGACGAGCTGGTGCGGATCGTGGAGCAGCAGGCGGACGAGCACGAGTACCGGCTCGCCGCGGGCACCGACGAGGCGCTGCGGAAGTACTTCGCCGAGCTGCCCAAGGGCCCGGCGTTCGGCAACGGCCGTACGGCGCGGCAGACGTTCGAGTCGATGGTGGAGCGCCACGCGGGACGGGTCGCCGTGCTCACCGAGGTGAGCACGGACGACCTGACCCTGCTCTATCCGGAGGACCTTCCCGAACTTCCCTGATCGGTCCCCTGGTTGGTCCGCTGATCCGTCCGCTGATCCGTCGGCAGGCTGGTCCGCTGGTGGGGCAGTGCGGGTGGCAGCCGGTCCAGGAGGCCGGACCGTTCCTCCGCGAAGGCCGGGTCGGCCTGGTAGTCGGAGTGGCCCAGGATCGGTTCGGGCAGCGGGTGGGCGTGCGTGCGGCCGTAGACGACCGGGTCGAGCAGGACGGTACGGTCGACGGCCGGCTTCTCCCCCTCCGCGGGCACCCGGACGGGGCCGCCTATCGGGTCGGTGGCCCGGTAGAGGTTCCTCCAGCAGTGGACGGTGCGGTGCAGGGCGCGCAGCGGTCCCGGGCCGAAATAGGCGGGGAACCAGCGCCCGTAGAGGCGCTCCAGCGGGGAGCCGTAGGTCAGCAGGGCGACTCTCCGGCGTGTCGCCGGCGGCAGTTGCCAGACGGCGGCCGCGGCGAGCACGCTGCCCTGGGAGTGCCCGGAGATCACGAGCCGGCCGCCCGTGTGCCGGGTCCAGGAGCTCATGCGCCAGGTGAGGTCGGGCACGGCCCGTTCGGCGTAGCAGGGTGGGGCGAAGGGGTGCGCGGCGCGCGGCCAGAAGGTGCCGACGTCCCAGAGGATGCCGATGGTGCGGCGGGCGGAGGCGTCCTTGTACGCCCGGCGGCCGCAGGTGACGAAGAGCAGGAAGCCGAAGCCGATCATCCAGGAGCCGAGGGACTGGGCGGTGTCCGCGGCGGCGGCGACGGCGGGGTGCGCGCCCTCGAAGGCACGGCCCGGGACCTTTCCGCTGACCCATGCGCCGGCGACGGCTCCGGCGCCGAGCAGCAGCGTGGCACCGGAGACGATGCCGACGAGGGAGGGCGCGGAGTCGGTGAGCCCGGCGCGGGCGCGGCCCGACGCGATCCGTCCGGTACGGACCGGGTCGGGGTCGTCGGTTCCGTACTCGGCCTCGACGACGGGCCCGAGGCGGCGGACGGCGCGGGCGGTCCGTACGACGAGGAACGCGCCGGGAGCGAGCAGCAGCAGGAGCAGGACGGGGATGACGGACGCCTGCCAGCTCAGCAGCACGGGCGGGCCGAGGAACGGGCCCTGCCCCATGCCGGGCGTCTGGGAGCCGTCCAGCCAGTCGGCCACGCGCTGGGCCACGCCGCCCGACATCACTCCGCCCAGCGCGCAGGCGAGCATGGCGACGGCGGGGCCGCCGAGCCCGTACAGGGCGGTGCGGGGGTCGCGGTGGGGGCGGTGCAGAAGGAGGGCGACCACGGCCAGGGCGACGACGAGGCCGCCTTGGGCCAGTGTCAGGACACCGAAGGTGAAATCGCCGGGGAGCGTGCCGCCGGAGCGCCAGTCGGGGCGGGACCAGCCGGCGTGGAGGACGGCGAGGGCGAGCAGTGCGAGGGAGGCGCCGGGCAGCGCGGACACCAGGGCCCGTTCGAGCCGCAGATCGAGACGCTTCTCGCTGCGGCCCCGGCGGCAGACGACCCAGAGGACGACGGCCCCGAGGACGACGAAGGCCGACTGCAGCGCCCAGCCGAAGATCTCCCGCAGGGAGTCCGGCGCTCCGCGGTCGTGGCGGGCGGCGGCTCCGGTGACGGCCGCGGCGACGGTCAGGAAGCCCGCCGCCGTGTGGGCGGCGCGCAGCCGCGCGACCAGACGGCGGCCGTACCAGAACCCGGGACGCCCGAGGGCGGGCCGGAGCGCGGCCGGGGACGACGCGTCGAGGGTGTCGGGGGTGTCGACGGCCTCGTCCGACTCCGGACCGTCCGACCCCCGACCGTCCGACTCCCGACCGTCCGACGCCGGACCGTCCGGCGCGGAAGCGGCAGGGTCGGAAGCGGGGTCGGCGGGTGCGTCGTCGTACCCCGTGGGCGGGCGCTGGGCCTCGTAGGCGCTCCACGTGCGGTTCGACAGGTACCAGAGCAACCCCACCAGCGCGGCCGGAACCACGGCGGCGAGCGCCAGCCGGCGGCCCGGCTGGGACCACCAGCCGCCCCGCTCGGCCGAGAGGAACCCGAGCCACGAGCGGTCCTCCGCGCAGGCGGACAGCCCCGCGCACTGCCAGGCCGTCAGATCGAGCGCGACCTCGCAGGCGGCGGCGGTGAGGAGCACGGTCAGAGTGAGGGCGACCAGGCGGACCAGCACGCCGTACAGCCGGACGAGGCCGGGACGGTCCTGCGTCGGCGGGCGCATCCAGTGGGCGAGGTTGACGACCATGAAGGGAAGCAGCAGCAGCCAGAGGGCGCGAGTGCCGTTGCCCGAGGTGAGGTTGGACCAGCAGTACGCCTCCGGGACGGGGCGTTCGGCGTAGCGCTCGGGGTGCTCCTCCGCGTCGAGGTCGTCGGCGCGGCGGTGCATGGCCGCGGTCGCGTCGCCGGTGACCCGCACCGTACACGGGTCGTCCAGCATGTCCTGCGGCGTTGCTCCTCCGACGCCGTGGACGAGGAGCTCGAGCGCCGCGCCCCCGCTCTTCGGGGCAGGTGTGGCAGGGGACACTTCGGTGTCTCGCTCTCTGGGTGGGAGGATTCGACGGCAGGCAACAGGATCCCGGAAGGACGTGCACGTACGCACGGCCTCTCACGGAATCCGACGCCCATTCCCTAGTCCCCTTCGGAAGGACCGGCCTCGGTGGTGAGCGACCATCAGAATCTCCTCGCGGAGCAGCGGCGCGCCCTCATTCTGGACGAGGTGCGGCGGCACGGCGGTGTGCGGGTCAATGAGCTGACACGGCGGCTGAACGTCTCGGACATGACGGTCCGCCGGGACCTGGACGCGCTGGCCCGTCAGGGCGTCGTGGAGAAGGTGCACGGCGGCGCGGTCCCGGTGGTGGAGACGAGCTCGCACGAACCGGGGTTCGAGGCCAAGTCGGCGCTCGAACTGAGCGCCAAGGAAGAGATCGCCCGGACGGCGGCGCGGATGGTCGCGCCCGGCTCGGCGATCGCGCTCTCGGGCGGTACGACGACGTTCGCCCTGGCCGGGCATCTGCTGGACGTGCCGGACCTGACGGTGGTGACCAACTCGGTACGGGTCGCCGATGTCTTCCACACGGCGCAGCACCAGGGCTCCACGGGCGAGGCCAGGCCCGGCGCCGCGACCGTCGTGCTCACGGGAGGGGTGCGGACGCCGTCGGACGCTCTGGTGGGGCCGGTGGCCGACCAGGCGATCCGCTCCCTCCACTTCGACGTGCTGTTCCTCGGGGTGCACGGGGTGTCGGTGGAGGCCGGGCTCTCGACCCCGAATCTGGCGGAGGCGGAGACGAACCGGCGCCTGGTGCGTTCGGCCCGCCGGGTGGTGGTGGTCGCGGATCACACCAAGTGGGGCACCGTGGGGCTGAGTTCGTTCGCCCGGCTCGAGGAGGTGGACACGCTGGTGACGGATCGGGGGGTCTCGCCGCGGGCGCGGGAGGAGATGGCGGAGCATCTGCCCGGCCTGGTGGTGGCGGGCGAGGACCAGGAGTGACGGCGCCGTGCGACCCGTCCGGATCGAGCGCACGACGGCCCTGCCGGTCGAGGAGGCGTGGCGACGGCTCACCGACTGGCCCGCGCACGGCGCCCAGGTTCCGCTGACCCGCACCCGGGTGCTGACCGAGGGGCCCACGCGGGCGGGGACCCGGTTCGTGGCCCGCACCGGGGTCGGACGGCTGGCCATCGACGACCTCATGGAGGTCGTGCGGTGGGAGCCTCCGGGGCCCGGACGGCCGGGGGTGTGCCGGCTGGAGAAGCGCGGGCGCGTCGTCCTCGGCCGGGCCGGTATCGAGGTCTACGGAACGCCGGACGGTTCGCGCGCGGTGTGGACGGAAGAGCTCGGCGTACGCGGGATTCCCCGGTTCATCGACCCCGTACTGGCGCTCGCGGAAAGGCTGGTGTTCGGACGGGCCATGGACGGGCTGCTGCGATCCGGTCGGTGAAGAAGAGCGGGCGGGCGGACATCTGACGGTACGACAGCTAGGGTGTGGTGGCCCCGCACCAGCCGTTCACCCCCGGAGGTACGGACCATGGCACGTCGACCGCCCCACCTACCCGCGCGCCGACGTGCACGCGGTCCCGCACGCCGTCCCGCACGCCGGCTCGAGCCCGTGGAGCTTGGCTTCGCCGACTCCGCGCCCGTACGCCTGGTGTTCACCACCGAGTTGGCGGCGCCGCCCGCCGCCGTCCACCGCTCGCTGGCCGAGGAGGTGGGCAGCTGGCCCTCCTGGTTCCGGGCCGTCGTCTCGGCGACGCCGACCAGTGGTGGCGCGGGGCGGACGGTCCGGTTGCGGGGCGGTGTCCTCTTCCAGGAGACGATCATGTCCCGGGAGCCGGACAGGCGGTACGTCTACCGGGTGGACGAGACCAACGCGCCGGGCGTCCGCGCCATGCTGGAGGAGTGGGTCCTCTCCCCCGTGGGCAGCGGTACACGGGTCCGCTGGACGATGGCGGCCGACGGACCGCCCGCGCTTGTGCTGGCGATGCGCCTGGCGCGCCCGGGCGTCGGCATGTCGTTCCGCGACGCGATGCGCCGGCTCGACCGGCGTCTCACTCCGGCCAGACTCCCGTCTCCAGGAACTGGTCGATAGCGGCGGTGTAGGGGGCGATGTCCAGGCCCTGTCCGGCCAGCCAGGCGTCGGAGTAGTACTTGTCGAGGTAGCGGTCGCCCGGGTCGCAGATCAGGGTCACGATGCTGCCGGTGCGGCCGTGCTCGACCATCTCGGCGACGATCTTCAGGGCGCTCCACAGTCCGGTACCGGTGGAGCCGCCCGCCTTGCGGCCGATCGCGGCCTCCAGAGCGCGGACGGCGGCGACGCTGGCCGCGTCCGGGACCTTCATCATCCGGTCGATCGCGCCGGGCACGAAGCTGGGCTCCATGCGGGGGCGGCCGATGCCCTCGATGCGGGAGCCGCAGTCGGCGGTCGCCTGGGGATCGTTGTGGGTCCAGCCGTCGAAGAAACAGGAGTTCTCCGGGTCCGCGACGCAGATACGGGTGTCGTGCTGCATGTAGTGCACGTACCGGGCGATGGTGGCGGAGGTGCCGCCGGTGCCGGCCGTGGCGACGATCCACGCGGGCTCGGGATAGCGCTCCAGCTTCAGCTGCTGGTACATCGATTCGGCGATGTTGTTGTTGCCCCGCCAGTCGGTGGCCCGCTCGGCGTAGGTGAACTGGTCCATGTAGTGGCCGCCGGTCCGTTCGGCGAGGGCGGCGGACTCCTCGTACATCTTGCGCGAGTCGTCGACGAAGTGGCACTGACCGCCGTGGAATTCGATCAGCCGGCACTTCTCCGGGCTGGTGGTGCGGGGCATCACCGCGATGAAGGGCACGCCGATCAGCTTGGCGAAGTACGCCTCGGAGACGGCGGTGGAGCCGCTGGAGGCCTCGATGACGGGCTTGCCGGGCCGGATCCAGCCGTTGCACAGGCCGTAGAGGAAGAGGGAGCGGGCGAGGCGGTGCTTGAGGCTGCCGGTGGGATGGGTCGACTCGTCCTTGAGATAGAGGTCGATGCCCCACTTCTCCGGCAGCGGGAAGCGCAGGAGATGGGTGTCGGCCGATCGGTTGGCGTCGGCCTGGACCTTACGGACGGCTTCCTTCAGCCAGGCGCGGTAGGCCGGGTCGCTACGGTCGACGTCGACGGTCGCCGTCGGCGCGCTGCTCTCCGCGGCGCTCCCCCCAGCTCTCTCGGTGGCGTTCTCGGTGGCGTTCTCCGTGGTGCTCATGCGTCGCTCGTTCCTGTCGTCGGCCGTTCCGCGCCGTTCTCCCACTGGTGACGATAACTCCCTCACCTGGGCAAACGTTCGCTTTGGGGGTCCATAGGAGTCCCTTGCAGGAGGGCCTCTGGTGTACCCGCCGCGCGCCCGGCACACTGGTCGGAACAAACGGTGCGAAGGGGGGAGTGACATGGCTGAGCCGGAGTTCACTGCCACGGGAGTACGGATCGAGCGCTGGCCCCGCTCTCTGACGCGGGCGGGCGAGGTCCGGATCGAGGACGGTCGGCTGTCCCTGTTGACGAGCTACGGCAGCGAGATCGACAGCGCCCCGGTGGCCTCGGTGCGGGCCGGACGGCCCTGGTTCGCGAAGCCGGACGAGACGGTGGCGACGGTGAACGGGACGCGCTACCGCCTCACGATGGACAGGCCGCAGGACCGCGCGTCGGGCCCCGGGCGGTTCCTCGACGCCCTGAAGAGGGCGACGAAGGACCGGTGAGCGGCTGACCGGGTCGATTCGGAGCGGGCCGGTCGCGGCGAGTTGCGACTCGGTCACCATTGGTTCAGGCTGGAACCACCTCACCGAGGGTTTACCGGCGGTGACGCTGTGACCCAGCCCGCCGCCGCGCAGCGCATGTCCAGATCCGATCCTTCGTCTTCTTCCGGACCTACTTCGGGGAGTCGCAGCCGTGATCAGCGAGCCACGCAGGCACTGCACGGTGGAGCTCCAGGCCCTGCCGTCGCGGATCGGTCAGGTCCGCAGAATCGTATCGGCGCATCTGCGCTACTGGCATCTCGATGCGTTGATCGACCATGCGGCGCTCGGTGTCACCGAGCTGCTGACCAATGTTCACCGGCACGCACAGCCGGACAAGATGTGCACCGTGGAGATCGAGCTGCTGCTCGACCGCCTCACGGTATCGGTCCATGACCACGACCCGCGGATACCGGACATCAACGGCAGCCGACGGTCCGGGCACGGCGACGTCGACGAGTTGGCCACCTCGGGACGCGGTCTGGCCATCATCGAGGCGGTCAGCGAGAGCTGGGGCATCCGTCCGCACGGCGAGAACGGGAAGGTCATCTGGTTCACCCTCCCGGCGCCGACGCCCGCGGTGGCGGTCCCGTCCCGTTCGCACGCCGTGTACGGCGCGACCACCGACGGCCCCTTCGCCGGCCACACCCGGTTCGGGGGCGCACACGGCACCGGCCTGGAGGGCGTCCCGTTCGGCACCCCCGCAGCACCGGTCCGCACCCCTGCCACCGCCGCCGCCGCCCGATCGGCCCTCGCAGGCTGACGGCCGGCCGGGGTGCCCGGCCCGCCCGCGACGAGGGCCTTCACGCGTGGCGGGGCGGCGATGACGCGGCGGCGGCCTGGATGGTCATGCCGTACGTCCCTTGGGGCCGGCGGTGCGGCCGAACTGCTCCTCCAGGACGGTCAGCCGGCGCCAGTACTCGTCCTCGTCGATCTCTCCTGCCGCGAAGCGGTGACCGAGCAGCGCGATCGGGGACTGCTCGTCGTACGCCGGGCCGGGGCCGGGGCCGGAGCCCCGGCGGCCGCGCCATCCGGTGCGGCGCAGGACGGTGACCGCGGTGAGGATCACGGCCGCCCAGACGAGGGGGAAGAAGAGGACCCACGGGCCGGGGCCCGCGTGGGCGAGAGTGTTCATGGTCGGTCAGCTCCTCGTGCTGTGTCGATGCTTCGCATCTCGACTTCGCGTGTCGATGTGTCTCGACTTCGCGTGTCGATGCTTCGAGACTCGCGCGACGAGGGGGGTCGGGTCGTCCTGCAGCCGGCGGCTTCGTCCGTACGCCGTGGGGAGTACGGCGGGTGCGCAGAGCTCCTCCCGCCCTGTCCTTGCCACCGCTTCCCGGCTTCCGCACCCTCTGTACCTACTAGTATGTACACTGCTTTCATGACCACGCCCGAACGACTGATCGAGGCCACCCAGGAGCTGCTCTGGGAGCGCGGGTACGTCGGAACCAGCCCGAAGGCGATCCAGCAGGCCGCCGGAGCAGGGCAGGGCAGCATGTACCACCACTTCGCCGGCAAGCCGGATCTGGCGCTGGCCGCGATCCGTCGCACGGCGGAGCAGTTGCGGGCGGCGGCGGAGGCCTCGCTCGGGAGCGGGGGTCCGGCCCGCGCCCGCATCGAGGCGTATCTGCTCCGCGAGCGCGAGGTGTTGCGCGGCTGTCCGCTCGGGCGGCTGACGATGGACCCGGAGGTCATGGCGAGCGAGGAACTGCGCGCCCCGGTCGACGAGACCATCGACTGGCTGCGCGGGCGGCTCGCCGGGATCATACAAGAGGGGTTGGACAGCGGTGAGTTGGTGGGTCCGCTCGACCCGGTCGAGGTGGCGGCGACGATCGTCGCGACCGTCCAGGGCGGCTATGTGCTGTCCCGCGCCGCCGGTTCCCCCGCCGCCTTCGACACGGCCGTCCGTGGCCTGCTCGCCCTCCTGTCGCCCCGCCCCGCCTGAGCCCACCCGAGAGAAGCGGAGACGCCCGATGCACGCCATGCAGTACGAGATCACCCTCCCCGCCGGCTACGACATGGAGATCATCCGCAAGCGGGTCGCGAGCAAGGGGCATCTGCTCGACGACTTCCCCGGGCTCGGTCTCAAGGCGTATCTGCTCCGGGAGCGCGAGGACGGCTCTCCGGTGAACCAGTACGCCCCCTTCTACCTCTGGGCCACGCCGGAAGGGATGAACTCCTTCCTGTGGGGCCCCGGTTTCCAAGGCATCGTGAACGACTTCGGCCGACCGGTGGTGCAGCACTGGGTGGGACTGTCGTACGCGGAGGGGCCCGCGTCCTCGGCGACGCCACGGACCGCGACGCGCCGCAAGGTCCCCGTGCCGGAAGGTGTCGCGCCCGCCGAGGCGGTGGCTCAGGCACTCGCGCGCCACGAGCGGCAGGCGGCGACGGAGGGCGTGGTGGCGAGCGCGGTGGCCGTCGACCCGCGCCACTGGGAAGTTCTGCACTTCACCCTCTGGGCGGGAACGGGAGATGAGGTGCCTGCGGACACGGCGGCGGGAGGGGACGCCGGGGCGCGAGCGGACACGGCGGCGGGGGCGGGCGAGCGGTTCCAGGTCCTGTACGTCGCCTCGTCGCCGGATCGGGCCGCCCTGGGGCGCGCGGGCCAGGGCTGAACCGCGCCGTACCCCCACGGCGCACGAGTGCGACGTACGGGTGCGGCGGGCGGGTGCGGCGGGCGGGATGGTCAGCCGACGGGGACGAGGGTCAGGTAGGCGATGCCGAGGAGGTTCCGGTAGCCGTTCAGCCAGGTGGACCGCTGACGGTCGACGCGTTCGCGGGTCTCGGCCGCGAGCGGGTGGTCGGGGTGGCCGGCCAGCCAGACCTCGGTCTCGTGACGGTAGCCGGACTCGAACTCCTCCCACTCCTCGACGCTCGCCGTCTCGATCCACGCGGGCCGGAAGCCGGCCTCGATCGCCAGGTCCACGAGCGGCCCCAGGAGGAGGTGGTCGCCCGGCTGGGCGTCGGGCCACATCGCGGCGAGCTCGTCCCGTGTGGGAGTCCGCTGCCAGAAGCCCTCGCCGAGGACGACCCGGCCGCCGGGCTTGACCAGACGCCGCAGCTCCCGCAGCGCGGCGGCCGGGTCGTGCGGCTGTTCGGGGTCGCACAGGGCCTGGCTCGCGCCGAGGCAGAGGATCGCGTCGACCGGCCCGCGGGTGGTGCCGAACGCCGACTCCTCCACGAACCGCACGCGCTCGGCGAGCCCGCGCTCCTTGGCGAGGACCCGTCCCCTGGCAAGGTCCTCGGCGTTGATGTCGATGCCCACACCGGTCGACCCGGGCGCGCTCTCCAGGACGCGCAGCAGCAACTCGCCCCAGCCGCAGCCGATGTCGAGCACGGTGGCGGGCGAGTTCGCGGCGAGCCGCTCGATCATGCGGGTGGCGCGGGCCTCGGAGAGCGGCCCGTGGAAGGTGAGGCTGCCGAGGCGCGGGGGAAGATCCAGGTCAGTGTCGGTCATGGCGGGAACGCTAGTTCGTCCGGGGGCACCGGGCCACTCAATTCGGAGCCCCGCCGCCGGTGTCAGGCCTCCGGCCGACCGAGCGCCGCCAGGGGGTCGTCGAGCACCGGCTGCCAGGCCAACTCCGCCGCGCCGACGAGGCTGTTGTGGTCGAGAGTGCAGGCGAGGATCGGCACACCGCCGCTGCGGCCCCACAGGCTCCGGTCCGCCACAACCGCGCGCAGCCGGTCCGGATCGGCGTCGAGCAGCTCGCGGTGCAGACCGCCGAGGATGATCCGGTCCGGGTTGAGGATGTTCACGAGCCCCGCGAGGCCGAGGCCCAGACGGTCGATCAGCTCCTCCGTGGCGGCCCGTACGCCCGGGTCGTGCGG
Source organism: Streptomyces sp. ISL-36 (assembly GCF_018614205.1). Lineage (GTDB taxonomy): Bacteria > Actinomycetota > Actinomycetes > Streptomycetales > Streptomycetaceae > Streptomyces. The sequence goes on along the minus strand of NZ_JAGGOS010000068.1, from coordinate 50,746 downwards.
GCTGGTGCGGAGCAGGTCGCGCGCCTGCTGGAGCAGTGAGACCTCGGGCCCCGGGTCGCGTCCGGCGACGGTGAGGAAGGCCAGCGGGTCCGTCTCGACGTCGAGGCATCCGCGGCTGCCGCAGTGGCACGGGCGGCCCTCGGGGTTGACGGTGAGGTGCCCGACCTCGAGCGCGAGGCCCGAACTGCCGGTATGCAGGCGGCCGTCGAGGACCAGGGCGCCACCGACGCCGCGGTGGCCGGTGGCCACGCACAGGAGGTCCCGCGCGCCGCGGCCGGCGCCGTGGCGGTGCTCGGCGAGCGCGGCGAGGTTGACGTCGTTGCCGGTGAAGGCGGGGCCCTCGATGCCCGCGGCGCGGACCCGTTCGGCGAAGATCTCCCGTACCGGTGCACCCGCCGGCCAGGCGAGGTGGAGCGGGTTGAGGGCGGTTCCCTCGGGCTCGGCGACGGCCGACGGCGCGGCGAGCCCCGCGCCGACGCAGCGGCGCCCGCTCTCGCGGAGGAGGGTGGCGCCGGCGTCGACGACGGCGCCCAGGACCTGCGCGGGATCGGCGGAGACGGTGACACAGCCGGGCGCGGTCGCCACGATGGTGCCGCCGAGGCCGACGAGCGCGGCACGGAAGCCGTCGGCGTGGACCTGTGCGGCGAGGGCGACCGGGCCCTTGTCGTCGACGGTGAGGCGGTGCGAGGGGCGCCCCTGGGACCCGGCGGCGGCGCCGGGGTTGGAGTCGACCCGGATGAGGCCGAGGGCCTCCAGCTCGGCGGCGACGGCGCCGGCGGTGGCACGGGTGACACCGAGTTCGGCGGTGAGCACGGCGCGGGTCGGCGCACGGCCCGTGTGCACCAGTTCCAGTGCGGGCCCGAGCGCGCCGCGCCCCCTGTCCAGCCGTGTCCTGATCGTCGTCGCCTTGCCGTTCATGGGTGCGAGTCTCCCATGATCGGGGGGTGACACGGTTTGCCGGGCGTGCGGGTGGGTAGCGGCGCGGGCGGAAACGGCAGGCCTGGGAAACGGGAGGCCTCACCGGAGGCGTCACGGGAGGCGTCATGGCACGCTCCGACGCGGCAGCACACGTACGGGACCTCTTGGCGGAGCAGGGGCGGGCGACCTACGCCGAGCAGGCCGGCATCCGGCTCAAGGACACCCCGCAGCCGCTGTACCAGCTGCTCGTCCTGGCCCATCTGCTGAGCGCCCGGATCCGCGCTTCGACGGCGATCGACGCGGCCGCCGCGCTGTTCGCCGCCGGCATGCGCCGCCCGCAGGGCATGCGGGACGCGAGCTGGCAGCAGCGGGTCGACGCGCTCGGCGAAGGCGGCTACCGGCGATACGACGAGCGGACGGCGACGCAGCTGGGCGAGGAGGCCGAGCTGGTGCTCGCGAAGTACGGCGGCGATCTGCGCCGTATGCGGAAGGCGGCGGACGGCGACGTGGACGCCCTGCGGTCGGCGCTGCGGGAGATGCCGGGCATCGGCCCGGCGGGAGCGGACATCTTCCTGCGCGAGGTGCAGGGAATCTGGCCGGAAGTGGCTCCCTATCTGGACCGGCGCGCCCTCGAGGGCGCGCGCCGTGCCCATCTGCCCACGGACGCCGACGCGCTGGCGGACCTGGTGCCCCGCAAGGAGCTCCCGTCCCTGGCGGCGGCCCTGGTGCGGGCGTCCCTGGAGCGGAAGCCCGCGAGATCCGGCGACCGGGGCGAGAAGGCCGGGGCCGCGGCATAGGTCCTCCCCGGGGGTCGGGCTCGCCGCGCGCAGGCCGCTGCCGGTACGGGTGGTTGAAAACCTCCCCTCCAGACCCCTATCCTGAGTTTGTGCCGCTACTAAACAAAGTACGGACGGCCGTTCCTGGGGGCCCTGGCGGAGACACCGCCCGCTCCCTGTCCCGCCTCCGCTCCGCCCTGACCCTCTTCTTCGCCCTCGACGGCTTCCTCTTCGCCGGCTGGGTGGTCCGGATCCCCGCCATCAAGCAGCAGACCGGGGCCTCGGCCAGCGACCTCGGGCTCGCGCTCCTCGGCGTGTCGGCCGGCGCCGTGGTGACCATGACGCTGACCGGCCGCCTCTGCCGGCGCTACGGCAGCCACGCCGTCACGGTGGTCACCGGCGTCCTGCTCTCCCTCTCCATCGCCCTGCCCGCGCTCACCCACACCCCCTTCGCGCTCGGCCTCGTCCTGCTTCTGTTCGGCGCCGCGTACGGCGGCATCAATGTCGCCATGAACAGCGCGGCCGTCGACCTCGTCGCCGCGCTGCGCCGGCCCGTGATGCCCAGCTTCCACGCCGCGTTCAGCCTCGGGGGCATGCTCGGCGCGGGACTCGGCGGACTCGTCGCCGGCAGCCTCTCCCCCACGACGCACCTCCTCTGCCTCACCGTCGCGGGTCTGCTCCTGACCGCCGCCGCCGGTCCCGTACTGCTCCGACGCCCCTCCCCCGCCCCGCCGGAGCAGACCCCGACCTCCGCCGACCGACCCCGGGGCGCGGCCGGTTCACGCGGCCTCGTCGTCGTCTTCGGGGTGATCGCGCTGTGCACGGCGTACGGCGAAGGCGCCCTGGCCGACTGGGGCGCGCTCCACCTGGAGCAGGACCTGCACGCGCATCCCGGCGTCGCCGCCGCCGGCTACTCGCTCTTCGCGCTGACGATGACCGTCGGCCGGCTCTCCGGCACCGCGCTGCTCGAACGGCTCGGCCAGACCCGCACGCTCGTCGCGGGCGGGGCGACCGCCGCCGCGGGCATGCTGCTCGGCGCCCTCGCGCCGAGCGTCTGGGCCGCACTGCTGGGCTTCGCGGTGACCGGCCTGGGGCTCGCCAACATCTTCCCGGTGGCCGTGGCGCGCGCGGGAGCGCTCGCCGGTCCGAGCGGGGTCGCCGCCGCGTCCACCCTCGGCTACGGCGGCATGCTGCTCGGCCCGCCCTCGATCGGCTTCCTCGCCGACTGGTTCTCGCTCCCCGTCGCCCTGACCACCGTGGCCGTCCTGGCGGCCGGCGCAGCCGTGATCGGCTACGCGGCCCGCAACGCCCGCGTCCCCGAGGCGGGTTGACCAGCCGGACTCATCCCGCACCGCGAGCCCGGCGCACGGGCGAAGCCTCGGGCGGCGGGGCCGCGCCCTCCACGAGGAGGGGACGACGAACCATCCACGTCCGCACACCACGGCCAGGCCGGCACCCGACCTGACCGTGTCCGCGCTGGTCCAGGCGTTCGTTCAATATCGGCGAGACACCCCCTGAGCCTCGCCCACCGGGGCCGCGCTCCGGCCGCTCCGGCGCAGGGGTGTCCGCCGTGCGGACGAGCCGCCGCCGAGCGGCCCGAACTGACAGAATCCGCACCATGGACAGCGCGGAGACGATGAAGACCGGCGAGCACATCGAGGCTCTCGAGGCCGCCGGCCGCTCTCTGGCCGACGCCGCCGCCGAGGCGGGTGCGGACGCCCCGGTGACGACCTGCCCGGGCTGGCGGATCCGGGACCTCCTGCGCCACACGACGATGGTGCACCGCTGGGCGACCGCCTTCGTCACGGAGGGCCACACCTCCTACCACCCCGACGGCGGCGAGCCGGATCTCGACGGCGAGGAGCTGCTCGCGCACTACCGCGAGGGCCACACCCGGCTCCTCGCCGCCCTCCGCGCGGCGCCCGAGACCCTGGAGTGCTGGACGTTCCTGCCCGCCCCCTCCCCGCTCGCCTTCTGGGCGCGCCGTCAGGCGCACGAGACGACGGTGCACCGCGCGGACGCCGAATCGGCCCTGCCGGCCGGCGTCCCGGGCCCGATCGATCCCAGGGTCGCGGCGGACGGGATCGACGAACTCCTGCGCGCCTTCCACGGTCGCGACCGCAGCCGGGTGCGGACACCGGAGCCGCGGACCTTGCGCGTACGGGCGACGGACACCGAGGACGTGTGGACCGTACGGCTGTCGCCGGAGGCACCGCACACCACGCTCGACGACGTGGGCCCGGCCGACTGCGAGCTGAGCGGCCCCGCCGACCGCCTCTGTCTGACGCTCTGGAACCGGCTGCCGGACTCCGCGGTCCATGTGACGGGCGACGCGTCGCTCGCCCGGCTGTGGCGGGCGAACTCCGCCATCACCTGGTCGTAGCAGAGCCGGAGGAGTCCGCCTGAAGCATCCGGGTCAGCACGGCGCGCTGGATCGGCAGCACTTCCCCGTGCCGCTCCCGGCCGGCGTCCGTCAGTTCGACGCGCACGCCCCGCCGGTCCTCCGCGCACATCCCGCGCACGACGAGCCCGTCCTTCTCCAGACGGGCGATGAGCCGGGACAGCGCGCTCTGGCTGAGGTGCACGCGGCCCGCCAGCTCCTGGACCCGATAGGCCTTCCCACCGTCCGCCGGCGCTCCCTCGGCCAGGACGTCGAGAACCTCGAAGTCGCTGGCACCGAGTCCGTAGGGATGCAGCGCGCGGTCGAGTTCGCACATCGTCCGGGCGTGCAGCGCGAGAACGTCCCGCCACTCCTGTACGAGCGCGCGTTCGGGTTTGTTCGCAGACGCTGCCATGACCGCACGTTAGCAGAGAAGCCCCACTTTGTTGCATCGGAATTAAATGCGCTTGCACTCAATGCATGCGCATGTACTGTGCTGCGCATGACCTCTCCGCTCACCGCTCCCCCGTCGCAGGAACGTTGGAGTCCCCGCCTGTGGGGCACCCTGCTGGTGCTCTGCGCCGCGATGTTCCTCGACGCCCTCGACGTCTCCATGGTCGGCGTCGCCCTGCCCTCCATCGCCACCGACCTGGGCCTGTCCACCGCCACCCTGCAGTGGATCGTCAGCGGCTACATCCTCGGGTACGGCGGCCTCCTGCTCCTCGGGGGCCGCGCCGCCGACCTCCTCGGCCGCCGCCGGGTCTTCCTGATCGCCCTCGCCGTCTTCGCCCTCGCGTCCCTCCTCGGCGGGCTCGTCGACTCCGGGCCGCTGCTCATCGCCAGCCGCTTCATCAAGGGCCTCAGCGCCGCGTTCACCGCACCGGCTGGCCTGTCGATCATCACTACGACCTTCAAGGAGGGCCCGCAGCGCAACCGGGCCCTGTCCATCTACACGACCTGCGCCGCGACCGGATTCTCCATGGGCCTGGTCCTCTCCGGCCTGCTCACCGAGCTGAGCTGGCGCTGGACCATGCTGCTGCCCGCGCCGGTCGCCCTCATCGCCCTCGTCTTCGCGCTCCGGCTGATCCCGCACAGCGACCGCGGGGACGCGCGCGGCGGCTACGACCTGCCCGGCGCCGTCACCGGCACGGCCGCGATGCTGCTGCTCGTCTTCACCGTCGTCCAGGCACCCGAGGTCGGCTGGGCCTCCGCCCGTACGCTGCTCTCCTTCCTGGCCTCCGCCGTCCTCCTGGCCGCCTTCGTGGTGATCGAGCGGCGCAGCCCCAGTCCGCTGGTACGGCTCGGGGTACTGCGCTCCGGATCGCAGGTGCGGGCCCAGCTCGGTGCGGCGGCGTTCTTCGGCTCGTACGTCGCCTTCCAGTTCATCGTGACCCAGTACATGCAGTCGCTGCTCGGCTGGTCGGCGCTGCAGACGGCACTGGCGTTCCTTCCCGCCGGCGTGCTCGTGGCGCTCTCCTCCACCAAGATCGGTACGGTGGTGGACCGCTTCGGCACACCCCGGGTGATCGCGACCGGGTTCACCCTCCTCGTGGTCTCGTACGCGCTCTTCCTGCGGATCTCGCTCACCCCGCAGTACGCGGCCGTCATCCTGCCCTCGATGCTGCTGCTGGGCGCGGCCTGCGCCCTGGTCTTCCCCTCGCTCAACATCCAGGCCACCACCGGCGTGGACGACCACGAGCAGGGCATGGTCTCCGGCCTGCTCAACACCTCCATCCAGGTGGGCGGGGCCATCTTCCTGGCCGTGATCACCGCCGTCATCACGGCGGGCGGCGCCGAGGACGGCGGTTCCCCGCAGGCGGTCCTGGACAGCTTCCGCCCGGGTCTGACCGTGGTCACGGTCATCGCCCTGGCCGGTCTGCTGGTCACGCTGCCGGGGCTCCGCACGCGCCGCAAGCGGGAGTCCCTGGTGGTGGCCGGCTCCGCCACCGAGAAGACGGCGCCGGAGCCGGTCGCGGCCCGCGACTGACGACGGCACGGAAGGACACGGGTCCTGCTGCGGGTGTGGGCGCGGCCATGGAGGCCGCGCCCACACCCGTACCAGGACCCGCACCCGCACCCGCACCCGCACCCGCACCCGTACCAGGACCCGCACCCGTAGCCGTGTCCCGTACGTTCGTCAGCCCAGCCAGCCCGGGCGCACCAGGCCCGACTCATAGGCCAGGACGACGAGTTGGGCTCGGTCACGCGCACCCAGCTTCACCATCGTGCGGCTCACATGGGTCTTGGCGGTCAGCGGGCTGACGACCAGCCGCCGGGCGATCTCCTCGTTCGAGAGGCCGATGCCGACCAGAGCCATCACCTCCCGCTCGCGTTCGGTGAGTTCGTCGAGACCGGTCGCGCCGACGGGGGCCTTGGAGCGGGCGGCGAACTCCTCGATGAGCCGCCGCGTCACCCCGGGCGAGAGCAGCGCGTCGCCGTCCACGACCGCACGCACGGCCCGCAGCAGCTCCTCGGGCTCGGTGTCCTTGACGAGGAAGCCGGAGGCGCCGGAGCGGATGGCCTCGAAGACGTACTCGTCGAGTTCGAAGGTGGTCAGCATGACCACCTTCACCGCGCCGAGCTCCGGGTCGCCGGTGATCCGGCGGGTGGCGGCGAGGCCGTCGACCCGGGGCATCCGGATGTCCATCAGGACGACGTCCGGGCGCAGTTCGCGCGCCCTGGTCGCGGCCTCCTCGCCGTCGGCGGCCTCCCCGGCCACCTCGATGTCCGGCTGGGCGTCCAGGAGCGCGCGGAACCCGGCCCGCACCAGCGACTGGTCGTCGGCGAGCAGAACGCGGATCACGGGGTCTCCTGGGGACGGGGGTTCACGGGGCCTCGGGACGGTGGCTCACACGGTCTCCTCGGACGAGGGCTCACGGCGTCTCCTTCGGGCGGACGGGGAGGACGGCGTGCACCCGGAAACCGCCGTCCGCGCGGGTGCCCGCCTCGATCGTGCCACCGAGCGCGGCGGCCCGCTCCCGCATTCCGGCGAGTCCGTTGCCGCTGCCGCCCGCGTCGCCGCCGGTGGCGGGCCCTTCGTCGTCGATACGGAGGTCCAGTCGGCCGGGGCCGTAGCCGACCACGACACGGGCGGTACGGGAGCCGGAGTGGCGGACCACGTTGGTCAGCGCCTCCTGGACGATCCGGAAGGCGGCGAGGTCGGTGCCGGGCGGCAGCGCCACCCGTTCTCCCTCGGTCGCCGTGCGCACGGTCAGTCCGGCGGACGCCGCCTGCTCGACCAGCTCGGGGAGCCGGTCGAGGCCGGGGGCCGGGGTGCGCGGCGCGTCTCCCGGCGCGCGCAGCGTGTCCAGCACCTGCCGTACCTCCCCCAGGGCTTCCTTGCTGGCCGCCTTGATGGTGGTGAGCGCGGTGCGGGCCTGCTCGGGGTCGGTGTCGAGGAGCGCGAGGCCCACCCCCGCCTGGACGTTGATCACGGAGATGGAGTGGGCGAGGACGTCGTGCAGCTCGCGGGCGATCCGCAACCGCTCCTCGTCGGCCCGGCGCCGTTCGGCCGCGGCGCGCTCGGCACGCTGCTGCGCCCACTGCTCGCGGCGGACCCGGACCAGTTCGGAGGCGGCCAGGACCGCGACGACGAAGGCGGCGACGGGGATCTCCTGCCCCCACGGGCCGGGCCCGTCGTCGCCGGGCGGCAGGTAGCGGTAGAGCCAGTGGGCGATCAGCAGATGGCCCGTCCAGAGCAGGCCGACGGCCCACCAGGCCGCCCGTCGGTGGCCGTGCACGATCACCGCGTAACAGGCGACGGCGACGACGAGGAAGACCGGACCGTAGGGGTATCCGGCGCCGTAGTAGCCCAGGGTGACGGCCGTGGTCGCGAAGACCACCGGGACCGGATGGCGGTGCCGCAGCAGGAGCAGGGCCGCCCCGACGAGCAGCAGCGCGCGGCCGAGGGCGTCCAGCGACTCCCGGTCCGGCTGGTTCCTCGCCGCGAACCCGGAGCCCACCAGCAGGACGACCGCGACCAGAAGGGTGGAGCGCCAGGGCAGTCCGGTGCCGGGATCGCGGTCCGCCCACTCCCGCAGCCACGGCGGTCCGCCCCGCGCGCCGCGCGCCCAGGGCGGACCGCCGTGGCCGTGTGTCCGCTGTTCGTCCATGCACGCCACGCTAGACGCGGACGGGCCGCGCGGGCGTCAGCCGGGCGTGGTGATCACACGTACTCCCGCTGGAGTACGCCCTCCGGTGTCCGCGAGCTCCTCGGACTCCTCGGCTCCTCGCTCAGGCCGAAGAGGCGGTGCAGGCGGCGCAGCGGTCCCGGAGCCCACCAGTTGGCGCGGCCGGCGAGACGCATGGCGACGGGCAGGAGCACGACCCGGATGAGGGTGGCGTCGACCAGGACCGCCAGGGCGGTGCCGACGCCCAGCTCCTTGAGGAACACGACACCGCCGGTCGCGTACGCGGCGAAGCTCAGGGCCAGGATGCCGGCGGCGGCGGTGATCAGCGGGGCACTGCGGCGGATGCCGGCGACGACGGCCCGTTCGGTGTCGCCGGTCCGCTCGTACTCCTCCTTGATGCGGGCCAGCATGAACACCTCGTAGTCCATGGAGAGGCCGTAGACGACGCAGAACATCAGGACGGGGATGCTCGGCTCGATCGAGCCGGTGGGCGTGAAGCCGAGCAGCGAGGCGAAGTGGCCGTCCTGGAAGACGTACACGAGACAGCCGAACATCACCGACAGGCTGAGCAGATTGAGGACCGTGGCCTTGGCTGGCAGGAGGAGGCTGCCGGTGAGGAGGAAGAGGATGACGAAGGTCGCGGCCAGGACGAGGCCGATGACGAGCGGCAGCCGGTCGAGGAGGGTGGTGCGGAAGTCGGCGGTCTCGGCCGGGTAGCCGCCGACCAGGACACCGGGCGGGCCGTCGGTGGTACGGATCCGCTCGACGAACGCGGGCACGTCCCCGTACATCGCCTGCTGGGTGGGGACGACGGCGAGCAGGGCCGCGCCGCTCCTCCCGTACGTGGGCGGCTCGACGCGGAACACGCCGGGGAGGCGGGCGAGTTCGGCGGCGCGTTCCTCGCGGTAGCGGGTGATGAGGAAGAGGCTGTAGTCGATGCCGAGGCCGAGCCCCAGGACGAGCGCGATGTTCGCGGAGAAGGTGGAGACCGGCGTGACCTGGGCGAGGAGGCGCAGCCCGGCAAGTGTGCCGACGACCGAGAGCAGCCCCGTGCCCACGGTGATCAGAGCGGCGGCGGTACGGCGGTGGACAAGGATGAGGAGAAGGAGGACGGCGGGCAGGACGAGCGCCTCGGCGGTGAGGAAGTCGGTGCGGGCCTGTTCGCCGACCTGGCGGGAGATCTCCTCCTGGCCGCCGACCTGGACGGTGAGTTCGGGTGTGGTGCGGCTCAGAAGGGGCGACAAGACGGCGAGTAGGGCGCGGGTGTCCGTGGCGCTGCCTTCGAGACGGGCGAGGATCAGGCCGCGGCTGCCGGCGTTCGAGCGCAGTGCGGGGCTCCCGCCGTCCCAGTAGGCCTGGGCGTGGGTGACGTGCGGCAGTGCGGCGACCTCGGCGGCGAGGGCGCGCGCGGCGCGGGCGGTGGCCGGGTCGTCGATGTCGCCGCCGCGGGCGGTGACGAGAAGGGCCAGGTTGGGATTGCCGGTGGAGAAGTCCTCGCGCAGGACGCGGGCGGCCTCGACGGACTCGGTGCCCGGCGCGTCCCAGCGGGCGAGGTCGAGGCCGGCCTGGGCGCCGGCGCCGTAGACGCCGAGGCCGAGGAAGAGGAGCAGGGCGGTGAGGAGCACGGCACGGCTGCGGCGGACGGCGAGGCGGCCGAGGCGCGCAAGGGGGGTCGGCTTCGGTCGGGGTTCTTGCTGCATGGGGCCACGCTCGGACGGCCCGCTGACCGGCCGCTGGAAGACCCGCTGGAAGACCCGCTGGAAGACCCGCTGGAAGATCCGCCGGACACCCGGCGGGGACGAAGGCCCGGGATAGGCTCGACGGATGGCCGACACGATCCGCTTCGAACTCCTCGGACCGCTGCGGGCCTTGCGCGCCGGCGAGGAGCTCCCGCTCGGACCGCCGAAGCAGCGGGCCGTACTCGCCGTCCTGCTGCACCTCGACGGGCGGTCGATGGCGTACGGAAGCCTCGTCGACGCCGTGTGGGGCGCCGAACCCCCCGTACACGTACGCAATCTCGTCCAGAAGTACGTCTCCGGGCTGCGCCGCGCGCTGGGCGAGGCGGGTCCCGAGCCCGTGTGGACGGGGAGCGGTTACCGGCTGGACGGGGCCCGGATCGACGATCTGCGCGAGCGGGCGGAGTGGGTGCGGGGCGCGGTCGCGGCGCGCGAGGCGGGGGATCTGCGTCGCGCCGGTGAACTGGCCGTCGGGGCCGAGTCGTTGTGGCGCGGCGAGTACGCGGAGGGGCTGCCCGGGCCGTACCTGGAGGCCGAGCGACGGCGCTGGGCGGAGAAGCGAATGCTGGCCCTGGAAGCGCGCCTGCAAGGGGGCGTCGCGCTCGGCTGGTACGAGGAGTGTGGCACGAACTGGTACGGCTGGTGGCGGCGCATCCGCTGCGGGAGCGGCCGGTGGCGCTGTTGATGCCGGCCCTGTACCGGGATGGGCGTTCCTCCGATGCGCTGCTCGCGTACGAGGAGGCGCGGGGCAGGATCGCGGAGGCGATGGGCGCCGACCCCGGACCCGCTCTGCGCACGCTCCACGAACGGATCCTGCGCCAGGATCCGGCACTCCTGGGCGGGGTCACGGAGATGGTGGGACGGGCCCCGGCGGCCTGAGCGGTGTGCGGGGTGTCCGGCATGTTCGGTGCCCGGGGTGTCCCGCGTGTTCGGGGTGTTCGCCGCGTCGTCCGGTGGCCCGCCTGGGCGGACTCGGGTGCCAGCCGGTCGTACGCGATCTCCGCCCGCTCCGTTCGTACGCGGCTGCGCGGCGTCCCGAACCGGCAGCGCCGCGCGCAGCGCCTTGGCGAACGCGTCCACCGCATGTCCGCTGCGACAGGCCAGGGCGTACGCGGTCGGCTCGCCCGCTTCGCCGGCGGTCAGCACGACGGCGAGCGTGCGGCCCTTCGGGCCCCGCGCTTCCACCCGCTCGATCGCCTCCACGGGTATCCGGCGGCGCACGCCAATCGACTCCAGCAGCAGCGTTCCGGACTCCAGCCGTGCCCGGTCTCCGGGCCGGCCGTGGAGTCAGGAGACGAGGTTGTTGAGGCCACCGCCGCAGCCTGGTGACAGGGCGGGAAACGCGGTGACGGTTTGCGACGACCTGGGGTGTGAGGTTTTCTCGACGAAATGGTCTCGTGCGGCGACTCGGCCCAGGGAATACCGCGAGCCGCGATGAGTTCTGCGGCGTGCGGCGGTCCTACTGTCGAACCCGTTACCGAGGAGGGCTTCCGATGCGCAGGGTGACCTATTCGATGAACGTCTCACTTGACGGCTACATCGTCGGGCCGGACGGCGACTTCGACTGGACGGCCCCCGACGAGGAGGTCTTTCGCTTCTGGATCGACGAGATACGAGAGGTCGGCGTTCACCTGTTGGGACGACGGCTGTACGAGACGATGCTGTACTGGGAGACCGCCGACCAGGACCCCTCGCTCGACGACTCGATGCTCGAGTGGGCCGCGCTCTGGAACCCGCTCCCGAAGGTGGTGTTCTCCACCACGCTGTCGGCGGTGCAGGGCCATGCCCGCCTGGCCTCCGGCGGCCTGGCCGAGGAGATCGAGCGGTTGCGGGCCGAGCCGGGCGAGGGCGACATCGCGATCGGCGGCGCGACCCTCGCCGCCGAGGCGGCCTCCTTGGGTCTGATCGACGAGTACCGGGCCATGGTCTACCCGGTACTGGTCGGCGGCGGCATCCCGTTCTTTCCCCGACGCGAGCGCCGGGTGGATCTCGAACTCGTCGAGACCCGCACCTTCACCTCGAAAGTCGTCTACCTCCGCTACCGCGTGGCACGCTAGCCGGCTCGTCCACCGAGCCCTAAGGAGTGGCTCGCCTATTCTGCCGGGCTCGCGGCAGCAGGCCCACCTCGCGAGCGAGGCGGGCGGCCGAGGCGGTGAAGAACGTCTCGCGATCCTCGACGATGCGGTTGAACTGCCCGAACACCTCGAAGGAGACGAGGCCGAAGAGCTGCGACCAGGCCGCGACGAGGGCGACGACGAGGGCGGGCGGCAGGTCGGGGGCCGCGTCGGCGGCGAGGCGCTCCGCCTCGGGACGCAGCTCCGGCGGGAGCGGGGGCAGCGCGATCCCGTCGGTGGCGAGGGCGTCGCGGGCGATGGCGATCAGGACGAGGCCGACGCGGGAGGCGGGGCCGACGGTGTCCTGCGGGGCGGAGTAGCCGGGGACCGGGGAGCCGTAGATCAGGGCGTACTCGTGGGGGTGGGCGACGGCCCAGGAGCGGACGGCGCGGCAGACTGCGGTCCAGCGGTCGAGGTGGTCGTGCGGGGCGGCACCGGCCTGAGCGGCGGACCGAACGCCGGCCTGGGCGCCGGACCGAACGCCGGCCTGGGCGCCGGCCCTCAGGACCACCTCGGCGTCGGCCTGCTCGGCGGCGGCGCCGATGGCGTCGTAGGCGTCGACGATGAGGGCGGTGAGGAGGTCGTCGCGGCTGGGGAAGTACCGGTAGAGCGCGGACGACACCATGCCGAGCTCGCGGGCGACGGCGCGCAGCGAGAGCTTGGCGGCGCCCTCGGCCGCGAGTTGGGCGCGCGCCTCGTCCTTGATGGCGCTGGTGATCTCGATACGGGCGCGGGCGCGGGCTCCTCGAACGCTGGTCATGGAGAGCAGTGTGCCACCTTCAGAGCACCGCACTAAATCGAGAGCACCGCTCTTGCTTCGGTGCGGCGATCCGTGCACACTGGTCTCAAGCGAGAGCAGTGCTCACAGAAGAGAGCGCCGCTCACGAATCTTCGGAGGAGCTTCGATGGCGTCCACCCCGTACTACCTCCAGGGCAGCCCCCTCGCGATCCGCTTCAACGGCGTCGTCGGCTGGCTCGCCCGCCACGGCATCAGCCTGCTCGGCTCGGCCGAGCTCTCCGTCCGGGGCCGCAAGAGCGGCCGGATGCAGCGCATCCCGGTGAACCCGCACGAGCTGGACGGGGTGCGGTACCTGGTCTCCGCCCGCGGCCATTCCCAGTGGGTCCGCAACATGCGCGCCGCCGGCGGCGGAGAGCTGCGCGTCGGCCGGAAGGTCCGCACGTTCACCGCGCAGGAGCTCCCGGACGAGGAGAAGCTGCGGGTGCTGCGGACCTACCTGGAGCGCTGGGGCTGGGAGGTCAACCAGTACTTCCAGGGCGTGACCGCCAAGTCCTCCGACGCGGAGATCCTGGCGGCCGCTCCCGATCACCCCGTCTTCCGGATCACGACGACCTCGTGAGCCGGGGGCAGGCCGGGCGGCTCTCCCCCGGCCCCTGGCGCCCTGCTCAGTCCCCAGCCCGCTCCGAACGAGCCCCGGAGCCCGTATCGGACCCCGCCCCAGAGCCCGTCTCGGACCCCGCCTCCGAGCCCGTCTCGGAACCGGTCACGGAGCCGGCCTCGCGGCCAGACTCGGAACCGGGCTCAGAACCGGGCTCAGAACCGGAGACGGGGGAGTCCGCGCCGCCCTCCGGCCGCGCAGCCACGCCCCGCACCCCCGCCCCACCGGTCGACTCCATTCGGCGGTCGAGGAGGTCCAGCGCCCGGCGCGCCACCCCGTTCGAGCGGACGAGCCCGGCCAGCGAGGTCGAGCCCCGGGTGATGTCCGTGAAGGCGTTCCAGGCCGGACGCAGGCCGGTGATCGTCGCGTGCAGCAGCCCCGGCCGACGCTCGAACAGCGCCAGCATGCGACGCCCGACCGCCATTTCCACACCGAGCCCCGCCTTGATGGCGAAGGCGTAGTTCAGCGCCTGGCGGCGCGCGTCGACGGCGTCGTTCGCCTCGGCGATCCGTACCGCCCACTCCCCCGCGAGCCGACCCGAACGCAGTGCGAAGGAGATGCCCTCGCGGGTCCACGGCTCCAGCAGACCGGCCGCGTCACCGCACACCAGCACCCGCCCCCGCGACAGCGGCGAGTCGTCGCTCCGGCAGCGCGTCAGATGACCGGACGAGATCGCGGGCTCGAAGCCCGCGAGCCCCAGGCGGGCGATGAAGTCCTCCAGATAGCGCTTGGTCGCCGCTCCCTCACCGCGCGCCGAGATCACGCCGACGGTGAGCGTGTCGCCCTTGGGAAAGACCCAGCCGTAGCTGCCCGGCAGCGGCCCCCAGTCGATGAGGACGCGCCCCTTCCAGTCCTCGGCCACCGACCGCGGCACCGGGATCTCCGCCTCCAGGCCGAGGTCCACCTGGTCGAGCTTGACCCCGACATGTGCTCCTATCCGGCCCGCGCTGCCGTCGGCGCCGACGACCGCCCGCGCCAGCACCGTCTCGCCGTCGGCGAGCACCACGGCGACGGTACGCCGGTCAGGCACGGCCGGTCCGTGCTGCTCGACCCGGGAGACGGTCACGCCCGTCCGGAGCACGGCACCCGCCTTCTGCGCCTGCTCGACCAGGCCGGCGTCGAACTCGGGCCGGTTGATGAGCCCGAAGAGCATCCGCCGCGAGCGGCGCGTACGGGCGAATCGGCCGTTCATGGAGAAGGTGACGGCGTGCACCCGGTCCTGCAGCGGCAGTTCGAAACCGGGCGGCAGCGCGTCACGCGAGGGCCCGATGATGCCGCCGCCGCAGGTCTTGTACCGAGGGAGCTCGGCCTTCTCCAGGAGCAGCACCCGACGGCCGGCGACAGCCGCCGCGTACGCCGCCGACGCACCCGCCGGGCCGGCCCCGACCACGACCACGTCCCAGACGGTCGCGGCATCCTCCGACAGTCCCGCGCGTACCTCTTCGGCGTCTGCGTTCTCGCTGCTCACGATGTGCTTCTGCTCCTGATCCGACCGATGGTCCATGCCCTTGCGGCATCCTACGGCGCGGCCCGCGAGGACCGGAGCCTTAGGATCGACAATGCGTTCGCCGTACCACCGACATACGGCGTCGTCCTGACAACGTCACAACGTCGCACCCACCAGGAGCGTGCCCATGACCGCCCATCCGATCGCCGAGACCGTCGCCGCGCTGATGCCCCGCGCCAAGGCGGAGCTCACGGAACTCGTGGCCTTCGAGTCGGTGGCGGACGAGGCGGTGGCCCCCCGGAGCGAGTGCGAGGGGGCCGCGAACTGGGTGGCGGACGCGCTGCGCGCCGAGGACTTCCAGGACGTGGCACTGCTCGACACCCCGGACGGTTCGCAGTCCGTGTACGGCGTGCTGCCCGGCCCCGTCGGCGCCCCGACCGTTCTGCTCTACGCCCACTACGACGTGCAGCCGAAGCTGGACGAGTCGGCGTGGATCACTCCGCCGTTCGAGCTGACCGAGCGCGACGGCCGCTGGTACGGGCGGGGTGCGGCCGACTGCAAGGGCGGCTTCATCATGCACCTGCTGGCGCTGCGCGCCCTCAAGGCGAACGGCGGGGTGCCCGTCACGGTCAAGGTGATCGTGGAGGGCTCGGAGGAGCAGGGCACGGGCGGTCTGGAGCGGTACGCCGAGGCGCACCCCGAGCTGCTGACCGCCGACGCGATCGTGATCGGCGACACGGGCAACTTCCGGGTCGGCCTGCCGACGGTGACCGCGACCCTGCGCGGGATGACGATGATCCGGGTCCGCATCGACACCCTCGAAGGCAACCTGCACTCGGGCCAGTTCGGCGGCGCCGCGCCGGACGCGCTGGCCGCGCTGATCCGCGTCCTGGACACGCTGCGGGCCGAGGACGGCTCGACCGTCATCGACGGCCTGCCGGCGGACGCGGTGTGGGACGGCCTGCAGTACCCGGAGGAGGACTTCCGCAGGGACGCCAAGGTCCTCGACGGAGTGGGCCTGGCGGGCAACGGCACGGTGGCGGACCGCATCTGGGCCCGTCCGGCCGTCACGGTCATCGGCATCGACTGCCACCCGGTCGCGGGCGCGACCCCGTCGATCCCGTCGACCGCCCGCGCGCAGATCAGCCTGCGGGTGCCGCCGGGCCAGGACGCCGCCGAGGCGACCCAGCTGCTGTACGCGCACATCCAGAAGCGGGTGCCGTGGCACGCGCGGGTGAGCTTCGAGCAGGTCGGCCAGGGCCAGGCGTTCAGCGCGGACGTGACGAGCCCGGCGTACACCTCGATGGCCGAGGCGATGCGGATCGCTTACCCGGGTGAGGAGATGCAGGCCTCAGGCATGGGCGGCTCGATCCCGCTGTGCAACACGCTCGCCGCGCTCTACCCGAAGGCGGAGATCCTGCTGATCGGGCTGAGCGAGCCGGAGGCGCAGATCCACGCCGTGAACGAGTCCGTCTCGCCCGAGGAGCTGGAGCGGCTGTCGGTGGCCGAGGCGCACTTCCTGGTGAACTACGCCCGCTCGAAGCAGGGTCAGCAGGGTTAACACGGTCCGCGGGCTCAACAGGGGCAGCGGAGTCAGCCGAGTCCGCCGGGTCAGCGAAGTCGGCAGGGGCAGCGGGGGTTAAGCGTTCGGCGAAGCTCGCCCAGAGCGTAGACCGATGCGGCGGACGTGCGTGCCCGCGTACGTTCGCCGCATGGACCTCATTCCGATCACTCCGCGGCTGCACCTGCTCGATTTCTCCATCGGCCAGGCCTATCTCTGGCAGGACGAGGGCGAGTCGACCCTGGTCGACGCCGGCTGGGTGGGTTCGACCCCGGAGATCGAGGCGGCGCTACGGGCCGCGGGCTCGGACCCCGCGCGCCTGCGCCGGATCGTCCTCACCCACTGCCACCGCGACCATGTGGGATCCGCCCAGGAGTTGGCGGACCGCCATGGTGCGGAGATCCTGGCCCACCGCCTCGACGCGCCGGTGATCCGGGGCGAAGCGCCGGTCCCCGAGCCCGTGTTGCTGGACTGGGAGATCCCGCTGTACGAGCACGGCCTGACCGTCCCCGAGGCACCGCCCACCCGGGTCGACCGGGAGCTGGAGGACGGTGACGTGCTGGACTTCGGCGACGGGGCCATGGTGGTGCACACCCCCGGGCACACGGCTGGGTCGATCACGGTCCATCTCCCGCGCCACGGCGTGCTGTTCACGGGCGACACGGTCGCCTCCGTGCAGGGCGTGACCCTCGGCGTCTTCCATGTGGACCGCGAGCGCGCGACGGCCTCGATGCGGCGCATGGCCGGGCTGAAGCCCTCGGTGATCTGCTGCGGCCACGGCGCGCCGGTGACACAGCACGCCGCGGAGGCACTCGCTGCGGCATCGTCGTAGGCCGGCCGGCCCTGGCTCCGCCGACCGGCACCTCCTCGTAGCCCGGCCGGCCCCGGCTCAGCCGACGGGCACCTCGCCGTAGGGCGGCCTGGGCTCAGCCGACCGGCACCCCGGCCTCCAGGTTCAGTACGGTGCCGCGTTCGCGGGCGCGCAGGGCCCAGCGGAGACGGCGGTAGCGAACGGGCGGCAGCAGGTCGGCGGCCTCCTCCTCGGTGACGAAGCGCCAGCCGCGCAGTTCCGCGCCGGGCAGGAGGAGCCGCTCGGCCTCCGCGGCGGGCAGCCGGCCGCCGTCGAAGAGGAGCCGGAGGCCGCCGTAGCCGGGCGGTTCGGGCCGTTCCCAGTCGACGAGCAACAGGCCGGGTACGGAGTCGAGTTGGAGCCCTATCTCCTCGGCGACCTCGCGCATGCCGGCGCGGGCGGGCGGTTCGCCGGGCTCGACGACGCCGCCGGGGAACTCCCAGCCCGGCTTGTACGTGGGATCGACGAGCAGGAAGCGGTCGTGCTCGTCGAAGAGCAGCACTCCGGCCGCGAGGGTCTCTCCGGTGGGTTCGGGGGTCTGCACGATGCCGCAGGGGGCGACCGTGCCGGAGGCGACCGCCTCGGCGACGGTGCGGGCGGTCTCGGCGGTGGTGAGTGCGGAGGTGTCGACCATGTAGGCGTCGGCGCCCAGCCAGTCGTGCACGGCGGTGAGGTAGGGCTCGATGTGGTCGTAGGACCACTGGCGGACGCGGGTGAGTTCCTCGGGGTCGGAGTGGTCGGGTGTCCGGCCTCGTATCCGCTCGCGCAGGATCGTTTCGTCCGGGGCGAGCAGGACGTGCCGCACCTGAATGCGCCGGGCGGCGAGTCCGCCGAAGATCTCGTCGCGGTACTCCTGGCGGAGCAGGGTCATCGGGACGACGAGGACCCCGCCGACCTCGGCGAGCAGGGCGGCGGCGGTGTCCACGACCATGCGGCGCCAGATCGGCAGGTCCTGGAAGTCGTTGACCTCGGCGAGCCGCTTCTGCGGCAACAGCCAACTCATCGCGCCGCCGATGAGCTCGGGGTCGTACAGTGTGCTGTTCGGGATCAGATCGACCAGCTCGCGCGCGGTGCTGGACTTCCCCGCGCCGAACGCACCGTTGATCCAGACGATCACGATTCCCCCTCTTCGGTAGCCCTCAGTGGCTTGCCCGGAACACCCTGCCACGGAAACCCCCGGGGGGAACCGGAGGGGTCCCATCGCGCGTCGGACAGAACAAACGGGGTATGTGAGACGCCTCACGGAACGAACGCGCGTGCGGCCCGGTGCGTAACACTGCGCTTCGGACCGTCGTTGGACCGGCGAGGCAAGGGGGTACGAGGATGATCCGCACGGTATTGGAGAGGTTTCCCGCAGGAGGCCCGCGGGGCAGCTGGCCCGCCGAGGAGTTCGCCAGTGCGCGCCGGGACGAGGGGCTCGAGGCGGAGGTGGTGATGGACCTGGAGTCCGACACGTTCCTGGTGATCGTCTCGCAGAGGACGCCCCAGAGCGTCGGCGCCTGACCGCCGGTGCCGAGCGGCCGCCCGCATGCTCGCCGCACGCCGGAAGCCGGCCGCGCAGGCCTCAGGCCGCATGCTCGCGCCTCGCCGGAAGCCGGCCGCGCAGGCCTCAGGCCGCAGGCACCGGAACGGCACTCTCCGAATCTCAGCCCGCGAGGCGGGTCGCTTCGGGGCGGCTGCTCGGGAACGCGGCCGCCGCGGCGCCGAGGAGTCCGGCGTCCGTGCCCGTGAGGGCGGGGACGACCTCCAGGCCGCGGACGAACGACAGCGTGGCGTAGGCGCGCAGGCTGCGGCGGAGCGGGGCGAAGAGGACTTCTCCGGCGCCCGCCACTCCCCCGCCCACGACCGCGATGTCGATCTCGACCAGGGTCGCGGTGGCCGCGATGCCGGCCGCCAGCGCCTGCGCGGCACGTTCGAAGGAGGCGACCGCGATCGGGTCCCCCGCCGCCGCCGCGGCGGCCACCGCGGCGGCCGAGGTGTCGCCCTCGGGGCCGGGCCGCCAGCCGTTCTCCAGGGCGCGGCGGGCGATGTGGGGGCCACTCGCGATCCGCTCGACACAGCCACGCCCGCCGCAGGCGCATGGGTCGCCGTCCAGGTCCACGCTGATGTGGCCGATGTGACCGGCGTTCCCCGTGGGGCCGGAGTGCACCTTCCCTCCGAGCACCAGACCACCGCCCACGCCCGTCGAGACGACGAGGCAGAGTGCGTTGTCGTGGCCACGGGCCGCGCCCTGCCAGTGCTCGGCCGCCGTCATGGCGACGCCGTCGCCGACCAGGGTGACCGGTCGGCCGTCCACGGCCCGGCCGACCCGCTCGACCAGCGGAAATCCGCGCCAGCCGGGGACGTTGACGGGGCTGACCGTGCCCGCGGCGGCGTCCACGGGACCCGCGCTGCCGATGCCCACCGCCTGCGCCGCGTCCCACAGCGGGGTGGCCGCCAGCTCCGCGAGCACCTCCTCGACCGCGCGCATCACCGTCTCCCCGTCCTCCCGGGCGGGAGTGGGCCGTTGGGCCCGTACGAGAAGGCGACCGGCCCCGTCCACCAGCGCGCCGGCGATCTTGGTCCCGCCGATGTCGAGGGCGACGACGGGGCCGGCGGCGAGGTCCGTATGCATGGGCGCGGTATCTCCAGAAGGGCAGCCGAGGGCGGTTGATCGGTGTGACCTACAGTCTCTCCCCCTCTGACAACGTTGTCCAGGGCCTATGCTCGACAACATCACGACGGCATCCGACGAGCCCGTCCCGACGAGACAGAGGATCTGCGCACTGTGGCCGAGACCGCCCGCCGCCCCGAGCACCGCTACGGCAATCGGCCCACGATGAAGGACGTCGCCGCCCGGGCGGGCGTCGGGCTGAAGACGGTCTCCCGCGTCGTCAACGGCGAAGCGGGGGTCACGCCGGACACCGAGCGCCGGGTGCAGGAGGCCATCGACTCCCTCGGCTTCCGGCGCAACGACAGCGCCCGGGTTCTGCGCAAGGGCCGTACCGCCTCGGTCGGTCTGGTCCTGGAGGACCTCGCCGACCCGTTCTACGGTCCGCTCAGCCGCGCGGTCGAGGAGGTCGCCCGGGCCCACGGCGCGCTGCTCATCAACGGATCCAGCGCGGAGGACCCGGACCGGGAGCAGGAGTTGGCGCTCGCTCTGTGCGCGCGCCGGGTCGACGGGCTCATCGTGATCCCCGCGGGCACCGACCACCGCTATCTGGAGCCGGAGATGAAGGCCGGTGTCGCCACCGTCTTCGTGGACCGCCCGGCGGGCCGGATCGACGCCGATGCCGTTCTCTCGGACAGCTTCGGCGGCTCCCGCGCAGGGGTGGCCCATCTGATCGCGCACGGCCACCGCCGGATCGGGTTCATCGGTGACCAGCCCCGCATCCACACGGCGACCGAGCGACTGCGCGGCTACCGGGCGGCGATGGAGGACGCGGACCTGGAGGTCGAGGACGCCTGGCTCTCGCTCGGCCCCACGGACCCGGAGCGGGTACGGGACGCGGTCACGGCGATGGTGTCGGGGCCGGAGCCGGTCACGGCGCTCTTCGCGGGCAACAACCGGGTGACGGTCACGGCGGTACGGGCACTGGCCGGCCGCGAACACCCGGTGGCACTGGTCGGGTTCGACGACATCGAGCTCGCCGACCTCCTCGGCATCACCGTCATCGCCCAGGACGCGGCGGCCCTCGGCCGCACAGCGGCCGAACGCCTCTTCCGCCGCCTTGACGGCATCGAGGAGGCACCGTCCCGGGTGGTTCTGGGCACGAGGCTGATCGCACGCGGCTCCGGCGAGATCCCGCCGCCGGCCTAGGTCTTGTCCGTCAACGACGCGACCTCACGTCATGGTCCTGATCACCGCCGCTGGCGAAGATCTCGAACTGGCGGGTGACACTAGGTCCGGTCGGGAGCCTTGATCGGGACGCAGGCGAATTCGTCGGTGTCCACCATGGCTTCCTTCGTGGGGCCGCACAGCTCGAACGACGTCGCCTTCTCCGTGTCCGGCAGGCTGAACCCGACCACGCCGATCTTGGTCACGCCTCGCTCGATGTCGCGCCCGAGGAAGGACTCGCGCCAGCTGTAGCTGCGCCAATCGCCGCCCGCGTCCTCCTGGACGTCGTCGAGCTCGACGATCTCGCTGCTGGGGTACGCCTCGCCGTAGCAGTAGCCGCTCTCCCCGAACTCACA
This sequence comes from Streptomyces sp. ISL-36, assembly GCF_018614205.1. Classification (GTDB taxonomy): domain Bacteria; phylum Actinomycetota; class Actinomycetes; order Streptomycetales; family Streptomycetaceae; genus Streptomyces. The sequence goes on along the minus strand of NZ_JAGGOS010000068.1, from coordinate 29,264 downwards.
CGGCCGTTCCGTCGACTTGAACTTCAGCCGAAGATACTGGAGCTTGACGTCCTCGACCCCGCGGTCGGCGAGCTCCCCGGTCACCGCGACATAGACGGCGACATAGTGCTTCCCGGCGTCAGCCGACTTGCCTGCCAGTTCGGGTGTCCAACTGGTGTCCACGGGTTTCACCCGCACGCCGAGCCGCATCCCCGGTTCGGTCGTCACGAAGTCCTTGCCCGGGAAGTCGGCGAACGTGGTGTACCTGGGCTGTGAGGCGGTCGGTGTCGACTCCGCGCTGGTGGGCGGCGGTTCGCTCTTGGAGTCACCGTCCCCGCCCGAACATCCCGCCACCAGTACCAGTGAGCCCACAGCAAGCGCGGTCACCATGCGAGTCGACACGTATCCCCCTCAGGCCGGAAAACCGAGCCGCATCATAGCGAGTGGGACCGCGTGCGCGCCCCGGCGAACGGCTCAGCAGACCGGCAGGCCCGGCACCGGCTGGTCGTTGTCGCCGCCCTTGATGTACACGACGCTGAAGTAGACGTCGGTGTTGCCGCTGTCGTCGTCCGTCCTGGCCCACCAGACGTTCGTCCACTCGCCGGACGTCTCCCGCCGGCCCAGATCGGCCTGGCAGTAGAAGTAGTTGGTGCCGGCGTTGAGGATCCCCATCTGGGCGCCCGAACGGCTGTACGTCTTCTCCGTGCGCCACACCTGGCAGTCGTACGTGCCACCGCCCGTGGGGTGGCAGACGGGCGCCGGCTGCGTGGGCGATCCGGCGCCGCCCGTCGTGGTCGAGGACCCGCTCGTGCCACTGCCGCCGCTCGTCGTGGAGCCGGTGGTGCCACCGCCGGTGGTGCCCCCACCCGCCGTCGTCCCGCCGCTGCCCGAGCCCGGCACCGGCGCCTTCGTCGCCGCCGAGGGCGACGGGGAGGCGGGCTTCGTCGTGCCGTCCTTCGACGGCGTGGCCGAAGCGGACGCGCTCGCGGACGCCGTCGAGCCGACGGAGCCGGGGTCGATCGCCCGGCCGGGGCTTTCGGCGGCGGTCGGCGACGCCTGGCCGCCTGCCAGTTGCTTCTCCTCGGAGCCGCCGTCCCGCTCCACCAGGGCGTACGTCACTCCGCCGCCGACGAGCAGCACGGAGGCGACCGCCGCGGCGACCAGCGCCGTGGAACGCTTCCGTTCGGAGGCCTTCCCCGCCCCCGAACGGCCGGCCTCCGGTATCGCGGCGGCGGGCGGGGCGACGGGGTGCGGAGCCTGCGGCGACCCGTGCCCGAATCCGTCGCCCTGGTGGAGGGAGGCCGGGCCGAACCCCGCCGGGCCGAACCCCTCCGGCTGGTGCGGCATCGCGTTGCGCTCGGTCGGCACTGGTACGGGTACGGGTCCCGGGCCCGCGTACGGCGTCGCGCCCATCACCCCAGTTGCCGGAGTCGCCGCAGTCGCCGTGGCGTCCTGGCCCTGGGCCACGGCGGTCAGCAGCCGGGCCGCCGACCGGGCGTCGGGGCGCCGTGCCGGGTCCTTGTCCATCAGTTGCTGGAGTACGGGGGCGAGCGCACCGGCTCTGCGCGGCTCGGGCAGCGGTTCCACGACGATGGCGTTGAGCGTCGACCACGTCGAGGTCCGCCGGAAGGGGGAGGAGCCCTCGACGGCCGCGTACAGCGTGGCGCCGAGCGCCCAGACGTCGGAGGCGGGTCCGGGCTGTTGGCCCTGGGCGCGCTCCGGCGCCAGGTAGTCCAGGGAGCCGACGATCTCGCCGCTGCGGGTCAGACGGGTGGTGGAACCGTCGCCGGGGTCGTCCATGGCGGCGATGCCGAAGTCGGTGAGGACGACCCGCCCGCTCCTGTCGAGCAGGACGTTGCCCGGCTTCACGTCCCGGTGGAGCACACCGACGTCGTGTGCGGCGGCCAGCGCCTCCAGGACCGCGGCTCCGATCGCCGCCGCCTCTCGCGGGTCCAGGACCCCGCGCTCGCTCAGCACGTCGTCGAGCGAGGGCCCGTCGACGAGCTCCATGACGATGACGGGCCGGCCCTGATGCTCGGTCACGTCGTGGACGGCGATGACCCCGGGATGCCGTACGCGGGCCGCCGCTCTGGCCTCCCGCTGCATCCGCAGGTGCAGATCGGCCAGTTCCGGCCCCGACGAGTCGTTGTAGGTCCGCAGTTCCTTGACGGCGACCTCGCGACCGAGGACCTCGTCGACGGCCCGCCAGACCACGCCCATACCGCCGCGGCCCAGTCGGCGCACGACCCGGTAGCGGCCGGCCAGCCGCTCGTTCTCCCCCGAAGACACCGATGCCCCGTTCTCTGTGAGCTGTGTGGAACGCGTACAGAGTACGGGGCCCCGGTCACGGCCTCCGCGCGGGTGGTTCCGGTGCGGTTACTGCGCCGTCGCCGTCAGATCTCCGCGGCGCGGGGCCGCGAAGCGGGCCAGGTCGGCGCGGGTCATGCCGGTGAGCGCGTCGACCTCGGCGGTGTCGAGGGCGCCGCAGTCGATGCCGCGCAGCAGGTAGGAGCTGAGCGCCTTGGCCGTGGCGGGCTCGTCCATGACATCGCCGCCGGCGTGGTTGGCGTAGGCGGAGAGGCGCTTCGCGGCGGTCTCGAATCCCTCGCGGTAGAAGGCGAAGACGGCGGCGTAACGGGTGGGGATGTGGGCCGGGTGCATGTCCCAGCCCTGGTAGTAGGCGCGGGCGAGGGCGCGGCGGGTGAGGCCGTAGTGGAGGCGCCAGGCCTCGTGGACGTGCTCGGTGGAGCCGACGGGCAGGACGTTGGTGGAGCCGTCGGAGACCCGTACGCCGGTGCCGGCGGCGGCGACCTGCATGATCGCCTTGGCGTGGTCGGCGGCCGGGTGGTCGCTGGCCTGGTAGGCGGCGGAGACGCCGAGGCAGGCGCTGTAGTCGAAGGTGCCGTAGTGCAGTCCGGTGGCGCGGCCCTCGGCGGCGTCGATCATGCGGGCGACGGCGGCGGTGCCGTCGGCGGCGAGGATGGACTGGCTGGTCTCGATCTGGATCTCGAAGCCGAGGCGGCCGGCGTCCAGGCCGTGGGCCTTCTCGAAGGCCTCCAGCAGGCGGACGAAGGCGGAGACCTGCTCGGGGTAGGTGACCTTGGGGAGGGTGAGGACGAGGCCGTCGGGGAGGCCGCCGTTCTCCATGAGGCCGGTGAGGAAGATGTCGGTGGTGCGGATGCCCCGGTCGCGTACGGCGGACTCCATGCACTTCATCCGGATGCCCATGTAGGGGGCGGCGGTGGAGTTCTTGTACGCCTCGGCGATCAGCCGGGCGGCGCGGGCGGCGTCGTGGTCCTCGTCGGCGCCCGCGTAGCCGTCCTCGAAGTCGACCCGCAGGTCTTCGATGGGCTCGCGCTCCAGCTTGGCGCGGACGCGGCCGTGGACGTCCTCGGCGAGGCTGTCGGGGAGGCCGAGGACGGCGGCGAAGGAGGCGGCGTCGGGTGCGTGCTCGTCGAGGGCGGCGAGGGCCTGGTCGCCCCAGGAGCGGATGGTTCCGGCGTCGAAGGCGTTGCCGGGGACGTAGACGGTGTGGACGGGCTGACGGGTTCCCGGGTCTCCCGGGTAGCGCCGGTCGAGCTCGGCGTCCACCGCTGCGAGGGAGGCGCTGATGCCCTCGCTGACCGCTCCGGCGAGGCTCGTCGACACCTTCTCCTGCTGACCCATCCCACATCCTCCTGTTTTCCGCTTCACGGAATCAACAATCCGTATAGCGAAGTTAGTAGTCCGCCGGGACCTGAGTCAATGGTTGTCCGAAACGGCCCGGGGCCGCGCGGTGAAGGATCACCGTGCGGCCCCGGGCGCGACAGAAGCGCAGGTCAGCCCTTGCGGGTCTTGACCTCTTCGGTCAGCTGCGGGACGACGTCGAAGAGGTCGCCGACCACGCCGTAGTCGACGAGGTCGAAGATCGGGGCCTCGGCGTCCTTGTTGATGGCGACGATGGTCTTCGAGGTCTGCATGCCCGCGCGGTGCTGGATCGCGCCGGAGATGCCGGAGGCGATGTACAGCTGCGGCGAGACCGACTTGCCGGTCTGGCCGACCTGGTTGGAGTGCGGGTACCAGCCGGCGTCGACGGCGGCGCGGGAGGCGCCGACGGCCGCGCCGAGGGAGTCGGCGAGCGCCTCGATGATCGCGAAGTTCTCGGCGCCGTTGACGCCACGGCCGCCGGAGACGACGATCGCGGCCTCGGTCAGCTCCGGGCGGCCGGTCGATTCGCGCGGGGTGCGCGCGGTGACCTTGGTGCCGGTGGCCAGCTCGCCGAAGGAGACCGTGAGGGCCTCGACGGCGCCGGCGGCCGGGGCGGCCTCGACGGGGGCCGAGTTCGGCTTGACCGTGATGACCGGGGTGCCCTTGGAGACACGGGACTTGGTGGTGAAGGAGGCGGCGAACGCGGACTGCGTCGCGACCGGGCCCTCGTCACCGGCCTCCAGGTCGACGGCGTCGGTGATGATGCCGGAGCCGATGCGGACCGCGAGGCGGGCCGCGATCTCCTTGCCCTCGGCGGAGGACGGGACGAGCACGGCGGCCAGGGAGCCCCCGGCGGACACCGCCTCGTACGCGGCCTGGAGCGCGTCGACCTTCGGTACGACGAGGTAGTCGGCGAACTCGGGGGCGTCGGCGGTCAGCACGCGGGTGGCGCCGTGCTCGGCCAGGGCCGGGGCGGTCTCGGCCGCACCGCTGCCGAGCGCGACGGCGACGGGCTCGCCGAGGCGGCGGGCCAGCGTCAGCAGCTCCAGGGTGGGCTTACGGACGGCTCCGTCGACGTGGTCGACGTAGACGAGAATCTCAGCCATGGGACTTCAATCTCCTGCGAACGAAAGAGGGGGCGGACTTCAGCGGCTCGCGCGAGCCCTTAGATACTGTGTTGGCCCGGGGGGCGACCCCCGGACCCCCAGCAGCTAGATGAACTTCTGGCTCGCGAGGAACTCGGCGAGCTGCTTGCCGCCCTCGCCCTCGTCCTTGACGATCGTGCCGGCCGTGCGGGCCGGACGCTCCGCCGCCGAGTCGACCGCGGTCCAGGCACCCTCCAGGCCCACTTCGTCGGCCTCGATCTCGAGGTCGGAGAGGTCCAGGGACTCCACCGGCTTCTTCTTGGCGGCCATGATGCCCTTGAAGGACGGGTAGCGCGCCTCGCCCGACTGGTCGGTCACCGACACGACGGCCGGGAGCGACGCCTCCAGCTGCTCCGAGGCGGTGTCGCCGTCACGGCGGCCCTTCACGACGCCGTCCTCGATCTTCACCTCGGACAGCAGCGTGACCTGCGGGACGCCCAGACGCTCGGCCAGGATCGCCGGCAGCACGCCCATGGTGCCGTCGGTGGAGGCCATACCCGCGATGACGACGTCGTAGCCGGTCTTCTCGATCGCCTTGGCGAGCACCAGCGAGGTGCCCATGACGTCGGAGCCGTGCAGGTCGTCGTCCTCGACGTGGACAGCCTTGTCGGCACCCATGGACAGCGCCTTGCGCAGCGCGTCCTTGGCGTCCTCGGGGCCGACCGTGAGCACGGTGACCTCGGCGTCGTCCGCCTCTTCGGCGATCTGCAGCGCCTGCTCGACCGCGTACTCGTCGAGCTCCGACAGCAGGCCGTCGACGTCGTCGCGGTCGACGGTCAGGTCATCGGCGAAGTGCCGGTCGCCGGTGGCGTCGGGCACGTACTTCACACAGACAACGATCCTCAAGCTCACGCCGGCTCTCCTACTGCATCGTCATTACTGGGCTGCCTTGTTGCTCGCAGCATAGGCGCCTGAAGGGCGGGTTTCCGGTCGGGGCACCAACGCCCCGACCGAGATATTACTCGCCAGTACACCCAATCCGTTACCAGTAAGCAAGCGCTCAGGCGTGTGACCTTGCCAACGCCCTGCCGAGGCGGTCGGGCCGGGTCCTCAGTCGCGCAGAGCGGTGAAACGACCCTGGTGGTAGAGGAGCGGCCGGCCCGCGCCGGCGGGGTCCCCGGCGACGACCTCGGCGATCACGATCCGATGGTCCCCGGCCGGGACCCGGGCCACCACACGGCAGACCAGCCAGGCGAGGACGCCGTCGAGCACCGGCACCCCCTCGGGGCCCACGCTCCAGCGCGTCGGGGCACCGAACCGGTCGGCCCCGCTGCGGGCGAACGTGGCGGCGAGCTCCCGCTGGTGCTCGCCGAGTATGTGGACGCCTATGTGCTCGGCCTCGGCCACCACGGGCCAGCTGGAGGAGGTGGTGCCCACACCGAAGGAGACCAGGGGAGGCTCGGCGGCGACGGAGTTGAGGGAGGTGGCGGTGAAACCGACGGGGCGCTCCCCGTGGGCGGTGATGACCGCGACCCCGGCGGCGTGCTGCCGGAAGACGGAGCGGAGGAGGTCGGGAGAGGCCTGCCGCGGGGCGTCGATGGTACGGAGCTCGGGCGAAACCGTCATGGAATTGTCCTTCTGGGGCGTCGTGAGGGCGGTGCGGGGCTTCTCAGACACCCGGACAGCGCGCGCTCGCGTTGCGGGCCAGGTCGACGTGGGCCCGCCCGTGGAGAAGGAGTTCTTGGGGCACCCGGCCAGCCTGACGATCGTTGGCCGGTGCAGTCAAGCGCGTCCCGGGATGTGGGAGATGTGTCACCGCGTCAGACGGCCCGGCCGAGAGCCGCGATGACATCCGCCCGGCGGGGCTGCCCCGCGGCCCGGACGACGATCCGCCCGGCGCGGTCGAGGACCAGGACGGTGGGGGTACGGGCGATGCCCAGCCTCCGCACGAGATCCAGGCGCTCCTCCGCGTCGATCTCGACGTGTCCCACGCCCTCGATCATGGCGGCGACCTCGGCGAGCGTCCGGCGCGTGGCGCGGCAGGGCTGGCAGAAGGCGGTCGAGAACTGGACCAGGGTGGCCCGCTCCCCCAGCGGGGCGCCCAGCTCCCCGGCACCCACCATGTCCGCCCGCCCACCCATGTCCGCTGTCCCTGTCCTGCCCCTGTCCTCTCCTACCGCCCCGTGCAGCGTCCCACGGCACCGTTCGATTCCCGCCACGACCACCGGGCGTGACGAGAATCTCCCCGTACGAAGCCGTCAGGACTGGTCACGACGGCCCACATGGGGCACGATCTGCCCAAAGCCGAAAACCTACGGCTGCGTAACTTCCGCCGGGAGAACCCTCCCCAGGCACAGAAGAAGGGGTCCCTCTCAGATGGCAGAACTCGTCTATCGGCCGGTCATCGGCGCCGCACGCACCATGTTCAAGGCGCTCGACCTGAAGATCGACACCCAGGGTTCGGAGCACATCCCGCGGACGGGCGGCGCGGTGCTCGTCAGCAACCACATCAGCTATCTGGACTTCATCTTCACAGGCCTGGCCGCGCTTCCGCAGAAGCGTCTGGTGCGCTTCATGGCCAAGGACTCGGTGTTCCGGCACAAGATCTCGGGCCCGCTGATGCGCGGCATGAAGCACATCCCGGTGGACCGCTCCCAGGGCGAGCACGCCTACCAGCACGCGCTGGAGTCGCTGAAGGCCGGGGAGATCATCGGCGTCTTCCCCGAGGCGACCATCTCGCAGTCGTTCACGCTGAAGAGCTTCAAGTCGGGTGCGGCGCGCCTCGCCCAGGAGGCCGGTGTGCCGCTCATCCCGATGGCGCTCTGGGGCACACAGCGCGTGTGGACCAAGGGCCGGCCGCGGAACTTCAAGCGCAGCCACATCCCGGTGACGATCCGGGTCGGCGAGCCGATGGAGGCCCCGGCCGACCAGTACGCGGGCGCCATCACCCGGCGTCTGCGCGAGCGCGTCCAGGAGCTGCTTGAGGCCGCCCAGCGCGCCTATCCCGTACGCCCCAAGGACGCGAGCGACACCTGGTGGGTGCCCGCGCACCTCGGAGGTACGGCGCCGACTCCGGCCGAGGTCAAAGAGGCCGGCTGAGACCGCAGAAGCCGGCTGACGTCGCAGTGGCTGACTGAGACCACAGAGGCCGGCTGAGACCATAGAGGCCGGCTGGGGCACGGCCGCGCCGCGCCCCACGACCTCACTCCGGGGTGCCGACGGTGACGCGGGCGCCGGGGTTCAGCTTCTCCAGCGACTCGGCGAGCTCCGTGCCCGCCGCCAGGAGCTCCTCGCGGGTCATGGGGGTCAGCGACTCCAGCAGGAAGATCGCGTTGACGGTGTCGTCGTCGATGCGGGTGCGCGGACCCTGGCGCCAGTTCCACCGTCGGCAGGTCACGCCCGCCTCGTCGCACCAGATGACCTCGCCCGGCTCGGGGTGCTCGACGGTCTCCTCGCCACCGACCATGGTCACGAACGACTCCTCGCCGGTGGCCCGGACGAGCCTCATCGAGCCCTGGATCTTGTCCAGGTCCTCGCCGCCGACCGGGATGAGATGGGCGACGCTGATCGCGTTGTAGGCGTCGACGAGCCGGTTGATCCGCGGCAGTCCGCCGTCCGCCAGGGCGCGCTTGGCCAGCGCCTCCGCCGAGTTGCGGGTGCGGGAGGGCTTGGCCCCGAACGCGGAGTAGGCCGCGCGCCAGGCGGCGACGTGCGGGTCCTTGTCCGGCGCCTGTCCGTCGAGCCGCTCGGCGAGGCGTCGGGTCGCGTCGTCGAGCAGGGCCGAACTGGCCTCGTCGCTGGGCCCGTTGACCAGGCCGTGGGCCTCGATGGCCAGGTGGGTGAAGCCGGGCACGAGGGCACGCACCTCGTCGGACACCGTCAGGGTGAGGGGCATCGTCGTCCTTGCGTCAGAGTTCGGTCGGGAGGGCCCGCGAGAGTTCCGACCGGTTCTGCGCCGACTGCAGGGCATTCAGGACGGCCGGATGCGGTTCACTATAGAGCACCGGATAATCCACTTCAGTGAACTCCGGTCGAACGGGCCAGGCCAACCGCTCCTCGTCGAGCGAGAACTGGGCGTCGACCACGCCGGGCAGGTTCCCGCGGGCGTCCTGCCGCGCCCATTCCGACGCCCCGGGCAGCCTGAGGGCGATCAACCCGTGGACGGCCGGGTTCGATCCGTCGTCGTCGGTGAGCCGCTGATAGCAGAGCGCGGCCGGGATGGACCGGGCGCGCAGCAGCGCGGCCAGCGCGTGCGACTTCGCGTAGCAGATGCCGGTGCGCTGGGCGAGGACGTCGGAGGCCCGCCAGGTGACTCGGGTGTCGCCGGTGTCGAAGGAGTGCGGAATGGTGTCCCGTACGAACTCGAAGGCCGCCTTCGCGTATGAGTATGCGTCAGGATGGTCGGCGCGCAGCCGCGCCGCGGTCTCTCGCACGAGCGGGTGCTCATGATCGATGACACCGTCCGCTGCGAGGTAGGCGGAGAGTTCTGGTTCCTTCTGGATCAGTTCCATGGGCCATGAGCGTAGAAATGCGGCCGACCGGAGTCAATCGATTTCCGGTCGGCCGCATAGCTATGCAAGCACTGGTCAGCGTGCCATCTCTTCCTTGAGCGCCTGGAGGAACGCGTCGACGTCGTCCTCCGTGGTGTCGAAGGAGCACATCCAGCGCACGTCGCCGGCGGCCTCGTCCCAGAAGTAGAAGCGGAAGCGCTTCTGCAGGCGTGTGCTGACCTCGTGCGGCAGCCGCGCGAAGACCGCGTTGGCCTGTACGGGGTAGAGGATCTCCACCCCGTCCACCGCGCGCACGCCCGCCGCGAGGCGCTGCGCCATCGCGTTGGCGTGCCGGGCGTTGCGGAGCCACAGGTCCTTGGCGAGCAGCGCCTCCAGCTGCACCGACACGAAACGCATCTTGGACGCGAGCTGCATGGACAGCTTGCGCAGGTGCTTCATGTGGCTGACCGCGTCCGGGTCGAGGACGACCACGGCCTCGCCGAACAGCATGCCGTTCTTGGTGCCGCCGTAGGAGATGACGTCCACGCCCACCGCGTTGGTGAACGCCCGCATCGGGACGTCCAGCGAGGCGGCGGCGTTGGCTATCCGGGCTCCGTCGAGGTGGACCTTCATGCCCTTGGAGTGGGCGTGCTCGACGATGGCCCGGATCTCGTCCACGGTGTAGACCGTGCCCAGCTCGGTGTTCTGGGTGATCGAGACGACCTGCGGCATGGCCCGGTGCTCGTCCTCCCAGCCCCACGCCTGGCGGTCGATGAGCTCCGGGGTGAGCTTGCCGTCCGGCGTCGGTACGGTGAGCAGCTTCAGGCCGCCCATACGCTCGGGCGCACCGCCCTCGTCCACGTTGATGTGCGCGGACTCGGCGCAGATCACCGCACCCCAGCGGTCGGTCAGCGCCTGCAGGGCGGTGACGTTCGCCCCCGTGCCGTTGAAGACCGGGAAGGCCTCGGCGCCGGGGCCGAAGTGGCTGTGGATGATGCGCTGGAGGTGCTCGGTGTAGTCGTCCTCGCCGTAGGCGATCTGATGACCGCCGTTGGCGAGCGCGATCGCCGCGAGCACCTCCGGGTGGGCGCCGGCGTAGTTGTCGCTGGCGAAGCCCCGGACCGACGGGTCGTGGTGACGACGCGCGTCGGTCCTGGAGGGCAGTGCCGGGGTCACGGCTTGGGGGTCAGCCACAGACGCTGTCCATTCACTTCCTGTGCGGGCCGGTCCCAGACGCCGGCGATGGCATCTGCCAGGTCCTTGACGTCGGTGAAGCCCGCGAACTTCGCATTCGGGCGCTCGGCGCGCATGGCGTCGTGCACCAGTGCCTTGATCACCAGGATGGCAGCCGCCGCCTTGGGACCGTCCTCGCCCCCCAGCTTGCGGAAGTCGTCACCGAGCGCGAGGGTCCACGCCTCGGCCGCCGCCTTGGCCGCGGCGTAGGCCGCGTTGCCGGCGGTCGGCTTGGAGGCGCCCGCCGCGCTGATGAGGATGTATCGGCCGCGGTCGCTGCGCATCAGCGGCTCGTGGAAGGCGAGCGAGGTCGACTGGACCGTACGGATCAGCAGCTTCTCGAGGAAGGCCCAGTCGGCGAGGTCCGTCTCGGCGAAGGAGGCGCTGCCGCGCCAGCCGCCGACGAGATGGACGAGCCCGTCGATCCGGCCGAACTCCTTCTCCGTCTTGTCCGCCCACTCGCGTGCGGCCCCGACGTCGAAGAGGTCGACCGTGTCACCGACGACCGTGGCCCCGCCGTGCGCGTACCGGGCGGCGTCGACCGCCTCGGCCAGGCGCGCGGGGTCGGCGTCCGAGGCGACGACGACGGCGCCGGCCTCGGCCAGGCGCATGAGCGCCGCCCGGCCCGCCGGGCCGGCCGCTCCCGCGACCGCGATGACGGCACCCTCCAGCTGACCGCCGTTCCCGTTGCCGTTCATGGTCGTCGCCTCCTCCGAAACTGGGTTCACGCGGCAGCCTGCTCGGTCCGGGAAGCGTTCGCGGCGGTGATGCCCTTGGTCGCGGCGATCACGCCCTTGAGCTTCTTGGACAGGGCCTCATAGAACATGCTGAGCGGAAATTCGTCCGGAAGCACGTCGTCGACGAGCTTGCGGGGCGGCTGCGTCAGGTCCAGGGCGTCGGGGCCCTTGGCCCAGCGCGAGCCGGGGTGCGGGGCGAGGTAGGTGGAGACGAGTTCGTACGCCTTGAACCAGTGGACCAGCTTGGGGCGGTCGATGCCCTCGCGGTACAGCTTCTCGATCTCGCCGCAGAGCTGGTTGGTGACCTCGGGGGCGCGCTGCCAGTCGATCTTGAGCGTGTTGTCCGTCCAGCGCACCACGTCGTGCTGGTGGAGGTACGCGAAGAGCAGCTGGCCGCCCAGACCGTCGTAGTTGCGGTTGCGGTCGCCGGTGACCGGGAAGCGGAACATCCGGTCGAAGAGGACGGCGTACTGCACGTCACGGCCGTGGGCGTTGCCCTCGGCCTCCAGCTTCACGGCCTCCTTGAAGGCGGTGAGGTCACAGCGCAGCTCCTCCAGGCCGTACATCCAGAACGGCTGGCGCTGCTTGATCATGAAGGGGTCGAACGGCAGGTCGCCGTGGCTGTGGGTGCGGTCGTGGACCATGTCCCAGAGCACGAAGGCGGACTCGCAGCGCTTCTGGTCCTCGACCATGGCGGCGATGTCGTCGGGCAGCTCGATGCCGAGGATGTCGATGGCGGCCTCGGTGACCTTGCGGAAGCGGGCGGCCTCGCGGTCGCAGAAGATGCCGCCCCAGGTGAAGCGCTCGGGGGCCTCGCGCACGGCGATCGTCTCGGGGAAGAGGACGGCCGAGTTGGTGTCGTACCCGGCGGTGAAGTCCTCGAAGGTGATGCCGCAGAACAGCGGGTTGTCGTAGCGGGTGCGCTCCAGCTCGGAGAGCCACTCCGGCCAGACCATGCGCAGCACGACGGCTTCGAGGTTGCGGTCCGGGTTGCCGTTCTGCGTGTACATCGGGAAGAGCGCCAGGTGCTGGAGCCCGTCCACGCGGTCGGCGGCCGGCTGGAAGGCCAGCAGGGAGTCCAGGAAGTCCGGCACCTCGAACCCGCTCTCGACCCACTTGCGCAGGTCGGCGACGAGCGCGCGGTGGTACGCGGCGTCGTGCGGGAGCAGCGGGGAGAGCTGCTCCACCGCGGCCACGATCCGGTCGACCGTGAGCTCGACCAGGGCGCGGGAGGGGGCGCCCTCGGCCTCGAAGTCGATGGACCCGTCCTTGCTCTGCCAGGGACGGATCTCCTCCACGGCATTCTTGAGCTCGGGCCAGGCAGGGTGCTGAGTCACCGGAGCAGCGGTGGATATCCCCCCACCGGTCACGTCCTGCACAAGAATTTCCGTCATTCCTCTTCCTCCACAGGAGAACCTCGCGTCACGACACCGTATCCATCCGCGGTTCCTCCCCACAAGTGGGACGGAAGAAAATTATCCTGCGCTACCCCCATGGTCACCGCTGTTTTTCCTGTCGGGCAGGGTTGAGGCGATCGCATCCGCAGCACCGGTGAGGGCGCGCCGGGCGTCGTCGAGGTACTCGGCCAGGGCGAGGAAGCCATGGCCCGGGACCGCCGTGGCCCCGCGCTCGCCGGTCATTGCTGGACGGGCGGCCCTGCCGTGGGCCCGGGGACGGTGGGGAGCCGGCCCGTCGGCCCGGGACGGACGGGGGCGGGGAGGCCGCCCATCGGCCCGGGACGGACGGTAAGGACGGCGAGCCGGTCCGGCGGCCCGGGGAGGGCGGCGAGCCCGGGCCCGGCGCACGGCCCTGAGGGTCGCCAGGCGCCGGGGGGCGATCCGCCGTCCGGGGAACGGCACGTTCCGACGAGGCGCGCGCGTGCGCTTCCCTCTTGCGCCGAAGCCATTAGGCTGCGCCCTCAGGGACCCGGGCCCGGACATCGACGGAAGCGAGAAGATCTTGAGTTTCCTCACCATCGGTCATCGCGGAGTCATGGGCGTCGAGCCCGAGAACACCCTGCGCTCCTTCGTCCGCGCCGAGCAGGCCGGCATGGGCGCCATCGAACTGGATCTCCACCTGAGCAAGGACGGCGCCCTCGTCGTCATGCACGACCCCGACGTCGACCGGACGACCGACGGCAGCGGGGCGATCGCCGAGCTGACCCTCGCCGAGCTGCGTGAGCTGGACGCCGGCGAAGGGGAGCGCGTCCCGGTCTTCGAGGAGGTCCTGGACGCGGTCGGGTCTCCGGTCCAGGCCGAGATCAAGGACGTGGCGGCCGCCCAGGCGCTCGCCGAGGTGATGAACCGGCGCGACCTGACCGGTCGCGTCGAGGTGCTGTCCTTCCACGACGAGGCCCTCGCCGAGATCGCCCGGCTGGTCCCCGGCGTCCGCACCGCGCTCGTGGCCGACGACTGGGACGCGGACGTCGTGGACCGGGCCAAGGCGGTCGGAGCGGGCGCCCTCGTCCTGAACATCCAGCACCTCACGCTGGAGACGGTCGAGCACGCCCACCGGGAGGGACTGCGGGTGATCGGCTGGGTGGTGAACACCCAGGACCACCTGCGGCTCGCCCGGGCCCTGGAGCTGGACGGCGCGACGACCGACTATCCGGAGATCCGCCGCACCGGCCGCTTCACCGCCTGAGCGTCAGACCAGCTCCTTGACCAGGAGCTCGAACTGCAGATCGTCCCGCTGCGGGACGCCGAAGCGCTCGTCGCCGTACGGGAACGGGCTCATCTCCCCCGTACGGCGGTAGCCGCGCCGCTCGTACCAGGCGATGAGTTCCTCGCGCACGGAGATCACCGTCATGTGCATCTCCCGGGCGTCCCAGATCTCCCGCACACGGCGCTCCGCCTCGGCGATGATGCGACGGCCGAGGCCGCCGCCCTGGTGCTCCGGACGGACCGCGAACATGCCGAAGTAGGCGGCGGCGCCCCGGTGTTCGAGCTGGCAGCAGGCGACGATCTCGCCGTCGCGCTCGACGACCATCATGCGGCTGCCCGGGGTGGTGATGACCGCGCGCACGCCCTCGGCGTCGGTGCGCTGCCCCTGGAGGATGTCCGCCTCGGTCGTCCAGCCGGCCCTGCTGGAGTCGCCCCGGTAGGCCGACTCGATGAGGGGGACGAGCGCCGGGACGTCGTCCTCGACCGCCTCGCGGTAGCTGATCCGGCCGGAGTCCTGGGACGTGGCGGTGTCCATGGTGTTCGGTTCTCCCCTCGGGACGCTGACGATCGGTGGAGGCGATCACCCCGAGCGTAACGCCCCGTCGCGTGCTCCCCGCGTACGCCTGTGCGCTCCCGTACGCACGGCCCTGTCCGGGCATCGACGGAGGAGGGGACGACGGGAGGTGTGCCGTGCACGGACCGGCGTTGTCGGCGTGGTTGATGGTGGCGCTGTGCGGGGCGAGCGGGGCGTACTGCCTGCTGCGGACACGTCGCTGCGCCGGCGAGGAGCGCAGGGCGGCGGGGAGCGAGGCCGTGATGGGCTTCGGCATGGCGGCGATGGCGCTGCCCGCCGCCGTGCTCACCCCGCCGGACTGGAGCTGGGCGGTGTACGCGGCGGTGTTCGGCGTGGCGGCGCTGCGTGTGCTGCCGGCGGCCGGGCGCGGCGGGCACCATCTGCACCATCTGGTCGGCTCCTTGGCCATGGTCTACATGGCGGTGGTCATGGCGTTCCCGGCGCAGGGAGGGCACGGAGTTCACGGAGCGTATGGGGGGCACGGCGCCGGGGTCGCGGGGGGCGCGCCGCTGGTGACGGGCGCGCTGCTCGTGTACTACGCCGTGTTCGTACTGAGGTCGGGGGCACGGCTCGTCCCGCTCGCGGCCCCGGCGGGCGGGCTGCCGGCGGCGTGGACCTCGCGGCCCGAGTTCGCCCTCGTCTGCCGGCTGTCCATGGCGCTCGCGATGCTGGCGATGCTCGTGACGCTGTGACGCCGTGCCGCGGGGGCGGGGGGCGGGGGGCGGGGGCGCCCACGGCACGGAGTGATCTCGAAACCGTGGCGTACGTCACTTGCCGTGCGAGGCCATACCCCCGAGTAGCCCGCGCTCATAGGCTGGCCACATGTTGGTCTCCCTCGCGTTGCTCGCGCTCGGCGTCCTGACCGCCGTCGTGGCCCCGCGGCTGCTGTCGCGGTCCGACTGGGCGGAGCGCGAGCCGGTGGTGGCGCTCTGGGTGTGGCAGTGCGTGGTGGCGGCGGTGCTGCTGAGCTTCGCGCTGTCGATGACGTTCAGCGCGGCGGCGGCCTGGCAGGTGGTACGGGGCCAGATCTTCGCGCCTGCGCCGCGCGGGGTGATCGAGGCGTACGAACTGGGGACCCACCGGCCCTGGTCGGCGGCGCTGGCGGTCGTGCTCGCCTGCGGCGGGCTGTGGACCGCGGCCATGCTCACCCGGGAGATCAGCCGGGCGCGAGCGCGCCGGCGGCAGCACCGCGGCGAACTCCTCGTGCGCGCCCCGCTGTTGCCGGGCGAGCTGCCCGACAGCGAGCGCCTCGTCGTCCTGGAGGCCGAACGGCCTGACGCCTGGTGGCTGCCGGGCGCCGCGCCGCGGCTGGTGGTCACGACGGCGGCCCTGCGCCGGTTGAAAGGGCGTCAGCTCGATGCCGTACTGGCCCACGAGCAGGGACACGCCCGGGCCCGCCACGACTGGCTGCTGCACTGCTCCGGGGCGCTCGCGGGCGGGTTCCCGGGGGTTCCGGTCTTCGCGGCCTTCCGCGGGGAGATGCACCGGCTCGTGGAGCTCGCCGCCGACGATGTCGCCTCGCGCCGCTTCGGGCGGCTGACGATCGCGCTCGCCCTGGTCGAACTCAACGAGGAGCGTGGGGTGTTCGGCCCCGGTCAGGCGCCGGACGCCGATCTTCCGCAGCGGGTCGACCGGCTGCTCGCGGCGGCTCCGCGGCTCACGGCGGGGCGCCGGCTGCGGTTGACGGCGGCGGCGGCGCTGGTGCCGGCGGCTCCGGTCCTGGTGGCGTTCGTCCCCGCGCTGCGGGCGCTCGGATAACGGCGGGCGACTGCGGGACGGGGAGAGGGTCGGGGAAGATCGACGCATGCGCTCCTCCGCCGTGGTCTCCGGTGCTCTGGCCGTACTGCTGCTCGTCCTCGTGGCCGTCGGCTGGCATCCGCTGCTCTCCCTGGACCGAACGGTCGCCGACGCGCTGCACCGCAGCGCCGTCGCCGAGCCGGGCTTCACCCGGCTCAACCGGGTCCTGACCGATTGGGTGTGGGATCCATGGACCATGCGGGCATTGATCACCGTCGCGGTGGTGGCGCTGTGGTGGCGCCGGGAGAGGTGGCTCGCCCTGTGGCTCGTCGGAGCGAGCCTGCTGGCGGCGGCCGTGCAGCAGGGGATGAAGGCTGTCGTCGGCCGCAGGCGGCCCGTCTGGCCCGATCCGGTCGACTCGGCGCAGTACGCGGCCTTCCCCTCCGGTCACGCCCTGACGGCGGCGTTGAGCTGCGGGCTGCTGCTCTGGGTGCTCGCCCTGCACTGGCGGGAGACCTGGCGGGGCTGGAGCGTCCTCGCGGTGGCGGCCGTGGTGTCGGTGCTGGGCGTGGGGTGGACCCGGGTCTATCTGGGGGTGCACTGGCCCTCGGACGTCGTCGCCGGCTGGCTGCTGGGCTGGTGCGGGGCGGCTGTGGCGATCATCACGTACCGGACCTACGGGCGGGGCGCCGACCGGAGGGACGCCTCGGGGGGCGATCGGAGGAAAATGGGGGAAACGCACTGAAGCCGTCTGTTCTGGACGATCCCCCGCGTCGCCCAGAACAGACGGCAAATCCGCTGACCAGCCACGAAGGCGCGCCAGCAGGATGCGCTGAGTATATTGGCTGCGAGCCAGTCAACGCAGGAGTCAAGCATGTCCCCGCGTAGCGCATCGGTCAATGAAGAGCTTCGACGACGTTCTCGCGAGCGGTTGCTGGAGGCGACGGTCGAGCTGGTCTCGGAGCGCGGTTACGAGGCGACGACGCTGGGCGACATCGCCGAGCGGGCGGGCTCGGCACGTGGTCTGATCTCGTACTACTTCCCGGGGAAGCGGCAGCTTCTGCAGTCGGCCGTGCACCGGCTGATGCACCTCACGCTGGAGGAGGCGCTGGAGCGCGAGCCGCGGACGGGCGACGGGCGGGAGCGGATGGCGCGGGCGATCGACGCGATTCTGGGCCTGGCGGTGGACCGCCCCATGCTGATGCGGACCCATATGGCCGGGATCCTGCAGGCCGAGGGGTTCGTGCAGTGTCCGGAGCAGCAGCGGCTCGCCTTCCTGCTGCGGGACACCGTGACGCGGTACGGCTCGGACGATGTGGACGCGGACTATCCGCTGCTGCGGGCGCTGTTGATGGGTGCGGTGGTGGCGGTGCTGCTGCCGGGCGCGCCGATGCCCATGGCGCGGCTGCGGGCGGAGCTGTTCCACCGGTACGGACTCGACTGGGAGCAGGGCATGCCGCCGGGCGGAGGTCCGCCCGACGGCATGCCGTTCACGGTGTCGGCGTTACCGCGTCAGCCGCGTCAGCCGCGTGAGCCGCGTCAGTCCTCGAAGTAGTCCGGCTGGGTCTGGACGTTGAGCGCGTCCATCCGGATCCGCTTCGCGGGGTCGGTGCGGCGGTCGTCGAGCTTCAGCACGTCGAAGCCCTTGGCGATGTCGTTGGAGTAGATGTAGCCGTTGTAGTAGTACGCGGACCACGAACCGCCCGTGGTGATGCGGTCGGTGCCGAGCGGACCGCGCTCGAAGTACGCGATCTCCTTCGGCTTGGCGGAGTCGGTGAAGTCCCAGACCGACACGCCGCCCTGGTACCAGGCCTGGACCATCAGGTCCTTGCCCTTGACCGGGATCAGCGAGCCGTTGTGGGCGACGCAGTTCTCGGTGTTCGCCTGGTGGCGGGGGATCTTGAAGTAGCTGCGGAAGACCAGCTTGCGGTTCTTGCCCTTGCCGACGATGTCGTAGATGCCGTCGGCGCCGCGGTTGGGGCCGACGGCCTCGTTGCAGGTCGCGCCGGAGCCGCCGCCGAGCTCGTCGGTGAAGACGACCTTGTCGGCCTTCTGGTTGAAGGTCGCCGAGTGCCAGAACGCGAAGTTGACGTTGTCCTGGACGCGGTCGATGACCTTCGGGTTCGCCGGGTCCTCGATGTCGAAGATGATGCCGTCACCCATGCAGGCGCCGGCGGCGAGGTCCTTGGAGGGCAGCACGGTGATGTCGTGGCAGCCGGTGGTCTTGGAGACACCCGGGTTGGTGGGACCGCCGGGGTTGCCGCCGCCGTCCGGGCCCTCGCCCGGGAAGAGGACGGGGAAGCTGACGATCGCGGCCTTCTCGGGCGCCTTGCGGGGCACCTTGATGACCGAGATGCCGTCGTGCGGGGGCTGGCAGTCCGGGAACGCGGCGTTGGGCGAGTACGAGGAGACGTAGATGTACACGTCCTTGCGCTCGGGCACCAGCGTGTGGGTGTGGGAGCCGCAGGCGGTCTCGACGGCGGCGACGTACTTCGGGTTGGTGATGTCGCTGATGTCGAAGATCTTCATGCCCTCCCAGGAGGACTTCTCCGTGGCCGGCTGGCTGACGCTGGCACAGGAGTTGTCGCTGCGGGAGGAGTCGGTGGAGAGGAAGACCAGGTTGCCGGAGACGGAGATGTCGTTCTGGGATCCGGGGCAGAGCACTTGGGCGACCGTCTTCGGGGCCTTCGGGTCGCTGATGTCGAAGATCCGGAAACCGTCGTAGTTGCCCGCGAAGGCGTACTTGCCCTGGAAGGCCAGGTCGGAGTTGGTGCCCGGGAGCGCATCCTTGGGGATGTTCACCAGGTGCTCGATGTTGTCGCTGTGGACGATCTCGTCCACGCCGGGTATCTCGCCGCTCCGGATGGCGGACCGGGTGTCGGCCGCCTGTTCCGAGGAGACCGTGCCCTGCGCGGGGGCGTCGCCCGGGTCGGGTGTGGCGGCCGCGGGGCCGGCCGCGAGCAGACCGACCAGCAGTCCGGTGGCGGCGGTAGCCACACCCAGACCTCTGATCCGTGCGCGCGGGGTACGCGTGGTTCGCAACGAAGTCACTCCGTCCTCCCTTGTGTCCGTCCGTAGTTGAACGGTCATTGGACCCCGGCAGTATCGTCCTTAGCGTGCACATCTCAACAGATGGCAACACAGACGTAATGAAGGTTTTTGATCAACGCCCCGTGGAAGCGTGCTAGGAACGGTCCCCGGCCCATGTCCCGGATCCCTGTCCGGGGCCCCGGAAGTACCCCTGGAGGTCGCTTTGTTGAACCGCCGTATCCGTGGAGCTGTCGCCGCGGCGCTGGCCGTCACCGCCGTGTGGGCGCTGGCCGCCTGCGACTCCGGACCGGACAGGGGCACGCCGCGGAGCCAGGGCTCCACGGGCCCCGCGGTGGTGGCGCCGGGCAAGCCGGGCGAACCGGCGCGGAGGATATCGCCCGCGGAGGCGTCCCGGCTGCTCCCCGACGACAAGCCCAACGCGGCGGACTTCACCTATGCGCAGATGATGATCGTGCACCACCGGCAGGCCCTCACCATGACCGCGCTCGCCCCGCAGCGGGCCGCCTCCACGCAGGTCAAGAAGCTGGCGGAGCGGATCGCCGCGGCGCAGCAGCCGGAGATCGGCGCGATGGAGGGTTGGCTGAAAAGCAACGGCGGCCCGCGCGAGCAGAGCGGTCACGACCATCACACGATGCCGGGGATGGCGACCGAGGAGCAGCTGGCCGAGCTGACGAAGGCGAAGGGCGCGGCGTTCGACGCGCTGTTCCTGAAGCTGATGATCACGCACCACGAGGGAGCGGTGACCATGGCGGCCGAGGTTCTGGGGCAGGGGAACAACGTGCTGGTGGAGGAGATGGCGAACGACGTGATCGCCCAGCAGACGGCGGAGATCAACCGGATGCGGTCGATGTAGGGCGTCGCGCGCCTCCCGCGGGAGGGCTTCCGGTGCCATGCTGGAAGCCCGGCGGGAACACCCCGCGGCGGGAAGGAGTACGACCGTGCTTCGTGTCGCTGTCGTCGGTTCCGGGCCCAGCGGGGTCTACACCGCCCAGTCGCTGGTCCAGCAGTCGCTCGTGCCCGGAGTGCGGGTCGACGTCCTGGACCGGCTGCCCTGCCCGTACGGCCTGGTCCGCTACGGCGTCGCCCCGGACCACGAGAAGATCAAGTCGCTGCAGCAGAATCTGCGTGCGGTCCTCGAGGACGAGCGGATCGGGTTCATCGGCAATGTGGAGGTCGGAGCGCGGGGAGTGACCCCGGCCCGGCTCCTGGAGCTCTACCACGCCGTCGTGTACTGCGTGGGTGCGGCCCGGGACCGGCGGCTCGGGGTGCCGGGCGAGGACCTGGCCGGCAGCTTCTCGGCGACGGACTTCGTCTCCTGGTACAGCGCGCACCCCGACGCCGCGGGCAACGGCTTCGGCCTCGATGGCCGCTCCGCGGTGGTGATCGGGGTCGGCAACGTGGCGGTGGACGTCACCCGCATCCTGGCCAGGGGCGCGGACGAGCTGCGGCCGACGGACGTGCCGCATGGCGCGCTCACGGCGCTGGAGGCCAGCCGGGTGCGCACGGTGCACATGGTGGGACGGCGCGGCCCCGGGCAGGCCAAGTTCACGACGAAGGAGCTGCGGGAACTGGGCGGGCTCCCCGGCGCCCGCGTGCGGGTGGAGCCGGCCGATCTGGCCCTCGATCCGTCGTTCGCCGACCCGTCGGGGCTGCCGGCCGTGAACCGGCGCAATGTGGAGGTCGTGCGGGGCTGGGCGGCGGACGGCGCGGACGAGACGCACGGCGTGGACGAGACGTACGGCGTGGGCGGCGGGAACGGAACGGGCGGCGGAGACGAAGCGGGCGGCGCGAGCGGGTCCGACGCGGCGCGCGTCATCCGGCTGAGGTTCTTCCTGCGTCCCGTGGAGATCCTCGGCGAGGACGGCCGGGTGGCGGCGGTCCGCTTCGAGCGGACCGAGCCGGACGGCGCGGGGGGTGTACGGGGGACGGGGCGGTACGAGGAGATCGAGGCCCAACTCGTCCTGCGGGCCGTCGGCTACAAGGGGGTCGCGCTACCAGGGCTGCCCTTCGACGAGGCGAGCGGCACGGTCCCGAACGTGGCGGGCCGCGTCCTGCGGGACGGCGCGCCGTCCGTGGGCGAGTACGTCGCCGGCTGGATCAAGCGCGGGCCGACGGGCGTCATCGGGACCAACCGCCCCTGCGCCAAGGAGACGGTGACCTCCCTGCTCTCCGACGCGGCGGAGCTGGCCGTGCGGACGGTCGCGGCCGACCCGCTCGACGCCCTGCGCGAACTCGGCCAGGAGCCGGTCCCCTGGCCCGGCTGGCTCTCCATCGAGCGCGCGGAGTCCGCACTCGGGCACTCCCTGGGGCGCGGCCAGGTCAAGATCCCGGACTGGGCGGGCCTGCGGGCGGCGGCACGGGAGGGCGGGGCGTAGGACGAGGGTTGGCGGGCGGTACGGGGGCGGGATCGGCGTACGGGTCCGGCCTCAGGGTGTACGCCGACTCAGCACGTGTCCCGGCTCAGGGCGTACGCAGGCCCAGCAGGTACGCCCGCTCAGGGTGTGTCCGGGCTCAGGGTGTGTCCGGGCTCAGGGTGCGTCCGGGGCGCCCTGGCGGCGAGCCTGGGCGTCGGCCGCGTCGAGGACGCTGTCGAGGAGGCCCGGGAAGAGGGCGTCCAGGTCCTCCCGGCGCAGTGCGTTGAGCTTGGCCGTGCCCCGGTAGATCTGCTGGATGACCCCGCTCTCGCGGAGCACCCGGAAGTGGTGCGTGGTCGTCGACTTGGTCACCGGCAGGTCGAAGTGGGAGCAGCTCAGCTCGGTCCCCTCGCGCGCCATGTCGCTGACGATCCGCAGCCGCACCGGGTCCGACAGGGCGTGCAGCACGCCCTCCAGGTGGATCTCCTCCCGCGCGGGGTGGTCGAGGACCCGAGGGTTGGTCGCGGTCGTCACGGTGGTGGCTCCACTTCGTCCGAGGGGTACCCGCCCATTGTACGAGAATCCTCGTAGTTTGACAGATGGCGTACTACGATGGGTATCGTACGAGCATCCCTTCGAGGCACCCCGAAACGGAGTCCGTCATGAGCGTCGCCCTGTTCGAGCCCTACACCCTGCGGTCGCTGACCATCCCGAACCGTGCCTGGATGGCCCCCATGTGCCAGTACTCCGCAGAGGTGTTCGGCCCGAACGCGGGCGTCGCGAACGACTGGCACTTCGCCCACTACGCCTCCCGCGCGACCGGCGGAACCGGCCTGATCCTCGTCGAGGCGACCGCCGTCGCCCCCGAGGGCCGGATCAGCCCGGCCGACCTCGGTCTCTGGAACGACACCCAGGTCGAGGCGCTGCGGCGTATCGCCGGCTTCCTCAAGGAGCACGGCACCGTGCCCGGGATCCAGATCGGGCACGCCGGCCGCAAGGCGTCCACCGACCGTCCCTGGGAAGGCCGCGGCCCGGTCGCCCCCGGCGGTCACGGCTGGCAGCCCGTCGGGCCGAGCCCCGTCGCGTTCGCCGAGGGTCACCCCGTACCGACCGAGCTGACGACCGAGGCGATCGAGACGATCGTCGGGCAGTTCGCCGACGCCGCCCGCCGCGCCCTCTCGGCCGGCTTCGAGGTCATCGAGGTGCACGGCGCCCACGGCTACCTCATCGGCGAGTTCCTCTCGCCGCACAGCAACCGCCGCACCGACGCGTACGGCGGCTCGTTCGAGAACCGCACCCGTCTGGCCCTCGAAGTGGTCGACGCGGTGCGCGCGGTGTGGCCGGAGGAGCTGCCGGTCTTCTTCCGGATCTCCGCCACCGACTGGCTGGAGGAGCAGGGCTGGACCGTCGACGAGACCGTCCGCTTCGCGGGCCTGCTGCGGGAGCACGGCGTCGACCTCCTCGACGTGTCCAGCGGCGGCAACGGCGGTCCGGCCCGTATCCCGGTCGGCCCCGGCTACCAGGTGCCTTTCGCGGCCCGGGTGAAGGCCGAGACCGGGCTGCCCGTCGCCGCGGTCGGGCTGATCACGGAGAGCGAGCAGGCCGAGAAGATCATCGCCAACGGGGAGGCCGATGCCGTCCTGCTGGGGCGCGAGCTGCTCCGCGACGCCTCCTGGGCCCGCCGGGCCGCGCGGGAGCTGGGCGCCGAGACCCACGCCCCGGACCAGTACGCCTGGGCGATCTGAGACCCGCCCGCTCCCCCGCCGCCTCCCCGGGCCGGACGCCGAACACGCCTCCGACCTGGGGAGAAGCGCGTTCCAGAGGCCACTGTCAGTGGTCGGGTGCAGACTGGCCGCTATCCGCGACAACGACGTCCTGGAGGTGTCGGCCATGCCCGACGTAGTACTGACCGTAGGCACCCGCAAGGGTCTGTTCATCGGCCGCAGGCGCGGCGGCCGATGGGAGTTCGACGACCCCCATTTCAACGCGCAGGCCGTGTACTCGATCGGCATCGACACGCGCCGCGCCACACCGCGCCTCCTCGTCGGCGGGGTCAGCGACCACTGGGGTCCTTCGGTGTTCCACTCCGACGACTTCGGCGCGAGCTGGACCGAGCCGCCGAAGCCGGCCGTCAGATTCCCGCAGGACACCGGTGCTTCGCTGGAGCGGGTCTGGCAGCTGCATCCGGCGCCCGCCCACTCCCCCGACGTGGTCTACGCGGGGACGGAGCCCGCCGCGCTCTTCAGGTCCGAGGACGGCGGCATGTCCTTCGAGCTGGTGCGCCCGCTCTGGGAGCACCCCACGCGGTCCCGGTGGCAGCCCGGAGGCGGCGGCGAGGCCGTGCACACGATCGTGACCGACCGGCGCGATCCGGACGCGGTGACGGTCGCGGTGTCGGCGGCCGGGGTGTTCCGCACGACGGACGGCGGAAAGAGCTGGGCCCCCTCCAACCGGGGCGTCTCCGCGGTCTTCCTGCCCGACCCGAACCCGGAGTTCGGCCAGTGCGTGCACAAGATCGCTCAGGACGCGGGGGACCTGGACCGGCTGTACCTGCAGAACCACTGGGGGGTGTTCCGCAGCGACGACGCGGGGGCCAAGTGGACCGATATCGGGTCCGGCCTGCCGTCCGACTTCGGCTTCGCCGTCGCCGCGCATCCGCATCGTGCGGATGTGGCCTATGTGTTCCCCATCAACGCCGACAGCGACCGGGTTCCCGCGGGCCGGCGCTGTCGTGTCTACCGTACGAACGATGCCGGGGAGAGCTGGGAGCCGCTCACGGCCGGGCTGCCGGACGACGACCACTACGGCACGGTGCTCCGGGACGCCCTGTGCACGGACGACGCCGACCCGGCGGGCGTCTACTTCGGAAACCGCAACGGCGAGGTGTACGCGAGCGCGGACGACGGCGACAGCTGGCAGCTCCTCGCCGAACACCTGCCGGACGTGCTCTGCGTGCGCGCGGCGGTCGTCGGATAGGGCGCGGGGACGTGCTCTACGTGCGTCCGGCGGTCATCGGATAGGGCGCGGCGACGTGCTCAGCGGTCGGGCGTGCGTGCGGCCCCGTCCGATGACCGCCGGGCCATGGCGCGCGGCCCCGCGGTCGGGATCGCCCGTCCGGCGGTGGCGCCCCGGACGCAGGCCCGGCGGGCTCACGGCGGCCCGGCGGCCCGGTCGCCCGTGCGGCGGTCGCGACGGCACCTGCCGGGTACTGCCCCCGGCAGGTCGACGGCACCTGCGAGGACACGCCCGCGCAGGTACCGTCACCTGACCGGGGGCCGGACTTCTCAGGGCTCGTCGGGCCGCCGGGCCGGCGGTACCCGGCAGGTCGACGGCACCTGCGGGGACAGCCCGCGCAGGTGCCGTCCCCTGACCTGGGGCCGGACTTCTCAGGGCTCGTCGGGCCGCTGGGCCGGTGGGGTTCCGCCGCCTCGGCCGCCGCCCTTTCCGCCCTTGTCCGTACCGTGCGCCTTGCCCCGCTCGGTCTTTCCAGGATGACCCGGCTGCCGCGCCTTCAGCTCGGCGCTGTCCTGCGGTGTGGCGGCGCCCTTGTCGCTGCGCCGCTGCTCACGACTCTGCGGACCACTCACGACGACTCCTTCCGGCGGCCCCAGGGCGTCGCCGTTGCGGCGGCCCCTGCTGCCTGGGCGGTGCCCTGCGGTCCCGTACGCAAACGCGGCAGCGGTTCCGGCCGGGCAGCTCGGCGCTGTTCACCTGGTCGGACCAGTTCGCGTGGCGACCACCGTCCTCCCGACGGAGTATGGAGCACGACGCTCGAGCACCCCCGGCCGGCGCCTTCCCTCGGCGCGCGGGGGCGTTGTCCGCCTTGCAGCCGTTTTCCAGGCCGCGGTTCGCCTCCCCTCCCTCTGCGATGGAGGAATTCACCATGGCAACTTCATCCAGTCCCCGTTGGGAGCACGCCGTCGTCACGGGCGGTGCCGGCTTCGTCGGTTCGCATCTGTGCGCCACGCTGCTCGACGAGGGCGTGGCGGTGACCTGTGTCGACGACTTCAGCACGGGGCGGCGGGAGAACATATCCGCGTTGCTCGACCGCCCGGAGTTCACCCTGCTGGAGGCCAACGTCTCCGAGCCCTTCCACATCGACCGGCCGGCCGATCTCGTCCTCCACTTCGCGTCGCCCGCGTCCCCCGCCGACTATCTGCGCCTTCCCCTGCACACCCTGGAGGTCGGCAGTCTGGGGACGCGGAACGCCTTGGCGGTCGCGCACCGTTCGGGAGCGCGGTTCGTCCTCGCCTCCACGTCGGAGGTGTACGGCGACCCTCAGGAGCATCCGCAGAACGAGCGGTACTGGGGCAACGTCAACCCCGTCGGGCCGCGCAGCGTCTACGACGAGGCGAAACGTTTCGGCGAGGCGCTCACCACGGCCGAGGCGTCGGCGCACGGGACCGACACGGCGATCGTCCGGCTCTTCAACACGTACGGACCCCGGATGAGGGGGTACGACGGACGCGCGGTGCCGACCTTCATCCGGCAGGCGTTGGCCGGCGAGCCCCTGACGGTCACCGGTGACGGGCGGCAGACCCGGTCGCTGTGCTACGTGGACGACACGGTCCGGGGCATCCTCGCGACGGCCGCCCACACGATGCGCGGCCCGGTCAACCTCGGCAACCCGGCCGAGATCACCATGTTGGACCTCGCTCGCTGGATCGTCGAACTCACGGATTCCCGTTCGGAGATCCGGTTCATCGAGCGGCCCACCGACGATCCCGCCGTCCGCTGCCCGGACATCACGCTGGCCCGCGACAAGCTCCAGTGGGAACCGACGGTCCAGGCCGAGGAGGGGCTGCGCCGCACCATCGCGTGGTTCCGCGGCCAGGGCGCCACCGAGTCCCCCGCCACGCGCCTCCCCCGTTGAGGCAGCAGCCGTAGCCCGACAGCGGAAAGGCCCTCACCACCATGCGAGTTCTCGGAATCAACGCACTCTTCCACGACCCCGCCGCCGCCCTCGTCGTCGACGGACGGACGGTCGCCGCCACGGAGGAGGAACGTTTCTCCCGACGCAAGCACGGCAAGCGTCCCGTGCCGTTCTCGGCCTGGGAACTGCCCGAGCAGGCGGCCCGCTGGTGCCTGAAGCAGGCAGGACTGGAGCCGCAGGACCTCGACGCGGTCGCGTACTCCTACGACCCGGCCCAGGCGCTGCCGGCCGACGCCATGGGTCTGTACGATCCGTGGGACCATCTGCGCCAGACGTACGCGCGTGAGGCCCCCGGATTCCTGAGGACCGCGCTCCCCGGGCTCGACCCCGGAATCGTCCGCTTCGTGGGCCATCACATGGCGCACGCCGCGTCGAGCGCCTTCGCCGCGCACGACGCCGAGACCTCCTCGGTGCTCGTCCTCGACGGCCGCGGTGAGCGCAGCTCGCACCTGGCCGCCCGGCGGACCGGCGACCGCATCGAGCCGCTGTACGCCCAGGACCTGCCCGAGTCGCTCGGTCTGGTCTACGAGGAACTCACCGAGCATCTCGGCTTCCTGCGCTCCTCCGACGAGTTCAAGGTGATGGCGCTCGCCTCGCACGGCACCCCCCGCATGCTGGCCGAGCTGCGCCGGTACGTGCATCCGACCGGCGAGGGCGGGTTCCGCGCGAGCGGAGTGCCCTGGGGCGAGCTGTGCCCGCCCCGCGCCCCCGACGAGCAGTGGACCCAGGACCACGCCGATGTCGCGGCGAGCGCGCAGGCGGTTCTGGAGGAGACGATGCTGGACCTGGTGCGCTGGCTGCACGGACGCACCCACGACCGGGTACTGACGCTCGCCGGCGGTGTGGCGCTCAACTGCGTGGCCAACTCGCGGATCGCGCGCGAGGGCCCCTTCGCGCGGGTGTGGGTCCAGCCGGCGGCCGGTGACGCGGGTACGGCGCTGGGCGCGGCCCTGCTGCTGTCGGCGGGTGCGGGCGACGCCCCGGAGCCGATGCGGGGGGCCGACCTCGGCCGGGAGTGGTCGGACGCGGAGCTCGGCGGCTGGCTCAAGACCGCCGCCGTCCCCTTCGAGCGGCCCCCCGACATCGCCGCCACCGTCGCCGAGGCGCTGGCCGACAACGCCATCGTGGCCTGGTTCCAGGGGCGTTCGGAGTTCGGACCGCGCGCGCTCGGGCACCGCTCGCTGCTCGCCCACCCGGGCCACGCGGGCAACCTGGAGCGGCTGAACGACGTCAAGGGACGCGAGCAGTTCCGACCGGTCGCACCGATGGTGCTGGCCGACCGCGCGGCCGAGATGTTCGACGGCCCGCTGCCCAGCCCGTACATGCTCTTCGTGCACGATGTCGCGGCCGACTGGCGGGAGCGCATCCCCGCCGTCGTGCACGT
The DNA here is from genome assembly GCF_018614205.1 of Streptomyces sp. ISL-36. GTDB lineage: Bacteria > Actinomycetota > Actinomycetes > Streptomycetales > Streptomycetaceae > Streptomyces. Next base: position 1,357 of record NZ_JAGGOS010000068.1, on the reverse strand, counting down.
GGACGGCACGGCACGGATCCAGACCGTGGACCGGGCCCAGGAGCCGCTGGTGGCGCGCATGCTCGACGAGTTCGAGCGCCGCACCGGTCTTCCGGTCGTCGTCAACACCAGCCTGAACACGGCGGGACGGCCGATGGTGGACGACCCGCGTGACGCGCTGGAGTGCTTCGGATCCTCGCCGGTCGACCTGCTGGCCATCGGCCCGTACGCGATCCGGCGCGGCGAGGCCTTCCGCTCCGGCGCCAACGGGTGGTCCCGGTGACGGCCACCGGCCGGGCGGCGCCCCCGTACGCGGTGGTGGTGCCGACCCTCGGCCGGCCCAGCCTCCACCGCTGCCTCGCCGCTCTCGCCGCGTCCGCAGGGCCGAAACCGGCTCGCGTGGTGATCGTGCACGACCGCCCCGGCGACAACGGGTCGGTGCCGGACCTCGCCGTCCCCGAGGCGCTCCGGCCCCTCACCACCGTGGTTCCGGGCCGGGCGTGCGGTCCGGCGGCGGCCCGGAACACCGGGACGGCGCTGGCCGGCCCGGTGCCCTGGATCGTCTTCCTGGACGACGACGTGGTGCCGTCGGACACATGGGCCGAGGATCTCGCCCGAGACCTCGCCTCGGCGTCGGACACCACGGCGGCCGTCACCGCCCGGATCGACGTACCGCTTCCCGAGGACCGCCGCCCCACCGACTGGGAGCGCAACACCGCGGGCCTGGCCACCGCCCGCTGGATCACCGCCGACATGGCCTTCCGCCGAGCGGCGCTGGACGCCTCCGGCGGGTTCGACGAACGCTTCCGGCGCGCGTACCGGGAGGACGCCGACCTGGCCCTGCGGCTGCTGGGCGGGGGCTGGACGCTCGCGGCGGGGACCCGCCGGACCACCCATCCCGTACGGCCCGCCGACCGCTGGATCTCCGTACGCCAGCAGGCCGGGAACGCCGACGACGTCCTGATGACACGGCTGCACGGACCGGACTGGCGGTACCGGGCCGGCGCCCCCCGCGGCCGCTTCCCGCGCCATCTGGCCGTGGCCGCGGCCGGCGTCGCGGCCCTCGGCTGCGCCGCGTTCGGGTCACGGAAGGCCGCTGCGGTGTGCGGCGCGCTGTGGCTCACGGGAACCGCCGAGTTCGCCGTCGCACGCGTCGCCCCCGGACCCCGTACCCGGGAGGAGATATCCCGCATGCTCCTGACGAGCGCCGTCATCCCTCCCGCCGCCGCCTGGCACCGGCTGCGCGGCCATGTCGTCCACCGTGGCGTCCGCCCCCTCGGCCCGGCCCGTCCGCCGGACGTGCGCCCCGCCACGGCCGACGCGTCGCGCGCCGCGGAGGTGGCGTCATGACCGGCCGCTCCCCCGGCCGGCTCCGCGC
>NZ_JAGGOS010000067.1 GCF_018614205.1 Streptomyces sp. ISL-36 | reverse complement strand
CGTACGAACGCGGCCGGGCAGCGGCCGGCGCCGCGCCGCGGGCGGGACGGGGGCGGCGGGCCGCCCTTCCCCTCAAGCGGCGGATCCAGGCGCCGAGCGGCAGCGGCTCCGCCGCCCGCTCCTCGGCCCGTCGCTGCCACAGCCTCTCGTCACGGTCGGTGAGGTGTCCGGACATCGCTCGTCTCCTTTCGGCCCCTTGGGGAGTGACCACCAGGCCACTGAGGTGGAGTCTGTAGCCTTATTGGACGGGACAGCAGAGCCAATGAGGAGTGATTGGCATGGGGGAGGGTCGAGTGGTCCGCGATGTGGTCGGCACGGCGGACCGCACACTGACGGGCCGTCAACTGACGGCGCTGCTCACCCGGCCGCCCGAGGGCAGGTTCGGTTACCGTGAGCTCGCCCGGGCCATCCGGGAGGCCCTCCTCGACGGACGGGTCGCGCTCCGCATGCGGCTGCCCGCCGAACGCGAGCTCGCGAGCGTGCTGATGGTGAGCCGTACCACCGTGACCGGCGCCTACGACCTGCTGCGGGAGAGCGGGTACGCACACAGCCGCCGGGGCGCCGGCACCTGGACCGCGCTGCCGGACGGGCAGGCTCCGACCAGTCTGGCCGCCTTCCACGGTGACGCCGAGACGATCGTCGACCTGGCGCTCGCCGCCCCGGAGGCGCCGGCCGAGGAACTGACCGAGGCGCTGGCGGTGGCCTCCGCCGAACTGCCGCGCCTGGCACGGACCCAGGGCTACCACCCGTACGGACTCCCGGAGCTGCGCGCGGCCATCGCCGACCGCTACACGCGCCGCGGCCTGCCCACGCTCCCCGAGCAGATCCTCGTCACGACCGGCGCACAGCAGGCCGTGTCCCTCGTCCTGGCGCTGCTCGGCCGCCCCGGCGACCGGGCGCTCGCCGAGAACCCCTCGTACACCAACGCGCTGGACGCCATGCGTGGACGGCGGCTGCGGATCACGCCCGTACCGGTCACCGAGTCGGGCTGGGACAGCGGGCTGATCGACGCGGCGCTGCGGCAGACGGCGCCCCGGCTCGCCTATCTGATCCCGGACTTCCACAATCCGACCGGGCACCTGATGCCGGACGCGCAGCGCCGCGAGGTGGCGCGCTCGGCGCACGCGACCGGCACCTGGCTGATCGTCGACGAGACCCTCACCGACATCGCCCTCGATGTGCCGCCCCCGCGGCCGTTCGCGGCGACGGCCGCCGTGGGCGACAGCGAGCAGGTCATCAGCGTGGGATCGCTCAGCAAGAGCTGCTGGGGCGGGCTGCGGGTCGGATGGATCCGGGCCGGCTCCCGGGTGATCACGGAGCTCGCACGGGTCCGGGTCACCGCCGATCTGGCGGGATCGGTCCTCGACCAGCTCGTCGCCACCGAGCTCATCGACCGACTGGACACCATCCTGCCGCGCCGCGCCGCGGAGCTGCGGCAGCGCCGCGACGCCCTGGTCACAGCTCTGGGACGGCACGTCCCGGAGTGGCACTGGACCATGCCGTCCGGCGGGCTGTGCCTCTGGATCGACCTGGGCCGACCGATCGCGTCCTCGCTCGTGGGACGGGCGCTGCGCCACGGTGTAAGGGTGGAGGGCGGTGCCCGGTTCGGGGTGGACCCGGGCACCCACGAGCACCGGCTGCGCATCCCGTTCGCGCAGCCGGTGGACGTGTACGACATGGCGGCCGAACGCCTGGCGGCGGCCCTGGCGGGGGCTCCGGCAGGCATCGCGGACCCGGCCCTGCCGGACTGGGTGGCCTGACCGGGTGGCCCGGCCGGTCCCGCCTGCCCGGCCGGTCCCGCCTGCCCGGCCAACCGGTCAGTAAATGAGATGTCCGGGTCGAGGGGATCTGTGTATGGTCCACCGAGTGGAACCTCTCACCGACAAACAGATCCGCTCGTCCTTCGTGAACTGCACGAAGGGTGAGGCAAGCAGGCTCCGGCTGCCGCTGGACTTCGCCGAACTCCCCTGGCAGGACCTCGACTTCCTCGGCTGGGTCGACCCGGGCGCGCCGCTGCGCGCCCATGTCGTCGTGCCTCGCGAGGACGGCCCACTGGGCATCACCCTGCGGGTGCCGGCGACGAGCCGCACCAGTGCGGTCAAGTCAAGTCTGTGCCAGGTCTGCCTGACGGCCCACGCCTCCTCGGGCGTGACCCTGCTCGCGGCACCGCTCGCCGGCGCCCGCGGGCGCGAGGGGAACACCGTCGGCATCTACATCTGCGCCGACCTGGCGTGTTCCCTCTACATCCGCGGCAAGCGGCAGCCCAAGCTGCGGGCGGGCCGCCACGACGAGACCCTCGGCCTGGACGAGCGGATCGCGCGGACGACGACCAACCTGAACGCCTTCGTGGCCAGGGTGACGTCCGGCTGATCGCCCACCGACCGACCGCTGACCAACCCCGACGGACCGCTGACCAACCCCGACGGACCGCCGGCCGAGCCCGACGGACCGCCGACCGACCGACCGCCGTGGCGCCGTGTCCCGAGAGCACGGTGCGGCACGGCATGGCGCGGCACGGCGCGGCACGGCACGGTCAGCGGAAGGCGGACTCGCCCGTGAGCGCCTTGCCGATGACCAGGGAGTGCACCTCACTGGTGCCCTCGTAGGTCAGGACCGACTCCAGGTTGTTGGCATGGCGCATCACCGGGTACTCCAGGGTGATGCCGTTGGCGCCCAGGATCGTCCGGCACTCGCGGGCGATGGCGATCGCCTCCCGTACGTTGTTCAGCTTGCCCATGCTGACCTGTTCGGGCGAGAGGCCGCCCGCGTCCTTGAGCCGTCCCAGGTGGAGGGCGAGGAGCATGCCCTTGCCGAGTTCCAGGGACATGTCGGCGAGCTTCTGCTGGGTGAGCTGGTAGGAGGCGAGGGAACGGTCGAAGACGATCCGGTCGCCCGCGTACGCGATCGCCGTCTCCAGGCAGTCACGGGCGGCGCCGAGGGCGCCGAACACGATGCCGAAGCGGGCCTCGTTGAGGCAGCCGAGCGGACCGGAGAGGCCCCGGGCCTGCGGGAGCATCGCGTCGGCGGGCAGCCGGACGTCCTCCAGGACCAGTTCGCTGGTGACACTCGCCCGCAGCGACAGCTTCTGCTTGATCTCGGGAGCGGTGAAGCCGGGGGTGCCGGCGGGTACCAGGAAGCCGCGGACCCCCTCGTCGGTCCGCGCCCAGACGACGGCCACGTCGGCGACCGAGCCGTTGGTGATCCACATCTTGGTGCCGTTGAGCACCCAGTCCCCGCCGTCCCGCTTGGCGCGGGTGCGCATGGATCCCGGATCCGATCCCGCGTCCGGCTCGGTGAGCCCGAAGCAGCCGATGTACTCGCCGGCCGCCATGCCGGGCAGCCACTGCTGCTTCTGCTCCTCTGAGCCGTACTTCCAGATCGCGTACATGGCGAGCGAGCCCTGGACGGAGACCAGACTGCGCAGGCCCGAGTCGACGGCCTCCAGCTCCAGACAGGCCAGGCCGTACGCGACCGCGCTGGTGCCCGCGCAGCCGTAACCCTCCAGGTGCATGCCGAGGACTCCGATGCCGCCGAGGGCGCGGGCGAGTTCGCGGGCGGGGATCGCGCCCTGCTCGAACCAGCCGGCGACATGGGGGCGCAGCTCGCGGTCCGCCATCGTCCGGACGGTGCGGCGGATCTCGCGCTCCTCGTCGGTCAGGAGCCCGTCGACGGCGAGTAGATCGAAGGGGTGGACGGGAGTCGACTTCGACGTCCTCTGCGACTTCTGCGGCTTCTCCGACTCCCGCGACTCCCGCGACTCCTGCGACTCCTGCGACTCCTGCGACTGCGGCGGGTTCGGTGACTGCGGCGGGTTCGACGACTTCACGGACGGCCTCCAGGCGGCTGCGGCTGACACGGCGTGCCGTAGCGTATCCGGAGATCGGATTTTGGATCCAGTATTGAATATCTGATCTCCGATGCGTACGTTCCCGAGGGATCGGATCGGGAGGAGAGCGGGATGCACGCAGATCAGCAGAAGCTCGCAGGCTCGGGCGCGCTGTCCGGGATCGTCGTCGCCGACTTCGGCCGGGTGCTCGCCGGGCCGTACATGACGATGCTGCTCGCCGACCTGGGCGCGGAGGTCATCAAGATCGAGCGGCCCGGCTCCGGTGACGACACCCGGGCCTGGGGGCCGCCGTTCGCCGACGGCGAGGCCACCTACTTCCTCGGGGTGAACCGGAACAAGCGCTCCGTCGCCCTCGATCTGACCGACCCCACGGACCTGGAGACCGCCCGGGCGATCGTCGACCGCGCCGATGTCCTGGTGGAGAACTTCCGGCCCGGCACGATGGAACGGCTCGGCCTCGGACACGAGACGGTACGGGCGTCCAATCCCCGGCTCGTCTACTGCTCGGTGACCGGCTTCGGTGCCGCCGAGGGCGCCCACCTGCCGGGTTACGACCTCCTCGTACAGGCCGTGGGCGGGCTGATGAGCGTGACCGGCGACCCCGGCGGGCAGGGGACGAAGGCGGGCGTGGCGCTCGTCGACGTGATCACCGGCCTGCACGCCGGTCTCGGCATCCTGGCCGCCCTGCGCCACCGGGAACGCACGGGCGAGGGGCAGCGGGTGGAGGTCTCGCTGCTCTCCTCGCTGCTGTCCGCCCTCACCAACCAGTCGGCGGCCTACCTCGGTGCCGGGGTGGTCCCCCGGGCCATGGGGAACCGGCACCCGAGCATCGCCCCGTACGAGGTGTTCGAGGCGAAGGACCGGCCGCTCGCCCTGGCCGTGGGGAACGACCGGCAGTTCCGGACGCTCTGCGAGCGGCTGGGGCTCGCGGCGCTCGCCGAGGACGACCGTTTCTCCACCAACACCGCCCGCGTCGCCCATCGCGAGGAACTGGTCGCGGCGCTCTCCGGTCCGCTCGCCGAGCGGACGGCCGACAGCTGGTTCGAGGAGCTGACGGCTGCCGGAGTGCCCTGCGGGCCGATCAACGATCTCGCCGCCGCCTTCGACCTGGCCGACCGTCTCGGTCTGGCACCGCAGGTCCCCGCCGGGGCGGCCGGCGCGGGCCAGGTCGCCAACCCGATCACGCTGGACGTCACCCCCGCCGCCTACCGTTCCGCTCCCCCGCGCCTGGGCGAGCACACCGAGGCCCTGCTCGCCGAGCTGGGACCTCGCCCTCCCGCCCCGTAGGAAGATATACGGATCGGGATCCGCGTCCGCGGAGCCTCGGGCCGGCCACCGAACCGAAGGAAGGGTCACAGGCGATGAGCAGCGCGGTGCAGAAGCGGCGGCCGCCGACCGCCCAGCAGTTCGTCCTCGAGGAACTGCGGCGCGCCATCACCGGCGGAGAGCTGCGCCCCGGCGACCAGATCCGTCAGGACGCGCTCGCGGCCCGGCTCGACGTCAGCCGGGTGCCGCTGCGCGAGGCTCTGAAGATCCTGGAGGGCGAGGGTCTGGTGGTGCACCACGTCCACCGGGGTTACTTCGTCGCCGAGCTGTCCCTCGCCGACCTGGAGGAGGTCTACCGCATCCGGGAACTCCTCGAGACCGAGGCGGTCCGCCGGGCCGTCGCCCGCGCCGAGGACGGCCTGACCGCGAGGCTCGAGACGATCCAGCGCGAGGTCGAACGGGCGGCGGACGCCGGGGACGTGACGGAGATGGCCGCGGCCAACCGCCGCTTCCACTTCGCGCTGATGGAAGGGTCCGGCATGCCCCGCCTGGTGCGCCTCATCCGCACGCTCTGGGACGCCACGGACGCCTACCGCTCGCTCTACTACACCGAGCTCCCCCACCGGAAGCTGGCCGTCCGCGAGCACCGTGCCGTCATCTCGGCGGTCCGCGAAGGGGATACGGACGCCGCCGTCCACTGGCTGACCGAGCATCGCGCGCACGCGGTCGCGGCGCTGCGGGAGATCCTCGACCTGAAGTGAGCCCCGGCCCGTCCCCCGGCGGCCGCAGGAATCCAGGCGCCGCCGCCAGGACGTGAGGACCCGACTCCTTCCCTCCTATCCGACCAGTCGGTATGTTGCGGTGCAGCCGCCCCGCCCGACCTGGAGGACGCCATGCCCGAGTCCGGTCCGCACCGTTCACCCGCTCCCGAGGTAGAAGGCCATCACGACCCCCGCTTCGACGCCGTACGGGAGGCCTTCGAGGAGAACTTCCGCCGACGCGACGAACTCGGCGCCGCGCTGACGGTCCAGGTCAACGGCAGGACCGTGGTCGACCTGTGGGGCGGCTGGGCGGACGCCGCCCGTACGCGCCGCTGGGAACGCGACACCCCGGTCAACGTCTGGTCCACGACGAAGGGCGTGACCGCGCTCTGCGCCCATCTGTTGGCGGACCGCGGGCTGCTCGACCTGGACGCGCCGGTCGCCTCGTACTGGCCCGAGTTCGGCGCGGCGGGCAAGGAGGAGCTCCCCGTCCGCCACCTTCTCTCCCATCGGGCCGGGCTGGCCGGACTGCGCGAACCGCACGCCCTCGCCGAGCTCTACGACTGGGAGGTGACGACCGCCCGGCTGGCGGCGACGGAGCCGTGGTGGGAACCGGGCACCCGGTCCGGCTACCACGCGATGACGTACGGCTTCCTGGTCGGCGAGGTGATCCGGCGCATCACGGGGCAGCTGCCGGGCGCCTTCCTGCGCGACGAGATCACCGGGCCGCTCGACATCGACTTCACCATCGGTCTGCCGGCGATGGAGGCGGGCCGAGTGGCCGAGCTGGTGCCTGCGACGACCAGCGCATCGAGTGAACGGGCGGCGACCTTCGCCCAGTTGGAACCCGCGGCCCGGGCCGCCCTGGCCAACCCACTGGTCGGCATCGCGCAGGCCAACAGTCCGCAGTGGCGCGCCGCGGAGCTTCCGGCGGCGAACGGTCACGGCACGGCCCGCGCGGTCGCCGCGCTGTACGGCGTCTTCGCCGGGCGGGGGCGGTCCGGGGCCCGCCGGGTGCTCTCCGAGGAGGCCGCCGAACGTGCCCGCGAGGGCCAGGGCGCCTGTCGGGACGTGGTTCTTGGCGCGGGCTTCGCCCACGACACGGAGTGCGCCCTCGGCCTCTGGCTGAGCGGCCCCAACGCCTCCTACGGCCCCAACCCCCGGGCCTTCGGCCATGACGGCTTGGGGGGCTCCTGCGGGCTGGCGGACCCCGAAGCGGGGGTCTCACTGGGATACGTGATGAACCGTATGGGCGGACGCATCGCGGACGACCCCCGCAAGATGGCCCTGATCGAGGCGGTGTACGCGTCGCTCTGACACCGTCACGCCCACCGAGGCGACGGCCAGGGGCGACGGGAACCGGACACGCGAACGGGCCGGGCGAAGGGGGCTGTTCGAGGCATTGAGGAGGTACCGGCGCCTGGACCTCCGACTCGATGGAGGCCCTGCTGTACGACGGCGCCGGCCACCGCCCGCCCCGACCCACCCCGCCTCCACCGTCCGGAGGCCCACCGATCTGTGCGCCCGCTACGCCTCGCACCGCGAACGAAGCCGCGCACACGGCGAAAGGCAGCGCCGGACGGGGGCGGGATGCGGGGCGGGGTCGCCGCGACAGGGTGAACTGGCGAAGCGGTAGATCTTCCTCCGCTTCCTCCCCCACCACCGGGCCTTTCCGCCCGGGTAACGCCCCCTCCTGAAGATCCGTCAGCAAACCGCAGAAAGCGTTTGCACCACACTCACTCCGCCGCGCCGCCTGGGGCGACCCGAAGGCACGCTCCTCTCGCGCCACGTCTTGGAACCACATGAACGCGCGTAGATCGGCCGAAAGGCGTCCTTGCCGTGGGCACCACCCGGATTCGAGGATTCCCCCGTCGAGATTGGCAGGTCCATGACGGAGCAACCCTCCGTCCGGGTCCGCCGATCCCGTCTCACGGGCCCGCCCACCCAGCGAGCCCCTTTCCCCCACCGGAGGATGTAGTGAACCTCAAGCGCCTGTCCCCCCTCGGCGGCGTCGCGAAGGGCGCACGGCTGATCGCCGTCGCCTCCGCGCTCCTGGCCGCCTCAGCGCTTGCCGCACCCGCCTCGTCCGCGGCGACGACCGACGCCGGGCGGGCCACCACCGCCCAACTCGCCGCCGCCGGCGAAGCCGTACTCGGAGCCGACGTGCCCGGCACGGCCTGGTACACCGACCAGGCGACCGGAAAGGTGGTCGTCACCGCCGACTCCACCGTCTCCGCCGCCGAGATCGCCAAGATCAGGAAGGCGGCCGGCGACCGAGCCGACACCCTGGAGATCAAGCGCACCCCGGGCACGTTCAACAAGCTCATCGCCGGGGGCCAGGCCATCTACGCGGGCGGCGGACGCTGCTCGCTCGGCTTCAACGTCCGTAGCGGTTCCACCTACTACGCCCTGACGGCCGGCCACTGCACCAACATCGGCAGCACCTGGTACACCAACTCGGCCAACACCACGGTGCTCGGCACCCGGACCGGCTCCAGCTTCCCGAACAACGACTACGGAATCATCCGCCACTCCAACGCCTCGGCGGCGGACGGCCGGGTCTACCTCTACAACGGCAGCTACCGCGACATCACCGGTGCGGGCAACGCCTCCGTGGGCCAGTCGGTCCAGCGCAGCGGCAGCACCACCGGCCTGCACGGCGGAACCGTCACCGGTCTCAACGCGACCGTCAACTACGGTGGCGGCGACATCGTGTATGGCCTGATCCAGACCAACGTGTGCGCCGAGCCGGGCGACAGCGGCGGCGCGCTGTTCTCCGGCAGCACCGCTCTGGGCCTCACCTCCGGAGGCAGCGGCAACTGCTCCAGCGGCGGCACCACGTTCTTCCAGCCGGTGACGGAAGCCCTCAGCGCGTACGGCGTGAGCATCTTCTAGCCTCGAACGTCCGGTAAACAGCGCCTCGCGGGCACCACGGGCCGGCGGTCCTCCTCGGGACCGCCGGCCTTCGCCGTCCGCCCCCTCTGGGGCGATCCGTCGAGGGCCGCCGATGCCGGGTACGGGTGGGACCGGCGGCAGGAGGCCCAGGATCGCCGCGGAGACCGCGTGCCGGGTCAGGCGTGGATACGGGCGTTGCCGAGCCGGCTGACGACGGCAGGGTCCCAGTGGGCGAAGAAGACGGAGCTTCCCGTGTCCAGGGCCGCGATGCGGGCCAGCTGATCGTCGGAGAGCTCGAAGTCGAACACGTCGATGTTCTCCGCCATACGGTCGGCGCGGACCGACTTGGGGATGACGACGACCTGTCGCTGAACGAGCCAGCGGAGCACGACCTGCGCCACGGACTTGCCGTGCTGCGCGCCGATCTCGCTGAGGACGGGGTGGGAGAACAGGTTGTTCCTGCCTTCGGCGAACGGCCCCCAGGATTCGATCTGGACCCCGCGCTCGCGCATCAGTTCCTGGTCGGTGGTGCGCTGGAAAAAGGGATGGGTCTCGATCTGGTCGACCGCGGGCGTGATCTCGTTGTGGTCGATGAGGTCGACGAGCCGGTCGGGGTAGAAGTTGGAGACGCCGATCGCCCTGACGCCACCGTCGCGGTTCAATTTCTCCATGGCGCGCCAGGAGCCGTAGACATCGCCGAAAGGCTGGTGGATCAGGTACAGGTCGAGGTAGTCCAGGCCGAGGTTGTCCAGCGAGGTGCCGAAGGCGCGCTTGGTGTTCTCCTCGCCGGCGTCCTGGATCCATACCTTGGTGGTGATGAAGAGTTCTTCGCGGGGAATGCCGCTGCTCCTGACGGCGCGGCCGACGGCGACCTCGTTGCCGTAGGCGGCAGCGGTGTCCAGCAGCCGGTAGCCGGCGGCCAGCGCGTCCGAGACGGCCTGCTCGGTCTGCTCCGGCGGGATCTGGTAGACGCCGAAACCGAGAACGGGCATCTGGACACCGTTGTTCAGTGTGACGGTCTGCACGGGGACTCCTTCGCTGGGGTTCTCAAGGGCGGCGACCCGGGCTCGCCCGGAGCAGGGGCGGAGGCGGGCGGTGAGACGAGGCCGGTGGTCCGTTCGGCACCTGCCTCCGGCCGGCCGCTCCTGGCCGCATTCCGCTCCTGGCCACATTCCCGCGCCCGGGCTGTTGTCGCGAGCCGGGGCTACGCGTCTTCGCCCTGCCGCTCGACACGCTCCAGTGAGCGCGCGGCCCGACCGGCGGCGCTGTGGGCTTCCCGGGCCGCGCGCTCCGCGTCCTTCACCGCCGATGCGGCCTGCGCCAGGGCCGCACGGGTTCCGCGTTCGGCACGCTGGGCGTCGTGCAGCTCGCGCTCCACGGCACGTACCCGCTCGGCCGCCTCGGTGGCCGGTGCCTGGGCCGCCCGCTGTGCTTCCCGGGCGTCGCGCAGCTCCTCCTCGCGTCGCCGCGCCTCGGCGTCGGCCTCGGCGACCGCCGTACGGGCACGCTCCACCCGGTCACGCTGCCGGGCCCGCGCCTGGGCCGACTTCCGCTCCTCGTCCTCGGGCGCGGCCCGCTGCTCCTTGCGGGCCGCGCGGGAGGGGCCAGAGGACGGGGCGGAGGCAACCGGGGTGGAAGGGGGCCGGGCGGACGGAGCCTGGGCGGGTGGACGCGGGGCGGACGGGCCCGGGCCGGACGGGGGCGGGGCGGACGGGGTCGAGGCAGGCGGGGTCGAGGCAGGCGGAGGCGGAACGGACGGGGTCGGAACGCCCATGAAGCCGACGACCGCGTCGGGGACAGCCGTGAGACGGCCGTGCGACCACTCCTCCGCGACCGCGGGATCCGCGAGGACCGTGTGGAGAATCTGCTCGACCTCGTGCACGACGGTGTCGCCGATCGGCTGGCCCGCCGAGCGGGCCAGCTCGGCCACCTCCCGGGCGAGCGCCGCGATGAGCCGATGCCGCCGATGGCCGGCCGCCCGCAGCTGCTCCGCGTCGAGCGTCCGGTGGGCCTCCCGCAGGGTCTCTCCCAGCGCCAGGAGCTGCCCGGCCTCGTCCCGGCGCTCACGGGCGAGCAGGTTGGCCGCCCACGTGGCCCGCGTCGGCCGGCGCAGCGCCGCGATCGCCTTCGCCGCGGAAGCGTCCTTGGCCTTCCGCGCCTGGGCGACGTACCCGTCCCGCGCCGACACGAAGTCACCCGGCTTCAGCCGGTACAGCTCCTCGATGACCCGCTCGACATCCACGCCCTCCACTCTCCGCCGGACTCAACCGGTCGGCACGCGGACCGCCGGCCCCGGCCGCCGTGGGTGTGGTGCGGCCCGCTCGCGGCCGGCGCGGTGCGGTGCCCGGCCCGCGTGACGCTCAGCCTGCCGCGTACACCCGTGACCCGCCCACGAAGGTCTGCTCCACGCGCGCGTGGGCGATCTCGCCGGGCGGCGCGGCGAAGAGATCGCGGTCCAGGACCGCCAGGTCGGCGAGATGGCCGGGGAGCAGGCTGCCCGCGTCGTCGAGGCCGTTCGCGTGTGCGGAGCCGGCCGTGTAGGCGGCGAGCGCGGTGGCGAGGTCGAGGCGCTGTTCGGGCAGGAAGACGCGCTCGGGGTCGCCGCCCGGCTCCACCCGGTTGACTGCGACATGGATACCGGCCAGGGGATCGGGGCTGGTCACCGGCCAGTCGCTGCCCGCCACCAGGGTGGCCCCGGCGCGCAGCAGGTCGCCGAACGGGTACTGCCAGGCGGCGCGCTCGGGGCCGAGGAAGGGGATCGTCAGCTCGTCCATCTGCGGTTCGTGGGCGGCCCAGAGCGGCTGGATGTTGGCGAGCGCGCCGAGGGCGGCGAACCGTGGGACGTCGTCCGGGTGGACCACCTGGAGATGGGCGAGGTGGTGCCGGTTGCCGCGGCTGCCGTTGGCCTTCAGGGCGGCCTCGATCGCGTCGAGCGCCTCCCGGACGGCCCGGTCGCCGAGGGCGTGGAAGTGGACCTGGAAGTCATGGGCGTCGAGCTCGGTGACGTACGACAGGAGCTCCTCGGGGTCGACGAAGCTCAGGCCGCTGTTGGTGGTGGCGCAGCCGCAGGAGTCGAGATAGGGGGTGGTCATCGCGGCGGTGAAGTTCTCGGCGATGCCGTCCTGCATGATCTTGACCGAGTCGGCCCGGAATCTGCCGTGGCGCAGTTCGGCGCGCCGGGCGAGCAGTTCCGGGATCTGCTCGGCGCCGCGGGACCTGCGCCACCACAGGGCCCCGTTGACGCGGGCGGTGAGGGTACCGGCGCGCGCGGCGGCGAGATAGACGTCGGAAGGGTCGGGCTGACCGTTGAAGGTGCCGAGGAGGGCGTCCTGCCAGCCTGTGATGCCGAGGCCGTGGAGGAGTTCCTGTGCCCGGAGCAGTCCCGCCATGCGTTCCTCGTCGCTGAGGGTCGGGACGAGACGGGCGACGAGGGCGGTGGCGCCTTCCTGGAGGACACCGCTCGGGGTTCCGTCCGCATCACGCTCGATGCGGCCGTCGGCCGGATCGGGGGTGTCCGCGGTGATCCCGGCGAGCTCCAGCGCCCGGGTGTTGGCCCAGGCTCCGTGGTGGTCGCGGTTGACGAGGTAGACGGGCCGGTCGGCGACGATCGCGTCGATCAGGCGGCGGTGGGGCAACCCGCCTTCGAAACTCTCCATCGACCAGCCGCTTCCGGTGATCCACGGGCAGTCGGGGTGGGCTTCGGCGAAGGCCGCGATCCGGCGCAGGTATTCGTCCCTGCCCGTGGTTCCGCTCAGATCGCACTCGCCGAGCTCGATGCCGCCGAACACGGCGTGGATGTGGGCATCCTGGAAGCCGGGGATCAGCATGCGGCCCGCGAGATCGACGACTTCGGTCCGCGGCCCGACGAGCTCCCGCACCTCGTCGTGCCCGACCGCGGCGATGCGCTCGCCGACGACGGCGAGGGAGGTGGCGCGGGTGCGGGCCGGATCGGCGGTGAAAACGGGGCCGTTGGTGAAGAGGAGATCCGCGGAGGTCGTCATCCGATCATGGAACCCGGTGGCGCACCGCAGGTCAACGGGGGTGAGGAGATCGCCGGGGCCCGCGTGCGCGCGGACGCGGACCGCCGACGTACGTGCGGACTCGAACCGCCGACGTACCTGCGGGCTCGGACCACCGCCGTACCCGCGCCGGTCAGGCGGGGACCGCTGGGCATCGATCGCGCGGGAAACCGTCCCAAGCATTGACAGGGCCATAACAACCTCACCATTCTGAGTCCCACCTTCTTGAGAGCGCTCTCAGAACGCGCTGCCGTGCTCACCCCCCACATGTCCCCGACCCCAGAGGAGCCCCCCGTGCCCTCCCGTCATCGGCGCAAGTTCACTCTCCTCATACCCCTCGCCGCGGCCGGCCTGCTCGGCACCGCCGTCACCGTCGCCGGTCCCTCCCCCACGGTCCAGGCCGCCGTCCCGGCCACCATTCCGCTCACGTTCAAGAACAACTCGGGCCGTGCCGACCAGGTGTACGTCTACAACCTCGGCACCGAACTCTCCACCGGCCGCCAGGGCTGGGCCGACGCGAACGGCACCTTCCACCCCTGGCCCGCCGGCGGGTCCACCCCCGTCCCCGCGCCCGACGCCGCCATCACCGGCCCGGCCAACGGCCAGTCCATGACGATCCGTCTGCCGAAGTTCTCGGGCCGGATCTATTTCAGCTACGGACAGAAACTCGTCTTCAAGCTCGCCACAGGCGGCCTGGTGCAGCCGGCGGTACAGAACCCGAGCGACCCCAACCGCAACATCCTCTTCAACTGGTCCGAGTACACGCTCAACGACTCCGGCCTCTGGCTCAACAGCACCCAGGTCGACATGGTCTCGGCGCCGTACGCCGTAGGCCTCAAGCGTCCCGACGGCAGTGTCGTCACCACCGGCAGGCTCAGGCCCGGCGGCTACAGCGGCTTCTTCAACGCGCTCCGCGGCCAGCCGGGCGGCTGGGCGGGCCTCGTCCAGACCCGCGCCGACGGCACCGTGCTGCGCGCCCTGGCACCCGGCCACGGCATCGAGGCCGGCGCGCTGCCCGCGAGCGTCATGAACGACTACATCAACCGTGTCTGGACCAAGTACGCCACTTCGACACTGACCGTGACCCCCTTCGCGAACCAGCCGTCGGTGAAGTACTTCGGCCGCGTCTCCGGCAACGTCATGAACTTCACCAACAGCGCCGGGGCGGTCGTCACCTCCTTCCAGAAGCCCGACTCGGACAGCGTCTTCGGCTGCTACAAGCTGCTCGACGCCCCGAACGACCAGGTGCGCGGCCCCGTCTCCCGTACCCTCTGCGCGGGCTACAACCGCTCCACGCTGCTCACCAACCCCCAGCAGCCCGACACCTCGTCCGCCGGCTTCTACCAGGACACCGTGACCAACCACTACGCGCGCAAGATCCACGCGCAGATGGCGGACGGCAAGGCCTACGGCTTCGCCTTCGACGACGTCGGCGCGCACGAGTCACTGGTGCACGACGGCAGCCCCCAGCAGGCTTACGTCACGCTCGACCCGTTCGACTAGACCGCCCGGTCCGGTCTCGCGTCGCCCCGGCCGCCCGTGAGGGATCATGGACTCAGGAGCGGAGAAGGGACGGGACCGACATGCGGAACCGCAGTGTCGCCGACCTGATGACGCCGACCGCGGTGGCCGTGCAGCCGGGGACGTCGTTCAAGGAGATCGCGCGGTTGCTCGACGAGTACGGCATCACGGCGGTGCCGGTGGTGGACGCGGACAACCGGCCGATCGGCGTGGTCTCCGAGGCGGATCTGCTGAGGCGCCACACCGCCAAGGACGGCCCCAGCACCGCCGAGGCCATGATGTCCAGCCCCGTCGTGGTGGCCCGTCCGTCGTGGACGGCGGTCGAGGCGGCCCGGCTCATGGAACGGCACCGGGTGAAGCGGCTGCCGGTGGTGGACACGAGCGGGCAGCTCATCGGCGTGCTCAGCCGGAGCGATCTGCTGCAGCTGTTCCTCCGGCGTGATCGCGCCATCCAGGAGGAGATCCTGGAGGACGTGGTCACCCGCATCCTCGGCCTCTCCCCCGCCTCGCTGCACATCGATGTCGAAGAAGGCCGGGTGACACTCACCGGCACGCTGGAGCGCAAGAGCCTCGCACCCGTCTTCGTACGGCTCTGCGAGAGCGTGGACGGCGTCGTGGAGGTCGTGGACCGCCTCGCGTACGAGGACGAGAACGAGGGCCGGGGCGAGAACGAGGGCCGGGGCGAGGACGAGGAGCGGGACCGGGCCCAGGCCCCGGCCCAGGACCGCGACAGCGACAGCGACAGCGACAGCGGGATCCCGCCCCTGCCGTGACGGAGGGCGAGCGGACCAGGGCCCGTCGGCGGGGAGCCGACGGGCCGTGGTCCGTTCCGTGAGGCGGTCCGGCTAGGAGACCGCCTCCGGCCAGCCGTATCCGGGACCGGTGTGCTGGGGCACTGTCCCCGCGCCCACCGCCTCCATCTCCCGGTTGGCCTCCCTCATCAACTGGCCGGCCAGGTCCTTCATGGCCCGGCCGGCGGCGAGCTCGTCGCCGATCGCCGGGACGTCCACGTCCGCCGGATTGCACCGCGCGCTGCCGCGGCCGGTGAGGGTCGACGTGCCGGTGTCCAGATGCGCCTCGGCCCTGGTCCTGCCGTCCTCCTCGACCAGTTCCAGGCCGACCGTCCACTCAAGGGTCCGTGTCATGGTCTGCCTCCTCGCGCTGCCGGGGGCGCGCGGCACCGACGCGCCTCCCTCTTCCTACCAGGATCCCTCCCCGCGCGCGGGAATGCGAGGCGACGGCAGCGGGCCCGGAGCGCCATTCGACGTCGTCGTACCCGCCGCCGAGCCCGTGGCGATCGGCGCACGCCGCGCGGCCCCTCTGGCCCCGTGACCGCCCTCCCCCTCGCGTGCCCCTCGCGTCCCCCTCGCGCCGGCGACCGGGCCCACCGGGTATCCCACCCCGCCCTCGATCCCCGCCGACACCATCTCCGACGTCTCGCGGACGGTCGGTACGAAGCGTCCACGACCACATCCGAGGACGGCGGCGAAGCCAAGGAGACGGCGCCCGACCCGCTCCGTCGTTCGGCGGAGGTCCGATGACCGTCGATCAGATGGTCCGAGAAAGGACCGAATTGCCTTGTTAGCGTGAGGGCCGGCACAGCTGATACGTCATCAGCTGTGCCGCGATCTGCCTGTCTCCCAGAAAGGCCCTCACATGAGACGACGGTCCCGCCTCAGGCGTCGCGCCGCCGGAACCGTACTCACCGCGGCGATGCTGTCCGGGCTGTTCCCTGCCTCCGGCGCATCCGCCGCCCCGGGGCCGACGACCTCGACCGTCGCGGCCGCGGCTGCCGTCGACCCGGTGGAGGGGATGCCGGACGACGGATATGTCGACGAATCCGGCGGCGAGCAGGACGACTTCGCGGGGACCGAGGGCGTGCCTTCGACCGCCTCCGCGCCCGCGTCCGCGTCCGCGTCCGACGACGGGTTTCGCAAGCCGACGCCGTCGTCCACCGAGACCCTGGCGGCAGCGGATCCGGTACCCGGTCGCGCCGGGGACTTCGAGCTGGAATCGGGCTCTCCTCTCACCGGCCTCGTCCTCGGGCTCGAAGCCTCGCTGCCCTCACAGGGCCTCAGCGAGCTGATGGAGCAGGCGAACCGGGAGGCCGGCTGGGAGGGTGCCTGTGGTGCGACCGGCATCTACGGGCCTGACCTCCCGCCGAGCCATCGCATCTGCTGGGAGAGCGACGACGCCACGTCGTCGGAGTGGGTCCCCCAGTCCATCACCGGCGTCTCCGACGCGCAGGAGGACGAGGACTGGGGCTCGTCCGACGCCGAGCCGATCGCCGTGGGCGCCTACGACGCGGAGAACCCGGGCCGCAGCGACTACATCGCCGACCGCGACAACTGCGTCAAGGCGACCGCCTCCGACGCGTGCAACGAGAAGGGCGTCCGGGTCAGCTTCTTCAACCAGGCCACCCGGAAGTACCGCCACGTGCTCCTGGTGTGGCCGTACCTGAACTCCAAGGGCCACATCTCGTTCGACGCCCTGCACGCCCGCGAGGGCACGTGCACCACCGCGGTGACGGCGAGCTGCAAGGCGCAGGGCGGCATCCACGCCGGCGGCATGGTCTGGTACGGCAATCACCTGTACGTCGCCGACACCGCCAACGGTATGCGGGTCTTCGACCTCCGCACGATCCTGGACCTCGACCCGGACGACGACGCCACCACGAACGACCGGACGCCCGACGGCCTGGTCAGCAACGTCCTGGTCAAGAAGCGGATCGGCCGCCAGAACAACGTCTGGTACAGCTACGGCTACCGGTACGTCATGCCCCAGGTCGCGACGTTGAAGTTCACCGCGGCGAAGAACAGCGGCGACACCAGCGAGAACCAGTGCTACGCCACCGGCCGCCCGAAGGCCTCGTACATCTCGCTGGACCGGACCGGCACGGACCACCTGATCCTCGGCGAGTACTGCAACACCGTCAACGGCGGCACCAGCCCGGGCCGGGTCGCCACGTACCCGATGACGGCGCTGACGGCCGCCATCGCGGGTGCGACGGGCACGGTCGCCCGCGCCGATCTCGCCTACGGCCTGCCGACCGGCGCGGCCTTCGGCGACGAGAAGCTGTGGCACAAGATCCAAGGGGCCACGCGGTACGAGGGCACGTGGTACTTCCACCGCAGTAACGGCCACGACTACGGCCGTCTTCTCCAGGCCACCGTGGGGACCGTCGACGGTACGAGCCGGCTCGTCGGCAATACGAAGGTGCTGCGGTCCTCCTTCGGGCCGGAGGACCTGTATCTGGCGCACGGGCGCGGCGACGGCTTCGCACCGCAGCTGTGGTCCCTGAGCGAGCACGCCCCGAGCGAGTGCTCGGCGTGCAAGCGCGAGATGTACAGCTACGACATGAGGACGGTGATCAGCGGCTTCGGCTCCTGACGCTGCCGCTGCACTCGCGACGGGACGGGCCGGGGCGGGCCGGGCCGGGCCGGAGAGGAAGCTACGGCCCGCCCGACGGATCATGCGACTACTAGGCTGCGACGATGGAACGCGCAAGCGACGTGCCCGAGAGCTTCGCCCCGTCTGCAGATCGGGACCGGGTGAACGACTACGACAGTTTCGCCGAGGCGTACGCGGCGGAGAACGAGAACAGCCTCGTGAACGCGTACTACGAGCGGCCCGCGATGCTGGCCCTCGCCGGAGACGTGACCGGCCGCCGGATCCTGGACGCCGGCTGCGGCTCAGGCCCTCTCTCCGCCGAACTGCGCGACCGCGGTGCCGTCGTCACCGGCATCGACTCCAGCGCCGGGATGCTGGCGCTGGCCGGGCGGCGGCTCGGTGACGACGCGGACCTGCACGTCGTCGACCTGAGCGACCCGCTGCCGTTCGGTGACGGTGCGTTCGACGACGTGGTCGCGTCACTGGTCCTGCACTATGTGGAGGACTGGGGGCCGACGCTGGCCGAGTTGCGGCGAGTGCTCAGGCCCGGCGGCCGGCTGATCGCGTCGGTGGACCACCCGTTCGTGGCGTACACGATCCCGGATCCTCGGCCCGACTACTTTGCGACCACCAGCTATAGCTTCGACTGGACCTTCAACGGGCGGTCCGTCCCGATGAGGTTCTGGCGCAAGCCGTTGCACGCGATGACCGATGCCTTCACCACCGCCGGCTTCCGCCTTTCCAGCATCAGCGAGCCGCAGCCCGACCCGGCCGCCCGTGAACTCTTCCCCGACGGCTTCCATGACCTTTCGACCAAAACCACCTTCCTGTTCTTCGTCGTCGAGGTACCGCCGTCGGCTGCCGACCCGGGCGCCGACCAGTCGCCTACCTGAGGTGCGGCGCGTCATCGGAGGCGGCTCCGCCCCGCAAGTCCGCCGCCACGCCCCTGCGTTCGGCGACGGCGTACGCCAGTCCTGGCAGCGTGAGCAGCACCGTGGCCCACAGCGGCACGCGGAACAGCGGTTCGTCGCCGAGCAGGGTCTCGGTGAGCAGTGCGACCGGCAGGCCGACGACCAGCGCCACCAGCCAGCCCTTGCCGAGCCCCAGGGAGCCGCGGCGCAGTTCGAGGACGACCGTGGCGACCGCGATGCCGAGCCAGAAGGCCAGCCGTCCCGGGGTGACCTCCACGCCGGTCGTCCACCGGGTGAGGTGTGAGAAGAGCAGCAGCACGCCCGCCATGAAGGAGACCATGGCGGTCATCCTCAGCACGCGCCGGTGCAGCGGCATCCTCGCCCTGGCCCAAGACGCCGCGAAGGCCGTGACATCCTCGCCGACGACGTCCTTGGGCGAACGCCCGGCTGCCGCGGCGTCCTCCAGGTGGGCCGTGAGCTCGTCGAGCATCTCCCGGACGGAGGTGTCGTCGATGCCCCGGTACTCCCAGTTGCTGCGGCAGACAGCGAGTACGCGCTCGATGGTCATGGTGTCGTTCCCCCCGTGGGTTCGATGGGTCGGCCGGTGCGGTCGAGGATCCGGCCGGCCTGGGTGGCGAATTCCCGCCATACCGCCCTTCCCCGGGACAGTTCGGCCTGGCCCGCCCCGGTCAGCCGGTAGTACTTGCGCGGCGCCCCACCGCTGGACGAGGGAGCGCGGTACGACTCGACGAGCCCCGCCCGCTCCATCCGGGCGAGGAGCGGGTAGATGCTGCCCTCGCTCACCAGCTCCAGTCCGCTCTCCCTGAGCGCCTCGACGAACTCGTAGCCGTAGCGAGGGCGTTCGGCGATCAGAGCCAGCAGGCAGAGGTCGAGCACTCCGCGCAGCAGCTGACTGCGCCGTTGGTCACCGACGCCCGACAGCTCCTTTGTCATGCGGTGCATGATAGTCACGTACTGTCATGCACCGCAAGGTACTGGCGTAGCCACACATCGCCGACGACCCGTTCATGTCGCCCGGTCCGCGAGCGTCGAAACGGTCCGCGTCAGCCGCAACGGCCGGCGTCAGTCGAACCGGATCGCCAGCAGGCAGGCGTCGTCCTCGTGCCCCGACCGGATGTGGTCCGCCACCAGCCGGTCGATCGTCTGCTGCGGAGTCAGCCCGGCCGCCGCGCCCACCGCTGCCGCGAAGCGTTCGATGCCCTGACTGATGTCCTCACCTCGCCGCTCCACCATGCCGTCGGTGTACAGCACCAGCAGGTCGCCCCTGAGGAGCTGGAACGCGGAGGTCTCGTACGCGTATCCCGCCAACGCCCCGAGCAACGGTCCGCGCTGCTCCGCGGTCAGCGCGAAGGCCCGTCCCTCGCGCCGCAGCACGGGCGCGGGGTGCCCGGCGTCGGCCCAGTGGAGAACCCGGTCGTCGTCGATGTGGCCGGCGATCACGGTGGCCGTCTCGCCCGAGGGGTCGCTGCACACGAGTTCGTTCAGCCAGGTCATGATCTCCCCGGCCGAGGCTCCGGTCTGGGCCAGACCCGCCAGCGCGTGACGCTGCTGAGCCATCCGGGCCACCGCGTCGAGCCCGTGGCCGCAGGCGTCGCCCATCGCCACGAGCACCCGCCCGTCCGGCAGCAGACGGCACTTGTACCAGTCACCCCCGACCGCCGAGTCAGGTTCGGACGCCAGGTACGCGGCCGCCACAGTCAGCCCCTTGGCGGCCAGCTCCTGCGAGTGCGTCGGCAGCAGCGCTTCGCGGAGCGAGGCGGCGACGTGGCGTTCCGCCTCCGCCTGCTGCCGCAGCCGCTCCGTCTCGCGTTCCGTCTCCACGAGCCGGCGTCGGCTGCGCATCTGGGGCGTGAGGTCGCGGGCGATGAGGTGCACGGCCCAGGGCCGGCCGTCGGTGCCGGCGACCGGCCGCCCGAGCAGGTCGAGCGTCCGCACCTCACCGAGCACCAGGAAACGGATCCTGGTCCAGGCCGGTTCCTCCCCGGCCAGCACGGCCGTGATGAACTCGGCGAACGCCGTCGTGTCGGCGGGCTCCAGCGCGTCGCACAGCTCCTGCAGCGACCACGGCATGTTCAGTTCCGTACGGAAGATCCGGCTCAGCCCCTCCGACCAGGTCACCTTTCCCGACAGCAGGTCCCAGTGCCCCCAGCCCATGGACGCGAGATGCTGGGCGTCCACGGTCAGCATCTCCGCCTGGCTCCGAATGGGGCGCCAGGTGGCGACGAGCTCACCGCCGCAGGAGGCGGCGTAGTACAGCAGCTGGGCGCGGTGGAGCCGGCCGAGCCGCTCCTCCGTGTAGTCGACGACCAGGCCGTCCATGGGCCGCCCGGTCGTCAGGACGTCGGCGAGCGCCCCGAGCAGGCCACTTGCCGCCGCACCGGGCCGCGCCTCCATGAAACGCTGGCCCACCTGGTGGCCGGGTGCTTCCAGCCACTCCACCGAGCGGATCTGGTTGCCTGCCCGGATCACGAAGTCGACGACGTCGCCGTTGTCGTCCCGCAGCGGTGTGAGGAGCGCCGCCGACACGGGGATGGCGGGCAGGGCCGCGCAGACGCACGACCAGGGATCGCGGGCGTCTCCGTCCGTGCCGCACAGACAGGGGGAACTCAGGGCGCCGTCGTGCCTGCGCGGGAGGGTCGCCGTGCTCTGTACGGGTGAGGCCCGGTCCGTGGTCATCGGTGCGGGCCGGCTGACCGCTGTCTTACGGCGTACGTCGGCGCGCAGGGCCGAGATCTCGCGCCCGATCACTTCCTTGAGCTCGGTGACATCGTCGGGCAGAGGAAGATTCATGGCGTACCTCTGGGCCCCCGGACCCTTGTGTCGGCTGTGACGGCTGTGACGGCTGTGTCGGCTGATTCCCGGTCTTTCCGGCCACGGCGCGCGTGCCCACCTGGGAGGACTTCAATCGCGCCCCCGTAGGCTGGCCTCGTAGAGCACCCGGAAGGCGGAACGATCGTGGCGGACGACGACCAGCGCCTGGCCGACGCGCAGCGGGAGCACTGGCAGAGCACCTATGGGGCGCACCCGGAGATGTACGGCGCGGAGCCGTCCGCGCCCGCCGTCCATGCCGCCGAGGTGTTCCGTGCGGCGGGAGCGGGCGAGGTGCTGGAGCTGGGCGCAGGCCACGGCCGGGACGCCCTGTACTTCGCTCGCCAGGGTTTCGCCGTGCGGGCCACCGACTTCAGCGCCGCCGGCCTGGAGCAGCTCCGCACGGCGGCGCGGCGGCAGGACGTCGCGGCGCGGATCACCACCCAGGTCCATGACGTCCGCACACCGCTCCCCCTCCCCGACGCTTCCGTCGACGCGGTCTTCGCGCACATGCTGCTGTGCATGGCCCTCTCCACGGAGGAGATCCGCTCGGCGGTCGCGGAGGTCCGCCGAGTGCTGCGGCCCGGCGGAACCTTCGTCTACACCGTGCGCCACACAGGGGACGCCCACTACGGCGCCGGCGTCGCGCACGGCGACGACATCTACGAGCACGGCGGGTTCGCGGTGCACTTCTTCCCGCGTCACCTCGTCGACCTGCTGGCCGACGGCTGGCAGCTCGACGAGGTTCACGCGTTCGCGGAGGGCGCGCTCCCGCGCCGCCTGTGGCGCGTCACTCAGACCCTTCCCCGAGTCACTCACACCCTTCCCGGAGTCACTCGGACCCTTCCTTGATGAGACGACCCCCTCCGCGCCTCAGCGGCCGGCGGGATCCGTCGGACCCACGTCCGCGGGAGATCCACTAGATCGACGCGGGATGGCGCTGCCAGACCCGGTGCCGCCCGAGCAGGTCCGTGAGCTGGGTGAAGACCTCGTCAGCGCCGTCACCGAGGACGATTCCCGGTGCGTCGGCGGGCAGACGGGCGGCGTCGAGGACGGTCGCGGCGGCCGCCGTCCCGCCGATGGCCTTGCCGTGGCGGTACGCCTCGTCCAGCATCAGCAGCACCCGGGGGTCGACGGTGGCGGAGTCGGTCGCGATGTGGCCCGCCTTCGCGTCCCGTACCCCCTGCGCGTCCAGCCCGGGCCCTGGAACCCCCGCGACGAACAGAGCGTCGAACTCCGTGGACCGAGCGGTGGCGTACGTGCGCTGGACGGCGATCCGCTCGCCGTCGGCGCCGAGGGTGCCACCCGCGGGGGCGATGACCAGGGGAACCATTCCGGCGGCGAGGGCGGCTTCGCGGACCGACCGCACGGCGTCCATGGACCCGCCCTCTTCCCCGTCGCCGTCCTGGCCCCCGTCGGTGACGATTCCGACGATGCGCCCGTCGAGCGGCCAGGCCTGTCCGAGCTGGGAGAGCGCGGGGCTGGGTTCGACCGCCGCGAGCTCCACGGTGGCCGGCGGAACGGGCAGGCCGAGCCCGGCCGCGACGCCTTCGCACAACACCGGGTCGATGTTGGCCAGCACCGTCAATGCCCTTTCCTTGACGGCCTGTTCGTAGCACTTGTTCAGCTCGAAGGTGTAGGCGGCGATGATGTGCTCGCGCTCCGCGGGCGTCATGCTCAGCCAGAAGAGCCGGGGCTGGCTGAAGTGGTCCGAGAACGACTCCGGTGCCTCACGCCGCTTGGTCGAGGCCGGCATCGGGACCGGTGTCTCGATGTACGCGCCGGTATCGGCGCCGGCCAGGAACGGGCACCCGCCGTCGAGGGAGTTGGGCCGGTAGGGCGCCACGCCGGTGTGCACGGCCGTCTGGTGCATCCCGTCCCGCAGCATGTCGTTGACGGGGGCGTGCGGGCGGTTGATCGGCAGCTGGGCGAAGTTGGGGCCGCCGAGCCGGCTGATCTGGGTGTCCAGATACGAGAAGAGACGGCCGGCGAGCAGCGGGTCGTCGGTGATGTCGATACCGGGCACCAGATGGCCGGGGTGGAAGGCCACCTGCTCCGTCTCCGCGAAGAAGTTCTTGGTGTTGGCGTTGAGGGTCAGCAGGCCGATCGGCTGCACCGGGGCGAGCTCCTCGGGCACGATCTTCGTCGGGTCGAGCAGGTCGATGCCCTCGAAGGTCTGCTCCGGGATGTCGGGGAACGTCTGGATGCCGAGCTCCCACTGCGGAAAGGCGCCCGCCTCGATGGCGTCGAAGAGGTCCCTGCGATGGAAGTCGGGGTCCATGCCGTTGATGAGCTGCGCCTCTTCCCAG
Organism: Streptomyces sp. ISL-36; assembly: GCF_018614205.1. Taxonomy (GTDB): domain Bacteria; phylum Actinomycetota; class Actinomycetes; order Streptomycetales; family Streptomycetaceae; genus Streptomyces. The sequence goes on along the minus strand of NZ_JAGGOS010000067.1, from coordinate 45,870 downwards.
ACCAGCGAGTGCACGCCGAGCCGGGGCTTCCAGTGGAACTTGACCAGTGCCGTGCCGCCCTCGGCGTCGACGAGCCGGAAGGTGTGGACGCCGAAGCCCTCCATCATCCGGAACGAGCGGGGAATACCCCGGTCCGACATGTTCCAGAGGGTGTGGTGGGTGGCCTCGGTGTGCAGCGTCACGAAGTCCCAGAAGGTGTCGTGGGCGCTCTGCGCCTGCGGTATCTCACGGTCGGGGTGCGGCTTGCCGGCGTGGATGATGTCGGGGAACTTCACCGCGTCCTGGATGAAGAACACCGGGATGTTGTTGCCGACCAGGTCGAACGTCCCCTCCTCGGTGTAGAACTTGGTCGCGAAGCCCCGCGTGTCACGGACGGTGTCGGCCGAGCCGCGCGATCCGAGCACGGTGGAGAACCGGACGAAGACGGGCGTCTCCACGTCCTCGGCGAGGAAGGCGGCCCTGGTGATGCGGCTCGCGGTGCCGTAGCTCCGGAAGACGCCGTGCGCCGCGGCTCCCCGGGCGTGCACCACCCGTTCGGGGATGCGCTCGTGGTCGAAGTGGGTGATCTTCTCGCGCAGATGGTGGTCCTGGAGCAGCACGGGGCCGCGGACGCCGGCCTTGAGCGAGTGGTCGCTCTCGTACAGCCGGGCACCCTGCGCGTTGGTGAGATAGGCGCCGCTCTGTGCCGAGCGTGCCGGGTCCTCGCCCGTGGCCTGGCCCGTGGGGCTCACCGTTTCGGGACCGCCCTGGTCCGGCTTGGGCGCCGGCGGGCCATGGGGATCGGTGGGTTCCTGGAGGGAGGCGGGCTTGGCGCCGGGCCGCCCGGGGAGGGCGTCCTCCGGTACGTCGGGTGAGGGGTTGCCTGTCATCTGGCTCTCCTGTCGCCGTGTAGCGGTCTGCTGCTCGGGAGGCGGCCCCCGGGGCGGGAGGGGTGATGCACACCGGGAGCCACCGCTGTGAGGGACGGCGCCGCTCCGACCGCACTGCGGGTGACGCTCGTCCTGAGCTCGCCTCCCGCACTTGCCCGGATGTGTGCCGCCTGAACGTGCCGGACGGGCGATTTTCATGCGATGTCGTACGAAAGGTGCCGCACGGCGCCCCGGCCCTGCCGTCTGCGCAGGAGCCATCCCGTGAGGATCGCCGCCGCGGCGAGCCCGTAGGCGACCGTGACCGTCACCTCGCCGAGGGCCCGGCCCGTGACGTAGGAGGCCGCGCCGGCGACGGCGATGGTGAGCCATTCCCAGCGCCCGTCGAGTGCGACCAGAGCGATCAGCAGGAGCGCGTACCAGGAGTATCCCGGCGTCATGAGCAGGAAGGCCGTCCCCGTCACGACCAGAGCCCCGCTCCAGGGACGTTCCGGATCGCCGCGGCGCAGTACGTACGCCACCATGAGGAGCATCGCGACCACGACCAGGGGCAGCGCCCAGGAGTCGGGGAACACCAGGCGGACCAGGGCATAGCGGGCCTGGGCCGATGAATCCCCGTAGCCCTCCTCCTCGGCGTAGCCGCCGAGGTAGCCCAGGACGGAGGCGTGGGAGACGAGCACGTACGGCAGGTAGACCAGGCCGACGACGACGGCGGCGGAGAGCAGGACCGCCCCGGTGTCGCGGAGGCGACGTACGCCGGACAGGGCGCCCGGCAGCAGGACGGCGGGCAGCATCTTGGCGGCGATCGCCAGTCCGAGCAGCGCGCCGCCCGCCGCCCGGTGCCGTACGACCACTCCGAGCGCGGTGACGGACAGCAGGACGGCGAGGACGTCGACATGGGCGTTGTTCACGGCCTCGATCGGTACGGCCGGACACCAGGCCCAGTAGGCGGCGTGACGGGGATCGCCCCGGCGGCGCAGGATCACCAGGAGGGCGGCGGTCGTGGCGACGGCCAGGAGGGCCGCGCCGGTCTGGAGAACCTTGTGGCGGGCCTCCGGCGGTGAGACGACGTGCACGAGGAGGAAGTAGCCCTCCGCGACGGGCGGGTAGATCGTGTGGACCTGGGGGCGGTTGATCCGCGTGCACGTCCCGGGCCCGACCGGGGCGCGGTCGGGCCCGGCGCACGCCCGCTCGCCCCGGGGGAAGAGCCAGTCGTCCCGCAGGCCGGTGAGCGCGGGGTCCGCCGGCGTGCGGTCGTACGGGGAGAGGCCCGCGGCCTGCACCCGGCCGTCCCAGGCGTATCGGAAGGAGTCCGTGCTCGTCCGGGGAGCCGCGACGAGCCCGGTGACGGCGACCAGGACCGCTCCGCACATGACCAGCGGCACCACACGGCGTGCGGGGACGTGACGAAGCGACCAGGTGGCCGCGGCGAACAGCAGCCAGCAGGCCGCGTACCACCAGGACAGCCCCGACGGGTCCGTGACCTGGCCTTCGTGGCGCACGGTGAGGACGAGGACGGCGGTCAGAGCGGTCAGGGCGACCGGAGCGACCAGGGCCAAGGCGGTCGGGGTCGGGGCGGCCGGGTTCGGGGCGTCCACGGTCGGGACGGTTCCGGCGATGCGTGGCCTGTTCATGGCGCCAGGGTGGCAGCGGGGCGGGCGAGAACCGGCCTGGCCGGGCCCGTCGTCCGCGTTTCGTAAGGTGTCGGATCCACCGCACGGCGTCATACGGCGGTGTGATGGACGGCATGACTCCGCGAACCCGATGGCGCCCCCACCTTCCGCCCGTCAGGCCGCCCTTGTTCCGCGGGCGGCTGCACGACGCCCGTACCGCGACCGCCGTCGGGCGCTGGCTGGGCGCCGCTGTCGCCGTGTGCTTCGTGACCGGGCTGATCAGCCACTACCTGCAGCACCCGCCGGCCTGGTCGGCCGACCGTCTGCCGAGCCGGCCGGTCTGGGGCTACCGGCTCACGCAGGGGCTGCACGTCGCCACCGGGCTCGCGGCGATCGTGCTGCTGCTCGCGAAGCTCTGGGCGGTCTATCCGCGTCTCTACGTCCGGCCGCCGGTGCGGTCGGTACGGCACGGCCTGGAGCGGCTCTCGGTCGCGGTGCTGGTGGCGACGGCGGTCTTCCAGCTGTTCACCGGGCTGCTGAACATCGTCGAGTGGTATCCGTGGCCGTTTCCGTTCGTGCAGACGCACTTCGCCGTGGCGTGGGTGGTGGCGGGTTCGCTGCTGCTGCACATCGCCGTCAAGGCCCCCGACATCAGGGCCCATTGGGGACGCCGTTCGGCCGGTACCCTGGCGCTGCCCGCCGAGGACGCCCGGGACCGGCGCTCGCTCATGCTGGGGGTCGGGGCGGCGGTCGGCGCGGTGACGCTGACCACGGTCGGGCAGGCCTTCACGCCGTTGAAGCGGCTGGACCTGTTGGCGCCACGCCATCCCGACCACGGCCCGCAGGGGCTGCCGGTGAACCGTACGGTGGCCGCGGCCGGGGTGACGGCCCGTGCCCTGCGCGACTGGCGGCTGGAGGTGCTCGGCCCGGCTCCGTACTCCCTGACGTTGGATCAACTGCGGTCGCTGACCCAGACGTCGGCACGGCTGCCGATCTCGTGTGTGGAGGGGTGGAGCGTGGAGGCCCGCTGGGGTGGCGTACGGGTGCGCGACCTGGTGGAGCGGGCCGGCGGGCGGCCGGGGGCCGATGTGCGGGTCGTCTCGCTGGAAGTGCGGGGCGACTACCGGGTGATGGAGATGGGGCGGGAGTACGCGGAGGATCCCCTGACCCTGCTCGCGCTCACCCTGAACGGCCGGGTCCTCTCCCCCGATCACGGCTATCCGGCGCGGATCATCGCACCGAACCGGCCGGGTGTGCTGCAGACGAAGTGGGTCACCAGGCTGGAGGTTCTGTGAGGGGCGAGGCGGTGGAAGCGGGTCGGGTGAGTGCGGCCCGTTATGTGCTGGGGTTCCTCGGTCTGCTGCTGATGGGGATCGGTGCCTGGCAGTTGTGGTCGCTGCCCCGGCCCGAAGACGTCGGGGTCTGGCTCGTGGGGGCGCTCGTCCTGCACGACGGGGTGCTCGCGCCCCTGGTGCTGGCCGTCGGGTTCCTGGTCGCCGCCGGCCCGGCCCGTGGGGTGATGCGCGGCGCCCTGGTCGTCGCCGGTTCGCTGGTGCTGGTCACGCTGCCGCTGCTGCTACGGCCCGGCCCACCACCCAACCCGTCCGCGCTTCCCCTGCCGTACGGGCGGAATCTGCTGCTGGTGCTCGGGGTCGTGGCCTTGGTGGCCGCCTCGGTGGTGCTGGTGCGCCGGCGCCGACGAGGCCCGGACGGGCCCGCGTCGGCGGTGGGGGCGGGGTCGCGCCGGCCGCCCGGAGACGGTCCGCGGGCGAAGCCGGGACCGCGCGATCAGGACGGCGGCGCTGAAGGCTGAGGCCGGGGTGCCAGTTCCAGGAACACCCGGCCGGCGACCGACCACTGTGTACGGCGGGCCCACCCGGCGTGTTCGGCGTGGCGGTGCAACGCCTGGGGGCCGACCCGCGCCCAGGCGAAGGGGGCGCCGTACCCGCCGCGACCGTTGTCGATCCGGACCTCGCAGCACTCGTCCACCTCCACCGCCAGGCATTCGGCGACGACGATCGCCTCCGGGCCGGTCACCTCCCTCAGGCGGCGCAGCAGGCGCGCCGGGTCACCGCCGATACCGATGTTGCCGTCGATGAGGAGGGCGGTGTCCCAACGGCCCTGCCCCGGCAGCGGATCGAAGACCGACCGGCAGAGGGCGAGCCCGCCAAGCCGCTCGGTACGGGCCACCGCCTCCCGGCTCACGTCGAGGCCCAGCGCGGGATGCCCCCGCGCGGCCAGTGCGGCGACCAGTCGGCCGGGCCCGCATCCGATGTCCAGGACCGCGCCCCGACACCGGGCGAGCACGCTCAGGTCCGCCGGGTCGGGCTCGGCGCACCAGCGTTCCACCTCCAGGGGCAGCAGCCACCCGTCCTCGCGGCGCAGAAAGAGCGGGCCTCGCCCGTCGCGCAGAGCGTCGTCGTACGGGTCCTCACACCAGGCGGCCGGTTTCGTCCGGGTGCCGCGTGCCGCCGATCCCGTACCGAGGCCCGATGCCGTACCCAGGCCTGATCCCGAACCCGTACCCACGCCCGAGCCGGAACCCGCACCCGCGCCCGCCCGCGGCTCATGAACCCTCATGCGTGGACCGGCCGTTCGCCGGGGGCGGGCGCGGCCGCCGTCAGACGCGCGTGGACGCTGTGGAAGCGTCCGTCGACGGTCTCCGCGGCCACGAGCCGGGCGTCCGCGGCGGTGTCCACGTCCCTCAGGACGGGAAGGCGCCCGACCCGCAGCCCGGCGTCGACAAGCCGCGTGTACTGGGCGGCGCCCGTCTCGGGAACGGACATCGGGATTCCCCGCAGCAGCGCGGGATCCGGCGCCGCGAGTCCGAGGGCCCAGAAGCCCCCGTCGACGGCCGGCCCGAACCACGCGTCGTATCCCCTCCAGTCCTCCGGAGGCAGCAGCGCCGGCGTGACCTGCGGTGTGTCCATGCCGATCAGCAGCGTCGGCCCGGTGCACGCGGCGAAGGCGGCGGCGAGCCGCTCGTCGAGGCCTCCTTCGCACTGGGGGACCACTTCGAAGCCTGGTGGCAGCCAGGGCCCCGGGCGGCCGTCGAGCACGAGCACGCGTCGTCGGGCCGGAGTCGCCGCGACCGCCGCCAGGGTGTCGGCCAAGGCGGCCTCGGCGAGGGCGGCCGCCTCCGCCGGGGTGAAGGGCGGGGTGAGACGCGTCTTCACCCGGCCCGGCAGGGGCTCCTTCGCCATCACCAGCAGCGTGGTCACGCGCGGCCTCCCGTCGCGGCCCGGGGCCGGCCCGCGGAGGGTTCGGCCAGTACGCGGCGCATGTCGCGCACCGCGTGCCAGGTACCTCGCCAGGTGCCGGTGACCTTGGACTTCCCGGCACGCGGAAGGTAGGGCACGTCCACCTCCCGTACCCGCCATCCGGCGTCGGCGGCGCGGACCACCATCTGGAGGGGATAGCCGCTGCGACGGTCGGTCAGTTCCAGCCCGAGCAGCGCCTCACGGCGTGCCGCCCGCATCGGACCGAGGTCGCGCACGTTCAACCCGGTGCGTCGGCGCACCATCCGGGAGAGGGCCAGGTTGCCGGCGCGGGCGTGGACCGGCCACGCGCCGCGTCCGTGCGGTCTGCGCCGGCCGAGTACGAGGTCGGCCGCGCCGTCCGCCACGGTCGCCGCGAAGGGTGCGAGGAGCCCGGGGTCGAGCGAGGCGTCGCAGTCGCAGAAGCAGACGACGTCCGACTCGGCGACGAGCAGTCCGGCGTGGCAGGCCGCGCCGAAGCCGCGGCGGGACTCGTGCACCACGGTCGCACCGAGCTCCGCGGCGATGTCGGCGGACCCGTCGGTGGAGCCGTTGTCGACCACGAGAGCCCGCCAGCCGGCGGGGACGCGGGCGAGCACCCAGGGCAGGGCCTCCGCCTCGTTGAGACAGGGAAGTACTACGTCTACGGTCACGGGATTCACCGTATGAATCCGCGCCGGACATAGCGGACATCGACTCCTTACGAAACGCGGACGTCACTCCCCGCAGGCCCCTGCGCCCCTGCCTGCCCGGACCAGGTGATGCGAGGCTGGGGCCATGCGCATGGAACCCCCTTCGGCTCGCGTCCTGGTGGTCGACGACGATCCGACGGTCGCCGAGGTCGTCACCGGATATCTGAAACGCGCGGGACTGTGCGTGGAACACGCCCCGGACGGTCCCGCCGCCCTCACGAGCGCGACGCGGACCTGGCCGGACCTGGTGGTCCTGGACCTGATGCTGCCGGGTCTCGACGGTCTGGAGGTGTGCCGCCGGCTCCGCGCCATCGGCCCCGTACCGGTGGTCATGCTCACCGCGCGAGGCGACGAGGAGGACCGCATCGCGGGCCTCGAACTGGGTGCGGACGACTACGTCACCAAGCCGTTCAGCCCGCGCGAGCTCGTCCTGCGGGTGGAGTCCGTGCTGCGTCGCAGCCACGGCCGGAGCTCGGCGACGGCGAGCGCCACACCGGAGCCGCCGTTGTGCGGCGCCGGGCTCACTCTCGCCCCGGACAGCCACCGGGCCGCCAAGAACGGTACGGAACTCGCCCTCACACTCCGGGAGTTCGATCTCCTGGCACACTTCCTGCGCCACCCCGGCGTACCCCACAGCCGCGAGGCGCTGATGCGGGACGTGTGGGGCTGGGACTTCGGAGACCTCTCGACGGTCACGGTCCATGTCCGGCGGCTGCGCGCCAAGGTGGAGGACGACCCGGCCCGGCCGCAGCTGATCCAGACCGTGTGGGGCGTCGGGTACCGCTTCGATATTCCGTCCGGGAGCGGGGAGGAGCGGTGAAGGACCTGTTCCTCATCGCGGCCTTCGCCCTCGGCGGGGCCGCGTGCGCGGGGATACTCGGCGCTGTCGCCCTGCGCCTGGTGCGCCGGCGCTCGGTCGCGGTCTCCCTCACGGTCGTGGCGGCCGTCACCGTCACCGCCATGCTGGCGGGCACGCTCGCCGTCGCCCGGGCGATGTTCCTCTCCCCCCACGACCTCACCGTGGTCACCCTCGTCGTGGCCATGGCAGCGGTCGTCTCGCTGGCCACCTCCCTGCTGCTGGGCCGCTGGGTCGTCGCCCGCAGCCGTGAACTGGCCCTCGCCGCACGCCACTTCGGCGACGGCGGCAGCTTCGCGGCCCCGGCCGCCGCGGCCACCGCCGAACTGGCGGAGTTGGCCGGGGAACTGGCCGCCACCAGCGCCAAGCTGGCGGCCTCACGGGAGAGGGAGCGGGCCCTCGAGCGCTCGCGGCGCGAGCTGGTCGCCTGGATCTCCCACGATCTGCGTACTCCGCTGGCCGGGCTGCGGGCCATGTCGGAGGCGTTGGAGGACGGGCTGGCCGCCGACCCGTCCCGCTACCACCGACAGATCGGCATCGAGGTCGATCGGCTCAACTCCATGGTCGGCGACCTCTTCGAACTCTCCCGCATCCACGCGGGCGCTCTCGCTCTCTCCCCCGCGAGGATCTCGGTGTACGACTTGGTCGGCGACGCCCTCTCCGGGGCGCATCCGCTCGCCCACGAGCACGGGGTGCGGCTGGTCGGCGAGAAGGTCGACCGGGGGCCCGTGCAGGTGGACGGCAAGGAGATGACGAGGGTCCTGGCGAACCTTCTGGTCAACGCGATCCGCCACACGCCCGCCGACGGGACGGTCGCCGTCGCCGCCGAACGCCGCGCCGACGCGGTGGTGCTGTCCGTGACCGACGGCTGCGGCGGCATCCCCGACGAGGATCTGCCACGGGTCTTCGACACCGGCTGGCGGGGCAGCGACGCCCGGACCCCGCCCGCGGGTGCCGGCCTCGGCCTGGCGATCGTGCGCGGCATCGTCGAGGCCCACGCCGGGCGTACGGAGGTACGCAATGTGCCGGGCGGCTGCCGCTTCGAGGTGACGCTGCCCGTGCCGGTCGAGGCGCCGTGAGCCGCGCGCCGGGCCAGGTGCCCGGAACAGCCGTCCCCTGGCCCGGCCCCGGAACCCCGGCCCGGCGCGCTGATCAGGTCGTCTCCAGCCGGACCAGAGGGCGCGACACGACCCGGCCTTCGTCCGCACTCGACACCGAGGCGGTGAACGCCGTCCGGCGCGCGTGCGGGCTAGGCGCGCTGCGGGAGAGCGGCCGAGGCGCGTTGCTCCGCCCGCGCGAACTCGGCCATGCCCTCGGCGAAACCGACCCGGGTGCGCCATCCCCATTCGGACCGCAGCCGCGCCGAATCCGCCGTGATGTGCCGAACGTCGCCGAGCCGGTACTCGCCGGTGACCACGGGCCGGGGGCCGCCGTGGGCCGTGGCGAGCGCGCGTGCCATCTCCCCGATGGTGTGCGGTTCGCCGCTGCCGGTGTTGTAGGCGACGAACGACCCGCCCGGGCGGTCGCCGACGGCCTCCAGCACCACCGCGTTGGCCGCGGCCACGTCCCGTACATGCACGAAGTCACGGCGCTGCGCCCCGTCCTCGAAGACGCGTGGCGCCTCGCCCCGGGCCAGCGCCGACCGGAAGAAGGACGCAACTCCGGCGTAGGGGGTGTCCCGGGGCATGCCCGGCCCGTACACGTTGTGATAGCGCAGCGACACCGCCCGTCCGCCGGTGGACCGTGCCCAGGCGGCGGTCAGGTGCTCCTGGGCCAGCTTGGTGGACGCGTACACGTTGCGGGGATCGGCCGGGGCGTCCTCGCCCACCAGGCCGGGGACCAACGGCGCCCCGCAGACCGGGCAGTGCGGTTCGAAGCGCCCCGCCTCCAGGTCGGCGACCTCGCGCGGGCCGGGCCGCACGATCCCGTCCCGAGGGCAGGTGTAGCGCCCTTCGCCGTAGACCACCATCGACCCCGCGAGGACGCACCGGCGCACACCGGCCTCGGCCATCGCCGCCAGCAGCACCGCGGTGCCCAGGTCGTTGCAGCCGACGTAGGCGGGAGCGTCCGCGAAGTCCTTGCCGAGCCCCACCATCGCGGCCTGATGACAGACCGCGTCCACACCGCGCAGGGCGGCGCGTACCACGTCCGTGTCGCGGACGTCCCCGACGAGCAGTTCGGCATCCGGCATCAGCGGCGGCCGCCGCCCCGGATGCGCGCTCGGCAGCAGCGCGTCCAGGACGACGACGTCGTGCCCGCGCTCGGTCAGGGCCGTGACGATGTGCGCGCCGATGAAGCCCGCGCCTCCGGTGACGAGTACTCGCATGCCGAGGACGCTACGGACACCGTGCTGCGCCGCGTAGGCTCCGCGCCCGTACGTAAGACTTCCGTCACCGGTTGGGCGCATCTCGCTCCAGGGCCATTTAGACAATGGAAACCATTTTCATATACCGTTTGAGCCGCTCGCGCCCCATCCACCCAGGAGAGTCACCATGGCCGTTCCCAAGCGGAAGCTGTCCCGCTCCAACACCCGTCACCGCCGCGCCCAGTGGAAGGCCACCACGCCCCAGCTGACACCGGTCACGATCGACGGCGTCGTCCACCGCGTCCCGCAGCGCCTCGCCAAGGCGTACGAGCGCGGTCTGCTCCGGCCCGAGGGCTGAGGCGCGTGAGCGGCACGACCGACGGCCGGCTGCCGGTGACCGTGCTGTCCGGCTTCCTCGGCGCGGGCAAGACCACCCTGCTCAACCACGTCCTGAGCAACCGAGAGGGCCTGCGCGTCGCGGTCATCGTCAACGACATGAGCGAGATCAACATCGACGCCGCCCTCGTACGCGGCGGCGAGGCCGCCCTCTCGCGCACCGAGGAGCGGTTGGTCGAGATGACCAACGGGTGCATCTGCTGCACCCTGCGCGACGATCTCCTCGAAGAGGTCGACCGCCTCGCCCGCGAGGGCCGGTTCGACCACCTCCTCATCGAGTCCAGCGGCATCTCCGAGCCGATGCCCGTCGCCGCCACCTTCGCCTTGCCCCGGGACGACGGCGCCACCCTCGGCGATCTCGCCCGCCTGGACACCATGGTCGCCGTCGTCGACGCGGCGAACTTCCTGCCGGAGCTCAACGGCGGTGACGGGCTGGTCGAGCGGGGGCTCGATCAGTACGAGGACGACGAGCGGACCGTCAGCGAGCTGCTGATGGACCAGATCGAGTTCGCCGACGTCATCGTCCTGAACAAGGTCGACCTGGTCGGCGCGGCCGATGCCGACCGGCTCCGGGCCGCCCTCACCCGTCTCAACCCCGTCGCCAGGATCGTGTCCGCGACCCGCGGACGCGTCGCACTTCGCGAGGTCCTCGGCACCGGGCTGTTCGACCTGGAACGCGCCCAGCAGGCCCCGGGCTGGGTCATGGAGCTCAACGGTGACCACGTCCCGGAGACCGAGGAGTACGGCATCTCGTCCACCGTCTTCCGCTCCGAACTTCCCTTCCACCCCGACCGGGTTGTGGACCTTCGTCACCCAGGGCCTCGACAGCGGCACCTACGGACAGATCCTTCGCTCGAAGGGGTTCTTCTGGCTGGCCAGCCGTCCCCACGTCACCGGTCTGTGGTCGCAGGCAGGCGCCGTCGCCCGCTTCGAGCCCTCCGGGGCCCGCGACGCGGAGACGCCCCAGGGGCAGGAACTGGTCTTCATCGGTACCGGGCTGTGGACCGAAGCACTCCGGGCCGCCCTGACCGACTGCCTGATGGCCGACGGCGAGTCCCTGCCACCGGGCGACCCGTTTCCGGCATGGGAGACGTTCGGCATCGACGACGCCTGCGAGCACGAGCACGGGCTGGAGCACGACCACCCGGCGCCGGTGCTCCGGGCCTGAGGGCTCCGGGCCGGGCAGTGGTCGCAGCCACGGCACTGCCCGGCCCGGTACGCAGATCAGGACCGCCGTGACGTGGAGCTCGGGTCCGCCCCCGCGCAGCGGACCGGACCGGCCGTCGTTCGCCTGCATATGATCACGACGACGGCAGGTGACGGCAGACGACGACGGAGGCTCGACGACCCATGGCGGACCAGCGCGTGTACCTCGTGACCGGTGGCGGGACGGGCATCGGCGCCGCGACCGCCCGGCTGCTGCGTGCGGCGGGACACCAGGTGGTGATCTCCGGGCGCCGCCCCGAGCCGCTGAGGATCGTCGCGGAGGAGACGGGGGCCCTGGCCGTCCCGTCCGACATCGGCGATCCCGACGCCGTACGCGCACTCGTCGAGGCGGCCGTCGCCGCGCACGGCCGACTCGACGGACTCGTCCTCAACGCCGGGATCGGGCGGGGCGGGAGCGTGGGCGAGGTGCGGCTCGAGGACTGGGACGAGGTCATGCGGACCAACCTCACCGGGCCGTTCCATCTGTTGCGCGCCGCACTCCCCCATCTGCTCGACGCCCGCGGCGCGGTGGTCGCGGTCGCGTCGGTGTCCGCGCTGCGCAACGGCGTGGGGAGTGCCGCCTACGCCACCTCCAAGGCGGCGCTGCTCCAGCTCTGCCGCTCCCTCGCGGTCGACTACGGGGGCGCCGGGCTGCGCGCCAACACGGTGTGCCCGAGCTGGGTGCGTACCGACATGGCGGACCGCAGGATGAGCCGGTTCGCCGAGGAGGCCGGGCTCGGGGAGGACGGTGTCGAGGCGGCGTACGAGGAGGTCACCCGCGTCCTGCCCACCGGGCGTCCGGGTGAGCCTCGCGAGGTCGCCGAGGCCATCGCCTGGCTGCTCTCGCCCGCCTCCTCCTTCGTCAACGGAGCCGTACTCACCGCGGACGGCGGCGCGACCGCCCTCGACCCCGGCACGCTCGCCTTCGACTTCCGTATCGACCCGCGGTCGCCGCACGTCTGAGGGCCCTTCGCTCGCTGCGCATGAGGCCTGACGCCTTCACCGGGCGTCGTCACAGTGCGCCGCCGAGCCCCGGCGCGCCCCAGACGGGGAACCAGCGGGCGAGGTCGGGCTCGATGCGCAGGTCGTCGGCGAGGAGGGCCTTGATCTGGAGTTCGAGTGCGTTGTCGCGTTTCTCGGTGTCGCCGGGGAGCGGTGCGAAGGGGTAGAAGGTGCCGCGCTTGTAGAGGTAGATGAGCGCCAGGAGGCGCTCTCCCGCCGCCTCACGGAAGGCGACCAGGGAGCAGAGCAGCTGCGGGCCGAAGCCGGCGTCCTGAAGGAGGGTGTTGACGGCGTGCAGGTCGTTGACGAGGGAGGCGGTGTCGTCGGGGGGATGGCGGACGAGGAGCCAGGTGTAGCCGTACGCGTCCCTGCTGAACTCGACCGGTGTGCCTCCCCGCTCGGTGTCCGCGTCCAGCAGTTCCCGTACCTCCTCCCGGAGCGTGGCGAAGGTGCCGCCCTCGACGCCGGCGAAACACACCGAGCCGCTGCCCGTGGGGATGAACCCGCCTCCCGCCTGGAGGGTGATCGCGGCGGAGGGCAGCGCGAAGAGCTGGTCGAGGTCGGGGCGTACCGGCTTGCTGCGGCCGAGGATCGAGTCGAGGAGTCCCACCCTGAGCACCTCCGCTCCGGTCGGGGGCGGGTTACGGGCGGCCGAGCTGTGCCGAGATCCGGCCGAGCTGGTCGAGGCGCTGCTCGAGCGTCGGGTGGGAGGAGAGGAGCCGGCCCAGGCTCTCCTTGGAGGAGAAGGCGGGTGCGAACCAGAAGGCGTTGAACGGCTCGGCCTTCCGCAGGTCCCGGGTCGGGATCTTCGCCAAGTCGCCGGTCACCTTGGTGAGCGCGGCGGCGAGGGCGGAGGGGCGGCCGGTGAGCAGTGCGGCGGCACGGTCGGCGGACAGTTCGCGGTAGCGGGAGAGCAGCCGGGTGAGCAGGAAGCTGATGACGTACACGACGGCGCTGACCACCGGAATCAGGATCACGGCGATCGCGGCGTTGCTGTCGCGGCTGTTCCTGCCCAGTCCGCTGTAGAGGGCGACGCGGACCATGACTCCGGAGAGGACGCCGAGGAACGAGGCGATGGTCATCACCGCGACGTCGCGGTGGGCGACGTGCGACAGCTCGTGCGCGAGGACACCTTCCAGCTCCTCGGGCTCCAGGCGCCGAAGCAGGCCGGTGGTGGCGCAGACCAGGGCGGTCTTCTCGTTGCGGCCGGTGGCGAAGGCGTTCGGTACGTCGCTGTCGGCGATCGCCACCCGCGGCTTGGGCATGTCGGCGAGGGCGCAGATGCGATCGACAGCGCCGTGCAGCGCGGGCGCCTGCTCGGGGGTGACCTCACGGGCGCCCATACCCAGGGCCGCGATGCGGTCGCTGAACCAGAACTGCGCGACGAACAGACCGCCCGCGATCAGCAGGATGACGGGCCACGAGCCCTTGAGGAGGACCAGCAGGACGCCGACGAAGACGACGTAGAGCAACCCGATCAGGAACATCGTCGTCACCATGCGCGTGGTGAGTCCTCGATCCGGGACATAGCGCGAGCGTGACCGGTCACCGGGCATCCGACTCACCCTCCAGGCGGAGATCCACTGCGCGTACCTTCTCTGCCAGTGTGCACCCCCGGCGGTCAACAGGGCCGGAGCCCGTGAAGGCCACGGCCCGACCCGTCTCCCGACGTGCCCGGCTCGCACGGGAGCACCCTGGCGGAGGACCGGGCGAGGGCTCCTTCTTCACCTGCGGACGGAGACGGTCAGCGGCATGGTCCTGCTGCTCGCGGCCGTCGTGGCTTCACCCGAGCACAGCTCAACCCCGGCCTGGCCTGGGCCGACATGTTCGGACTCGCCACCCTCGCCGGGATCGGGTTCACCGTCGCCCTTCTGATCGGCGAAATCGCCTTCCCGGCCGAGGCGGAGGCGGAACACATCACATCGCCCGCCAGGCGGGCACTCCATCGGAGCTCTCGGTGGGCGGGCTCGCCCTGGGGCCTGCTCGCCCGTCTACTCCCCGGTGGTTCCGTCGATGCACTCGCGGAGCAGATCGGCGTGACCGTTGTGGCGCGAGTACTCCTCGATCATGTGCGTGATGACGTAGCGGAGTGAGAAGACCTCGTCCCGCCACTGCACCGTGACGTCGAGCGACTCGGCCGCGTCCACCGTGGCACGGGACCGCGCGCACTCCTCTTCCCAGATCCTGAACGCCTCCTCCGGATCGGCGGAGTCCACGTCGAACTCGGCGAAGTGGTCGGACGTCCGGCGGGGCCAGTGCGCGCGGGTTTCCTCACCGTTCACCACCATGCGGAACCAGCTCCGCTCGACCTCGGCCATGTGCCGGACCAGTCCGAGCAGAGACAGCGCCGAGGGTGGGACAGCTCGCTCCCTGAGCTGTTCGGCCGACAGCCCCGCGCACTTCCACGCCAGGGTCTCGCGCTGGTACTGGAGAAAGCCGGTCAACGAGGTTCGGTCGTCGGCCACCCGTGAAGGCTCGGTCCGCTTGTGATCATCCATCGGCTCATCATGCCAACCGGGTCTGGTGCGGACGAGCCGTTTTCGGCTGGGCGAGGCGGCGACGCCCAGGGCGTACGGGCTACGGTCCGGGCGAGTGGATGCCCGACAAGGGTGCCCGGGGGCGGGGGGCGTGGCTGTGGCTGTGACGGTGGCTGGGGTGCTGCCGCGCCGAGGGCCTGATCTGACAGAACCTCGTCATTGCGGACATGGGGGCGGAGCGAAAAGATCAGGGCATGCTTCCACCGCACAGAGTCGTCATCACGGCCTTCCCCGGCGTCGAGCTGCTGGACGTCACGGGTCCGGCCGAGGTGTTCTCGGTCGCCACGCGCGTCGGAGGCAGCCGCCGGCCCGATTACACCGTGCGGATCGCGACGGCCGACGGCGGCCCGGTGACCACGTCCAGTGGAGTCAGGCTGATCGCCGACCTCAAGCTGCACGAGGCCCGCGACCGGATGGACACCCTCCTGGTCTCGGGCGCGGTCGACGTGAGGAGCGACGGTGTGGAGCCGGTACTCGACGAAGAGGTCACCGCCTGGGTGCGTGACGCGGCGCCCGGGGCCGCTCGGGTCGGCTCGATCTGCGCGGGCGCGCACCTGCTGGCCGCCGCGGGCCTGCTGGACGGGCTGTCCGCCACGACGCACTGGCTCACGGCCCCGCGGCTGGCCGCCGCCCACCCGCGCGTCACTGTGGACCCGGACCCGATCTTCATCCGGGCCGGCCGCGTGTGGACCTGCGCCGGCATCACGTCGGGCTTGGACATGGCCCTCGCGATGGTCGCCGAGGACCACGGCCCGGAGCTCGCGCTGGCCACCGCCCGGATGATGGTCATGTACGTCAAACGGCCCGGTGGTCAGAGCCAGTTCAGCGTCCCGCTCGCGGTGCCCGGCGACGCCGGCGACACCGGCGACCGCATCGACGAACTGCGCATGTGGATCGGTGAACACCTCACCGGCGACCTCTCCGCCGAAGCCCTGGCCGCCCGCCTCCACCTGAGCGTGCGCCACTTCAACCGGCTGTTCCGCCGACGTACGCAGACCACTCCCGCCGCTTATGTGGAGGCCGCCCGCCTGGAGGCCGCCCGCCGACTCCTCCAGGAGAGCGACCGCCCTCTGGCCGAGGTCGCCGCGGCCAGCGGCCTCGGCTCGGTGGAGAGCCTGCACCGAGCCTTCCGACGGCGCCTGGGCACCACCCCCGCCGAATACCGCCGCCGCTTCCGCTGACCCCGGCGCCGGTCCCGACCAGCCACCGCCTTGCGCAGCGCCGCGGGGCGGAACACCGGCGTGCCCGTCGAAATCGGCGCGCCGCGAACCCGAGAGGAGACACCGTGTCCCCCACCAAGGTCATCCCCATCCCCGTCATGGGCCGTCACAACATCAACGCCTACCTGCTGCTGGGACGTCGTCCCGTCATCGTCGATGCGGGAACGCCCGGCAGCGGCCGCAAGATCTACGAGCAGGTCGCCGCCCACGGCGTGGATCCCACCGACGTGTCGCTGATCGTGATCACCCATGGCCACATCGACCACTTCGGCTCCGCGGCGGAACTGCATCGCCTGACCGGGGCGCCGGTGGCGGGCCACGTCGCGGACCTGGTTCCGTTCCGTACCGGTCGCGTCCGCGAACCGTACCTGCCCACCGGTCCCATGGGCCGCCTCATGGCCAGGAACAAGAACCTCCACATCAAGGTCGCCCCGCTGGAACCCGACGTACTCGTTCGCGGAGAGACGGATCTGGACGACTTCGGGATCGGGGCCCGCATCATGCCCACCCCGGGACACACGGCGGGTTCGGTCTCCGTCCTCACCGACGAGGGGGACTTGGTCGCCGGTGACCTGGTGGCCGGTTCCTTCATGGGTCTCATCCCGGGGAAGCCCGCCAACCCGCCCTTCCACGACGACCCGCTGGGCAACCTCGCCAGCCTGCAGGAGATGCTCGCTCTGCGTCCCACCCGGCTCCACGTCGGACACGGCTCGCCTCTGGAACCCGAGCGGGTCCGGAAGTGGGCTGCCCGGGAGCACCGCCGGCTGTCCCGCCGGGAAGCGGCCGGACGCCTCATCCGTCGCACCGATGACGTCGGAGTCTGACCGCTGGTCGTACGCGCTGCCGCGCCAGGGACTGGTCCCCGGGTCACTCCGGCGGCCCTGGTCGGCCGGGTGAGGGCTTGGCCGAGCTCCCCGCCCGTGAGGGGAGAGCTCGGCGCATGCCGGGCTCCGTCTACCAGATCGCCTCGACCCACTCGGGGTGGTCGATGAACGGGTTGCGGTTGCCCTGGTAGGTGCCGTAGATGACGTCGTTGCGGCGTTCCTCGAAGGCGCTCGGCGGGTCCTGCTCGTTCCACTGCTTCAGGATCGAGAGGCGGCCGTGGAAGGGGACGCTGCCGTTGGTGGTCGAATCGTTGGGCTCCAGGTCGGCCCAGGCGTCGTCGCCCTCGTAGCGGACGGCCATGTAGAGGATCATGCGGGCCACGTCTCCCTTGTCCGCGTTGCGCGGCTCGAAGGAGTTGGAGTCCGTGTAGCTGCCGGGCGCGCCGCTCACCGCGCTGCCGCCGTTGTCGAAGTCCTTGTTGCCGCGGATGCTGTTGACCTGGACGTCCGCGGGGCGCAGGTGGTGCAGGTCGGTGCCGGGGCCGGCCGAGGTGCCGAAGCTGCCGTGGGACTGGGCCCACACGTGCTCGCGGTTCCAGTCGCCCACGTCACCGCCGTTGAGGGCCTTGCTGCGTGAGGTGCCGCTGTACAGCAGGATGACGTTGCTGCTGTTGTTCGGGTCCTGGTCGGTGACCTTCAGCGCGTTCCAGACCGCGTCGTACGAGATCTTGTTCTGGCTGCTGATGATCGTGTGCAGCGAGGACTTCAGGCTCGTGCCGGTCTTGCCGATCGCGTTCTTGTAGTACGTGCTGTCGTACGCGGTGGTCGTGGCGCTCGCGGGAGTCGCGACGACGGTGGGGAGAGTGAGGCCGAGGAGGACGGCGGCGACGGCTGCCGTCAGCGCCTTCCATCTGCCTATCTGTGCAACGGACATGGGGGGATGCCCTTTCCTGGGAACGGCCGCGGCGGAACGCGACGTGCGGCTCAACGGCGCCGCGTTCTACGCGTGTTGACTTCTCGCAACCGGGAGCGTGGCACGGAGGAGGGGCTGGCCGTGTAACCGGGAGAAGGCTTTTCTGTGACGTTCTCGCATACGGAGCAACCACTGACCGTTCCCAGGTCAGGGGTTGCGCCGTCGCTGAAGACGGCCGGACGAACCGGGCTCGGGGAAGGGGTGGTTGAGCCGCGTGGCAGGCAGGAAGGTGTACGGCTGCGTCCAGCGGGGCCCGACCGCGTACGACGGAGGTCACCGTCGCCGCGACCGGCCCGGGCCCGTCCGCGTGCCGACCGGAATTCGTGGAACCGCCGGCCGCGGTCTTCGGCGAGGGCCGGAGCGCGCCCGGGGTGGTGGTCCTCGGGGTGGCACCGACCGGGGCGTGGCACTGGCCGGGGCGTGGCACTGGCCGGGGCCGCGTCACGCCCTTCTATCTCCAACCTGCGTTGTTCCTAGAATGGCCGAATGAAGGATATCGACGCGATCGCGGCGTTGCAGGATCCGGTGCGGCGCCGCCTGTACGAGTACGTGGCGGCACAGGGCCGCGAGGTCGGCCGCAACGAGGCCGCCGAGGCGGTCGGGGTGACGCGCACGCTTGCCGCGCACCATCTGGACAAGCTGGCCGATGCCGGGCTACTGGAGAGCGGGAGCCGTCGCCTGTCGGGCCGCTCGGGGCCGGGGGCGGGCCGCCCCGCCAAGGTGTACACGCGGACGCGGGACGAGCGGACGGTGTCGCTGCCCGCCCGCGACTACCGCACCGCCGCCGAGCTGCTGGCCGAGGCCGCCGAGCACGCCGGGCTGGACGCCGGGCTCTGCGCGGCCGCACGCCGCCGGGGCGAGGCCCTGCGCGGTTCCGCGGAGCCCTGCGCCGGCCTCGAAGAGGCCATGGAGACGCTGGCCGCCCGCGGCTACGAACCGCACCTGGAAGGCACCGAGGGGACGACCGGGGCGGCCGCCCCGGTCGTCCGTATGCGCAACTGCCCCTTCCACGCCGTCGCCGAACGGTTCCCGCCGCTCGTCTGCGGCATGAATCTCGCGCTGCTGGAGGGGCTGCTCGGCACGGACGGCCCCGTCCGCGCCCGCATGGACGCCCGACCAGGAGAGTGCTGCGTGGTGGTCGAACCTTCTAAAAACAATCAGGATTGACATAGAAAACCGGGCCGTGCTGGTATGTGACCATGACCGCATCCACGCATGCCGCCCACCTCGCCGAGCTCAACGTCGCCACACTCCGCCACCCCCTCGACGACCCACGCATGGCACCGTTCGTCGACATGCTCGACCCGGTCAACGCCGCCGCCGACGGCACGCCCGGCTTCGTGTGGCGGCTCGCGGAGGAGGGTGCGGCCGACGCCACCGGCCTGCGCCCGGCGGGCGAGAACGTCATCGTCAACCTGTCGGTGTGGGAGACCCAGGAGGCCCTGTGGGACTTCACCTACCGCAGCGGCCACTTGGAGGTGATGCGGCGGCGCCGCGAATGGTTCGAGCGGCACGTCGAGGCGTACATGGTGCTCTGGTGGGTCCCCGCCGGTCACCTCCCGACCGTCGGCGAAGCCCTGGAGCGGCTGGCGGACCTGCGGGCGAACGGGCCGTCCCCACGCGCGTTCACCTTCGCCTCCTCCTACACCGCCGCCGAAGCCGCCCAACACGTTCAGGCCGGACCGCCGGCGCAGCCTGAGCCGGCCGCCCGGAGCGTGCGGCCGGAGCCCACCGGGGACGCGGCGGCGGTGTAACGGAGCGGATGCTCAGTCCGGCAGGGCGGTGGCCCGGCAGCGGCGCTCCTTGGCATGACAGCCCGGCCTCGGCGACTCCGCGGCACTCCGCTCAAATGTCACGGACCCGCCGTGGGCCATCGGCGTGCCTGTCCTGTGGGTGGTCGCACCGGTCCACATAGGGCCACCGCACCAACGTCCCGTTCGCGCGCTCCACAAGGAGCCGCCTCCCGTGTGCGAGCACGCCGCGCGGCCGTAACCCGATCAGGCTTGCGGTCCTGTACGCGGCGCGGACGTCGCTGCGGGGTTGCTCAGAGGTCGAAGAGGCAGTCATCGGAACGGTAGGGCTCGCAGTCGAGGCAACGGAGGGTCCGGCAGCCGCCGAAGCTGACGAGCAGTTGGCCGCAGTGGCACGTGGGGTCACTCGGATCGGCGGACCGGCCGCCCTCGGCCGGTGGGCGGAGGATGACGCCGGCAGGCGGGACAGGCTGCCCGGATGCGGCAGACATGGGTCAACTCCCTCGGATGGTGGTCGGGCCGTATTGAACGCCGCGTAGGCAGCTCCAGCGGCCGAGGCGCGAGGTCGCGGGCGGAGGCGAGCCCCGTATGCCTGCGGGCGTACATGCGGGTGTACATGCGGATGCACCTGTGAAGGCGCGTGGAGAAGGGGCCCGCGCAATCCGCCCGACAGAGCCGGAGGGGCATAGGGACGGCGGGCCTGCTCCGTCGCGATGGCAATCGCCCGAACGACCGGATCGGCTTGCGTGGGACGCCCGGAGCAGGAAGAGAGCCAGGACTCGCCGGCCCTCGAGGAGGACCACCCTGGCCGATGAGGAGCGCCGGGGGTCGCCCGGCGGCATCTCGCGTACACCGACCGTAGAAGCGGCCCCACCCCCACACCATGGACAGATGCCAGACTCCCGGTGAACCGGGTTCATACACATGCTCAAGTCGCTGCGGCAGCCGAGGGGGCGGTCCAGCGCACTCAGACACGGACCGGACGCCGGAGCGGGCGGCTGTTTCCAATTCCGCATTCATGCCCTACCGTCTTGGCCCTGGGTCAGCCTGTGAGCCGGCTGACCCCAACCCCACTGGAATCAGTGCGGAATCCGTTGCACGCATGCCCCACAGGGCCAGACGGTGCGCCTCGCCCGCACCCGCGCCGTACAGCGGTCCCTGCGTCCAGGACACCCACCACCGTGCCGATCCACACCGGCCGGAGACGCAGCAGAACCGTGATCAGCCTGCCGTAGCTCTCGTATGGGCACCCTTCAATGCCCTGGCTTCGTCACTCCAGCTGCGCTGAGTCACGCCCCGAACTCCTTCGACAGCCGAGGAATCCATGAGCGCCCAACCGACGACCACCAAGGTGGCCGCACAGCCTGGCGACCCCGCGCAGGCCCCCTCCCCCGACGGCCTCAAGGCCGGGCTGAAGAACCGCCATCTGTCCATGATCGCCATCGGCGGTGTCATCGGTGCCGGTCTGTTCGTCGGCTCCAGCTCCGGCATCGCCGCCGCCGGACCCGCCATCCTCATCTCCTACGTCCTCGTCGGCGCGATGGTCGTCCTGGTCATGCGGATGCTCGGCGAGATGGCCGCCGCACGGCCGACCTCAGGCTCCTTCTCCACCTACGCCGACCAGGCCCTCGGCCGCTGGGCCGGCTTCACCATCGGCTGGCTGTACTGGTTCTTCTGGGTCGTCGTGCTCGCGGTGGAGGCCACCGCCGGTGCCGTCATCCTCAACGGGTGGATACCCGCGATCCCGCAGTGGGGCTGGGCACTCATCGTGATGGTGGTGCTCACCGCCACGAACCTCGTCTCGGTCGGCTCCTACGGAGAGTTCGAGTTCTGGTTCGCCGGGATCAAGGTCGTCGCCATCGGCGGTTTCGTGGCCATCGGCCTGCTCGCCGTCTTCGGTCTGCTGCCCGGCTCCGACAACCCCGGCACCGGATTCGCACACCTCACCGACGCGGGCGGCTTCATGCCCCAGGGCGCGGGCGCCATCCTCACCGGTGTCCTGATGGTCGTCTTCTCCTTCATGGGGAGCGAGATCGTCACCCTGGCCGCCGGCGAGTCGGAAGACCCGCAGCGCGCCGTCACCAAGGCCACCAACAGCGTCATCTGGCGTATCGGCGTCTTCTACCTGGGTTCGATCTTCGTCGTCGTCACACTGCTCCCGTGGAACGACAAGTCGATCGTCGAGGACGGTTCGTACGTCGCCGCCCTGAACTCCATCGGCATTCCGCACGCCGGCCAGGTCATGAACGTCATCGTCCTGACCGCCGTCCTGTCCTGTCTCAACTCCGGTCTCTACACCGCCTCCCGCATGGCCTTCTCCCTCGGCCGGCGCGGAGACGCCCCCAAAGCCTTCGCCCGCACCAACGCCCGCGGTGTGCCGCAGGCCGCGATCCTCGGTTCCGTCGTGTTCGGCTTCGTCGCCGTATGGTTCAACTACCAGTGGAAGGACACCGTCTTCGACTTCCTGCTCAACTCATCGGGCGCGGTGGCCCTCTTCGTATGGCTGATGATCTGCTTCACCCAGCTGCGGATGCGCGGCATCATCCTGCGCGAGCAGCCGGAGAAGCTGGTCGTCAGGATGTGGCTCTTTCCGTATCTGACCTGGGTCACGATCGCGATGATCTCGTTCGTCCTCGTCTACATGCTGACCGATGAGGCCGGACGCGAACAGGTCCTCATGTCGCTGCTGGCCGCCGGCCTCGTCCTGGCCATCGCCGTGTTCCGCGACCTGACCGGCGCCGGCCGCAAGGACGCGCACACCGACACCGCCACTCCGGGGGTCGAGGACTCGGTCACCCGACCGTAGGACAGAGGTACCGGCCCTGGGCCCGACACCAGTGAAGGACGTCGAGAGAGGTCTCGGCCCGCTGAGCGCACAGCTCAGCGGGCCGAATCGCGGCGGCTCACTGAGTGCGTGGTCGCTTGGGCGCGTGGGGACACACTGATCGCCGCGGTCTGTGATCGTCGGTGCAAACCGTCGATACTGCTGAAGACGACATGCCCGGCACCCGCAAACCGGTCGACTGTTCCATCCGCCCGACACACCGTCACGAACCTCAGCATGGGGATCGCCACCTACGCTCACCCAGCCTGACCAGGAAGACACTGGTCAAAGACACATCTACCAGCGTTGCCAGGAGTCACGTATGAGGATGCTGATCAACGTCCCCGAGACCGTGGTCGCCGACGCGCTGCGGGGCATGGCCGCCGCGCACCCCGAGCTGACCGTCGATGTCGAGCATCGTGTGGTCCTGCGGCGGGACGCTCCCGTCGCCGGGAAGGTCGCGCTGGTGTCCGGGGGCGGGTCCGGGCACGAGCCGTTGCACGGAGGGTTCGTCGGGCCCGGGATGCTGGCGGCGGCGTGCCCCGGGGAGGTGTTCACCTCGCCCGTGCCCGATCAGATGGTGCGGGCCGCCGCCGCGGTCGACTCCGGGGCGGGGGTGCTGTTCGTCGTCAAGAACTACACCGGCGACGTGCTCAACTTCGAGATGGCCGCCGAACTCGCCGAGGACGAGGGCATCCAGGTCGCCAAGGTGCTGGTGAACGACGACGTGGCGGTCACGGACAGTCTGTTCACGGCCGGGCGGCGCGGGACCGGGGCCACCTTGTTCGTGGAGAAGATCGCCGGGGCGGCGGCCGAGGAGGGCGCGCCGCTCGAGCGGGTCGAGGCGATCGCGCGGCGGGTGAACGAGCGGTCGCGGTCCTTCGGCGTGGCGCTGAGCGCCTGCACCACACCCGCCAAGGGCAGCCCCACCTTCGACCTGCCTGAGGGTGAACTCGAGCTGGGCATCGGTATCCACGGCGAGCCGGGGCGTGAGCGGCGGCCGATGATGACGTCGGGTGAGATCGCGGACTTCGCCGTCGATGCCGTACTGGAGGATCTGCAGCCGTCCGGACCGGTCCTCGCCCTGGTGAACGGGATGGGGGCCACACCACTGCTCGAACTGTACGGATTCAACGCCGAGGTGCAGCGGGTGCTCACCGAACGCGGGGTGCCGGTCGCCCGGACCCTGGTGGGGAACTACGTCACCTCGCTCGACATGGCGGGCTGCTCGGTCACGCTGTGCGAGGCCGACGAGGAGATGCTGCGCCTGTGGGACGCGCCCGTACAGACGCCCGCCCTGCGCTGGGGCCGGTAAGAAGGGAATCAGGGGAAATGACTGACATCACCGGGCTCGACGCCGCCTTCTTCCGCCGCTGGCTGACCGTCGCCGGGACGGCCGTCGATCGCGAGGCCGACCGCCTGACCGAGCTGGACTCGGCGATCGGCGACGCCGACCACGGCGCCAACCTCAAGCGGGGATTCGCCGCCGTGAGGGACGTACTGGACAAGGAACCGCCGGAGACCCCGGGAGCCGTACTCGTCGCCGCTGGACGACAGTTGATCTCCACCGTCGGCGGTGCTTCCGGACCGCTGTACGGGACGCTGCTGCGGCGGACCGGCAAGG
The DNA here is from genome assembly GCF_018614205.1 of Streptomyces sp. ISL-36. Taxonomy (GTDB): domain Bacteria; phylum Actinomycetota; class Actinomycetes; order Streptomycetales; family Streptomycetaceae; genus Streptomyces. Next base: position 21,924 of record NZ_JAGGOS010000067.1, on the reverse strand, counting down.
CCCTCGGCGATTCCGCGACCGTCACCAGGGAGCAGCTGGCGGCGGCGCTGACCGCCGGGGTCGGCGCCGTCGCCCAGCTCGGCGGGGCGCAGGTCGGCGACAAGACCATGCTGGACGCGCTCGTTCCGGCGGCCGAGGCGCTGGGCGAGTCCTTCGAGGCGGCCCGGGAGGCAGCCGAGCGGGGCGCCCTCGGGACCGTACCGCTCCAGGCGCGCAAGGGCAGGGCGAGCTATCTGGGTGAGCGGTCGATCGGACACCAGGATCCGGGGGCCACCTCGTCGGCGCTGCTGGTCGCCGCCCTCGCGGAGGTGGCGGCCGGATGAGCGAGCAGGTGGGCATCGTTCTCGTCTCGCACAGTGCCGCCGTCGCGAGGGCCGTGGCCGAGCTCGCCCGGGGACTGACCGGCGCCGGCGCCACCGCGCCGATCGCGCCCGCGGGCGGCACCCCCGACGGAAGTCTCGGCACCAGTTCCGAGCTCATCGTCGAGGCGGCGAAAGCGGTCGACCGAGGCGCCGGTGTGGCGCTGCTGGTCGATCTGGGCAGCGCCGTACTGACCGTCAAAGCGCTCCTGGCCGAGGAGGACGAGCTGCCCGAGGGATCACGGCTCGTGGACGCCCCCTTCGTGGAGGGCGCCGTCGCCGCCCTCGTCACGGCCACGGCCGGCGGGGATCTGGACGCGGTGGTGGCGGCGGCCTCGGAGGCGTACACGTACCGGAAGGTGTGAGCGGAACAGACCACGAGGCGCTTGTCACAGGCCGTACCGGACTCCACCCGTGTTGTGATGTAGCTGGTCAACCCACTAATGTCGCAGGGCCTTGGTGTACGGGAAACCGGTGCGGTACCGGTGCGGCCCTCGCCACTGTGATCGGGAAGTCCGGCTCCATCCCCCCGGGGAAGCCACTGCACCGCCGCGGGAGACCGTTGTGGTGTGGGAAGGCGGAGTCGCGGCGGCATGACCCGTCAGCCAGGAGACCGGCCAAGGTGCGTTGTCCATCCACGAGGTGCTGGAGAGGGTCTCCCAACCATGCATATAGCCGAGGGGTATCTGCCCCCTGTGCACGCGGCCGCCTGGGGCGTCGCGTCCGCTCCGTTCGTCGTCCACGGCGTCCGCGCCCTGACCCGTGAGGTCAGGTCCAACCCCGAGTCGACCCTGCTGCTGGGCGCGTCCGGTGCGTTCACGTTCGTCCTGTCCGCGCTCAAGATCCCCTCGGTGACGGGAAGTTGTTCCCACCCCACCGGCACGGGTCTGGGCGCGATCCTGTTCCGGCCTCCCGTGATGGCGGTCCTGGGCACGATCACGCTGCTCTTCCAGGCGCTGCTGCTCGCCCACGGCGGGCTGACCACGCTCGGCGCCAACGTCTTCTCGATGGCGATCGTCGGACCGTGGGCGGGCTTCGGAACGTACTGGCTGCTGCGCCGCTTCGGCGTCCCGCTCATGGTGAGCGTGTTCTTCGGCGCGTTCGTCGCCGATCTGTCCACGTACTGCGTCACCAGCGTCCAGCTCGCGCTCGCTTTCCCGGACCCGGGCAGCGGCGTCCTGGGGGCGCTGGCCAAGTTCGGCGGGATCTTCGCCGTCACGCAACTGCCGCTCGCCGTCAGCGAGGGCCTGCTGACGGTGCTCGTCATGCGCCTGCTCACGCAGTCCAGCAAGGGAGAGCTGACCCGGCTCGGGATTCTGCTCCCCGGCGCCCGGAAGGCCGAGCAGGCGGAGGCGAGCGCCCGATGAGCCGGAACGCGAAGATCAACGCTCTGCTGCTGCTCGTCGTCGCGGCGCTGGCGGTGGTGCCTCTGCTGCTGGGGCTGGGTGACCACAAGGAAGAGCCGTTCACCGGCGCCGACGCCGAGGCGGAGACGGCCATCACGGAGATCGACCCCGACTACAAGCCGTGGTTCAGCCCGTTGTACGAGCCGCCGTCCGGCGAGATCGAGTCGGCGCTGTTCTCCCTGCAGGCGGCGCTGGGGGCCGGGGTGCTGGCGTACTACTTCGGGCTGCGGCGCGGACGCCGGCAGGGCGAGGAGCGCGCGGCGGCCGCGGCGGCCAGAACGGCCGACGCGCCTGCGATGGCGGGCGCGCCGAACGTGGCCGACGCGACCACGGTGGCCGGCGCGACCACGGCGGCGGCCGGGGCGCCCACGGTGAAGGCGACGCCTGTCGCCTCGGATGGCGAGTAACCGCCGATGCTGCCGATCGACGCGGCGGCGCACAGCAGTCGCTGGCGCCGCCGTCACCCGTGCGAGAAAGCCGTTCTCGGCTTCGGTCTGACCCTGTCGGCGGTCTGCCTGCCGCCGTGGCCGGGTGCCGTGCTCGTCGCCGCGGCCACCCTCGCGGTACTGCTCGGTCCGGCCGGGGTGCCGGGGCGGCAGCTGTGGCGTGCGTTCCGCATCCCGCTGGGGTTCTGCGTGACGGGCGCCGTACCGCTGCTGTTCGAGGTGGGCGGGGCCCGCGGACTGGTCGCGCTCGCCCCGGACGGGCCGGTGCACGCGGGCGAGTTGCTGCTGCGGACGTCGGCCGCCTCGCTGGGCGTGCTGCTGTTCGCCTTCACCACGCCCGTCTCGGACGTGCTGCCTCGTCTGGTACGGGCGGGGGTGCCGGCGCCGGTCGTGGACGTCGCCCTGGTCATGTACCGGATCAGTTTCCTTCTTCTGGACGCGATGTCCAAGATCCGGCAGGCGCAGGCGGCCCGGCTCGGGCTCACCTCCCGGGCGGCGACCTGGCGCTCGCTCGCCGGTCTCGGCGCGACGGCTTTCGTGCGCGCCTTCGACCGTGCGCAGCGCCTGCAGACGGGGCTCGCCGGGCGGGGTTACGACGGGACGCTGCGGGTCCTGGTGCCCGAGGCCGCGGTCTCGGGCCGGTTCCTCGCCGCGACGGCCGGCCTCCTCACCGGTCTCGTCGCCCTCACCCTCGTACTGGAAAGGTCCCTGCCGTGAGTATCGCGTCGCCTGTCGTGGAGCTGGTGAAGGCCGGATTCGCCTACGAGGACGGGCCCGCCGTCCTGGACGGGATCGATTTCGCCGTGCCGGAGGGGCGGGCACTGGCCCTGCTCGGCCGCAACGGCAGCGGCAAGACGACGCTGCTGCGGCTGCTCAGCGGGGGCCTGCGCTGCGGCAGCGGCGCGCTCCGTCTGGACGGCGAGGAGGTGTCGTACGACCGCAAGGGGCTCACCCGGCTGCGGACGACCGTACAGCTGGTCGTCCAGGACCCGGACGACCAGCTGTTCGCGGCCTCGGTCGGCCAGGACGTGTCGTTCGGCCCGATGAACCTGGGGCTCCCGGAGGAGGAGGTACGGCTCCGGGTGCGCGACGCCCTGGAGGCGCTGGACATCGTGGCCCTGGAGGACCGGCCGACCCATCTGCTCTCGTACGGGCAGCGGAAGCGGGCCGCGATCGCCGGCGCCGTGGCGATGCGGCCGCGGGTGCTCATCATGGACGAGCCGACGGCGGGGCTCGATCCGCACGGGCAGGAGCGGCTGCTCGATGCGCTCGGGCGGCTTCGGGAGTCCGGCACGACGGTGGTGATGGCGACCCATGACGTCGATCTGGCGCTGCGCTGGGCGGACGAGGCCGCCGTGCTCTCGCCTGCGGGCCTGCGGACGGGGCCGATCGCGGAACTCCTCGCCGACGACGCCCTCCTCGACGCGGCACGGCTGCGCCGGCCGTGGGGCATGGCGGTGACCCGCCTGCTGCGCACGCACGGCCTGCTCGCGCCGGACGCCGAGGGCCCGCGCACGGCGGAGGAACTCGACGCGTGGGTGGGGGTGCCGGGGAACGCCTAGGGTGTCCGGCCGATCATGTCGCTGGGGGTGATCCGCCGCAGCAGCGCGGCGGCCTTGCGCAGGCGCTTGTTGTAGCCGGGCTGCTGGGGCAGGTACGCGAAGAGGTGCCGCAGGTGAACGCGGGCGTGACGGAGCCACCTGGCCTCGGAGGTGAAGCCGAGCATGGCCTGCACCATTGCCGGCGTGACGAGTTCCGCGTCGGTGAGCTGCGGGGCGATCCCCACGGCCGGACGCCACGGCGCCAGATGCGGAGACGCCTTCAGCAGGTCGTCGGTCTTCACATAGAGTGCCGTCGCGAGGGTTGTCCAGGTTGTTCGTCACAAAACGATCTTGGGCGCCCTCGTTTTCGTCTCCTCGGCACCCCTTGACTTTGATCGTCCGGTGAGTCGTGTCCAGTCACCGGTTCCCAGAAAGGATCGCGGCATGTCCAGCGACCGTCTCATGCGCATCAACAGCGCCGAGTTCCAGGCCATGGCCGAGAGGGTCCTGCGGGTCACCGAGCTCACCTCCCGCCTGAACGTCCTGCCTTTCGAAGACGAAGCGGGCAAGGCGGAACTGTTCGAACAGATCCTTGGCAGGCCACTGCCGCCGAGAGTCACGATCTATCCGCCCTTCTACACGGACCATGGCCTGAACCTCGCCCTCGCCGAGCGCGTCTTCATCAACCAGAACTGCACGTTCCTGGACTATGCCGGCATCCGGCTCGGCGAGCGCGTGATGATCGGACCGAAGGTCACGTTCATCACCAGCGGCCACCCGGTCGATCCCGAGGAGCGGCGGCTGTACCTCACCGGCGCACCCATCGACGTGGCGGAGAATGTGTGGATCGGTGCCGGTGCCACGATCCTGCCCGGCGTCAGCATCGGCCGTGACGCCGTGGTTGCCGCCGGCGCGGTCGTGGCCGATGACGTTCCGCCGGCCAGCTTGGTGAACGGCAGTAAGGCAACCGTGCACCGAAAGTGGTGACGGACTCTTCGGGCCACGCCGAGCCCGACTGCGGGCCGCTGGTACGTCTTTGGGATCAGGGCCGTGGACAGGGGGTGTCGGCCGCCCGGAAGGAAGCATCCGTGGTCGTGTACGGGGCCCGGTCCAGGGTGCTGTCCGCGGTCCGCACACCGTTGTTGATCGTCAGCCAGGTACGGAGTTCCGCCGGGAACGGGACGCTTCCCGCGTGCTCTGCTGCCGCGATGTCCTCAGCGGCGGCGGCAGGCCGTAGCGCTGCGGCGCTCACCGGGGCGTTGTCCTGCAGCCGGCGCACCATGCGGGCCCAAGCGTGAGGGACCTCGCTCCGGGCCGGGCCCGGCAACGCGGGAGGGCAGCCCCGGACTTGCGTCCGGAGCTGCCCAGTGAGCCGGCCTCAGCGCTTAGATCAGGCCGTTGCCGAGGAGCCCGTTCAGGATCCCGCCATCCATCGACGAGTCGGCGTTGGCGACACTGGCGGCGTTGTTGCCCTCGCCGCAGACCTGCGTCACCGCCGGGGCCAGAGCCGGGCCGGTGCCGAGGAGCGTGATGTTGATGTTCGAGAGGTTGACGAGACCGGATGAATCGTTGGTGACCTCCACCCGCTGATCGCACGGGGCGCCGTTGGTTTCGCCGGTGTTGTGGGCGTTGGTGGCAGAGGCAACGGAGGCCCCGAACAGGGTGACAGTCCCGACCATGGCAGCCACGAGAGCAGCCTTGCGAAGCTTGTGCACTACATCTCCACTTCCGTCAGAGCGACGTGATCCGTCGTCGAGCGATTCGTGCGAGTATGGACGCTAGGCGGAATTTGTCCGTTTCGCTCTGCAACACGCCGACCTTCGTGGGGCAATTCCGAGACCACCACCCGCGCGTCCCACGTAGTCGACGGCTGTAGAGGTGCGGGCGTAGCGCAGATCACTCCGGCGCGGTTATGCAACTTGTTGCAGCACATCGGTCCGGTCGTCTACAACAGACGTGACGATCCTGCCCGAGGAGGCGCCCCCATGACCGCGTACCCGCACCTGCTGAGCCCGCTCGACCTGGGGTTCACCACCCTGCCCAACCGGGTGCTCATGGGTTCGATGCATGTCGGCCTCGAAGAGGCCGAGAACGGTTTCGAGCGCATGGCCGCCTTCTACGCCGAGCGTGCCCGCGGCGGCGTCGGGCTCATCGTCACCGGTGGAATCGCCCCCAACGAGGCCGGCCGGCCGTGGGACGGCGGCGCGAAGCTGACCACCGAGGAGGAGGCGGCCGAGCACCGCCTGATCACCGACGCCGTACACGAGGCCGGCGGTCGGATCGCGATGCAGATCCTGCACTTCGGCCGGTACGCGTACCACCCCGCGCTCGTCGCGCCCAGCGCGATCCAGGCGCCGATCAGCCCCTTCGTACCCAACGAGCTCACCGACGCCGAGGTCGAGCAGACCGTCGAGGACTACGCCCGCTGCGCCGAGCTCGCCAAGGCCGCCGGATACGACGGCGTGGAGGTGATGGGCTCCGAGGGCTATCTGATCAACGAGTTCATCGCGGCCGCCACCAACCACCGGACCGACCGCTGGGGCGGCACCTACGAGAACCGGGTCCGCTTCCCGCTGGAGATCGTCCGCCGCATCCGCGAGCGCGTCGGCGAGGACTTCATCGTCATCTACCGCCTCTCCATGCTGGACCTGGTCCCCGGCGGCTCGACCCTGGAGGAGGTCGTCGCGCTCGCCAAGGAGATCGAGGCGGCCGGCGCCACCATCATCAACACCGGCATCGGCTGGCACGAGGCCCGCATCCCCACCATCGCGACCTCCGTGCCGCGCGGCGCCTACACCTGGGTGACCAAGAAGCTCATGGGTGCTGTCTCCGTGCCACTGGTCACCAGCAACCGCATCAACACCCCCGAGGTGGCCGAGCAGATCCTCGCCGAGGGCCGCGCGGACATCGTCTCCATGGCCCGCCCCTTCCTCGCCGACCCGGACTTCGTCGCCAAGGCCGCCGCCGACCGGGCCGACACCATCAACACCTGCATCGGCTGCAACCAGGCCTGCCTGGACCACACCTTCAGCCTGAAGATCACCTCCTGCCTGGTCAACCCGCGCGCCTGCCACGAGACCGAACTCGTCCTCTCCCCCACCCGGCTCACCAAGCGGATCGCCGTGGTCGGAGCCGGCCCGGCCGGACTCGCCTTCTCGGTCTCCGCCGCCGAACGCGGCCACTCGGTCACCCTGTTCGACGCCGCGGCCGAGATCGGCGGCCAGCTGAACATCGCCAAGCGGGTGCCAGGCAAGGAGGAGTTCAACGAGACGCTGCGCTACTTCCGTACCCAGCTCGACGCCCGCGGTGTCGAGGTCCGGCTGAACACCACGGCCACCAGCGAACTGCTCGCGGAGTACGACGAGGTCGTCGTCGCCACCGGAGTCACCCCCCGCACCCCGGAGATCGAGGGCATCGACCACCCCAGCGTCGTCAGCTACCTCGACGTGCTGCGTGACGGCGCACCGGTCGGCGAGCGGGTGGCGATCATCGGCGCGGGCGGCATCGGCTTCGACGTCGCCGAGTACCTCACCGACGGCGGCGAGGGCGCGAGCCAGGACGCCGAGACGTACTTCCGCCAGTGGGGTGTCGACACCTCCTACGAGACGCGCGGCGGACTGCGCGCCCCCGAGCGGCCCCGGCCGCCGCGCCAGGTCCACCTGCTCCAGCGCAAGACCTCCAAGGTCGGCGCCGGCCTCGGCAAGACGACGGGCTGGATCCACCGCGCGGAGATGAAGCACCGTGGCGTCACCATGGTCGCGGGCGCCTCGTACGAGCGGATCGACGACGAGGGTCTGCACATCACGATCGACGGCGAACCGCAGATCGTGCCGGTCGACACGGTCGTCCTGTGCACCGGCCAGGAGCCGCGCCGCGGCCTCTACGAGGAGCTGATCGCCGCGGGTCGCACCGCGCACCTGATCGGCGGCGCCGACGTGGCCGCGGAGCTGGACGCCAAGCGCGCCATCGACCAGGGCACCCGTCTGGCGGCGGCTCTGTGAGCCACGCGGGCGGAATCTAGGATTGCGCGCATGTCCCTCCCGCACGCGATCCTGACCGCGCTGCTCGAGAAGCCTTCATCGGGCCTTGAGCTGACGCGCCGTTTCGACAGGTCGATCGGTTACTTCTGGTCGGCCACGCATCAGCAGATCTATCGCGAGCTGGGCAAGCTGGAGCAGGCGGGGCACATCCGTGCCCTGCCCGCCCCGACACCGGCCCGTGGGCAGAAGAAGGAGTACGAAGTCCTGCCCGCGGGCCGCGCCGAGCTGACCGAGTGGGTGGCGAGGAGCGAGGACCCCAAACCGCTGCGCTCGGCACTGCTGCTGCGCATGCGGGCGGCGGCGGTCGTCGGCGCGCCGGGCATGCGGGAGGAACTGCGGCACCATCTCGGCCTGCACCAGCGGCAGTTGGACGAGTACCGGGCGATCGAGGTACGGGACTTCCCGCCGGAGCGCCGGGAGAGCGAGCCGGACCGGCTGCGCCACCTGGTCCTGCGCGGCGGGATCGATCTGGAGCGGTTCTGGGTGGAGTGGCTGACCCAGGCGCTGAGCGAGCTGGAGCGGTAGCCCCCGACCCGCACCATACGGTCACCTGGCGGTCGAGACGGGGGTCGGTCACCCCGCCCGGCGCCCGACTCACTCCCCGGCCGCCGCCTCTTCACCCTGCCCGGCGCCTGGTCACCCCGCCCGGCGCCCGGTCCACCCCGGCCTGCCCCCGGTCACGTCGACCAGCGCCTCGTCCACCCCGGTCGGCCTCCGGTCACGCCGGTCACCCCGGTCGGCCTCCGGTCACGCCACCCGACGCCCGACTCACTCCCCGGCCGACGACCCGCTCACTCCCCCGCCGCCGCCTTGCGCCATGCCGCGTCGCGCAGCAGGCGCAGCCCATTCAGGCCCACCAGGACCGTCGAGCCCTCGTGACCCGCCACGCCCAGCGGCAGTGGAAGGTGGCCCACCAGGTCCCACACCACCAGGGCGCCGATGCAGACGCCGGCGATCACCAGGTTCTGGACGACCAGGCGGCGGGCGCGCCGGGAGAGCGCCACGACCGCCGGGACCGTGGCCAGTTCGTCCCGTACGACGACGGCGTCGGCGGTCTCCAGTGCCAGGTCCGAGCCGGCCCGGCCCATGGCGATGCCGCTGTGGGCGGCGGCCAGGGCGGGGGCGTCGTTGACGCCGTCGCCGACCACCAGGACCCGTGCCCCGGCCCGCTCCCACTCCCGTACCACCGCGACCTTCTCCTGCGGCAGCAACCCGGGGCGTACGTCGGTGATACCGGTCCGGTCGGCGACCCGGCTCGCCGCGGCCGCGTTGTCGCCGGTCAGCAGGGTGGGGGTGGTGCCGGTGAGCCGGGTCAGGGCGGCGACCGCCTCGGGGGCGCCGTCGCGGAGCCGGTCGGCGAGCGCCAGGACCGCGACGCGGGCGCCGTCGACGACGACCTCGACCGCCGTGTCGGCGTGCTCGCCCTCGGCGCGGCGCACCCGCACCTCGCGCCCTTCGACGATCGCGCGTACGCCCTCACCGGGGACGGAGGAGAAGTCGCTCGCCTCGGGGATGCTCAGCCCTCGTGCGCGCGCCGCGGCGACGACAGCGCGCGCCAAGGGGTGTTCGCTGGGCAGTTCGGCCGCGGCGGCGAGGGCGAGGGCCTCCTCGTCGCCCTGTACCTCGGTCACGCGCGGCGCGCCCTCGGTCAGGGTGCCGGTCTTGTCGAGCGCGACCCGGTCGACCATGCCGAGGCGCTCCATCACCACGGCGGACTTGACCAGGACGCCATGGCGTCCGGCGGTGGCGATCGCCGACAGGAGCGGCGGCATGGTGGCGAGGACGACCGCGCAGGGCGAGGCCACGATCATGAAGGTCATGGCGCGGAGCAGCGTCTCGGTGAAGTCGGCGCCGAGGGCGAGCGGTACGGCGAAGAGGGCGAGGGTGGCGACGACGACGCCGACGGAGTAGCGCTGTTCGACCTTCTCGATGAAGAGCTGGGTGGGCGCCTTGGTGGCACTGGCCTCCTCGACGAGGGCGACGATCCGGGCGATGACGGAGTCACCCGCGTCCTTGTCGACGCGGACGCGCAGCGCTCCGGTGCCGTTGAGGGTGCCGGCGAAGACCTCGTCGCCGGGCGACTTGGCGGCGGGGAGCGACTCCCCGGTGATCGTGGCCTGGTCGACGTCGCTCGTGCCGTGGAGCACGGTTCCGTCCGCGGGCAGCCGCTCCCCGGGCCGTACGAGCACGATGTCGCCGACCCTGAGGTCCGCCACGTGCACCGACTCCTCGACCACGGCCGCCCCGTCCGTCCCGTTCACCGCGTCCGCGGCGTCGGGGAGGCGTACCGCCTTCGCCGGCGCCAGGTCGAGCAGTCCGCGGACGGAGTCGGCGGTACGCCGGGTGGCGAGGGCCTCCAGCGCCCCGGAGACGGCGAAGATGACGATCAGCAGTCCGCCGTCGAGGTACTGGCCGATCGCCGCGGCGCCGATCGCGGCGACCACCATGAGCAGGTCCACGTCGAGGGACTTCTCCCGCAGTGCCTGGAGCCCGGCCCAGCCGGGTTCCCAGCCGCCGGCCGCGTAGCAGACGGCGTAGAGCGGACCCCAGGCCCAGGCGGGGGCGCCGGACAGGTCCAGGGGCAGGGCGAGGAGGAAGGCGACGGCGGACAGTGCCGCCCAGCGGACCTCGGGCAGGGCGGACAGACGGGTTCCGCGGGAGGGCGCGGGCGCCGTCCGCGGCGGGGCGGCCTGGGTGTCGAGCACCGGGGAAGCCATGGAGAAGAACACCTCTGGTCTCGGGGGAGCGAGGAACACGAGGGGACCACCATAGCGGAACACATGAAGAGGTCTTCATCTGTACCTATGCGCCGCCGCTACGATGAGCGCATGGGACACGGAGTGAACGGCGGAGCGACGAGAGCCACCCACCTGGACGCGGAGTCCGCGGCCACCATCGCCGCCACACTCCAGGCGCTGGCCACCCCTTCGCGGCTGATGATCCTCACCAAGCTGCGCCAGGGCCCCTGCGGCGTGACCGAGCTCGCCGACTCCGTCGACATGGAGCAGTCGGCCGTCTCCCACCAGTTGCGCCTGCTGCGCGCGCTGGGCCTGGTCACCGGAGTCCGGCAGGGGCGCCGGATCGAGTACAGCCTCTACGACAACCACGTGGCCCAACTCCTCGACGAGGCCGTCTACCACATCGAGCACCTGCGTCTCGGCACCCGCGACGCACCCCAAGAGAGCGTGGATACTGGGAAGTCGTAGATCCACGACGTCGAAAGGGCGGGGATGGCCGACGACTTGGGGCACCGCGGAGCACGTCATGCGGTGGTCATCGGGGGAAGTCTCGCGGGCCTGCTGGCCGCGCGGGTGCTCAGCGAGCACGCCGAGAGGGTGACGGTCGTCGAACGCGACCGCTTCCCGGAAGGGCCGGACGCACGGCCGGGGGTTCCGCAGGGCCGACACACCCACGTACTCATCGAGGGAGGCCAGAAGGCGCTCGACGAGCTGCTGCCGGGCTTCATGGACGAACTCACGGCGCTCGGCTCGCCCCAGGTGGGCATGCCCGCGGACATGGTCCAGTGGCAGAACGGCCAGTGGTTCCGGCGTACGGCCGCGACCACCGTCATCCACACGGGTGCGCGCGCGCAGCTCGAGTGGCTGGTGCGTACGCGGGTGCTCGCCGACCCGCGGATCCAGACGGTCGAGGGCACCGAGACCGTCGGACTGATCGGTGACTCCTCGCGGGTCCGCGGCGTCCTGCTGCGCGAGCGTGGCACGGACTCCGCGAAGGAGACCCGCACCCTGGAGGCCGACCTGGTGGTGGACGCGTCGGGCCGCGGCTCGCACGCTCCCGACTGGCTCGCCGCGATCGGCGCGGAGGCGCCGCACGAAGAGGTCATCGACACGGGCCTCGGCTACTCCACGCGTGTCTACCGGGCCGCGGAGGACGGTGAATCGGACGCCCTCGGCTTCAACATCGTGCCCAATCCCGACCAGGTGTACGGAGGGGTCGTGGTGCCGCTCGGGGGCGGCCGGCATCTCGTGACGCTGTCGGGGCTGCGCGACGACCTGCCCCCGACGGACGAGGCGGGGTTCGAGGAGTACGCGAAGCGGCTCCCCCACCCCCTGGTGAGCGAGTGGCTGGCGAGGGCGGAGCCCGAGTCCTCGGTCTTCGGCTTCCGCAAGACCGCCAACGTGCGCCGGAGGTACGACCGTCCGGGGCGCCGCCCGGCCGGATTCCTCGCCACGGGCGACGCGTTGTGCGCCTTCAACCCGGTCTACGGACAGGGCATGGCGGTCGCCGCGATGAGCGCCGTCGCCCTGCGCCGGGCCCTGGCCGACCCGCGGCGGACGCCGACCACGGGGAGGGTCCAGAAGGCGCTGCTCGACGCCTCGCAGCAGGCGTGGGACATCTCGGCGGGCGCGGACAAGAAGATGCCGGGCGCGACCGGCAACGGAATCGCCGCGCGGGCGACGGACAAGCCGGTGGGCTGGTATCTCCGTCGTCTGCAACAGCGGTACGCCGGCGACCCGTTGATCGGCGCGGCCTTCCGGTCGGTCCTGACGCTCTCGGCCCCGATGACCGCGCTGTTCGCCCCCGCGGTGGCCCGCGCCGTGCTCTTCGGCCCGGTCCCGGAGACTCCGGCCGAGCCTCCGATGCGGCGCGAGGCGTGATCCGGCGGGCGTACGCGGAGACTCTCCGCGTACGCCCTCACACGCCCGGCGCCGCCGCGATCACGCCCGCCGCGATGGCCGCGCCGAGCACCGCGTGGTCGTCGGCGTTCTGCGCCGCGTACCGGATCGCGAAGTCGGCGACGGCCCGGTCGAAGACCTCCGAGGAGCCGAGGTAGGCGGCGATGGCGATCCGGTCGCCGGAGCGGGCATGGGCGCGGGCGAGGGCTCGGCCGCAGAGCGCGGCGTAGTCGCGCAGCATCGCCGGGGACATGGTCTCCACCTCCGCCGGGCTTTTCATGTCGGGCAGTCGACGCCAGTAGAAGTGGCGCCTCTCGGGCCCTGTCATCCAGCCGAGGAAGATGTCGCCATCGGCCTGGACGAGGCGCTGCCCGCAGACGACCCGCTGCCCTTGGTGGGCGTAGGCGGTCGGGGGCAGATAGGGCTCCAGGGCCGAGCGGCCGGCTTCCCTGATCTGGAGGAACAGCGGGTCGGCGGCGTCGCGGCCTTCGAGCAGGAGGACGTAGCAGCGGGTGCCGACACCGCCGACGCCGACGATCTTGCGGGCCGCGTCGACGAAGCGGTGCCGGTCGAGGAGCAGCCGGTGGTCCTCGGAGAGGGAGCTGCGGTAGTCGCTGAAGATCTTACCGAGGGCGATCCGGTCGAGGTCCGTGGTGCGCTGAAGAAGCGGCGGGTCGTCGACGAGGCGCCGGCCGCCGTTCTCGTCCTCCTCGGTGAGGTCGGCGAGCGCCTGGAGGTTCGTGCGCCGACGGGCTCGGGCGAGGCGGCTCTCGAACCGGGAGCGCCGCTCCCGGCGCACCAGGGAAGCCAGGTCGTCCGCGTCGATGCGCTCGTACCAGACGGCGAGCTCGCCGAGTCCGGCGAGGCGACGCATGGTGGTGCGGTACGAGGCGGTGGCGCCCAGGGCGGCTCGGTGGGCCTTGGCCTTGGTGGTGCCGTTCTGCAGGGCGGCGACGGCCACGCTGGCGGCGAGCCGCTTGACGTCCCATTCGAAGGGGCCGGGCAGCGTCTCGTCGAAGTCGTTGACGTCGAGGAGAAGCGCCCGTTCGGGTGATGCGTAGACGCCGAAATTGAGCAGATGGGCGTCTCCGCAGAGCTGGACGGTGAGCCCGGTGTGACGCTGGGCGGCGAGATCGGCGGCCATGACGGCGGCGGCGCCGCGGAGGAAGGCGAAGGGCGAGACGACCATCCTGCCGTACCGGACGGGGACCAGTTCGGGCACCCGGTCGACGGCCTGGTCCTCCAGGACGGTCAGCGGGTCGGGGCGCTGCGAGGAGGGTATCCAGCGGCCGTGCGAGGACCGCGGGACGATCTTGCGGGCCGCTCGGCCGACCTCGGCCCGCTCCGACGGTGTCGCCATCCGGCCTCACCCGCCTCTTCCACCACCCGTTACCGGTTGAGATTCATTACAAGGTCAGCGACTGTCGCCCGCACCCCGGGCGGTGGCGGTTTCAGCCACTCGTGACCCACCCCTCTTCCTAAATGGTTTAGACCAATGATAGGAATTGATCACCCACGCGACCCACGCGGTCACGCTGAGCAAAGAGAGGGTTGGAACATGGCTGAGCCCGAACCCGAGCAGGCGGCGGTGGTCCCGCTCTACCTCAAGGTCGCCGCCGCACTGCGGAGCGACCTCACCGACCGGCGCCTCGCCCCCGGAAGCCGGCTACCGTCCGAGCGCTCCCTCGCGCACCGCTACCACGTCAACCGGCAGACGGTCCGCAGCGCGCTCCAACTCCTGCGCGAGGAACGGCTCGTCGTCACCGACCGCCGCGGGACCTTCGCCGCGGGCTCCGAACACGGGGCGCGCACGCCCGCTCTGACGGCCCGCAGGCAGTTCTTTCCCGGCGGCGCGGAGGCGGCCGACGCGCTGGTCCGCGCCTCGCTCGACTGGGAGGCACCGCCGGCCGCGCTGACCGGACGGCTCGCGCTCGTCCCCGGTGAACCCACGCTCGTCCACCGGCATGTCGTCCTCTCCCCCGGCGGGACGGCCCTGCAACGGTCGGTGTCATGGTTCTCCCGGCCCGCCCTCGCCGAGATCCCCCAGCTGGGCCGCTACCGACGCGGCAAGGGACCCGCGCTCCAGCCCGACCTGCGGCTGCTCTACCACTGGATGCACCAGGCCGGGCTCCGGCTCACCCGCCGTGAGTCGATCGGCGTACCACCGGATCAGGAGACGGCGGTCGGGGACGGCGCGGCCCGCCTGGTCGTCCACCGGGTGGTGAGCGACCAGCACGGGCACGCGCTGGAGATCACGGACATCGACTTCGCGGCCCGGGGAGCGGCCTGGACCTACGAGTTCAGCGGCTGACGGAGGCGGGTCCTCGTCGCCGGCGCTGTTGCGTCTCTTCGACCTGGTGCAGCTCAGGCACGGAGACCTTGATCGGCTCTCGCGCGTCCCTGCGGCGGCGTGCAGGTCGTACCGTCGAGGTGTGGACCACTGTGCCTGGGCCACCCGGGAGGCTCCGTCGCCCACGCGCCGATCCACGACACGCTGAAGCCCTTCAGCGGCCACCGCGCCCACGAGCGGAAGGAGACACCTCGATGCGAGGAGCAGTCAGGCACGCTGTCCGAGGGGCGGTGCCGTCGTGAGCCGGATTCTGGTGACCGGTTCCCGGGACGGCCTCGGGCGTGCCGCCGCGGATGCGCTGTTGTCCGCGGGGCACGATGTCGTGGTGCACGCCCGGAACCAGGAGCGCGCAGCGGGCCTCCGCGCGCTGGTCGACCGTGGGGCGGGCATCGTCGTGGGCGACTTCTCGGAGCGCGACGCCGTACGGCGCGTAGCCGCGGAACTGAACGACGCGAAGCCGCTCGACGCGGTCATCCACAATGCCGGGGTGTGGAAGGGACCGGCGGTCATGCCGGTCAACATCGTCGCACCGTACCTGCTCACGGCCCTGCTCCACGGGCCGCGCCGACTGGTGTACCTGAGCAGCGGCTCGCACTTCGGTGGGCGCCCTTCGCTCACCGGAGTCGACTGGCGGGGCGAGAGCGCGGGCTCGTACTCCGACAGCAAGCTGTTCGTCACGACGCTCGCTGCGGCGGTGGCCCGCCTGCGCCCCGGGGTGCTGAGCAACGCCGTGGATCCGGGCTGGGTGCCGACCAGGATGGGCGGACCGGGCGCACCGGACGATCTGGAGCTCGGCCATCGGACACAGGAGTGGCTCGCCTCCAGCGACGAACCCCAGGCCCTGACCACCGGCGGGTACTGGTACCACCGCCGGCGGCTGCAGCCGCACCGCGCGGTCCACGACGAGGCGTTCCAGGACCGTCTCCTGCGGACGTTGGCCGAGGAGACGGGCACCGCGCTCGACTGATCACGGCCGCGAGACCCGACAAGGTCCCGGGCCGCGGCCCACAGGCCACGACCCGGGGCCGGTCTTCGGAAATCCGGAAGCCGAAATCCGGAAGCCCGAATCCGGGGTCAGACGATGCCCTCCGCGATCTCCGCCTCCTCGCGCGCGGTTCCGTACGCCGAGGGCGTGCCGTACGAGCGGCGTGCCACGTACCACCAGATACTGGAGAGCACGAGGACGACGGCGAGCGCGATGACCGCGTAGTTCATGGAGTCGATGGTCACCGGGGACTTCTGCGGCAGGCAGAAGAGGACCGTCACGACCGCCACCCAGACCACGGCGGTCCAGCCGATCGGCCGGCTCCAGCGGCCCAGGTTCCACGGGCCCGGGGTGAACCGGTCGCCCGCCCGGAGCCGGAGGTAGATCGGGATGGCGTAGGCGGGGGTGATGCCGATGACGTTGATGGCGGTGACGGCGCCGTACGCGGTGGCGGAGTACAGCGACGGCACGGCGAGGAGGGCGGCGACACCGACCGCGAGCCAGACCGCGGGCACGGGGGTCTGCGTACGGCTGCTGACCTTGCGCCAGAGCGCCGAGCCGGGCAGGGCGTTGTCGCGGCTGAAGGCGAAGACCATCCGGCTCGCCGCGGCCACCTCGGCGTTGCCGCAGAAGAGCTGGGCCACGATCACCACGAGCAGCAGGGCGGTGGCGCCGCCGGAGCCGAGCGCGTCCAGCAGGATCTGCGCGGGCGGGACGCCGGTGGCGCTGTTCTGTGTGCCGGCGTAGTCCTGGATCGCGAAGGTCAGCCCGGCGAGCAGGGCGAAGCCGGCGATCCAGGAGACCCAGATCGCCCGGACGATCCCCTTGGCCGCGCTGACCGAGGCGTTGGAGGTCTCCTCGGAGAGGTGGGCGGAGGCGTCGTAGCCGGAGAAGGTGTACTGGGCGAGGAGCAGGCCGACGGCGGCGACGTAGAAGGGGTTGGCCCAGCCGGTGTCGTTGACGAACTCGGTGAAGACGAACTCGACGGACTGGTGGCGGTCGGGGACGATCGCGAGGGCGCCGACGATCACGGCCACACCGGCGAGGTGCCACCAGACGCTGACGGAGTTGAGGACGCTGACCAGGCGCACGCCGAAGAGGTTGAGCACGGCGTGCAGCAGCAGGATGGCGAGGAAGATCAGGAAGGTCGAGCCGGCCGTGGGCACGATGCCCCACTGGAGGTTGAGGAAGGCTCCGGTGAAGAGGGCCGCGCCGTAGTCGATGCCGGCGATGGCGCCGAGGAGACCGAGCAGATTCAGCCAGCCGGTGTACCAGCCCCAGCGGCGGCCACCGAGCCGGTCGGCCATGTAGTAGAGCGCGCCGGAGGTGGGATAGGCGCTGGTGACCTCGGCGAGCGCGAGGCCGACGCAGAGCACGAAGAGCCCGACGCCCGCCCAGCCCCACATCATGACGGCGGGGCCGCCGGTGCCCAGGCCGAAGCCGTAGAGGGTCATGCAGCCGGACAGGATGGAGATCACGGAGAAGCTGATGGCGAAGTTGCCGAAGCCGCCCATACGGCGGGCGAGAACGGGCTGGTATCCGAGCTCTCTGAGCCGGGCCTCCTCGTCCTGGGCCGCCGCGGGCCTCGGTATCTCGTCGACGGGGACGGTGCGGGACATTGCCGGTACCTCCGGGGGAAGGAGCGAGCGGGGTCGGTTCTTGTGGGGAAGGTGGGGACGGTGGGGACGGTGGGGAATGGCGGGGAGAGGTGGGGCACGTGCGGATCAGGGGTCGGAGCGGCGGATCACGGGTTGGGGGGAGACCGGGGGTCGGGGCGGCGGATCAGTGGTCGAGACAGCGGCTCCGGGCGCGCAGGAAGACCTCTTCGGCGAGCGCCCGGTCGTCCGGCCGGGCCGTGCGGTACGCCCAGGGGAACACCGTGTAGTACGGCCCGAGGGACTCGAAGACCCGGGCCGCGTCGTCGAAGCGCAGGGCGCCGAAGAGGGCGTGCGCGAGATGGTTGAGGTCGAGCAGGGACGCCTCGGCGGTGTCGCAGAAGAGGAACCAGATGTCCAGCGCGCGCTGGGCGTCACGGACGGCGTCCTCGGCGACCCAGTGCAGGTCGAGAGCGCGTTCGTGACCGCGCTCGCGGCGGTAGCGCTCGACACGGACGTAGAGCGGAAGCGCGTGCAGGGCGGACCCGGACGGGGCCGAGGCCGCGGCCCACTGGGCGTAGTTGACGGCTTCGGAGAGCGAGCCCGAGCCGCGTGTGGAGAAGAACTGCAGCATCCGGTGGTGCGCCTCGCGGTTGTACGGGTCGCGCTTCTCGGCCTCCGCGAGAAGGCCCCAGGGACCGGCCGGCAGCATGGGCGCCGGCGGCCGGTGTCGGTGCTCCTCCCTGCGCTGGTTCTCGTCGAGCGCGGCGAGGGCGAGCATGCAGACCCAGGGAACCGGGTCGTCGGGTGCCTGGTCGGCGGTCTCACGGCAGGTGGCCCAGGCTTCCCGCCATAGTTCGCGGCTGCGGGAGTGGCCCGTTCGATGGGAGCGTACGGCCCGTTCCACGGCGACCCGGGCGTGCATCACCGTCGCGGCGAGGCTGTCCGGCTGCTCGGTCCGCCAGGCCTGGACGACGTCGGTGCCGGCGGCGACGGCGGCGAGAACCTGCGTGCGCCGGGTCCAGCCGTCCCAGTGGGAGGTCTCGTCGAGCAATTGGGCCATGGACACCCAGCGGCCGGTCCGCAGATCCTGGACGGCGTGGCGCAGGGCATGGTCATGGCCGGCCGGATGGTAGACGGGCCGGAAGCCGTGACCGGCCATCACGGAGCGGGCGGTGCGGTGGGAGACATGGGTCCTCGGTTGGGGAAGGGGGTGGTCAGCCCCCGGCGGGCGTCCCGGCCGTTGATCGGCGATCACTATAGAGGTCTCTGGACGACAGCGGTCCACTTTCGCTTCTGACCGTAACTATCCGGCCACAGACCGAATGTGATTACTCGTCGGTTCGCCGTGTGGATCCGAAGTCCGCGTCGCGATCCGCTTGACGCGGCCGTGCGCGTGCACGAGTCTTTGCGCTTCGGCGATCAAGGATTCGAGGACGGGAGTACGACGACGATGACGGGCCCGGTACTCGCCGTCGACCAGGGCACTTCGGGCACGAAGGCGCTCGTCGTCTGCCCGGAGCGGGGTGTCATCGGCACCGGCTCCGCACCCGTACGGCCCCGCTACCTGCCGGGGGGCCTGGTCGAGGTCGACCCGGCGGAGCTGTACGAGTCCGTCGTCACCGCCGGCCGGGCGGCCCTGGCCGCCGCGGACACCCCGGTCGTCGCCGTCGGCCTCGCCAATCAGGGCGAGACCGTCCTCGCCTGGGACCCCGCGACCGGCGAGCCGCTCACCGACGCGCTCGTCTGGCAGGACCGGCGGGCGGCTGGCCTGTGCACCGAACTCGCCGCCCACGCCGACGCATTGAAGCAGTGGACCGGTCTGCCGCTCGACCCCTACTTCGCCGCCCCCAAGATGGCCTGGATCCGTCGCCACCTCACGGGCGCCGGCACCGTCACCACCAGCGACTCCTGGCTGGTGCACCGCCTCACGGGCGCGTTCGTCACGGACACCGCGACCGCGGGCCGGACCGGGCTCCTCGACCTGGACTCGGCCGCCTGGTCCGCGGCCGCCCTCGACGTCTTCGGCCTGAGCGCCGAACGCCTGCCCCAGGTGGTCGACGCGGACACCCGGGTGGGCACCACGACCGCCTTCGGCCCCCGGCTTCCGCTCACCGGGCTCCTCGTGGACCAGCAGGCGGCCCTCCTCGCACAGAGCGTCACCGAGCCCGGCAGCGCCAAGTGCACCTACGGGACCGGGGCCTTCCTCCTCGCCCAGACCGGCTCGCTCCCCCGCCGGAGCGACTCGGGGCTGGTGAGCTGTGTGGCCTGGCGGCTGGCGGGACGGACGAGTTACTGCCTCGACGGCCAGGTGTACACGGCCGCTTCCGCCGTGCGCTGGCTGACCGATCTCGGCGTGCTCTCGGGCGCCGAGGACCTCGACGCCGTGGGCGGGACCGTACCGGACTCCGCCGGGGTCACCTTCGTACCGGCGCTGGCCGGGCTCGCCGCGCCGTGGTGGCGCGGCGACGTGCGCGGCTCCCTGCACGGTCTGGGTCTGGACACGACCGGCGGGCACTTGGTCCGCGCGCTGTGCGAGGGGATCGCCGCGCAGGTGGTGGAGCTGGCGAAGGCGGCGGCCGGTGACCTCGGCACACCGCTGACCTCGCTCCGTGTGGACGGCGGCCTCACCCGCTCCGCGCTGCTGATGCAGACCCAGGCGGACCTCCTCCAACTCCCCGTGGAGGTATCGGCGTTGCCCGACGCGACCGCGCTGGGGGTGGGGGCGGTGGCCCGGCTCGGTCTCGATCCCGGGCTCGCCGTGCACGAGGCCGTACCGGAGTGGAAGCCGTCGGCCGTGTACGAGCCCTCCATCGGCGGCGCGGAGGCGGGAGAGCGCCTGGACCGGTTCCGTAGCGCCGTGGACGCGCTCCTCGGCGGCGCTCCGGGAGGGTCGCGCGCATGACGAAGGGCCGGGCGGGGGCCGGGCCGCGGGCGGCCGGGGTCGTCACTCGGGCGGGGACGCTGCCGGACACCTGGCCGTCGGACCCTTCACCGCCGGGAACCTCCTCGGCGGACACCGAACCGCCAAGCACCTCCTCGGCGGACACCGCACCGCCGGGCGCCTCGTCGGCGGGGGCGGAGTATGACGTCGTGGTGGTCGGCGCCGGGGTGGTCGGCTGCGCCATCGCCCGGGAGCTCGCCCGCCACTCCCCGCGCGTCGCGCTCGTCGAGGCGTCCAACGATGTCGGCGACGGCACGTCCAAGGCCAACACCGCGATCCTGCATACGGGTTTCGACGCCGTTCCCGGATCGCTGGAGTCCCGGCTCGTACGGGAGGGGCAGGGCCTGCTCGCCTCGTACGCGCGGGAGGCGGGGATCCCGGTCGAGCCGCTCGGTGCGCTTCTCGTCGCCTGGGACGAGGAACAGGCGGCCGCCCTGCCCCGCCTCGCGGACAAGGCGGTGCGCAACGGTTGCCGCACCACCCGGATCCTGGGCCCCGAGGAGCTGCGGGCGCGCGAACCGCACCTGGGGCCGGGAGCGCTCGCCGCCCTCGAGGTGCCCGGCGAGTCGATCATCTGCCCCTGGACGACCACGCTCGCGTACGCCACCCAGGCCGTCGCCTCCGGAGTCGACCTGCACCTCAACTGCCGGGTCGAGAAGGCGAATCCCGGCTCGCCGCACCGGCTGGTCACCCCGCGGGGGGTGCTGCGCGCCCGGTACGTCGTCAACGCCTGTGGGCTGTACGCGGACGCGTTCGACGCGCTGTTCGACCGGCAGGACTTCACGGTGACACCGCGGCGCGGTCAGCTGATCGTCTTCGACAAGTTCGCGCGAGGACTGGTCCGCCACATCCTCCTTCCCGTCCCCAGTTCGCTCGGCAAGGGTGTCCTGGTCGCGCCGACGGTGTACGGGAACGTGATGCTCGGACCGACGGCCGAAGACCTGGACGACAGGACGGCCACCGGATCGACGGCGGAGGGCCTTGCGGCGCTGCGCGCCCAGGGGCGGCGGATCCTGCCCGCTCTGCTCGACGAGGAGGTGACCGCGGTCTACGCCGGCCTGCGGGCCGCCACCGAGTTCGACGACTACAGGATCGGCGCTCATCGGGCCCTGCGGTACGTCACGGTGGGCGGCATCCGCTCCACCGGACTCACCGCCTCCCTGGCGATCGCCGCGCACGTGGTGGAGCTGCTCGCGGACAGCGGGCTCGACCTGGGGGCGGAGCGGCCGCTCGCCCCGGTCCGGATGCCGAACCTGGGCGAGGCCTTTCCCCGACCGTACCGAGATGCCGAACTGATCGCCCGTGACCCGGAGTTCGGGGCGATCGTCTGTCACTGCGAGCGGGTGACCCGGGGAGAGATCCGGGACGCGCTCGCCTCGGCGGTCCCGCCGGGCTCCCTCGACGGGCTGCGCCGGCGGACGCGCGCACGGGGCGGCCGCTGCCAGGGGTTCTTCTGCGGGGCCGCGGTCCGTGCGATGTTCGAGGAGGCGGAGCCACGGTGGTCGCGACGGTGAACCGCGCGGTGGACGTGCTCGTGGTCGGCGGCGGACCCGCAGGCCTCGCGGCCGCCGCCCGCCTGGCGACGGCCGGCGGCGGCCGGTACCGGATCGAGGTCCTGGAG
>NZ_JAGGOS010000066.1 GCF_018614205.1 Streptomyces sp. ISL-36 | reverse complement strand
GGCCGGAGCGACCGAGGGCGCCATCACGGCGGCCGCCTCCTCGATCGCCGCGGTCAGCGCGGGCGGCAGCCACGGGCCGGACGTCCGGGGAGCGGCGCCCTGCTGGGCGTACCCGACGACCTGGCGCGGGGTGGGGCGGTCGGCTGGGGCCTTCGCCAGACACGCGGCGACGAGCAACCGCAGCCCGTCCGGCACCGCCGCCAGGTCCGGCTCCTCCCGCACCACCCGCTGGAGGACGTCCAGCGGCGTCCCGCCTTCGAACGGCGACGAGCCGCTGGCGGCGAAGGCGAGGGTCGCGCCCAGCGAGAACACGTCGCTCGGCGGCCCGACCTCGCCGGCCGTGGCCTGTTCGGGAGACATGTACGCGGGGGTGCCCAGGATCATGCCGGTGGCCGTGAGCGCCGTGCCGTCGGCGGCCCGCGCGATGCCGAAGTCGATGATGTGCGGGCCGTCGAGGGCGAGCAGGACGTTGCCGGGCTTCAGATCCCGGTGCGTCAGCCCCGCCGCGTGGATCGACTTCAGCGCCTCGGCGATCCCGGCCGCGAGCGCCCGCAGCGCGTGCTCCGGCAGTGGGCCGCCGAGCGCGACGGCCCGGCCCAGCGAGACACCCGGCACGTACGCGGTCGCCATCCACGGCACCGGGCCGTCGGGGTCGGCGTCGACCACGGGCGCGGTGAAGGCACCGGACGCGGCGCGCGCCGACGTCACCTCGGCGCGGAAGCGGGCCCGGAAGCCCGCGTCGGCGGCCAGCTCCGGGCGGACGAGCTTCACCGCGACCGTCCGTCCGCCGGACGAACGGCCCAGGTACACGGCCCCCATGCCGCCCGCGCCGAGCCGGCCCAGCAAGGTGTACGGCCCGATCCGGGGCGGGTCGGTGGGCTGCAACGGCTCCAACGGTGACATGCTCAGGCTCCGTTCGCGTCCAGTGCGGCGACGGTCGTCGCCCCGGTGTCGGAGACGCACAGCCGCCGGTCGCCGGCGCCCCAGGCGAGTTCGGTGGGACTGTTTCCCTTGAACCCGCCGTACTTCCAGCGCGGGTTGCCGTTCGACGCGTCGAAGGCCCAGAGCATTCCGTCCGCCCCCATTCGGTACACGTTTCCGTCGGCGTACAGCAGCCGGGCGCCCAGACGGGACGAGCCCTCGGCGTCGGCCGGCAGCGGCGAACGCCATCGGGTCCTCCCGCTCGCGGTGTCCAGCGCGGCCAGCGAGAAGCCGCCGTCCTCGTCCCGCAGCAGGACGAAGGCGAGGGTGCCCTTCTCGTCGGTCGCGACGCCGTCGCCCCGGAGGGACGTCTCGACGACTCCCGCCGCCTTCCACGCCTGCCTGCCGGTCGCCGGTTCCAGGGCGAAGAGGGTGCCGGCCGCGTCCGCGACGAGGAAGTACCGCCCGGCGGCCCCGACCAGGACGGCCTGGAACTCCTTCGACCAGGCGGCCCCGCCCTTGGCGTCCACCGCGACGATCCGCTTGGTGTCGGCGTACAGCAGGCCGCCGCCGGTCTGCGGCAGACCCCAGAAGACGGGCATCGCCTCGGTGCGGTGGAACCAGGCGGTACGGCGAGCGGCGAGATCCAGCGCCCACACGCCGATCTCGTAGGCGGCGCTCTCGTCGGTCGTCATGGGGAAGACGTAGGCGCGGCCGTCGCGGACACCGGGGAAGTCGAGCACTCCCATGGCGGGCCTGTCGGCCAGTTCGATGGTCCAGGGGTCCTTTCCGTCGGCCATGCGGATCCCGAGCACCCTGGCCCTGCCGCCGGTCTGCCCGCCGCCCGACGCGGTGAATCGCGCCCCGGACACGTACAGCCGGTCGCCGGCCACGGCAGCGACCGTCCGGGCGGTGGGTCCTGTCACGGCGAAGGGCATGTCACCGTGGTCGGCGCCCTTCACCGTCCACTTCTTCTCGCCCCGGCGGTCGAGTCCCACGACCTCCGCGAGCATCACGCAGGCGACGATGCCGCTCCCGGGGAGCACCTGGGCGACGGACGCCGGCAGCCGCGCCTGCCAGGCCAGCTTCGCGTCGGGCACGCTCTCGGCGGACGGGCGGGGCGTGCCCCCGGACGTGCCCCCGGAGCCGCCCAGGGGGTTCTTGCCGTTCCCCTTCGACGTGTCCCTGGTCAGCGCCCAGACGGTGCCGGTCCCGGCGACGGCGAGCGCGCCGCCGGTCAGCCCGAGGAGCAGCTTCCGCCGGTCCGGCGCCGTCGGGGCGGTCCCGGACCCCCCGGGCAGCACCTCGGTCGGGCCGGTGAGCGGCAGGGTCGGCTCCGGTGCGGGAAGCGCCGTCAGGGCGGCCCGCAGGGCGAGGACGTCCGCCGCGATCGGGTCGGGCAGCCACCCGGCCGAGGGGCGGGGCGCGTCCACCGGCGGGAGTGCCGCCCGGGGGTCGACGCGTGGATCCGGCCGCGGACCGGGCCGCTCGATCGCGGCGATCACCTCGCGCGGGGTGGGCCGCAGCGCCGCGTCCTTGGCCAGGCAGCGCTCGATCAGGGGCCGCAGCCCCGCCGGGACGGCGGACAGGTCGGGCTCGGTGTGGACGACGCGGAAGAGGACCGCCGCCCCGGCGCCGTCCCCGAAGGGGCTCTCCCCGCACGCGGCGAACGCGACCGTCGTCCCCAGCGAGAACACGTCGCTCGCCGGGGTGAGGTGCTGCCCCAGCGCCTGCTCCGGGGACATGTACGGCGCCGAGCCGATCACCGCCCCGGTGGACGTCAGGGCCGTGCCGTCGGTGGCCCGTGCGATGCCGAAGTCGATGACGTGCGGACCGTCCAGGGCCAGCAGCACATTGGCCGGTTTCAGGTCCCGGTGGATCACCGCCGCGCCGTGCACCCCGACCAGGGCTTCCGCGAGGCCCGCCGTCAGCATCCGTAACGCGGCCTCCGGCAGCGGGCCGTGCGTGGCGACCGCCCGGTGCAGCGAGACGCCGACGACGAACGCGGTCGCCATCCACGGCACCTCGGCGTCCGGGTCGGCGTCGACGACCGGTGCGGTGAAGGCCCCCGACACCAGGCGGGCCGCCGCGACCTCGCGCCGGAAGCGGTCACGGAAGGCGGTGTCCTCGGCCAGATCGGCCCGCACGACTTTCACCGCGACGGTCCGGCCCCCCGACGACCGGCTGAGATACACCGCACCCATGCCGCCCGCCCCCAGGCGGCCGACGAGTGCGTACGGCCCGATCCGCCGAGGATCGGCGGCACCCAGTGGTTCCATCAGCCCATCCCTCCCCGTGGGCCCCACAGGCTAGCGGGCGACTACCCTGGGAGACCGATCGTTCCCCGCCAGCAGGAGTGAAATGGCCGTCAATCTGGTCAATGTCGAGGCCGTCAGCAAGGTGTACGGGACACGTGCACTGCTCGACGGTGTCTCCCTCGGCGTCTCCGAAGGGGACCGGATCGGGGTCGTGGGCCGCAACGGCGACGGCAAGACCACCCTGATCCGGATGCTCGCCAAGCTGGAGGATGCCGACACCGGCCGGGTCACGCACAGCGGCGGCCTGCGCCTCGGTGTGCTCACCCAGCACGACTCGCTCGACCCGAAGGCCACGATCCGCCACGAGGTCATCGGGGTGATGGCCGACCACGAGTGGGCCGGCAGCGCCAAGATCCGCGACGTGCTCACCGGACTCTTCGGCGGGCTCGACATGCCCGGTTTCGAGCACGGGCTCGACACCGTCATCGGCCCGCTCTCCGGTGGCGAGCGCCGCCGTATCGCGCTCGCGAAGCTCCTCATCGACGACCAGGACCTGATCGTCCTCGACGAGCCCACCAACCACCTCGACGTCGAGGGCATCGCCTGGCTCGCCCAGCACCTCCAGGAGCGGCGCTCGGCCCTCGTCTGCGTCACCCACGACCGCTGGTTCCTCGACCAGGTCTGCACCCGCATGTGGGACGTGCAGCGCGGTGACGTGCACGAGTACGAGGGCGGCTACTCCGACTACGTCTTCGCCCGGGCGGAGCGCGAGCGCATCGCCGCCACCGAGGAGGTCAAGCGGCAGAACCTGATGCGCAAGGAGCTCGCCTGGCTGCGGCGCGGCGCCCCCGCCCGTACCTCCAAGCCCCGCTACCGCATCGAGGCCGCCAACGAGCTCATCGCCGACGTGCCGCCGCCGCGCGACACCTCCGAGCTGATGAAGTTCGCCAACGCCCGCCTGGGCCGGACGGTCTTCGACCTGGAGGACGTCACCGTCACCGCGGGACCCAAGGTCCTGCTCAAGCACCTCACCTGGCAGCTCGGCCCCGGCGACCGGATCGGCCTGGTCGGCGTCAACGGCGCCGGCAAGACCTCTCTGCTGCGCGCCCTCGCCGACGCCGCCCGCACGCAGGGCGAGGAACAGCCCGCCGCCGGGAAGATCGTCGTCGGCAAGACCGTACGGCTCGCCTACCTCTCCCAGGACGTCACCGAGCTGCCCGCCTCCCTGCGCGTCCTGGAGGCGGTCCAGCAGATCCGGGACCGGGTCGACCTCGGCAAGGGCCGGGAGATGACCGCCGGTCAGCTCTGCGAGCAGTTCGGCTTCACCAAGGAGAAGCAGTGGACGCCGGTCGGCGACCTCTCCGGCGGCGAGCGGCGCCGGCTCCAGCTGCTGCGGCTCCTCATGGACGAGCCGAACGTCCTCTTCCTCGACGAGCCCACCAACGACCTGGACATCGAGACCCTCACCCAGCTGGAGGACCTCCTCGACGGCTGGCCCGGCTCCATGGTGGTCATCTCCCACGACCGGTTCTTCATCGAGCGCACCACGGACCGGACCTTCGCGCTGCTCGGGGACCAGACGCTGCGGATGCTGCCCCGCGGCATCGACGAGTACCTGGAGCGCCGCCGGCGGATGATCGAGGCATCGGTCCCGACGCCCGCACCGGCCGCCGCCCAGCAGAAGCCGGGCGTCTCCGCCGCCGACGCCCGGGCCGCGAAGAAGGAGCTGCAGAAGGTCGAGCGCCAGCTCGACAAGCTCTCCGACAAGGAGAGCAAGCTGCACGCCCAAATCGCCGAAAACGCCACAGACTTCGAGAAGGTGGCGAAGCTGGACGCGGAGCTCCGGGAACTGGCCGGTGAACGCGATGAGTTGGAGATGCGCTGGCTCGAACTGGCCGAGGAAGCGTAGAGAAGCCGTGCGGAACGCGTAACGACGGCATCACGGGCCGGTCCTCCCTTGGGAACAAGGGGTGGACCGGTCACTTTTGCGCCATGCCCCGAGTGGTAGAAAGAAAACCCGCTCACATCAAGGGGGAAGCGCTGATGACCCAGCCGCCCAGCAACCAGCCGCCGGGCTTCGGCGCACCGAACCCGAACCCGGACCCGAACCAGGGCCCGAACCAGGGCGTCCCGCCGATGCCTCCGGCTCCGCCGCAGGCCCCGCAGACACCGCCGCCCGCCGCGCCCGGCCCGTACGGACAGCAGCCGCAGCCCGGTTACGGCTATCCGCAGCAGCCGCCCGCGCCCGGATACGGCTACCCGCAGGGCCCCGGGGCCCAGCAGCCGGGGCCGTACGGCCAGCAGCCCGGCCCCTATGGCCAGCAGCCCGGTCCCTACGGTCAGCAGCCCGGTCCCTACGGCGGCTACCCCACCCAGCCCCCGTACCCGGCGGCCCCCACCCCGCCCGGTGGCGGCGGCCCCTTCAAGGGCAAGCCCGGCGTCATCGTGGCCGCGGCCGTCGCCGCGCTCCTCGTCGTCGGTGCCGGCACCTGGTTCGCCGTCAGCGGCGGCGACGACGAGAAGGAGCCGGTCGCCCAGCCGACCGCCACCAGCGCCACCCCGAAGCCCTCCGACTCCGTCGACCAGGGCAACGGCAGCGGCGACGGCCGCAACTCCGAGGACGACCTCAACGCCGGCCGCAAGCCCGGCGAGGCGAAGGTCAACTGGCTGCTCAAGAACAACGTCGACCTGCCGCGCAACGGCGCCGACGTCTTCGGCCCGTGGATCGTCGGCGACGTCGTCGTCAAGGGCATGTACAAGAGCCTCGACGGCTACAGCCTCGGCGACGGCTCCGTGAAGTGGCACCTGGACCTGCCCTTCGAGCTGTGCACGACCGCGCCCGAGCCCACCGCCGACGGCAGCTTCGTCATCGGCGTCAACGACAGCGCGGGCGACCGCGCCAAGTGCACCGAGCTGCAGAAGATCGACCTGAAGACCGGCAAGGTGGGCTGGAAGAAGTCCATCCCCAAGGGCACCGGCTTCAGCTCGCTCTCCGACATCACCCTCGCCATCAGCGGCAACACGGTGACGGCGGCCGGCACCGGCAACTCGTACGGCTACTCCCTCGCCGACGGGCACCAGCTCTTCACCGGGCCGACCAGCGGCTGCAAGCCCTACGCCTTCGCGGGCGGGGCGAAGCTGGTCTCCGCCGCCAGCTGCCCCACCAGCGACTACAAGAACAAGCAGGAGCAGATCAGCGAGGTCGACCCGAACACCGGAAAGCCCCGGTGGACCTTCAAGCTCCAGCCCAACTGGGAAGTCGACAAGATCTACTCGGTGAATCCGCTCGTCGTCTCCGCGCAGCAGCGCGACGAGAAGAAGTGGACCGTGTTCGCCGTCACCCCCACCGGCAAGCTCCGCTCGCAGATCCAGGGCGGCACGGACAAGTACGCGCCCAACTGCGGCGGCGCCTTCGTCGTCTTCGGCCGCAACCTCCAGGGCTGCACCGGTGTCGCCGCCGACGCCAACACCTTCTACATGGCCACGGAGTCCGACAACTACCGCACCGCCAACGCGGTCGTCGCCTTCGACCTGAACACCGGCAAGTCCAAGTGGCGCGCCGCGGCCCCCGCCGAGCGGACCATCACCCCGCTGCGCATGGAGGGCTCGGACGTCCTGCTCTACATGGACGCCTCCTACGACGCGGGCGGCGCGGTCGCCACCCTCGCCCCGACCGGTGGTGCGCCGAAGATCGTGCTCCAGCACCCGGCGTCGACGGCGGAGATCGAGAACACCTTCTACGACCCGGGCTTCGCCTACGGCAACGGGACGTTCGTCGTGACCAGCGGGCGGGTGAGCGCCTCGAACGACAAGGAGGAGAAGGAAGTCAAGACGATGATGGCCTTCAGCAAGTGAGGGCTGTCCGACTCCCATGACGACACCTCGACAGCCCGGCCCGCCCCCGCCCCAGCAGCCGACGTACGGGCCGTACGGCCGACTCAACCCGTACGGGGGCGGGGCCGCCGACCCCGTCGTGCCGCCGCCCCCGCCCCGCCGGCGCCGTGCGAAAGCGGTCGTCGCGGCCGTCGTGGCGGCGCTGCTGGCCGTGGGCGGAGTGACCTGGTACGCGCTGGACGGAGCCGAGGACCGCACGGACGACAAGGCGACCGGGAGCACCGCTCCCACCCCGTCGGGTACGGCCACCGGGCCGGCCGGCCCGCCCGCGCCCGACGCCGCGGACGCGGCCCGCTACAACGCGGGCCGCGCCCCGGGCGACGCGTCCGTCCTCTGGGTCCGGAAGAACGACATCGACGTGCCCGGACTCGGCGGCGACGTCTTCGGCCCCTGGCTGGTCGGGGACACCGTCGTCACCGCCATGTACCGCAACGTCACGGCCCATTCGGTCGTGGACGGCACGGTGAAGTGGCGCCTGACGCTGGACACCGAGATCTGCCGGGCGCCGCAACTGGCCTCCGCGGACGGCAAGATCGCGCTCTCCCTCAAGGACCGCCTCCACGCGGAAGTCGTCGAATGCCGTCGGCTCCAGATGGTCGACCTGCGCACCGGCAAGGCCGGCTGGCAGCAGAAGATCGTCAAGGAGGGCAAGTTCGACTTCATGTACGACTACTCGATCGCGATCAGCGGGGGCACCGTCACCGCGGGCCGGGCCGGGTACTCGAGCGGCTACCGTCTCAGCGACGGCAAACAGCTGTTCGGCCGGTGGGAGGAGAGCCGGTGCCAGCCGTACGCGTACGCCGGCGGCCCGAAGCTCGTCGCCGCGGTCTCCTGCCCCACCTCCGACGCGGACAAGCCGCAGGAGGAGATCCACGAGGTGGATCCGGTGACCGGCAAGTCCCGCTGGAAGTACCGGCTGCCGGCCGGCTACCGGGTCGACCACGTCCTGTCCGTACGGCCGCTCGTCGTCTCGGCCACCTACCGCGCCCAGGGCGGCCACGGCATCGTCGTCCTCAACGAGGACGGGACGAAGCGTTCCTCGCTCAAGGGCAACGACCAGTACGCCGAGGGGTGCGCGGACGACGTCGCCCACGAGGGCAACCTGGAGCGCTGTCAGGTCGTCGTGGACGACACCACCGCCTACCTGGCCACCACCGGGGCCGGCAAGGGCAAGAGCAACGAGATCGTCGCCTTCGACCTCCGTACGGGCAACGCGGTGCGGCGCATCCCGGGGCTGCCGGGACGCATGGCCTGGCCCTTGCGGATGGAGGGCGGTTCGCTGATCGTGCGGATGGCCGCGCTGTCCGACGAACCCGGTTCGCTGGCCACCGTCGCCCCCGGTGCGACCGAGCCCGTCGAGCTGCTCCGGGTCCCGCGCGCCGCGGGGCGCGTCGAGTCGCGCTTCTCCGCCTCCCCGGCGCTGTACAGCGACGGCCGGTACATCCTTGTGCAGAGTGTCGTCGTCGGCTCGACCGACGCCGAAGAGCTGGAGAGGGAGACGCTGTTGGCCTTCGGCACGTGACACCGGTTCCCGCCCGCTCTTTTCGAAACCTCAGAGGTATCCACGCCATGACCCAGCCGCCTCCACCCCCGCCCAACCAGCCGCCCGGCCCGCCGCCGGGCGGTTTCGGCGCGCCCCAGGACCCCCCGCCGGGTGGGTTCGGCGCGCCGACGCCCCCGCCGCAGCAGCCGCCGGCCCAGCCGCCGTACGGCTACCCCCAGCA
The DNA here is from genome assembly GCF_018614205.1 of Streptomyces sp. ISL-36. Classification (GTDB taxonomy): domain Bacteria; phylum Actinomycetota; class Actinomycetes; order Streptomycetales; family Streptomycetaceae; genus Streptomyces. The sequence goes on along the minus strand of NZ_JAGGOS010000066.1, from coordinate 26,456 downwards.
GCAGCCGGCGGACCAGCAGCCCTACGGCTACCCGCAGCAGCCGCCGACGCAGCCGCAGTACGGCTACCCCCAGCAGCCGCCGACGCAGCCGCAGTACGGCTACCCCCAGCAGCAGCCGCCGCAGTACGGCTACCCGACCCAGCCGCAGTACCCGCAGGCGTCCACGCCCCCGCCCTCCGGCGGCAAGAAGCTCTCGGCGCAGATGCAGATCGTCATCGCCGCCGTGGTCGCCGTCGTCCTGATCGTCGGCGCCGGCGTCTGGTACGCCGCCTCCGGCGGCGGTGAGGAGGAGGAGAACGCCAAGGGCAGCACCGGTTCGACCCAGGGCAAGGGCGGCACCGGCGGCAACGGACTCGGCGGCAACGGCAAGGAGAAGGTCCCGGCCGACACCCAGGCCAAGCTGACCTTCCAGCTTCCCGAGCCCAAGGTCCCCGACATCACCGACGTGGCCGGCTCCTGGATCACCGAGAAGGCGTACGTGAAGACGGGCGTCGACTCGATCGTCGGCTACGACCTCGACAAGGGCACCCCGTCCTGGACCCTGCCCCTGCCCGGCCAGGTCTGCGGCACCACGCGCCATGTCACCGCCGACCACAAGACGGCCATCCTCTTCGAGGCGACCAAGCGGGTCGGGCCGCGCTACTACCAGCCGTGCACCGAGGTCGGCGTCGTCGACCTGAACACCGGCAAGCTGGTCTGGTCCACGTCGGTGACCGGCGGCAACGCCGGTGACAGCAAGGCCCGGTTCAGCGAGGTCACCCTGAGCGGCACGACCGTCGCGGCGGGCGGCACCGACGGCGGGGCCGCCTTCGACCTGGCCAACGGCAACCCCCGCTGGAAGCCGCAGGCCAACGCCCAGGACTGCTACGACATGGGGTACGGCGGCGGCGAGGGCCTGGTCGCGGCGCGCAAGTGCGGGCCGTACGACAGCCAGTACGTCATCATCCAGAACCTCAACCCGCTGACCGGTGCGCCGATCTCCCAGTACAAGATGCCCGCGGGCGTGAAGTACGCCGCGATCGTCTCGACCAAGCCGCTGGTCGTCGCGGCCGATGTCGGCGAGACCGCCGGCGACGGCAGCGGCATCTCGGACTTCTTCTCCATCGACGAGAAGACCGGCAAGCTGAAGGTGAAGATCGCGGCGGACGCGGACCGTTACGCGGCCCGCTGCCGCTCCACCGAGGTGGAGACCTGCTCGAAGGTCGTCGTCGGCAACGGCCGGCTCTACCTGCCGACCGAGGAGCACGAGGGCTCCACCGGGGAGTACGGCGACGAGACCAACGAGATCGTCTCGTTCGACCTGGCCACCGGGAAGCCGACCCCCGAGAAGGCGGACGCGGGCGACCGCTACACGCTGATCCCGCTGCGGATGGACGGCGGCAACATCATCGCCTACAAGTCTCCGCCGTACGACAAGGGCGGCCAGATCGTCTCCCTCGACGGCGGCACCATGAAGTCGACGGTGCTGCTGGAGAACCCCTCGGACGAGGTGGTCCGCGACGCGGAGGGCAGCTTCTCCGAGGACTACAGCGAGATCCTCTACGCGAACGGCCGGATGTTCATCTCCGCGGTGATGATCAGCAAGCCGCGTGAGTCGTCCTCCACGGACGACAAGAAGTACCTGGCGCTCGCCTTCGGCACGCACTGACCCCCTTCCGTTCCCCTCCGGAACGGGACGCAGCCCGGCGCATCGATGCACATCGACGCGCCGGGCTGTTTGCATCTGCCCCGATCGGCGAAGAATTCGACAGTCCGGGGGGACAAACGTGTAGTTTGCCGGGTCATCGGAGTGGCTGGGGCCGGCGGACGGCTCCAGGGGGGACTAAGGGGTTGCTCGATGGGCGTGCGGCTGATGGTGGTCGACGACCACCGACTGCTCGCCGAGGCGCTCGCCTCGGCACTGAAACTGCGCGGGCACCGGGTGCTCGCGGCGACCGCCCCGGTGGCGGGGGCGGCGGAGCTGGTGGTCAGCCGGGCGCCGGAGGTGTGTCTGCTCGGTACGGCGGCCCCGGCCGAGCCGGGCGCCTTCGACCCGATCGTACGGATCAAGCGTGAGCGTCCGCAGGTGGCCGTGGTCGTGCTGGGCCCGGTGCCGTCGCCGCGGGGCATCGCGGCGGCCTTCGCGGCCGGGGCGTCGGGGTACGTACGGCACGACGAGCGCATCGAGGGGGTCGAGCGGGCGCTGGTCAAGGCGCGGGCGGGGGAGGCCGCGGTGGCGCCGCAGCTCCTTCAGGGGGCGTTCGCGGAGCTGCTGAACCCGGCGGCTCAGCCGGACGACGAGGGGCGGCGGCTGTTGCGGATGCTGACGCCGCGGGAGGTCGAGGTCCTCGTCCGGGTGGCGGAGGGGGAGGACACGCGGTTGATCGCGGCGGGGATGGCGATCGCGCCGAGCACGGCGCGGACGCATGTGCAGCGGGTGCTCATGAAGTTGGGCGTCGGGTCGCGTCTCGAGGCCGCCGCCCTGGCCGCGCGGACGGGCCTGCTGGATCACGCGCCGAGCCCGCGGGGGCCGCAGGGGTCCTGATCTCGGCTGAGGAGAACAGATGCCCGGGGCGGGGGTCCGGCCGTTCGGCGTTGACTCCGATGTTTGATTGTGGTTCCTTGTGCGTGGTTCTGTTTGGTTCCCCCGCTGAGGACACCCCGTGAAGAAGACCGTCACCACCCTCGCCGACGGGCGCGAGCTCATCTACTACGACGCGCGGGACGACGCCGTCCGAGACGCCGTCGACCCCCGGCCGCTGGACCCCGTCGCCTCCCGCTCCGAGATCCGGTACGACGAGCTCCTCGGGGACTCCGTCGCCATCGCCTCCCACCGCCAGGGGCGGACCTACCACCCGCCCGCCGACGAGTGCCCGCTCTGCCCCTCCCGCGACGGGCGGCAGAGCGAGATCCCCGCGGACGAGTACGACGTGGCCGTCTTCGAGAACCGCTTCCCCTCCCTCGCCGGGGAGTCCGGGCGGTGCGAGGTCGTCTGCTTCACCTCCGACCACGAGGCGTCCTTCGCCGACCTCACCCCCGAACGGGCCGCGCTCGTGCTCGACGCCTGGACCGACCGGACGGCCGAGCTCGCCGAGCGGCCCGGCGTGGAGCAGGTGTACTGCTTCGAGAACCGGGGCGCCGAGATCGGCGTCACCCTCGGCCACCCCCACGGCCAGATCTACGCGTTCCCCTTCACCACCCCCCGTACCGCCCTCATGCGGCGACAGGCGGCCGAACACCTCGCCCGCACCGGGCGGAACCTCTTCGACGACGTCGTCGCACGGGAGCGGGCCGACGCCGTGCGCGTGGTCCTGGAGAGCGAGCACTGGATCGCCTTCGTGCCCTACGCCGCGCACTGGCCGTACGAGGTCCACCTGTACCCCACCCGCCGGGTGCCCGACCTGCGGGTCCTCGACGACGCCGCCCGCACAGAGTTCCCACAGATCTATCTGGAACTCTTGAGGCGCTTCGACCGGCTCTTCGGGCCGGGGGAGCCGCCCACGCCGTACATCGCCGCCTGGCACCAGGCGCCGTTCACCGGCGAGGACCGGGAGGAGTTCGGGATGCATCTGGAGCTCTTCACCGTCCGCAGGGCGTCCGGCAAGCTGAAGTACCTCGCGGGCACCGAGTCCGGCATGGGCGCGTTCATGAACGACGTGCCGCCGGAGGCGGCGGCCGAGCGACTCCGAGAGGTGGCGAGCAAGTGAGCAGCGCTGTGACATCCAAGTACCTGGTGACCGGCGGGGCCGGCTATGTCGGCGGGGTGGTCGCCGCGCACCTGCTGGAGGCGGGCCACGAGGTCACCGTCCTCGACGACCTCTCCACCGGCTTCAAGGAGGGCGTCCCGGCCGGGGCCCGCTTCATCGAGGGCCGTATCCAGGACGCCGCGCGGTGGCTGGACGCCAGTTACGACGGCGTCCTGCACTTCGCTGCCTTCTCCCAGGTCGGCGAGTCCGTCGCCCAGCCGGAGAAGTACTGGGAGAACAACGTCGGCGGGACGATGGCGCTGCTCGCCGCCATGCGCGAGGCGGGCGTGCGCAGACTCGTCTTCTCCTCCACCGCCGCCACCTACGGCGAGCCCGCGTCCGTCCCCATCACCGAGTCCGCGCCGACCGCGCCGACGAGCCCGTACGGCTTCTCCAAGCTCGCCGTCGACGGAATGATCACCGGTGAGGCACGGGCCCACGGCCTGGCCGCGGTCTCCCTGCGCTACTTCAACGTGGCCGGCGCGTACGGCGCCTGCGGGGAGCGGCACGACCCGGAGTCGCACCTCATCCCGCTCGTCCTCCAGGTCGCCCTCGGCAGGCGCGAGGCGATCCACGTGTACGGCGACGACTACACGACCCCCGACGGCACCTGCGTCCGCGACTACATCCACGTCGCCGACCTCGCCGAGGCCCATCTGCTCGCCCTGGACGCCATGAACCCGGGCGAACACCTGATCTGCAACCTCGGCAACGGCAACGGCTTCTCGGTGCGCGAGGTCGTCGAGACCGTGCGCGCGGTCACCGGCCACCCGGTGCCCGAGGTGGTCGCCGCCCGCCGGCCCGGCGACCCGGCCGTGCTCGTCGCCTCGGCCGATGTCGCCCGCGGGCGGCTCGGCTGGAATCCGTCCCGCCCGGACCTGGCGGACATCGTGCGGGACGCGTGGGCGTTCGCGAGGCAGAGGGAGCAGGGACGCGCATGAGCGTGGCGGAGGAGTTCGAGGAGCTGTACGGGGCGGCGCCGGAGGGCGTCTGGGCCGCCCCCGGGCGGGTCAACCTGATCGGCGAGTACACCGACTTCAACGACGGTTTCGTGATGCCGCTGGCCCTGCCCCACACGGCGGTCGCGGCCGTCTCGCGCCGTACGGACGGTGTGCTGCGGGTCCACTCCGCCGATGTCGAGGGCGGCATCGTCCAGCTCGACGTCGAAGCGCTGGAACCGCTCTCCGGCGGCGGCTGGGCCGCCTACCCGGCCGGGGTCGTCTGGGCCCTGCGCGAGGCCGGCCACCCCGTCACCGGGGCGGACATCCACCTCGCCTCGACCGTCCCGACGGGGGCGGGGCTCTCGTCCTCCGCCGCCCTGGAGGTGGTCACCGCGCTGGCGCTGGACGAGCTGTTCGGCCTCGGGCTCGGCCGCCCCGAGATCGCCGTCCTCGCGCAGCGCGCGGAGAACGCCTTCGTCGGCGTGCCCTGCGGAGTGATGGACCAGATGGCGTCCGCGTGCGCGGTCGAGGGCCACGCGCTGTTCCTGGACACCCGTGATCTCTCGTACCGCCAGGTGCCGTTCGACCTCGCCGCACGGGGACTGCGGCTCCTGGTCGTGGACACCCGCGTCAAGCACGCGCTCGGGGACGGCGCGTACGCGGAGCGGCGCGCCGGATGTGAAGCGGGCGCGCGGGCGCTCGGTGTGCGGACCCTGCGTGAAGTGCCGTACGCGCACCTGCCCGATGCCCTCGCCCGCTTGAGCGAGGAAACGGTTCGCGCCTACGTCCGGCACGTCGTCTCCGACAACCGCAGGGTCGAGCGGACCATCGCACTCCTCGACTCCGGGGACGCCCACGCGGTCGGCCCGGTCCTCACCGAGGGCCATGTCTCGCTCCGGGACGATCTGCGGGTCTCCTGCGCCGAGCTGGACCTCGTCGTCGAGTCGGCGAACGCGGCCGGCGCGCTCGGGGCGCGGATGACGGGCGGCGGCTTCGGCGGCTCGGCGATCGTGCTCGTGGAGGAGGGGACGGCGGACGCCGTGACCGCCGCCGTCGAAAAGGCCTTCGCCGAGGCGGGGTTCAGCGCCCCCCGGGTCTTCCCCGCCGTTCCCTCCCCGGGGGCGCGACGGCTCTGAGACCAGTTCCGCGAATCGCCTACCGCGGGGCCGCCCCGCCCGTACCCTGAGGCACAGCGCCGGTGGGGGCCGGTGCTGATCAGGGGGCGAGACCAGTCGGGTACGGCGCCCGGAACGGGGTAACACTCACTGCACGGCGGCGGCCGTGCGGCCGACGGACCCCTTCCCGGCGCCGTATCCGCGCCGGTCCGCTCCTCGACACATGGGGGTGTCCGTGGTCCGTATCCGGGTCCTGGTGGTGGACGACCACCGGATCTTCGCCGAGTCGCTGGCCGCCGCCCTCGCGGCGGAGCCCGACGTCGACGTCTCCGCCGCGGGCAGCGGCCCGGCCGCGCTGCGCTGTCTGGACCGCGCCGCCGCCGAGGGCCGCCGGTACGACGTGATGCTGGTCGACGCCGACCTGGGCACCGGCACCGGTGCGGCCGCGTCGGTGCCGGTGGCCCGTGCCGCACCGGACCAGGGCGAGGGCGTGGTCGACGGCATCTCGCTGGTCGCCGGGGTCGGCGAGGCGCGGCCCGCCGTCCGCACGATCGTGCTCGCCGAGAAGGACGACCCGCACCGGGCCGCGCTCGCCCTCCAGGCCGGGGCCTCGGGGTGGGTGGCCAAGGACTGCTCGCTGCAGCGGCTGCTCGCCGTGATCCGTGGCGTCCTGCGGGACGAGACGCATCTGCCGCCCGCCCTGCTCACCGGCGTCCTGCGGGAGCTGACGGCGGCGCGCAAGCACCGCACCGAGAGCGAGCGGCTCGTGGAGTCGCTGACTCCGCGCGAGCGGGAGGTGCTGCGCTGCATGGTGGCGGGCCTGGGGCGCAAGGCGGTCGCGGAGCGGCTGTTCCTGTCCCCGCACACCGTCCGTACGCACATGCAGAACGTGCTCGGGAAGCTGGGCGTGCACTCCACGCTGGCCGCGGTGGCCCTGGCGCGACGAGCGGGCGTGGGACCCGCCGAGCTAGGGGGTGTCTCGTCGATCAGGCCGGATCAGGGAGCGGGGGCTGGTGCCGTGGATCGCAAGGCGGAGGAGGGAGACAACGCGGAGCGTTGGCGACCGACGACAACGCGGCGAGGCGCGGTGCCAGGGCACGCGAGCCCGGCCTGATCGACAAGACACCCCCTATCCGGGGATGTTGTCGAACGGGGCGGTCAGCTGGCGTAGCAGTCCGGCCAGTTCGCCCCGCTGGGTGCGGGAGAGCTGGGCGAGGATGGCGCGCTCCTGGGCGAGCAGCCCGGCGAGCGCCTGGTCGGCCCGGTCGCGGCCCTCGGGGGTGAGGCGGACCAGGACCCCGCGCCGGTCGCTGGGGTCGGGCAGCCGCTCGACCAGGCCCTTCTTGGTGAGCCGGTCGATCCGGTTGGTCATCGTGCCCGAGGTGACGAGCGTCTGGGTGAGGAGCTGGCCGGGGGAGAGCTGGTACGGGGCGCCGGCGCGGCGCAGCGACGTGAGGACGTCGAATTCCCAGGGCTCCAGCTGATGCTCGGCGAAGGCGAGCCGACGGGCGCGGTCGAGGTGCCGGGCGAGCCGCGAGACGCGGCTGAGCACCTCGAGCGGTTCCACGTCGAGGTCCGGGCGCTCTCGGCGCCATGCAGCGACCAGCCGGTCGACCTCGTCCTCCATGTCGATCAGTGTAGAGGGTCTGTTGACATAAAGTCTCTTGACGTCAAGATATATTCGGCTGGACTATGGGGAAGGACCGGGCCGGAACCTATTCCGCTTCGGTCGCTCGTTCCAGCAAGGGGGCTCGAACATGCATTCCGCACCATCTTCTGCTTCTGCATCCGCACCGACATGGGACCCGCAGCAGTACCTCCGCCACTCCGGCCACCGCACCCGCCCGTTCCTCGACCTGCTCGCCCGAATACCGCATCTGCCCACCGACCGCCCGCCCCGGATCGCCGACCTCGGCTGCGGTCCCGGCAATGTGACCGCCCTGCTCGCCGACCGCTGGCCCGATGCCCACATCACCGGCTTCGACCTCTCGCCCGACATGCTGGAACGGGCCGAGAAGGACTGGGCCGGCACCACCGCCGGGGGCGGCTGGCTCGACTTCCGGCCCGCCGACGCCGCCCACTGGACCCCCGAAGAGCCCTACGACCTGATCGTCTCCAACGCCGCCCTGCAGTGGGTCCCCAACCACCCCGAGTCCTTCGCCCCCTGGATCGACGGCCTCCGGCCCGGCGGAACCCTCGCCTTCCAGGTCCCCGGCAACTTCACCTCACCCAGCCACGCCCTGCTCGGCGAACTCTGCGACACCCCGCGATGGCACAGCCGCCTCGCCGGCGAGGGCCGCCGCTTCGTCCACGTCCTCGACCCCGCCGACTACCTCACCCGCCTGGTCGACCTCGGCTGCGAGACCGACGCCTGGGAGACCACCTACTCCCAGCTCCTGCCCGGCGAGGACCCGGTCCTCGACTGGGTCAAGGGCACGGCACTGCGCCCCGTACTGACCGCGCTGGAAGGGGACCAGGAGGCGACGGACGCCTTCCTCACCCAGTACCGCGACCTGCTGCGCGCGGCCTACCCCAGGGGGCCGCACGGCACGGTCTTCCCCTTCCGCCGCATCTTCGCCGTAGCGCGCAAGCCGGCATGACACGGGGGCGCCCCGCACCGGAAGTCCGGTGCGGGGCGCCCCCATTGCCGAGTCTCCCGGGACATGGCCCCGGGTCTCGCCTAGTACATGCCGTTGTAGATCTGGAAGCCGGTACCGATCCTGACCCGCGGCCCGAAGGCGCCGGTGCCGGTGCCGGTGCCGGTGCCGAGGTAGCGGTAGAGCTCGCCCGCCGAGTTCACGCCCAGCAGGTCGGCCTTGCCGTCGCTGTTGAGGTCGCCGGGGGCCACCACCTTGCCGTACGTGTTCCAGCCGCTGCCGATCTTCACCCGCGCACCGAACGGCGCCGGGGCGGAGCCGGTGCCGCGGTACAGGTACAGGTCTCCGGCGCTGTCGCGGGTCACGATGTCCGTACGGCCGTCACCGGAGAAGTCGCCCGCGCCGAGGATCCGGTTGTAGATCCCCCAGCCGGAGCCGACCTTGATCCGGGAGGCGAAGCCGTCGGCGAGACCGTTGCCGCGGTACAGGTACAGGTCACCGCCCGAGGTACGGGCCAGCAGGTCGCCCTTGCCGTCACCGGTCAGGTCGCCCGGGCCGACGAGCACGTTGTAGACACCCCAGCCGGCGCCGTAGTCGTGGCCGTACCAGTTGTACAGGCGGCCGTCGTAGACCTCGAGCATGGTGGGGAAGCCACCGGCGTCGAGGGAAGAGGCGAGGGAGATGTTCGCGCCCGCCCAGCCGCCGACGTCACCGACCTGGTCGCGCGCGGTGAGGTTGCCGTTGTTCATCGCCCCGTACCAGAAGAGCGTGCCGGCCCCGTCCCGGGCCATCAGGGAGTTCTTGCCGAAGCCCGCGATGCTGCCGGCGCCGCCGAACTGGTCGACGTGCAGGAAGTCGGCGGCCTCGCTGAGCTGCGTGCGGGGGCCGAGGCGACCGTCGCCCAGGCCGGTGTAGGCCCAGAGCGTGCCCGCCATGTCCCGCGCGAACAGCTCGGCCGCGCCGTCGCCGTTCACGTCGTCGATCGCGATGATCTGGTTGTAGATGCCCCAGCCGCTGCCGACCTGCTGGCGCGCCTTGAACGGCGCGGACGCGCTGCCGGTGCTGCCGTAGAAGTACAGCTTGCCGTCCGGGGTACGCCCGATGACGTCGCCCTTGCCGTCGCCGTCGTTGTCGCCGACGCCCACGATCTGGTCGTAGATGTTCCAGCCGCTTCCGACCTTCGCGCGCGGGCCGAAGGGCGCGGAGGTCGTCGAGCCGTTGGCGAGGTAGAGGTAGAGATCACCGTTGTGCTGGCGGCCGATCAGGTCCGCACGGCCGTCGCCGTCGACGTCACCCGGCGAGAAGACCTTGTTGTAGAGGGTCCAGCCGCCGCCCTGCCAGCGGTACGAGCCGTCGGTCGCGGTCGCGTCCGCGTACAGCCGCAGCGTGCCGTACGGGGAGAGGGTGAGAACCTCCGGCTGACCGTTGCCGTCCTGGTCGCCGATCGGGATCATGTCCAGCGCGAGGTCGTCGTTGGCGTCGCTGCCGTAGAACATTCCGCCCTCGGCGCCCGAGGACAGAGTGGTGTACGGGAGACCGTCCCACGCGCGGTAGATCAGGTCCCCCGCGCCGTCGCCGTCGACGTCGAAGCGGACCGGCGAGGTGCTGGTCGTCGCCGCGGCGCGGGCGGAGTCCGACCTCTCGACCTTCGACAGGTCGATCTTCGGCAGCTCGGTGACCGTACGGTCGGGCTGCTCGGCGACGGGCCGGTTGCCCGGCTCGTCGGCCGACGCGGGAGCCGCCAGCAGCATGCCGGCGGAGAGTACGAGAGCGGTGCAGGCCGCGATGCGGCGCGCGCGCTTGGAGTGCACGGAGCGCAAAAGGTCCCCCCCTGGGGATCAATGTCAACGGGAACCCGGACCGAGGTGATCGCGCTCGCCCCGCACGGCGTCACGCGCTCAGCGCGGACAGCGTCATACGGAGGGATCGAACACACGACCGGATGTTGACGGGAGTATACCCCCGGGGGGTGGCACCGGACCAGGGAATTGATCTCAGCTCTTGCGGTGCCCTATCAGGCGGGGCTTCTGCTCCAGACCGTCCAGGCCGTGCCACGCCAGATTCACCAGATGCGCCGCGACCTCGGCCTTCTTCGGCTTGCGGACGTCCAGCCACCACTGGCCCGTCAGCGCCACGCTCCCCACCAGCGCCTGCGCGTACAGCGGCGCCAGCTTCGGGTCGAAGCCCCGGGCCTTGAACTCCAGACCCAGGATGTCCTCCACCTGCGTGGCGATGTCGCTGATCAAGGAGGCGAACGTGCCGGTCGACTGGGCCACCGGCGAGTCGCGGACCAGGATCCGGAAACCGTCCGTGTAGTTCTCGATGTAGTCGAGCAGCGCGAAGGCCGCCTGCTCAAGCAGCTCACGCGGATGCCCGGCGGTCAGCGCACCCGTCACCCCGTCCAGCAGCTGGCGCATCTCCCGGTCGACCACGACCGCGTACAGCCCCTCCTTACCGCCGAAGTGCTCGTACACCACCGGCTTGGAGACCCCGGCCTTCGCCGCGATCTCCTCCACCGACGTGCCCTCGAAGCCCTTCGCGGCGAAGAGCGTTCGGCCGATGTCCAGCAGCTGCTCCCGGCGCTCCGCGCCCGTCATCCGCACCCGACGGCCGCGCCGGGGCTTGTTCTCGCTGCTGCTGGTACTGCCGTCGATCGCCACGTCATCCATCATGCCGCGTTCGCGGCCTTGTCCTGGCGGCGGGCATCGATCCTGGACCGGCTCGGCCAGCGCACGTCGTACGCCCACCCCAGCTGCTCGAACCAGCGGATCAGCCGCGCGCTGGAGTCGACCTGGCCGCGCATCACCCCGTGCCGCGCCGACGTCGGATCCGCGTGGTGCAGGTTGTGCCACGACTCGCCGCACGACAGCACGGCCAGCCACCACACGTTGCCCGAACGGTCACGGGACTTGAACGGCCGCTTGCCGACCGCGTGGCAGATCGAGTTGATCGACCACGTGACGTGGTGCAGCAGCGCGACCCGTACCAGCGAACCCCAGAAGAACGCGGTGAACGCGCCCCACCAGGACATCGTCACCAGACCGCCGACCAACGGCGGGATCGCCAGGGACAGCATCGTCCAGAAGATGAACTGACGGGAGATCGCACGGATCGCCGGATCCTTGATCAGATCGGGCGCGTACTTGTGCTGCGGCGTCCGCTCCTCGTCGAACATCCAGCCGATGTGCGCCCACCACAGGCCCTTCATCAGCGCCGGCACCGTCTCCCCGAACCGCCACGGCGAGTGCGGGTCACCCTCCGCGTCGGAGAACTTGTGGTGCTTGCGGTGGTCCGCCACCCAGCGCACCAGCGGACCCTCCACTGCGAGCGACCCCATGATCGCCAGCGCGATCCGCAGCGGACGCTTCGCCTTGAAGGAACCATGCGTGAAGTAGCGGTGGAAGCCGATCGTGATGCCGTGGCAGCCGATGTAGTACATCGCCACCAGCAGACCCAGATCGAGCCAGCTCACGCCGCCCCAGCTCCAGGCCAGCGGCACCGCCGCGAGCAGGGCCAGGAAGGGCACCGTGATGAACAGCAGCAGCGTGATCTGCTCGATCGAACGCTTCCTGTCCCCGCCGAGCGTGGCGAAGGGCAGATCCGGATCGGTGTCGCGCACCTCGGAGTCCGAGGTCACCTGGTGGCTTGTGGTCATGGGTCTCCCCGGAGTGAAGGGATGAAAGGGAGCGGAAACGGAGTAAAAGGAAGCGTGGCTACGGTTCCGTAACCTACGGCGACGTAAGTATGGCAGTGCGGTGGCGCGCGGCAAGAGGGCACAAGAGGGGTACGAGCGGCGCCGCCGGAACGGGCACCTATCCTGGGTGCGTCGGACAGCGCGGTCCGCAAGCCTCCAGTAACCCCTCCAGACGTGCTCAAACACTGCAAGGAGCCGCACCTGTGAGCAGTGCCGACCAGACCCCCACCGCCAGCGCCGAGCTGCGTTCCGACATCCGCCGACTGGGCGATCTTCTGGGCGAGACCCTCGTCCGCCAGGAAGGCCACGAGCTCCTCGACCTCGTCGAGAAGGTCCGCAGCCTCACCCGCGAGGACGGCGAGGCCGCCGCCGAGCTGCTCGGCGAGACCGACCTGGAGACCGCCGCCAAGCTGGTACGCGCCTTCTCCACGTACTTCCACCTGGCGAACGTCACCGAGCAGGTGCACCGCGGCCGCGAGATGCGCGAGAAGCGAGCCGCCGAGGGCGGCCTCCTCGCCCGCACCGCCGACATGCTCAAGGACGGCGACCCCGAGCACGTCCGCGCCACCGTGAAGAACCTCAACGTACGACCCGTCTTCACCGCGCACCCCACCGAGGCCGCCCGCCGCTCCGTGCTCAACAAGCTGCGCCGGATCGCCGCCCTCCTGGAAACCCCCGTCATCGAGGCCGACCGGCGCCGCCACGACCTGCGACTCGCCGAGAACATCGACCTCATCTGGCAGACCGACGAACTCCGCGTCGTCCGCCCCGAGCCCGCCGACGAGGCCCGCAACGCCATCTACTACCTCGACGAGCTGCACGCCGGCGCCGTCGGCGACGTCCTCGAAGACCTCGCCGCCGAGCTGGAGCGGGTCGGCGTCGAGCTCCCCGCAGGCACCCGCCCGCTGACCTTCGGCACCTGGATCGGCGGCGACCGCGACGGCAACCCCAACGTCACCCCCGCCGTGACCTGGGACGTCCTCATCCTCCAGCACGAGCACGGCATCAACGACGCCCTCGACCTCATCGACGAGCTGCGCGGCTTCCTCTCCAACTCCATCCGCTACGCCGGCGCCACCGAGGAACTGCTCACCTCGCTCCAGAACGACCTGGAGCGCCTCCCGGAGATCAGCCCCCGCTACAAGCGCCTCAACGCCGAGGAGCCGTACCGCCTCAAGGCCACCTGCATCCGCCAGAAGCTCGTCAACACCCGAGAGCGCCTCGCCAAGGGCACCCCGCACCAGGACGGCCGCGACTACCTCGGCACCACCGAGCTCGTCCAGGACCTCGCCCTGATCCAGACCTCCCTGCGCGAGCACCGCGGCGCTCTCTTCGCCGACGGACGGATGGACCGCACCATCCGCACCCTGTCCGCGTTCGGCCTCCAGCTCGCCACCATGGACGTCCGCGAACACGCCGACGCCCACCACCACGCACTGGGCCAGCTCTTCGACCGGCTCGGCGAGGAGTCCTGGCGGTACGCCGACATGCCGCGCGACTACCGGCAGAAGCTCCTCGCCAAGGAGCTCCGCTCCCGCCGCCCCCTCGCGCCCACCCCCGCCCCGCTCGACGCGGCCGGCGAGAAGACCCTCGGCGTCTTCCACACGATCAAGGAAGCCTTCGAGCGGTTCGGCCCCGAGGTCATCGAGTCGTACATCATCTCCATGTGCCAGGGCGCCGACGACGTCTTCGCCGCCGCCGTCCTCGCCCGCGAAGCCGGCCTCATCGACCTGCACGGCGGCTGGGCCAAGATCGGCATCGTGCCGCTCCTGGAGACCACCGACGAGCTCAAGGCCGCCGACGTCATCCTCGACGGCATGCTCGCCGACCCCTCCTACCGCCGCCTCGTCTCCCTGCGCGGCGACGTCCAGGAGGTCATGCTCGGCTACTCCGACTCCTCCAAGTTCGGCGGCATCACCACCTCCCAGTGGGAGATCCACCGCGCCCAGCGCAGGCTGCGCGACGTCGCCCACCGCTACGGCGTACGCCTCCGCCTCTTCCACGGCCGCGGCGGCACCGTCGGCCGCGGCGGCGGCCCCTCGCACGACGCGATCCTCGCCCAGCCCTGGGGAACCCTGGAGGGCGAGATCAAGGTGACCGAGCAGGGCGAGGTCATCTCCGACAAGTACCTCATCCCGTCCCTCGCCCGCGAGAACCTCGAACTGACCGTCGCCGCCACCCTGCAGGCCTCCGCCCTGCACACCGCGCCCCGCCAGTCCGACGAGGCCCTCGCCCGCTGGGACGCGGCCATGGACACCGTCTCCGACGCCGCCCACACCGCGTACCGCAGGCTCGTCGAGGACCCGGACCTGCCCGCCTACTTCTTCGCCGCCACCCCCGTCGACCAGCTGGCCGACCTGCACCTCGGCTCCCGTCCCTCCCGCCGCCCGGACTCCGGCGCGGGCCTCGACGGACTGCGCGCCATCCCCTGGGTGTTCGGCTGGACCCAGTCCCGCCAGATCGTCCCCGGCTGGTTCGGCGTCGGCTCCGGCCTCAAGGCACTGCGCGAGGGAGGCCCGCAGCTGGAAGGGGACACCGTCCTCGGCGAGATGTACGAACACTGGCACTTCTTCCGCAACTTCCTCGCCAACGTCGAGATGACGCTCGCCAAGACCGACCTGCGGATCGCCCGCCACTACGTCGACACACTCGTGCCGGACGAGCTGAAGCACGTCTTCGAGACCATCGAGGCCGAACACGCGCTGACGGTCGCCGAAGTCCTGAAGGTGACGGGCGGTCAGCGACTGCTCGACTCCAACCCGGTGCTCCAGCAGACCTTCGCCATCCGCGACGCCTACCTGGACCCGATCTCCTACCTCCAGGTCGCCCTCCTCGCCCGCCAGCGCGCGGCGGCCGAGCGCGGCGAGGAGCCGGACCCGCTGCTCGCCCGGGCGCTGCTGCTCACGGTCAACGGCGTCGCCGCGGGCCTGCGCAACACCGGCTGACCCCTCACCGCACACGACAGTGCCCCCGTCGGAATCCAACGATTCCGACGGGGGCACCGTCCGTTCACCGAGCTCAGTGCTGCTGCGCCTTACGACGGCGCATCACCAGGAACGCACCCGCACCCGCGAGGGCGACGGCGACGGCGGCCATGGCCCCGACAGGGGCGCTGGAACCGGTCTCCGCCAGGTCACCCGTGGCGCTGCTCCCGGAGGCGCTCGGCGCAGGCTGGCCGGCGGCGGCGGAGTCCGTCGCGGACGGCGTCGCACCCGGGGTCTCGGACGAGCCCGGGGTACCGGGCGTCTCACCGGGCTTGGTGGTCTCCGTGCCCGGCTTCGTCGTCTCCGTGCCCGGCTGGGTGGTCTCGGTACCGGGCTCGGTCTCGCAGTCGACCCAGAAGGTCTTGTGCTTGGCCTTGCCGTTCTCGCCGTCGAAGTTCCAGTACAGCTTGTAGTGCCCGTCGGCAAGCGACAGATCGGCCGTACGCTCGTGACCCGAGCCGTCGAGGGTCAGCGAACCCTCGATGCCCTTGAGGTCCGCGGTCGGGGCGTGCCCCTCGATGTGCCAGGTGACCTGCTGGGCGCCGTCGAACTTGAAGCCGTCCAGGTAGAACGTGCAGACGTGGGGCTCGTTCTTGTGCAGCTCCTCGCCGGTCTTGGCGTCATGGATCTTCACATTGCCGTTGTCGCCGTTGTTGTTCGGCTTGTTCGAGGCCGACGCGGCGGGAGCCAGCAGCAGAGAAGCGGCCGTCACGGCAGTGACGACGGTGCCGGCGGAAATCAGGGAACGTCGCATATGGGCTGTCCAACTGAGAGTTGAGGGATGCCGTGGGAGGTGGCGGCGGCCAGACTATCCGCAGCTTTAAGCCACCCTTAACCCGAGGGCGATAACAATCCGGAACCCGACGTTCAGTAAGCGCGTTCACAGCGCGAAGAACGCCCCCAGCAACAACGCCCCACCCAGCCCCGCCAACGACCACGCCGTCCGCGTCATCCGCAGCCCGCCCCCCACCACCGGCGCCGCGAGCAACAGCGCCCCACCCAGCGGCAACCACGCGTGCAGGCCACCACCCCACCCCGTCCGCACCGCCTCGGACGTGCCCGGCTTCACCACCACCGGCAGCACCTGGCCCCTGCCCGCCGCCACCGAGTGGTCGATCGTCAGAGTGTGGTGCGGCGAAGGCGGCCCGTCCGGTACATAACGCCCGCTGCACGTCTTCTCGTTGCAGCCGGTCACCGTCAACGTGCCGTGCTCCCGCCCCTGAGGAAGCAGGACGTGCTGCGCCGTCCCCCAGGACGACCACCCGCCCGCGACCAGGAGCAGCAGGGCGACCAGAGCCATGGCGGCGTTACGGGCATGCGTCATGACCCGCGATCGTACAGTCGTACCCCTCCGCCGCGCGGATGTCGTACCCCTCCGCCGCGCGGATCAGGAGTTGTACGCCGACTGCGCGCGCTCCAGACCCTCCGCCACCAGGCACTCCACCGAGTCCGCCGCCCGGTCCACGAAGTAGTCCAACTCCTTGCGCTCCGTCGAGGAGAAATCCTTCAGAACGAAGTCCGCCACCTGCATCCGCCCCGGCGGACGACCGATGCCGAACCGCACCCGGTGATAGTCCGGCCCCATCGCCTTCGTCATCGACTTCAGACCGTTGTGGCCGTTGTCCCCGCCACCGATCTTCAGCCGCAGCACGCCGTAGTCGATGTCCAACTCGTCATGGACCGCCACCACACGCGCCGTCGGCACCTTGTAGAAATCCCGCAGCGCCGTCACCGGGCCACCCGAAAGATTCATGTACGACATCGGCTTCGCGAGGATCACCCGACGGTTGGCAGGACCGGGAGGACCCATACGGCCCTCGACCACCTGCGCCTGCGCCTTCTGCGCCCGCTTGAACTTTCCGCCGATACGGTCCGCCAGCAGGTCCACGACCATGAAACCCACATTGTGGCGGTTGGCCGCGTACTCGGGGCCCGGATTGCCGAGACCGACGATCAGCCAGGGGGCGTTCGCGTCGTCCGTCATGTGCGTCACGTCTCCTCGTGTGCGTACAGAAGAAACGGGGTGGCGGGCCGCTGCGGCCCGTCACCCCGTCACGTCAGGCAGAGCCTACGGCTCAGGCCTCGGCGCCCGCGGACTCACCCTCGGCCTCCGCGGCCGGCTCCTCGGCCTGCGCGGACAGGATCTGGATCACGACGGCCTCGGGGTCCGTCACCAGGGTCGTGCCGTTCGGCAGCGCGATGTCCTTGGCGTGGATCGAGTCACCGGCCTCCAGGCCCGCGATGGACACGGTCACGGAGGTCGGGATGTGGGTGGCCTCGGTCTCGACGGAGAGCGTGTTCAGCACGTTCTCGACCAGGAAGCTGCCCGGGGCCAGCTCACCCTCGGTCTCGACGACGACCTCGACGGTGACCTTCTCGCCACGACGGACGAGGAGCAGGTCGACGTGCTCCAGGAAGCCCTTCAGCGGGTCACGCTGCACGGCCTTCGGGATCGCCAGCTCGGTCTTGCCGTCGATCTCCAGGGACAGCAGGACGTTCGGGGTACGCAGGGCGAGCAGCAGCTCGTGGCCCGGCAGGGTGACGTGGACCGGGTCGGCACCGTGACCGTACACAACGCCGGGAACCTTGCTGGCACGACGGATACGGCGGGCAGCGCCCTTGCCGAACTCGGTGCGGATCTCGGTGGCGAGCTTGACCTCGGACATATGCACTCCTCGTAAGCAGAAAAACGGACAGTGTCGGCTACCCGGCCACGACTGGCCTGCTACGAAGAGCGCGTCGATAACGGACCGCCGCACCTCACCGGTACGGCCTCCCTCGCCGAGCAACTACGGCAGTCTACTCGCCACCCCCCGACCCGCCCAATTGGATCACCGCGACAAGACAAGAGGGCCGCCTCCCCGACGGGAAACGGCCCTCCACGCACACGAACCGCGTGCCTACTGCTCCTCGAAGAGGCTCGTCACCGAACCGTCCTCGAACACCTCACGCACGGCACGGGCGATCGTCGGAGCGATCGACAGAACCGTGATCTTGTCGAGCTCCAGCGAGCTCGGGTCCGGCAGCGTGTCCGTGAACACGAACTCACTGACCTTCGAATTCTTCAGACGGTCCGCGGCCGGCCCCGACAGGATGCCGTGCGTGGCCGTCACGATGACGTCCTCGGCGCCGTGCGCGAACAGCGCGTCGGCGGCGGCACAGATCGTGCCACCCGTGTCGATCATGTCGTCGACCAGGACACAGACCCGGCCCTTCACGTCACCGACGACCTCGTGCACGGTCACCTGGTTGGCGACGTCCTTGTCACGGCGCTTGTGGACGATCGCCAGCGGCGCGTCCAGACGGTCGCACCAGCGGTCCGCCACCCGCACCCGGCCGGCGTCCGGCGAGACGATCGTCAGCTTGTTGCGATCGACCTTCGCACCCACGTAGTCCGCGAGCACCGGCAGCGCGGACAGATGATCCACCGGACCATCGAAGAAGCCCTGGATCTGGTCCGTGTGCAGGTCCACCGTGAGGATGCGGTCGGCACCCGCCGTCTTCAGCAGATCCGCGATCAGACGGGCCGAGATCGGCTCACGACCACGGTGCTTCTTGTCCTGACGGGCATAGCCGTACGACGGGATGATCACGGTGATGCTACGGGCCGAAGCCCGCTTCAGAGCATCGAGCATGATCAACTGCTCCATGATCCACTTGTTGATCGGAGCCGTGTGGCTCTGGATCAGGAAGCAGTCCGCGCCCCGCGCCGACTCCTGGAAACGGACGTAGATCTCACCGTTCGCGAAGTCGAAAGCCTTCGTCGGCACGAGGCCGACACCCAGCTGGTGCGCGACCTCCTCGGCCAGCTCGGGGTGGGCGCGGCCGGAGAAGAGCATCAGCTTCTTCTCGCCGGTCGTCTTGATCCCGGTCACAGCACTGTCTCCTCAGACGTGTTCCCTGGCCGCGGTCAACGAGCCTTCGTGCGCGCGTGCGAGCCAGCCGAATTTGTGTGCACGTATCACGGTACGCCGAGTTCGACGTACCCGTTTCCGGTCAGCTTTCGCCGGCCGACTCCTCAGTGGCCACCTGAGCAGCCTGCGCGGCGGCGCTCCCCGGCCGCTTCCGGGCCACCCAACCCTCGATATTCCGCTGCTGGCCCCGGGCGACGGCGAGCGAACCGGCCGGTACGTCCTTGGTGATGACCGACCCGGCGGCCGTGTACGCGCCGTCCCCGATCGTGATGGGTGCCACAAACATGTTGTCCGAACCGGTCCGGCAGTGGGACCCGATCGTCGTGTGGTGCTTCGCCTCACCGTCGTAGTTCACGAAGACGCTCGCGGCACCGATGTTCGTGTACTCGCCGATCGTGGCGTCACCCACATAGGAGAGGTGCGGCACCTTCGTGCCCTCGCCGATCGTCGCGTTCTTCATCTCCACATACGTCCCCGCCTTGGCCTTCAGCCCCAGCGTGGTGCCCGGACGCAGGTACGCGTACGGACCCACGGAGGCGCTCTCGCCGATCACGGCGGAGTCGGCCACGGTGTTGTCCACCCGGGCACCCTTGCCGACCGTGGTGTCCTTCAGGCGCGTGTTCGGGCCCACCTCGGCGTCCTCGCCGATGTGGGTCGAGCCGAGCAGCTGCGTACCCGGGTGGATCACCGCGTCCGGCTCGAACGTCACCGTCACGTCGACCAGGACCGACGACGGGTCGACGACCGTGACACCGGCCGTCATCGCCCGCTCCAGGAGCCGCCGGTTGAGCAGGGCACGGGCCTCGGCGAGCTGGACCCGGTTGTTGATGCCGAGGATCTCCCGGTGATCACCCGCGACCGAGGCGCCGACCCGGTGACCGGCCTCACGGAGGATCGACAGCACGTCGGTGAGGTACTCCTCGCCCTGGCTGTTGTCCGTCCGCACCTTGCCGAGCGCGTCGGCGAGCAGCTGCCCGTCGAAGGCGAACACGCCGGAGTTGATCTCCATGATCGCGCGCTGCTCGTCGGAGGCGTCCTTGTGCTCGACGATCGCGGTGACGGCGCCGGTGGCGGCGTCCCGCACGATCCGGCCGTAGCCGGTCGAGTCCGGCACCTCGGCGGTCAGCACGGTGACGGCGTTGCCGTCGGCCGCGTGCGTGGCGGCCAGGGCGCGCAGGGTCTCGCCGGAGAGCAGCGGCGTGTCGCCGCAGACCACGACCACCGTGCCGTCGGGGGTTCGACCGAGCTCCTCGAGGCCCATGCGGACGGCGTGACCGGTGCCGTTCTGCTCGTACTGCACGGCGGTGCGGGTGCCGGCGTAGTGCGTGTCGAGATGGGCCGTGACCTGCTCGCGGGCGTGCCCGACGACCACGACGAGGTGCTCGGGCTCCAGCTCGCGCGCGGCGGACACGACGTGTCCGACGAGCGAGCGCCCGGCGATTTCGTGCAGGACCTTGGGGGTCTTCGACTTCATGCGGGTGCCCTCACCCGCTGCGAGGACGACGACGGCTGCCGGGCGGTTGGCGCTCACGGGAATGCCCTTCGGCTTCGGGTGGTGGACATCCGCAGGATACCGGGGGGTTTCGGGGCGGAAACGAGTGCGGGTCCTGACCAGGGAGGTCAGGACCCGCACCGAATGGCTCCCAGGGAAGGAATCGAACCCTCATTCAATGGACCAAAACCATTTGTCCTGCCATTAGACGACCTGGGATGGTCTGCCCGTTATGTCCGATTCTTTCGATCGGCCGAGCGGGCAGCCCCTACTATGCCGCACCACCAGCCTTCGACGCGACGGTAGAGCTCCGCGCTCTGGCGAACTTGGATCACCAGGCAGCCCCGGTACTCCTCCTTGGTGTTCTGCCTGTTGGTTTTCGGGTTGTGCTTTTTGAGCGAGGTCTTGTTGAAGGAGGCGGTGTCCCTGCCGACGATCTCGGCCCAGAACCGCTCAGCGGCGCCGACGTCGGCGGTTTCGTGGATGTGAACGTAGAAGCGCAACCGCTCGTCCTCGACTCCGAGGAGCCGGAGCCAGTCCAGGAAGAGCTTGATCATGTCCGGGTCGCTGTTGATGAAGGTGATGCGCTCCTGCCGTCGATACGGCTTGGATTTCGTGCCCTCGGCCCAGTAGGGGGCGACGCCCAGGAGGAACAGCTCGCGGTCGGTCATGGTGCCGATCTCGCCGGCGGCCTCCTGCTTGGTCCGCTGCCGCGCCTCCTCGCGGCGCTGGAGCGTGACCTCCCATCCCTTGCGGGCGATCGCCGAGGCCTCCTCGCGGGTACGCGTCCGCTCCGGCTTCGGCAGATCTCGTACCCACAGGGAGATCGAGCTCTTCGAGCAGCCCAGCTCCAGCTGGATCCGGTCGTAGGTCATGCCCTTCAGGCGCAGCTCTCGGGCCCGGGCCCGGAGGGCGTCCTTCGCGTTCGGGCGCTTCGTCCAGTCCGGGGGTGGTTCTCCCTTCACGAGGCGGTTCAGGATGTCGTTGTTGTTGATCTTCAGTCGGTCGCGGATCTGGCGCAGGCTGAGGCCCTCGCGGCGTAATGCGATGGCCTGTTCGCGCAGGTTCTCGAAGTCCCCGTACCGGGTGGTGGCGGATGTCATGAGGGGAGCTTCGTCCGGAATGCGGGCGTCCGGGTCGAAAATCTGGGCGATTCAACAGTTCGAGGGACGGGTGTGCGCACGCGGTTGACGCGGGTGCTCCGTGGTGTCCCGGTCACCCGAAAATCGGTCGCGGGCGCCCGTAGTCTGGGAGCCATGACCACAACGGGGGCGCATCAGGACGCGGCGGGCACGCCCGCGCGTAGCTGGTGGTGGTGGGGAAGACGGCGCAGTGCGGTGCTCGATGGCGGGCTGGCCGTGCTGTCGGCGCTGGAGTGCGGTCTCGAAGGGGTCGGTTTCGCCGGCCATGCGTCGCTGCCCGTGCCTGTGGGGGTGTTGTTCGGGCTGCTGGTGGGGGCGGTGCTGCTCGTGCGGCGACGGTGGCCGATCACGGTCGTCCTCGTCTCGATCGCCGTGACGCCCGCCGAGATGGGCTACCTGATGGGGATCGTCGGGCTCTATTCGCTCGCCGCCTCGGAGGTGCCCCGCCGGATCACCGCCGCGCTCGCGGGCATGTCGACGGTGGCGGTGTTCATCGTGACGGTGGTGCGGCTGCGGCAGGACGTCGCCCAGGCCGATGTCGACCAGCAGGATTTCGATCCCAGCGGCTGGTACGTGCCGGTCGTCTCGCTCTTCATGACGCTGGGGCTCAATGCGCCTCCGGTCCTCTTCGGCCTGTACATAGGGGCGCGGCGCAGGCTCATGGAGAGTCTGCGTGAGCGCGCGGACAGTCTGGAGCAGGAGTTGTCGCTGCTTGCGGACCGGGCCGAGCAGCGGGCGCAGTGGGCGCGGCAGGAGGAGCGGACGCGGATCGCCCGGGAGATGCACGACGTGGTGGCGCACCGGGTGTCGTTGATGGTGGTGCATGCGGCGGCGTTGCAGGCGGTGGCGTTGAAGGATCCGCAGAAGGCGGTGAGGAACGCGGCGCTGGTCGGTGACATGGGGCGGCAGGCGTTGACCGAGTTGCGTCAGATGTTGGGTGTGCTGCGGGAGGAGGTCGGTCCTGCTCCGGCGGTGGTGCCGTTGGCGGCGGTGGGTCTCGCGGCGGCGGCGGCCGCGGAGGCGGCGTTCGAGGACGGGCCGTGTCTCGGTGCTGTGGAGGAGTTGGTCGAGCAGTCCCGGCAGGCCGGGATGGTGGTCGAGCTGACGGTTCTCGGTGAGGCGCGGGCGTATGCGGCGGAGGTGGAGCAGACGGCCTACCGGGTGGTTCAGGAGGCGCTGACCAATGTGCACAAGCATGCGGCCGGCGCGAAGGTGGTCGTCCGGCTCGCGCACCGGGAGGCGGAGGTGGCCATGCAGGTCGAGAACGGCCCGTCGGACGCGGCGGCCACCGATGCCCATCTGCCGAGCGGTGGTAACGGTCTGGTGGGTATGCGGGAGCGGGTGACCCGGTTGGGTGGTGTGTTCGTGTCGGGGCCGACGGACGCGGGTGGGTTCCGGGTGTCGGCGGTGCTGCCGGTGGGGGAGCGGGCGGCGTAGGACCGGACGGGGCGGGTGGTGGTCCGGCGCCGGCCGGAGCGGGTGGGCGGGCTCAGCCGGTGACGAGTCGCGTCGGTTGTGTTCCCGTGATGAGGGTCGACAGGGCGCCGTCGATGTCCTGGCCGAGGAACCAGTCGCCCGTGTGGTCGAGGCTGTAGACCCGTCCCTCCGTGTCGATCGCGAGGACCGCCCGGTGCTCGCCCTCCTCCCCGAGCGGGGAGATCTCGGTGTCGAGCGCGCGCCCGAGGTCGGCGAGTGTGCGGGCGAGGTGCAGGCCGGCGAGCGGGTCGAAGCGGAGGGTCGCCGGGGCGATGTGCCGGCCGGCGCCGGGCGCTGTGACGTGCAGGCCGCCGAACTCCGCCCAGGCCTCGACGGCGGCCGGGAAGACGCTGTGTCGGTGGCCGCCGGGGGAGACGTGGGCGCGGAGCGTGTCGGCCCACTGCTCGGCGAGTTTGATGTCCCAGCGGCCCGGTTGCCACCCTGCCTCGCGGAGGGCGGCGTCGACGTTGACGGGGAAGCGGGTGGTGCTCAGGTGGTCGGGCATGGAGGTGCGGTCAGCCGTTCTCGACAGTCGAGGTGGGGTCGACGGTGCGGACACCGAAGTGGGCGAGCATCGCTGTGCAGGAGCGGCAGGGTGCCGCGTAGCTGCCGTGCAGGGGGTCCCCGTCCTCGCGGATGCGGCGCGCGGTCAGCTTGGAGTGCTTGAGCGAGCGGCGTGCCTCGCCGTGGGTGAGCGGCTTGCGCTGGGCGCGCTTGGAGCGCCCGGCGTCGGTGGCGGTCAGATGGCGGGAGAGCAGGATCGCCTCGGGGCAGCGGCCGGTGAAGCGCTCGCGTTGGCCGCTGGTGAGGGTGTCCAGGAAGTCCTGGACGAGGGGGTGCAGTGCCGGGGGCTGGTCGCCGCGGCCCGCGGTGCAGGTGAGTGTCTCGCCGCGTACGGAGAGTGCGGCGCCGACGGTGGGGAGGATGCCGTCGCGGCGGAAGCGCAGTAATGGGGCGCGGCTGGGCTCGGTGCTGCTCCAGTTGAGGCGTGGGTCACCCTGCGTGGGCGTCGGTGCTGCGTACATGGTGCGTGTCTTCCCCTCCTGCAATCCCCCGAGTTGCGGGAACAGACTGCCAAATGGGACGCCTCATGTGGAAGCGGGGTCGCTGAAACGTGCCATGGGTGTGTCGGAACTATCGCCGGTGTGTCATCCGCTCGTGACAGTTGGTCACGGTCGGTGGTTGCGGCGGTATCGGGCCGGGTGGCGGGCTTGTGGCAGCGCATAGGCTGTGCGGAATCAGCCAGCAGCCAGCGCAGGGGGCAACCGCCATGACGACAGGTCGGCTCGGGCTGGGGGTACCTCCCGGCCCCCAGGGCCGGGGGAATGCCGCGCCACCGAACGCGGCTTACGCCGGGCAGGTCGTGCATTTCCCGGACCCGGTCCGGGCCTCCCGGCATCCCAGAGGGGTGCGGGTGGACGAGCAGGGCTACCCGGACTTCTCGCCGTACGCCCGGGCGGCGGCGGAGATCGCCGATCCGCCCGAGGGCTTCGGTGTCGACGAGCTGCGGCTGACGGACTATGTCTCGGCGAACGCGGCGCTGGCCGCGACCGGCCATGAGCTGTGGGACACGATTCCGGCGGTGGCGACTCCGCACGGCTGGACCTGGCACCACGTGGCGGGCGGTCGGCGGATGGAGCTCGTGCCGGTCGAGGTGAAGGCGCTGCTGCGTCATCACGGTGGGGTCGCGACCGCGGCGGTCGATCAGTCCAAGCGTGGCACGCGGCCGTTGCAGGAGACGCGGCCGGTCCACTTCGGGCTGCCCAAGGGGCTGGTGTCGGTCAGCGAGCAGCAGCTGCTCGGGGTGGAGGAGGATCTCGGTTATCGCCTGCCGGGTGCCTACCGCTCCTTCCTGAAGGCGGCGGGCGGCTGTGCGCCGGTCGGTGCGGCGCTCGACGCGGAGCTGGGGCTGCTGGTGGACCAGCCGTTCTTCACGGTCCGCGAGGAGGCGGGGGTCAACGATCTCGTCTACGTCAACAAGTGTCTGCGCGACCATCTGACCAAGGATTACCTGGGTGTCGCCTTTGTGCAGGGCGGGATCCTCGCGGTGAAGGTGAAGGGCGAGCGGGTCGGGTCGGTGTGGTTCTGCGCGTACGACGACGCGCGGGATGTCAGCGAGACGGCCGGGTGGAGTGTGGCGGAGCGCGTGGAGCGGTTGCTGCTGCCGTGCGGTGAGGATTTCGACGTGTTCCTGCAGCGGCTCGCCGGCAATCCGCCGGAGCTGGAGACGGTGGCGAACCTGATGGTGGACGGCGGCTTCGCGCGCGCTGTGCCCGTGGTCCCGGTGGCCTCGGGCGTTCCGGGTGCTCCGGGTGCTCCGGGCGTTGCGGTGGGGGAGTGAACTGGCTGTGGTGACGTTCGCGCAGGCGCAGGAGCGCGCCGAGGAATGGATCAACGGTGATGTGCCCGGATACCAGCACCGTGAGGTGCGGGTCCGGGAGTTCGAGCTGGGCTTCGTCGTGTGGGCGGAGGACCGCGAGGAGGGGCCGAGGTCCGACGGCGGCCGGCAGCGGTTGGTGATCGCGCGGGACAGCGGTGAGGCGACGCTGTGGCCGGGACTGCCGGTGGGTGAGGTGATCCGGCGGTACGAGGAGGAGTACGGGGTCTCGGACGCGGCTCCGGCGGCGGCACCGGCACCGCCGGAGCGGGTCGATCTGAACGCGACGTCGTTCCTGCTGAGCCCGCCGGAGTGGCTGCAGGACGCGGCGGACAAGTTGGGTCTGCCGCCGAAGGGCCCGAACGCCTCGCAGGCGGGCGGGAGTTCCTCGGCGCCGGAGGCGGTCGGCTACGAGCCGACGGCGTCGGACGGTGTGCCGGCGGAGGCCCCTGCCCGCAGCCCGTGGGCGGACGCGAACGCGAGCTCGGGTGGGGCCGAGGGGTCCGTGCCGCTGCCGGCGACGGTCTTCGCGCCGCCGCTCTCGGGCGCGGACGACGAGGACACGCCGCTCCCGTTGGTGGGAGCGGACGCCCCGACGGCCCTGATGTCGGGCGGCAGCGCGCTTCCGCCGACGGCGGTGGCCCCGAGGCTCGACCCGAACGCGCCGCCGCCGCCGGGCGCGGAGGCCCCGGCCGCTGCGGGGTCTTCGGCCCCTGGTGTTCCGGGTGTCCCGAGCGCTCCGAGCGCTCCGGGTGCTCCGGGTGCGGGGCCCGGCGGCTCCGGTGCCGGCAGTGCTCCGGGTACGGGTGCGGGTGCGGGTACGGGCGGCGGGTCCGGTCCGGTGTCCTTCGGTGGTTCCTCCGGGGCGCCGTCGACACCGGGTGCTCCCGGCGCCCCGTCGGTTCCCGGTGCCCCGTCGGTTCCCGGTGCCCCGTCGGCTCCCGGCGTCCCGTCGGTTCCCGGCGCCCCGTCGGCTCCCGGCGTCCCGTCGGTTCCCGG
>NZ_JAGGOS010000065.1 GCF_018614205.1 Streptomyces sp. ISL-36 | reverse complement strand
CGTGGCGGCGGCCCTGGCCGACCCCGAGCCCGCGGCCGAGCTGCTCGCGACGACCCGGGACGCCGCCGAGTGGGAGAACCGGGACCGTTACGTGGCGCGGCTGGCCACGTTCGCGTACAGCCGTGACGAGTGGCTGGCCCAGTGGCTGGCCGCCGCGCCCCGCGATCCGGACGCGCTGCTCGTCAAGGCGGAGCTCGCGGTGCGCAGGGCCTGGGAGTCGCCGGCCCGCGCGGAGCGGTTGCGCGAGCTCGGGCCGCTGATCGACGCCGCCGCCGAGGCTTCGCCGCGCGACCCGGTGCCGTGGCGGCTCGCGCTCGACCACGCGCGCGGCACCCACGCCGCGCACACGGCCTTCGAGTCGCTGTGGGAACAGGCCGTACGCCGCTCGCCGCACCACTACGGCTGCCATGTCGCCGCCCTGAAGTACCTCTCGGCCCAGTGGTACGGCTCGCACCGCGAGTGCCTGGACTTCGCCGAGCAGGCAGCGGAGGACGCGCTGCCCGGCTCGCTCGTCCAGGCCCTGCCCCTACGCGCCGCCTTCGCCCAGCTCCTCACCGGCTCCCTGCCCCTGCAGGAGGAGCGGATCGACGAGGCGGCGGACCGGGGCATCGCGCTGTCGCGGGAGTATCCGGCGGGCGATCCCTGGCCCGCCGAGGTCCGCAATCTGCTGGTGTGCGTGCTGCTCCGGAGGGGACGCTGGCCGGACGCGCTGGAGGAGTTCCGCAGGATCGGGCCGTACGCCACGTCCTTTCCGTGGGCCTTCGTCGGGGAGGATCCGCTCGGACGTTTCCTGGACGCGCGGGACGGCGTACGGGCGGAAGTCGCCCGCACGATGCCGCTGAGCGGAGCCTGGCGCGGAGCCGGCCGGGCAGCCCGGTGCGGACGGGCCGGACGACGCGGTCCCGGCGGCCATTACGCTTGACCGCTGTGACCACCGCTCGCCTGCCTCTCTTCCCGCTCAACGCGGTGCTGTTCCCGGGCCTCGTGCTGCCCCTGAACGTCTTCGAGGAGCGTTATCGCGCCATGATGCGCGAGCTGCTCAAGACCGACGAGTCGGAGCCGCGCCGCTTCGCCGTCGTCGCGATCCGCGACGGCCGTGAGGTCGCGCCGACCGCTCCGGGCATGCCCGACCCGACGGCACAGCCGGAGAAGGGGCCCGCCGCGGGGTTCGGCTCCGACCCCATCCAGGCCTTCCACCGGGTCGGCTGCGTCGCCGACGCGGCGTCGATCCGGGAGCGCGCGGACGGCAGCTTCGAGGTGATGGTCACCGGCACCACCCGGGTGAAGCTGCTGTCGGTGGACGCGAGCGGGCCGTTCCTGGTGGCCGAGGTGGAGGAGATCCCGGAGGAGCAGGGCGAAGAGGCGGGCACGCTCGCCGAGGGCGTGCTGCGGGCGTTCCGGAACTACCAGAAGCGGCTGGCGGGAGCGCGGGAGCGGTCACTGACGACGAGTGAGCTGCCGGACGACCCGTCGGTGGTGTCGTACCTGGTCGCCGCTGCGGCGGTGCTGGACACCCCGGCGAAGCAGCGGCTGCTGCAGGCGCCCGACACGGCGACGCGGCTGCGGGAGGAACTGACGCTGCTGCGGGCGGAGACGGCGGTGCTGCGGCATCTGCCGTCGCTTCCGGCGGTGGACCTGACGCGGGCGCCGACGAGCCCGAACTGACGGAGGAGTCCTGTTGGCGAAGAAGCAGAAGAAGCAGGCGAACGGCGGCGGCACCCCGGCGACGGTGGCCCTGACCGCGTCCGGGACCCCGTTCACTCTCCACTCCTACGAGCACGACCCGGCGTCGCCCTCGTACGGCGAGGAGGCGGCGGAGGCGCTCGGCGTCTCCCCCGACCGGGTCTTCAAGACCCTGGTCGCGGACGTCGACGGCGAACTGACGGTCGCGGTCGTCCCGGTCGCGGGCCAGCTGGACCTGAAGGCGCTCGCCTCGGCGGTCGGCGGCAAGCGGGCGGCCATGGCGGACCCGGCCGCGGCCGAACGCACCACGGGTTACGTCCGCGGCGGCATCTCCCCGCTGGGTCAGCGCAAGCGCCTGCGCACGGTCCTGGACGCGTCGGCCTCCGGCCACGCCACCATCTGCGTCTCGGCGGGCCGCCGCGGCCTGGAGGTCGAAGTGACCCCCTCGGACCTGGCGACCCTGACCTCGGCGGTCGTGGCCCCGATCGGCCGCGCATAGGTCATGACGGCGCCAGTCGGCCGCCCGAGGTCATGAGCGCGTAGGTCATGAGCGCGTAGGTCATGAGCACGTAGGTCATGAGCACGTAGGTCATGACCGGCCCGGTCGGCCGGGCGCGTCGGCCGTTACGGCGCCGGCGGTGTGTGGGTCTCCGGCGCGGGCCACTCCGGTTCCGGGTCGTGGGGGCCGAAGAGGGCCGTCAGGGCGAGGTGGACGATCATCGCCGCGATCGGCCACGCCAGCATCGCGCCGGCCCACATCTCCAGCTTCAGAGGCGCGTCGAACTCCACGTTGACCCCCACCGCCTTCGCATGCCCCACCACGTCGTGCGTCGGGCCCAGGAACGTCCCCACGCCCCATCCCAGCAGCGACCCCAGCACGCCTCCGACCGCGAGCGCGAGCACCAGGGCCACGCCGCCGTGCCGGTGGAAGAGGAGGACGAGGCCCGCCGCGACCGCCCCGAACGCGAGGGCGAGCAGCACGAACGTGCCGTCCGCCCCGATCGCCGACTCCCCCTCGCTGTGGCGCAGGAACACCGCCTTGCCGTCCGAGATCAGCGGCACCCGCGGAGCCAGCCACAGCCACAGCAGCCCCAGCGCCACTCCGGCGACCGTCGAGACGGCGGCCACCACGGAAGCCTGCCGGAGCTCCGTCGCCACGCTCGGGGCGCCGTCGGACTCGGGCAGCGGAGGATACGGCGCCGGCCATCCGTCGGAGTCGTGCGGCGGTGGCTGGTGAGGCGGTGTCAGAGGTGCGGTCACCCCGCCATCGTGCCAGGTGCGGACCGCCGCCGCCTCAGCGGACCGCCGCCCGCCGGTACGCCCACGTCGCGACCGCCAGCGACACGACCCCGACCGCCCCGCACACCGCGAGGTCGAGGCCGACCGCGGCCCAGTCCGGGTGCGGATCGAAGGTCCTGGCCAGTGCCTCCACCCCGTACGTCGACGGCAGCAGGTCCCGCGCCCAGCCGATCGGTCCCGGCAGCCGCTCCGCCGGCAGGACGCCGAGCAGCAGCGCCGCCGACATGCCGAGCTGGCCCAGCAACGTGGCCAGCTCCTGGCGGGGTGCCAGCAGCCCGAGCGCCGCGCCGAGCCCCGCGAGTGCGGCGCCCGAGAGCGGGACGACGGCCGCGAGGATCCACAGATGCCCGAGCGGCAGCCCGAAGAGAAGCGAGCCGATGACGGCCGTCACGACCGTCCCCGGCACGGTGAAGGAGGCGTAGGCCCCGGCCGCGCCGAGCACCACGGCCGCGGGCGGCACCGGCAGCGTGGCGTAGTGGTCGAGGCCGCCGCCCGCCCGCAGCTGCCCGAAGTACTGGGCGAGCAGGTTGAGGGCGACGAAGGCGACGACGAGGACGGCCGAGCCGGCCACGACGGCCCGCGCCTCCGAGCCGCCGTCGACGACCCCGCGCATGAGGACCATGATCCCGACGGACTGGAACGTCGCCACGAAGAGCAGCGGAATACGGGAGACCCGGGCGCGCGAGAGCTGTGCGCGGTACACGGCGGCGAGGGCCGGCAGCAGCCGGGCGCGCGGGGCGAGGGGCGCGGCGCCGTCCTCGTCACCCCGCACCGGGGCCGGGAGCGCCCCGGTCGACAGGGCCTCGGCGGGCACGATGCTCACTGCGTACTGCTCCTGTCACTCGGGCTCAAGCGATCCCTCACGCCGTCGGCCGGCCGCCCGTCGATCGGTCGGTCCTTCACGCCTTCACCAGTCCCTCGGTCGCGCCGCCCAGCGCCAGATACACGTCCTCCAGGCTCGGCGTCGCCAGCGTGAAGTCGTCCAGGGCGGCGAACGCCGCCCCTCCCGTCACCGCCGCGACCGCCGCCCGGGCCTCGTCCGGGGCCAGCCGGAGGGTCCAGCGCCGCCCCGATTCCTGGGCCAGTTGCCGCAGCGCGGCGACCTCGGGGACCTCCAGCGGTGGGTGTTCGCGCCAGACCAGGTCGACTCGGACCTCTCCGGCGACGCGTTCTTTCAGTCCGGCCGGGGTGTCGCAGGCGATGACCCGGCCGCGTTCGAGGACGGCGACCCGGTCCAGTACGGTCTCGGCCTCGATCACGTTGTGGGTGACGAGCAGCACCGTGGTGCCGTGTTCGGCGCGCCGCCGGTCGACGGCCGACCAGACGGCTCGCCGGGCGAGCGGGTCCATGCCGGTGGTGGGCTCGTCGAGGACCAGGACCGGCCGCTCGCCGACGAGGGCGGCGGCGACGCAGGCCAGTCGGCGCTGTCCGCCGGAGAGCTTCCTCAGGGGGCGGGCGGCGAGGGCGGTGAGGCCCAGTTCGTCCAGGACCGCGTCCCGCTCGGCCCGGGCGTCACGGGCGGAGAGCCCGCGCAGCCGCCCGGTTGTCTCGGCGGCGAGCGCGACGGTCAGTTCGTCGAGTGCGGTGGACTCCTGGCCGAGGTGGGCGAGAAGCCGAGAGGCCCGTTCCGGGTGGCGTACGAGATCGTGGCCGAGCATCCGGACCGTGCCGGAGTCGGGGCGCATCAGTCCGGTCAGCTGACGCACGAGCGTGGACTTGCCGGCGCCGTTGGGCCCGAGCAGACCGAAGATCTCGCCGCCGCGCACATCGAGGCTGATGCCGTCGGTGGCGCGGATCTCGGGGGTCGCGGGCGCTCCTCGCCTGCCGCGCGCGGCGGGGTACGTCTTGACCAGATCCCGCACCACGCACACCGTACTCACGAGGGATGAGCCTACGGGGTCCTGCCGCCTACTCCCCCGCGGGGGCGTGTTCCGCTGCGGCCCGGACGTCGATCTCGCGCCAGAATCCGGCCCTGATGGCGTACCGGTCGTGCTCGTCGATCTGGTCGTCCTTGTGGGCGAGCAGGCCGAACCTCGCCGCGTACCGGAGCAGTTCGCCGTCGATGCGGTGCGGGATGCGTGGGTACATCGTGGACAGCTTCTGGACGTGGCTCTGCTCGGGGAGCCGTTCCATCCACCGTCGGGCGAACACCTGTCCGACCTCGAAGGGGTCGCCGCCGACGGTGGTGATGTCCTCCTCACGGTCGGCCCACCGCTGCTCGGCGCTGGTGAGCTGGGCGAGGGTGGGCAGGGAGGCGGTCTCGGGGGGCTCGCCGAGCGCGCTGCCGCCGGGGCGTTCGATCCAGCCCTTGTCCGAGGACCAGCGGAGGGTGGCGCCGGCGGGCTGGGGGGCGGGGGCCGGGGCGCCGGGGGCGCGCAGTGCCGCGAGGTCCTTGGGGGTGGGGACGCCCTTTCCCGTGGCCGGTGCGGGGACGCCGGTGGCCGATCCGTTCTCGGCGGACGCGGTGGCGGAGGCGGAGGAGGATGCGGGCTCCGAGGGGGCGCCGGGCGCGGGCGCCCGGGTCCCGTTCCGTACGGCGGCCGCCGCTGCCGCCTCGGCGGCCCGTTCGGCGGAGGCGGCGAGCGCCGACTCGGGCAGCGGGGCGGAGAGGATCGCGGCGATCTCGGGGCGCGGGGCGGGCGGGGGCGCGCAGATACCGGTGAGGTCCTTGGCCCGGACGGCGCGGGTGATCCAGGCGCGGTCGAGGACCCGGCGCTCGTCGGCCTCGGCGACCAGGTCCTCGGACTGGTTGTAGTCGCCGTCGGCGGCCTGGACGGCCCAGAGGTGGACGGCGACGCCGTGTTCCTTCGCGGACATCAGGCCGGGCAGCAGGTCGCCGTCGCCGGTCACCAGGACCACGTCGGAGCAGGCACGGTTCCTGGCCAGCTCGGTGAGCTCGGCGTGCATGGCCGCGTCGACACCCTTCTGGGCCCAGCGGCCGTCGCTGCGGGTCAGGGCGCCCAGCCGGACGGTGACCCGGGGCATCACGCGCAGCCTGCGGTGCTCGGGCTGGGGCACCCGGTCGGGCGCGCCGTCGAACCAGTAGATGCGCAGCAGCGGCTGCTCGGTGTCCGCCTCGGCCCGTTCACGGAGTCCCTGGATGAGGGCGGCGTGGTCGACGGTGATCCGGGAGCGGGCCGGTTCCCCGGCGAGGAGGCTCGCGGCGGCGCCCAGCAGATAGCCGGCGTCCACGAGAACGACGCAGCGGTCCACGTGTTCCACCCTCTTTCGGGAACCTCGGGATCGGGAGTTGCTTCGAATTCCTTCGAGTCTGCCCGACCGCCGGGGGGTTGACGGCCGGAACTCGATCATCGGCGTGGCGAATGTCACGCTCCCCGACGCTCACCGTCCGTAATGATCCAAAATGCGGCGGTTCAGGCGGTATGTGAGTCTGGCAGCGGCCCTGGCCCCGAGATTCCCCTGAGGAGGCATCACCATGGCCAAGAACAAGAACCAGACCCGCAGCCAGAAGCAGCAGTCGCCGGCGGAGCGTGGCACCCAGCAGGCGCAGCAGTCCGCGATGGAGTCCCAGACCGAGCAGCGCACGTCGCAGGTGACCCCAGGCGATATGGCCCGCAAGGGCAGGCAGAAGCGCTTCGGCCACAACTGACGCTGCGGCCGTAACGGCAAGGGGCGCGCCCGTGACGACGGGCGCGCCCCTTCCGCGTGCGTGCGGCTTCCGTGCGCGTAACGGCTTCGTCCGCGTGCGGCTTCCGCGTGGGTGCGGCTTCCGCGTGCGTGCGGCTAGCCCGCCAGGCAGGACGGGCCGAGCAGCACCTTCAGATCGCCGAAGAGCGCCGGGTCGGGCTGGACCCGGTGGCGGTCGAGTCGCAGGACGGTCGTCTTCCGCGGGCCCTGGAGCTTGATCCGTACCTCGGTGTTGCCCTTGTGGTGGCCGAGGATCTCGCCGAGCCGGCTGATCATGGGCGGGGTGACCTTCACCGTCGGGATGGTCAGCACGACGGGCGCGTTGGTCCCGGCGTTCGACAGGTCGGGGACCATCAGCTCCATGGCGACCAGCCGGGGCACGTCCTCACGCTTGTCGAGCCGTCCCTTCACGAAGACGACCGTGTCCTCGACGAGCTGGGTGGAGACCAGCTGGTACGTGGCCGGGAAGAACATGCACTCGATGGAGCCGGCCAGGTCCTCGACGGTGGCGATCGCCCAGGCGTTGCCCTGCTTGGTCATCTTGCGCTGGAGCCCGGAGATGATGCCGCCGATGGTGACGACCGCGCCGTCGCTGTGCTCGCCGCCGGTGAGCTGGGAGATCGCCGCGTCCGTCTTGTCGGACAAGACGTGCTCGATACCGAAGAGCGGGTGGTCGGAGACGTAGAGGCCGAGCATCTCGCGCTCCTGGGCGAGCAGGTAGGACTTCTCCCACTCGACGTCGGAGAACTCGACGTCGAGGCCGAAGCCCGGCTCGTCGCCGGCCTCGTCGCTCATGCCGCCGAAGAGGTCGAACTGTCCCTCGGCCTCCTTGCGCTTGACCGCCACCACGTTGTCGATCATGGGTTCGTGGTGGGCGACGAGCCCCTTGCGGGTGTGGCCCATCTCGTCGAAGGCACCGGCCTTGATCAGCGACTCGATGGTCCGCTTGTTGCAGACGACCGCCTCGACCTTGTCGAGGAAGTCGGGGAAGGAGGAGTACTTCCCCTTCGCCTTGCGGGTCTTGATGATCGAATCGACGACGTTGGTACCGACGTTGCGGACGGCGGAGAGGCCGAAGAGGATCACGTCGTCGCCCTGGGCGGCGAAGTTCGACTCGGACTCGTTCACATTGGGCGGCAGGACCCTGATGCCCATGCGGCGGCACTCGTTGAGGTAGACCGCGGACTTGTCCTTGTCGTCCTTGACCGAGGTGAGCAGCCCCGCCATGTACTCGGCGGGGTGGTTGGCCTTGAGATACGCGGTCCAGTACGAGACCAGACCGTACGCGGCGGAGTGGGCCTTGTTGAAGGCGTAGCCGGCGAAGGGGACCAGGACGTCCCACAGGGCCTGGACGGCCTCGTCGCTGTACCCCTTGTCCCGGGCGCCCTTCTGGAAGAGGACGAAGTTCTTCGCCAGCTCCTCGGGCTTCTTCTTGCCCATCACGCGGCGGAGGATGTCGGCCTCGCCGAGGGAGTACCCGGCGATGATCTGGGCGGCCTTCTGCACCTGCTCCTGGTACACGATCAGGCCGTAGGTGACGTCCAGGACCTCCCTGAGCGGCTCCTCCAGCTCCGGGTGGATCGGCGTGATCTCCTGCTGCTTGTTCTTGCGCAGCGCGTAGTTCGTGTGGGAGTTCATGCCCATCGGGCCCGGGCGGTACAGGGCCGAGACGGCGGAGATGTCCTCGAAGTTGTCGGGCTTCATCAGCCGCAGCAGCGAGCGCATGGGGCCGCCGTCGAACTGGAAGACACCGAGGGTCTCACCGCGCTGGAGCAGTTCGAAGGTCTTGGGATCGTCCAGCGGCAGCGCCAGCAGGTCGAGGTCGATGCCCTTGTTGGCCTTCACCATCTTGACGGCGTCGTCCATGATGGTCAGGTTCCGCAGGCCCAGGAAGTCCATCTTGAGCAGGCCGAGCGACTCGCACTGCGGGTAGTCCCACTGCGTGATGGTCACGCCGTCCGTGTGCCGCACCCAGATCGGGGCGTGGTCGACGATGGGCTCGCTGGACATGATCACGCCGGCCGCGTGGACGCCCATCTGCCGGACCAGGCCCTCGACGCCCCTGGCGGTGTCGATGACCTTCTTCACGTCCGGCTCGTTCTCGTACATCGCCCGGATCTCGCCCGCCTCGCTGTAGCGCGGGTGGGAGGGGTCGGTGATGCCGTTGAGGTCGATGCCCTTGCCGAGGACGTCGGCGGGCATGGCCTTTGTGAGCCGGTCGCCCATGGCGTACGGGTAGCCGAGGACGCGGGCGGAGTCCTTGATCGCGTTCTTCGCCTTGATCTTGCCGTACGTGCCGATCATGGCGACCTTGTCGGAGCCGTACTTCTCCGTCACGTACCGGATGACCTCGACGCGCCGACGCTCGTCGAAGTCGATGTCGACATCGGGCATCGAGATGCGCTCGGGGTTGAGGAAGCGCTCGAAGATCAGGCCGTGCGGGATCGGGTCGAGGTCGGTGATGCCCAGGGCGTAGGCGACGATCGAGCCGGCCGCGGAGCCTCGGCCGGGGCCGACGGCGATGCCCTGCTTCTTGGCCCACATGATGAAGTCGGCGACGACGAGGAAGTAGCCGGGGAAGCCCATCGAGATGATCGTGTCCATCTCGTACTCGGCCTGCCGCATCCGGTCGTCGGGGATGCCGCCGGGGAAGCGCCGGTGCATACCGCGCATGGTCTCCTCGCGGAACCAGGTGACCTCGGTGTAGCCCTCGGGGATGTCGAACTTCGGCATGAGGTTCTTGGCCTCGAACATGCCGCTGGTGTCGATCTGGTCGGCGACCAGCTGCGTGTTGGCGCAGCCTTCCTGCCAGGCGTCGGAGGAGTCGATGGCGTACATCTCGTCCGTCGACTTCAGGTAGTAGCCGGTGCCGTCGAACTTGAAGCGGTCCGGGTCGGAGAGGTTCTTGCCGGTCTGGATGCACAGCAGGGCGTCGTGGGCGCCGGCCTCGTGCGCGTACGTGTAGTGCGAGTCGTTGGTGACCAGCGGGGGGATGCCGAGCTTCTTGCCGATCTCCAGGAGCCCGTCACGGACCCGGCGCTCGATCTCGATGCCGTGGTCCATCAGCTCCAGGAAGTACCGGTCCTTGCCGAAGATGTCCTGGTACTCGGAGGCGGACTTCAGGGCCTCGTCGAACTGGCCGAGGCGCAGCCGGGTCTGCAGCTCGCCGGAGGGGCAGCCGGTGGAGGCGATCAGCCCCTCGGACCACTGGGAGATGGTCTCCTTGTCCATCCGGGGCCACTTCTGCAGCCAGCCCTCGGCGTAGGCGTCGGAGGAGAGCTTGAAGAGGTTGTGCAGCCCCGTCGCGTTGGCCGCCCAGATCGTCTTGTGGGTGTAACCACCCGAACCGGAGACGTCGTCCTTCTTCTGGTGCGGCTGGCCCCACTGGATCTTCCGCTTGTTGCGCCGGGACTCGGGTGCGACGTAGGCCTCGATGCCGATGATCGGCGTCACGCCGGCCTTCTTCGCGGAGTGGAAGAAGTCGTACGCCCCGTGGAGGTTGCCGTGGTCGGACATGGCGAT
The DNA here is from genome assembly GCF_018614205.1 of Streptomyces sp. ISL-36. Lineage (GTDB taxonomy): Bacteria > Actinomycetota > Actinomycetes > Streptomycetales > Streptomycetaceae > Streptomyces. The sequence continues at coordinate 33,680 of NZ_JAGGOS010000065.1, read as the reverse complement.
GTGGGACATGCCCATCTCGTTGCACGCCTCGAACATGTCCTTGAGCCGCGCGGCACCGTCCAGCAGGGAGTACTGGGTGTGGACGTGAAGGTGCGTGAAGGGCGGCTTGGTCACGGCGGAAGGCCTCCAAAACAGTCTGGGGGGACAGCGTGGAAGTCTACGTCTCCCCACTGACAACCCGGAGTGGAACACTGCGGGGCGGAGCCCTCCAGTGGGGGCGCCGGCCGGGCGACGGGTGGGCACTCCGGAGTACGGTCGCGCGTTGAGGACACGGAAACACGCGTCCTTTTTGTCATGCACCATTTTGCGCCACAGCCCGTACCAGGAGGCACCCACCGATGTCGGTCCCCCAGCCCACCGCCGCCGAGCGCGGTGAGCAGATCCTCGCCGTCTTCGACACCGCCTTCGGTGAGCTCCTCGCCGCCGACCCGGCCGCCTTCCGGGTCAAGTTCCGCAAGATGGCCGCCTCCGCCTTCGCCTTCTACCGGGGCACGGCCTGCCTGTTCTACGCGGACCTGGAGCGGGAGCGCCACGGCGGGCCGTACCTGGACGAGCGGACCGGCCGGGTCTGGATCCACGGCGACCTGCACGCCGAGAACTTCGGCACGTACATGGACGCCACCGGTCGGCTGATCTTCAACGTCAACGACTTCGACGAGGCGTACGTCGGCCCCTTCACCTGGGACCTCAAGCGGCTCTCCGCCTCCCTCGCGCTGATCGGCTACACCAAGGCGCTCGGTGACGAGCAGATCACGGAGCTGGTACGGATCTACGCCGCCGCCTACCGGGAGCGCATCCACGCCCTGGCGACCGGCGCCAAGGACGACGAGGTCCCGCCCTTCACCCTGGACACGGCCGAGGGGCCGCTCCTGGACGCCCTGCGCGACGCCCGCGGCATGACCCGCTTCGGGCTCCTGGACTCGATGACCGAGATCCGCGACTTCGAGCGCCGCTTCTCCTCGGGCGGCGGCGCCATCGAGCTGGACGCGGCCACCCGCTACAAGGTCCTGGCGGCCTTCGACGGCTACCTGGAGACCCTGCCGGAGTCGAGCCTGACCCGCCCGGACTCGTACCGGGTCAAGGACGTGGTCGGACGGCGGGGCGTCGGCATCGGCTCGGCCGGCCTCCCCTCGTACAACATCCTTCTGGAGGGCAACAGCGACGCCCTCGAGAACGACGTCGTGATCTACCTCAAGCAGGCGCAGACCCCGGCGGTGTCGCGCCATGTGACGGACGCGGCGGTACGGGAGTACTTCCAGCACGAGGGCCACCGCACGGTCATCTCCCAGCGGGCGCTGCAGGCGCACGCGGACCCGTGGCTGGGCTGGACCGAGCTCGACGGCTCGGGGCAGCTGGTCGCGGAGGTCTCGCCGTACGCGGTGGACCTGGACTGGTCGGACATCGACGACTCGGAGGAGATCGCTGCGACCGTGGCCGACCTCGGCCGGGCGACGGCGACGATGCACGCGGCCGCGGACGACTCAAGCGGCCACTCCCTGGTGCCGTTCTCGACCGAGCGGGCCATCGACGCGGCCATCGCGGCCGACGAGGAGGGCTTCGCGGAGCTGCTCGTCGACTTCGCGCACCGTTACGGCGCACGCGCGCGTGCCGACCACCAGATCTTCGTCGACCTGTTCCGCAACGGCCGGATCCCCGGCCTGTAGGCCGGTCCAGGGGCGCCCCTTCAGAGGGGTCCTACAGGAAGGCATGGCACACTCTCCAGCGCTATGGACATATCAGGGACGCGGCTCAGGGGGCTGCGGGCGGCGCTCTTCACGGCACTGGTCGTGACGCTGTCCGCCGGCTCCCATGTGCTGCTCTCCCGGGTGCCGCTGCCGCTGCTGACGGTGGGGCTCCTCTCGGCCGGCGTGTTCGCCGTGGCGTACGCGCTGGCCGGCCGCGAGCGCGGCTTCGGCCCGATCGCCGGGCTGCTCGTGCCGCTGGAGCTGGCGGCCGACACGGTCTTCACGACCGGCCAGACGGTCTGTTACGGCCCGTCCGGCGGACCGGTCGCCGGATCGCTGCGCGCGGTGGGCGTGGACGTGCTGTGCGGCGGCGCGATCGGCGCCCCGCTTCCGGGGGTGGCCGTCCCCGAGCACGGGGGCGCGGTGGCGCTGCTGAACTCCTCCGACCCGGCCCTGCCGTGGCTGCTGCTCGCGGCCCATGTGTCGGTGGGGCTGTGCGCGGCGGCCTGGCTGCTCCACGGCGAGCGGGCGCTGGCCCGGCTGATCGGCGCGGTGGCGGCGTTCGCGTTCCGGCCGCTGCTGCTCCTGTCCGCGCTGTGCGGCGCCCCGCGCCCGGCGCGGGGGCGCGGAGGGCGTCCTTCGGAGCGGCCGCGCCGGTCCCGTACCCGTCTTCTCGTGCACTCCGTCGGACGGCGGGGACCGCCGCGCTCGGGCTTCGCCCTCGTCTGAGCACCGCAGCTTCCTTCCCTTTCTGCCTCCGACGCCCCCGCGCGTCGGTTCGTCCCACGGAGATCACGACCATGAGTGCACGCAACAGCCAGGCCAACAAGGCGGCCGCCCGCGAGCGGCTGCGCATCGAGCGCGAGCGCCAGGCCAAGAAGGACAAGGCCCGCCGCCAGGTGATCGTCGGTGTCTCGGCCGTCGCCGTTCTGGCGGTCGCCGGCGGCATCGGTTACGCCGTCGTCCAGGCCAACAAGCCGTCCCACTGGGAGGCGATGGCCAAGGAGTCGAACGTCACCGCGCCCAAGAACACCGAGGGCACGAACGGCACGACGGTGGTCATCGGCAAGCCGATCGCGAAGAAGACGCTGGAGCTGTACGAGGACTCGCGCTGCCCGGTCTGCGCGACGTTCGAGCAGCAGGTCGGCGCGACGGTCGAGAAGGACGTCGAGGCCGGCAAGTACAAGATCAAGTACATCGGTGCGACCTTCATCGACAACGCCACCCAGGGCGAGGGGTCGAAGAACGCCCTGTCCGCCCTCGGCGCGGCGCTCGATGTGAGCCCCGAGGCGTTCATGAAGTACAAGGCGGCGCTCTACTCCCCGCAGTTCCACCCGGAGGAGAGCCAGGACAAGTTCGCCAAGGACTCCTACCTGCTGGAGGTCGCGAACTCGGTCCCGGCGCTGAAGGGCAACGCGGCGTTCAAGAAGAACGTGGAGAACGGCACCTTCGACGCCTGGGCGATGAAGATGTCCGCGGCCTTCGACGCCAGCGGCGTGACGGGGACGCCGACGCTGAAGATGGACGGCAAGACGCTGACCGCCAAGGGCACCGACAGCCCGCCGATGTCGGTGGAGGAGTTCAACGCCGCCATCACCCCGGCGCTCAAGGGCTGAGAGGTGTCCGGAGTCCCCGGCCCCCGGTGAGCCCGCCTCACCCGGGGCCGGCGGACTCCCGGGGGCTGTGGACTCACGGGGCCGGCGGACTTCCGGGACCGGCGGACTCCCGGGGGCTGTGGACTCACGGGGCCGGCGGACTTCCGGGACCGGCGGACTCCCGGGGGCTCCGGACTCACCAGGCGGACTTCCGGTGGCTCCTGACGTCCGGGCCGCGAACTTTCCGGTTTTCGCCTGCCTGTTCGTCATACTGATCAGTAATCTGACTGGCCGTGACCAGTCGACTCATATCCTCTGCCCCCACCCGCCGTACGGTCGTGAAGGCCGCAGCCGTCACGGCCGTCGCCACCCCGGCGCTGGTGGGCACGGCCTCCCCCGCCCTCGCGGGCACCGAGGCCCCCGCATTCCTCCACGGCGTCGCCTCCGGCGACCCGCTGCCCGACGGCGTCCTGCTCTGGACGCGCGTCACTCCCACCCCCGACGCGGTTCCCGGTTCCCGGCGGGGAGCCGATGCCGCGGTCGGCTGGGAGATCGCCGAGGACCGCGCCTTCGCCCGGACCGTGGCCCGCGGGGCCACCACCGCGACCGCCGCGTCCGACCACACCGTCAAGGTGGACGTGCGGGGCCTGCGCCCCTCGACCACCTATTGGTACCGCTTCACGGTCGGCACCACCGTCTCCTCCGTCGGCCGCACCCGCACCGCTCCGGCCACCGACGCCGCCACACCCGGCATCCGTTTCGGCGTCGTCTCCTGCGCCAACTGGGAGTCCGGCTACTTCTCCGCCTACCGTCACCTCGCGGCCCGCGCGGACCTGGACGCCGTCCTGCACCTCGGCGACTACCTCTACGAGTACGCCACCGGCGGCTATCCCGCGGCGAAGTACACCGTCCGGCCGCACGAGCCGGCCCACGAGATCGTCTCGCTCTCCGACTACCGCACGCGGCACGGCAAGTACAAGACGGACGCCGACCTGCAGGCGCTGCACGCCGCGCATCCGGTGATCGCGATCTGGGACGACCACGAGTTCGCCAACGACGCCTGGTCGGGCGGGGCGGAGAACCACACGCCGGGCGCCGAGGGCGAGTGGGCGGCCCGGGTCGCCGCCGCCAAGCAGGCGTACTTCGAGTGGATGCCGGTCCGCGCCTCGACCGAGGGCACGGTCTACCGGAGGCTGCGCTTCGGCAAGCTGGCCGATCTGCACCTGCTGGACCTGCGGTCCTTCCGCTCCCAGCAGGCGGGCATCGGCAACGGCGCGGTCGACGACCCGGAGCGCACGCTCACCGGCCGTGCCCAGCTGGACTGGCTGAAGTCGGGCCTCGCGGGCTCCGACGCGACCTGGAAGCTGGTCGGCACCTCGGTGATGATCTCGCCGGTCGCCTTCGGCGCCCTGCCGGCCCATCTGCTCGCTCCGCTGGCCGAGTTGCTCGGCCTGCCGAAGGAGGGGCTGGCGGTCAACGTCGACCAGTGGGACGGGTACACGGACGACCGCAGGGAGCTGCTCGATCATCTGACCGGGCGATCGGTCCGGAACACCGTCTTCCTGACCGGTGACATCCACATGGCCTGGGCCAACGACGTACCGGTGAAGGCGGCGACGTATCCGCTGTCGCCGTCGGCCGCGACCGAGTTCGTGGTGACCTCGGTGACCTCGGACAACCTCGACGACATCCTCCATGTGGCGCCGGGCACGGTCTCGGTGGTGGCGGCCGGAGCGGTCAAGGCCGCCAACCGCCATGTGAAGTGGGTGGACATGGACCACCACGGCTACGGCGTGCTCGACGTGACCGCGGAGCGCTCTCAGATGGACTACTACACGGTCTCCGACAAGGCGAGGGCGGACGCCACGACCGCCTGGGCCCGCTCGTACCGGACGCTCAGCGGAACGCAGCGTGTCGAGCGGGTGTACCAGCCGGTTCACTGACGTGACCTCATGGTCGACATTCGGCCATGATCAAGTTTGTTAACGGAAGATCACATCGCCGGGGCGGGTGGCCGATTCGAGAGATCGAATCCGGACACACCACCCGCCTTCGGCCCTCCGTTCGTTACGTCCACGTCTCAAACTCCGGAACGCGCACAAGTTTTTCTTCTCGATGTCCCCATTTGCCCGACGAATGATTGGGCTTGATCGATCCTCATCAACGTCTGACATGGACCCGTAATCTCCCCGCGGTGGCGAGGAAGTTCCTCTCCACAACCCCCCGCGAGGAGTCACCATGCGTGCTCTTACCCGTATATCGCCGCGTATGTCACGTCGTATGCTCGGCACCGCCGTCATGGCCGGAACCCTGGCCCTGGCCCCGCTCTCCGCCCCGTCGGCCGCCCCGGTCACCACGTCCGCCGCCGGCCTCTCCGCCGAGGAGTGCGCGGACGGTACGGACGTCCTCTCCGGCGCCCGTAAGTCCCGCGGCGCCGACGAGCACGGCCACGAGCCGAACGAGGTCTCCGCCGCCCAGGCCAAGGCCATGGACGCGGACCTGAAGAAGAGACTGGACTCGGCCCGCGCGAGCGGCATGAACGCCACCGCCGCCGTGGTGAACATCCCGGTCTACTTCCACGTCGTCCACAGCGGCACCACGGGCAAGCTCAGCGCCACCGACATCAACAACCAGATGTCCGTCCTGAACGCGGCCTACGGCGGCCAGGGCACCGGCAACGTGAACACCAACTTCCAGTTCACCCTTGCCTCGACCGATTACACGGACAACGCGACCTGGTACAACCTGACCTCCGGCTCCACCGCCGAGAAGCAGATGAAGCAGACGCTCCGCAAGGGCGGCGCGGGCGCGCTGAACTTCTACACCGCCAACCTCGGCGGCGGCCTGCTCGGCTGGGCGACCTTCCCGTCCTCGTACAACTCCAACCCGTCCATGGACGGTGTCGTCGTCCTCGACTCCTCGCTGCCGGGCGGCTCGGCGACCAACTACGACGAGGGTGACACCGCCACCCACGAGGTCGGTCACTGGCTGGGGCTGTACCACACGTTCCAGGGCGGCTGCAACGGAAACGGTGACTACGTCAGCGACACGCCGGCCGAGAAGAGCCCGGCGTACGAGTGCCCGGTCGGACGTGACAGCTGCGCGTCCAAGCCCGGTGTGGACCCGATCAAGAACTTCATGGACTACACGTACGACGCGTGCATGACGCAGTTCACCGTGGGCCAGGTCACGCGGATGAACGACGCCTGGACCGCGTACCGCGCCGGCTGACACCGGATCGTCTGAGGAAGGGCGCGGCGGGAGAGCCCCCGCCGCGCCCTTCCGTGCGTCCTACAGACTCTCCAGGAACCCCAGGGCGATCGACCAGGTCCGCTCGGCGGCGGCCTCGTCCCAGTCCGGCAGGTCCGGGTCGGTGTACAGGTGCCCCGCGCCCGGGTAGCGGTAGACCTCCACATCGGCCCCCGCCTTCCCCATCCGCAGATACCAGGACGTCAGCCAGTCGTGCGACTCGAAGGGGTCCGGGTCGGCGATGTGCAGCTGTACGGGAAGGTCGTCGACCGACGCGCTCTCGGCGATGTCCGAGGTGCCGTGCAGCAGCAGCAGCCCGCGCGCCTTCTCGTCACCCAGGGCCAGGGTCTGCGCGACCGAGGCGCCGAACGAGAAGCCGGCGTAGACGAGCCCGCGCTCCGAGTAGGGCGCGGAGGCGAGGACCGCCCGCTTCAGCAGCTCCTCCTTGCCGATCGACTTCTGGAGCTCCATCCCCTCCTCGACCGTCTCCGCGGTTTGCCCCCCGAAGAGGTCGGGCACGCGAACCTGGTGCCCGGCGTCCCGCAGCCGCTCGGCCGCGGCCTCCACCGCCGGACGCAGACCGTAGGTCGAGTGGAAAAGCATAATGTCCATGCGGACCATCCTGCCAGCCGGGCTCACCCAGTCGGAGACACGGAGGCCTCACGTCCATGGACAGCGCGCTGCGACCCCTGCTCGTCGTCGGCGGATCGGTACTGCTCACCCTGGTGGCCGGCTGGGCCGCCGACGTGCTGTTGCGCCGGGCCGACGCCCACCGCCACGACACCCCGCTGTGGGGACTTCTGCGCCGCTGCCGGCTGCCCCTGCAGGCGGTGCTGCTCACCTCCGTCCTGCGCGGCACCTACCGCGAGACCCGGTGGCGGACCGTCGAGGACCACGCGGCGGGAATAGGCCAGTTCCTCTCGCTCGTCCTCATCGGCTCCGGCGCCTGGCTGGTGACCCGCATCGCCGCGGCCGTGGTCGAGTCGAGCTTCGCGCGGTACGCCTCCTCCACCCGCGACCCGGCCCGCGTCCGCCGCGTGCGCACCCAGGTCACCCTGATCATGCGGATCGTGACGGCGGTCGTCGCCGTGGTCGCGGTGGCGGCCATGCTGCTGACCTTCCCGGCCCTGCGCACCGTCGGCACCTCGATGCTCGCCTCCGCGGGCATCATCGGGATCGTCGCGGGCATCGCGGCCCAGTCCACCCTCGGCAATCTCTTCGCCGGGTTCCAGATCGCCTTCGGCGACATGGTGCGGCTCGGCGACACCGTCGTCGTCGACGGCGAGTGGGGCGTGGTGGAGGAGGTCACCCTGACCTTCCTCGCGGTACGGACCTGGGACGAGCGCCGCATCACGATGCCGGTCTCGTACTTCACCAGCAAGCCCTTCGAGAACTGGTCCCGCGGCGGCGCCCAGATGACCGGCACGGTCTTCCTGCACCTGAACCACTCGGCGCCGGTCGCCTTGATGCGCGACAAGCTCAAGGAGATCCTGGCGGAGTGTCCGTCCTGGGACGGCCGCGACTGGAGCCTGGCCGTCACGGACACCACGCCCAGCACGATCCAGGTGCGCGCCGTGGTCACGGCGAAGGACGCGGACGACGTGTGGACCGTGCGGTGCACGGTCAGGGAGCAGCTCGTGGCCTGGCTGGCCGAGGAGCATCCGCACGCCCTTCCCCGGGTCGCGGTGTCGGACGCCGCCCCCGTGCCGCGGGATTCCCGGAGCCGGTTCGACGCCCCGCCGCCGCGGGCCGCCGAGGTGCACAGCAACAACGCGGCCGGGTACCGGACGGACGGCGACGAGCCGCCGCGTACCGGCCGCGGCTGAGGGGGTCACGGGTTACCTCATGCTGCGGACATCCAGGTGCCGCAGCACCCGGTCGACCACCTCGGGGTCGGCGCCCGGCTCGCTCCGTGCCGCCAGCACCTCGTGCCGGGCGGCGGACATCATCTCCCGCTGGATGCGCTGCACGGCCTTGAAGCGCCCCGCCCGCTCGACGAACGCGGCTCTGCGCTCCTCGTCCAGCATGTCGGGACTGATCCGTGCACCGATGTCGAAGGCCCCGCGCAGCAGCCGCTCCTGGACCTCCTCGGGCAGCTCCTCGACGTCCTCGATCTCCTTGAGCCTGCGCTTGGCCGCCTTCGCCGCGCGCAGGGCGAGATCGCGTTCGAAGGCGCGCTCGGCGTCCGCGTCGGCGCGGACGCCGAGCCGCTTCACCAGCCAGGGCAGGGTGAGGCCCTGGAAGACCAGCGTGGCCATGATCACGCAGAAGGCGACGAAGACGATCTCGTCCCGGCCGGGGAAGGGGGAACCGTCCTCCGTACGCAGCGGGATGGCGAGCGCCAGCGCCACCGAGGCCACCCCGCGCATCCCGGACCACCACATGACGACGGTCTCCCGCCAGCTCATGGGGATCTCCTCGGCGTAGTCGCGGCCGGTGTGCAGCCGCTTCGCCAGCCAGGTGGCGGGGAGCAGCCACAGCAGCCGGACGCCGACGACCACGCCCACCACCGCCGCGCCCCAGCCGAGCATCTCGCCCATCCGGCCGTCGGCGGTGCCGAAGACGTTGTGGAGTTCGAGTCCGATGAGCCCGAAGGCGATGCCGGTGACAAGGGTGTCGACGATCTGCCAGAAGGTCTGCCCGGCGAGCCGGCCCATGACGTCGTCGGCGTCGAGGGCGTGTTCGGCGAGGTAGAGGGCGACGACGAGCACCGCGAGGACGCCGGAGCCGCGGAGCTCCTCGGCGAGGACGTAGGCGACGAAGGGCACCAGCAGGGTGAGACCGGTCTGCAGGGTGGCCTCGCCGAGAAGGCCCATGAGCTTGTTGCTGATCAAGCCGAGGGCGAGGCCCACGGCGACGGCCACGACGGCGGAGAGCACCAGCTCGGCGCCCGCGCCCTCCCAGGAGAAGGTGCCGCCGACGGCCGCGCCGATCGCCACGTGGTAGAGCACGATCGCGGTGACGTCGTTGAAGAGGCCCTCGCCCTCCAGGATCGAGACGAGGCGGCGCGGCAGCCCGAGGGAGCCGGCGACGGCGGTCGCGGCGACCGGGTCGGGCGGCGCGACGAGCGCGCCGAGCGCGACGGCGGCGGCGATCGGGAGACCGGGGAGGAGGGCGTTCGCCACGGCGGCGACGGCCGCGGTGGTGACGAAGACGAGAGCGACGGCGAGCAGGAAGATGGGCCGCCTGTTGGCCGCGAACTGGCGCCAGGACGTGCGCTGCACGGAGGCGTAGAGGAGCGGCGGGAGGACGAGCGGAAGGATGTACTCGGGCGGGATCTGGACGTTGGGTACGAAGGGCAGGAACGCCAGCACGATCCCGATGAGGGTCATGAGCACCGGAGCCGGCAGCCCGAGCCGGTCCCCGAGCGGCACGGTGAGCAGCGCGCCGAGCAACAGCAGGAACAGCAGGGCCAATTGATCCACTGGTGTGCCCTTCCGGCCTCGCGGCACGGTCGACGGTCGGGCCTCAACCCTGCCACGCCGGGGCGAATCGGACCGAACCGCCGTGCGGCGCCGCTCGCGAGCGGCGTGCCGTGCCATGCCGTGCAGCAGGGGCACGGGACTCGTGGGGGTGCCTTGTCGATCAGGCCGGATCGGGAAGCACGACCCCGGCGCGATCGGCGAGACCCCTAGAGCATGCGGCGCATGGCGCGGTGCGGGATCCCCGCGTCCGGGAACTCCGGGCCGTACGCCTCGTAGCCGAGGCGTTCGTAGAAGCCGAGGGCATGGGTCTGGGCGTGCAGGTCCACGGCCTTCAGGCCGCGCTCGCGGGCCGCGTCCTCGATGGCGCGGACGAGCGCCACGCCGACGCCGAGCCCGCGCGCAGCCTTGGCGACGGCGAGCCGTCCCAGCGAACCCACCGACTCGTCACCGCCGGTCTTGCCGGCCGCGTCCGCGCCGTGCAGGAGCCGGCCCGTGCCGAGCGGCAGCCCGTCCTCACGGACGGCCAGCACGTGCACGGCCGTCTCGTCGTACCGGTCGTACTCGATCTCCTGCGGGACCCGCTGCTCGACCACGAAGACATCCCTGCGGACCGCGAAGCACGCCTCGCGGTCCTCGGGGCCCACCGCCTCCCGTACCGAGAACCCGGTGCTCATTCGCTCTCCGCCGCGATCCTGTCCAGCGCGTTCCGCAGGTCCGCCGGGTAGGTGCTCTCGAACTCGACCCACTGCCCGTCCGAGGGGTGCTCGAAGCCGAGCCGGACCGCGTGCAGCCACTGCCGGGTCAGCCCCAGCCGCTTCGCCATGGTCGGGTCGGCCCCGTACGTGAGGTCGCCGACGCAGGGGTGGCGGTGGGCCGACATGTGCACCCGGATCTGGTGCGTACGGCCGGTCTCCAGCTTGATGTCGAGCAGCGAGGCCGCCCGGTACGCCTCGATGAGGTCGTAGTGCGTCACCGAGGGCTTGCCCTCGGCCGTCACGGCCCACTTGTAGTCGTGCTGGGGGTGGCGCCCGATCGGTGCGTCGATCGTGCCGCTCATCGGATCGGGGTGTCCCTGCACCAGCGCGTGGTAGCGCTTGTCGACCACCCGCTCCTTGAACTGCGCCTTGAGCAGGGTGTACGCCCGCTCCGACTTGGCGACGACCATCAGCCCGGACGTGCCGACGTCCAGGCGGTGGACGATGCCCTGACGCTCGGCGGCGCCTGAGGTGGAGATGCGGTACCCGGCGGCGGCGAGGCCACCGATGACGGTGGTGCCGGTCCAGCCGGGGCTGGGGTGCGCGGCCACACCGACCGGCTTCATGATCACGACGATGTCGTCGTCGTCGTGGACGATCTCCATGCCCTCGACGGGCTCGGCGACGATCTGCACCGGCGCCGGGGCGCCGGGCATCTCGACCTCGAGCCAAGCGCCACCGCTGACCCGCTCGGACTTGCCGACGACGGCGCCGTCGACCTGGACCTTCCCGGAGGCGGCCAGCTCGGCGGCCTTGGTGCGGGAAAACCCGAACATACGGGCGATGGCGGCGTCGACGCGCTCGCCCTCCAGGCCGTCGGGAACGGGCAGCGTGCGGATCTCGGGACTCGTACTCACCCGTCGAGTATGCCTTGTGCCGCGGACACCACGTCCCGCGCTCAGTCCTTGTGGACGGTTCCGTCCGGGTCCAGGCCGCGGAAGGACAGGATCACGATCAGGAAGCCGCCGCAGACGATCGCCGAGTCGGCGAGGTTGAAGACGGCGAAGTGCGCGGGGGCGATGAAGTCGACGACCGCTCCCTCGAAGACGCCCGGCGAGCGGAAGATCCGGTCGGTGAGGTTGCCCAGCGCACCGCCGAGCAGCAGCCCGAGCGCGATCGCCCACGACGTGCTGTAGAGCTTGCGCGCCAGCCGCACGATCACGACGATCACCGTCGCCGCGATACAGGTGAAGATGATCGTGAACGCCTCGCCCATGCCGAAGGCGGCGCCCGGGTTCCGGATCGCGTGGAACCTCAGCAGGTCCCCGACGACCTCGATCGGCTCGTGGCCCTCCAGCTTGGCGACCACGAGCATCTTGCTGCCGAGGTCGAGCAGGTACGCGAACAGCGCCACGAGGAGAAGCGCGAGGATCTTGCGCTTCCCCTTCGGCCGCTCGGCCGGTGCGGCGGCCTCGTCGGCCCCCTCTGAATCGGGCGTACCGATGATGCGCTCCGCCTCTGTCACGTGAGTCCCTCAACGCTAGGTGCCTGACTGAGCACGAGGGTACGGCACACCTGTACGGCACCGTCAGGGACCGGGGCGGGGCTCTCAGCCGCGACGCTCCTGCTTCTGCTTGTCCTCGACGCACAGTGTGGCCCGCGGGAACGCCTGCATGCGCGCCTTGCCGATGGGCTTGCCGCAGACCTCGCAGAGGCCGTACGTGCCCGCGTCCAGCCGCTCCAGGGCGTGCTCGGTCTGCTCCAGCATCTCGCGGGCGTTGGCGGCCAGGGCCAGCTCGTGCTCACGGGTGATGTTCTTGGTGCCGGTGTCGGCCTCGTCGTGCCCCGCGCCGTCCCCGGGGTCCCGCATCAGACCGGTCAGCTCCTCCTGGGAGTGGAGCAGCTCGGCCCGGAGCCTGACCACCTCGCTCTCCAGCCCGGCGCGCGCCTCGGCGACCTCCTCCGGGGTCCAGGGGTCCTCGCCGGGGCGCACGGCGAGGTCTCCGGCACGGGCCGGAGGAACCGCGACCTCTTCCTCGGCCGTCGTGACGCCACCCGCGGTCTTCTTCGCTGCCACCGTCATGGCTCCTGTCTGCTCCACCTGCGCCGCGGAAGCGGCCTTCTTCTCGACTGTGGCCTTCTTGGCCGGAACCGCGGCCGCCTTCGCGGCTACGGCTTTCTTCACCGCGGCTTTCTTCGCCGGGGCCTTCTCCGCCGGGGCTTTCTTCACCACGGCTTTCTTCGCCGGGGTTTTCTTCGCCGCGGCTTTCCCCGCCGGGGCTTTCTTCACGGCGACCTTCCCGGCGGGGGTCGCCTTCTCTGCCGGTTCCTTCTTGGCGGCCGGTTCCTTCCCGGCCGGCGCCTTCTTCGCCGCCGATTGCTTCTTCGCCGCCGGTGCCTTCTTGGCGGGAGCCTTGCCGGCGGCGGCCTTCTTGCCCGCGGGCGCCTTCTTCGCGGCCGGCTCCTTCGCCGCGCTCCCGGCCGTACTCTTCGCCGCCGCTCTCCTCGCCGACGTGCCGGCCTCCGACGTGCTGGTCGCCGCCGCGCCCTTCGTTGTCGTGCTCTTCGCCGTGCCCTTCGTTGTCGTGCTCTTCGCCGTGCTCTTCGTTGCCGTGATCTTCGTTGCCGTGCTCTTGCGTGCCGGGGCCGCCGCCGTACCCGCCCTCTTCGCGACCGTCGTCTTCTTGCCGGCCACGTCCTTGGCGGACCCGCCCTTGCCGGTGGAACCGGCGGCCGGAGCCTTCTTCGCGGCGGTCTTCTTCGCCACCATGTCGCGGCCCCTTCACATTTTGTGATCTTGCTCGCGAATCGTGCTGGGACGATAAATCGGCCCAAGGCCCGCGGCAACGGGGCACGCCGCCGTTCGCACCCGCCCATGCCCCCGGCAAGGCGAGCCTGCCTCCGTTGTGCCCAGCTCCCCGCCCCGTAATCCGCCCCGCCGAGCCCGTCCGAAGTCCGATCGCGCCCGTATGGCCATTCGGGTCACGTCCGCCGTCCCCGCCCGCCCCCCGAAAAGCGGTCTGCCGACCCGCTCCCCGCCCCGTACACTGGGCGGAGCGAAAGGCTTGGATGGGGACGAGTAGCGTCGTACGCAGCCATGAGCGACCCGGGGACGGTGAGAGCCCGGGGGCGAGCCCGATGTGAAGCATCACCCCGGAGCCGCCGGAAGAACGCCGCGGGCATAGTCCGCGGCCATTAGACCCGGCATCGCGACCCCAATGAGGGGGCCACGGGCACACGCCCGGGGCCAAGGAGGGTGGTACCGCGGGAGCCGCGCAGCACGGCGCTCTCGTCCCTCCGGACGGAAACGAAGCAGTCCGCCGGAGGAAGTCGCCGATGAAACCGCCGCAGTACCGCCAGGTGCCCGCCCAGGTCGACCTGCCCGCGCTCGAGCACGCCGTGCTCGATTTCTGGCGCGAGAGCAAGGTCTTCGCCAAGACCCTCGCCCAGTCCGAGGGCCGCCCCGAGTGGGTGTTCTACGAGGGCCCGCCCACCGCGAACGGCATGCCCGGCGCCCACCACATCGAGGCCCGCGTCTTCAAGGACGTCTTCCCCCGCTTCCGGACCATGCGCGGGTACCACGTCGCCCGCAAGGCCGGCTGGGACTGCCACGGCCTGCCGGTCGAGCTGGCCGTCGAGAAGGAACTCGGCTTCGCCGGCAAGAAGGACATCGAGGCGTACGGCATCGCCGAGTTCAACGACAAGTGCCGGGAGTCCGTGACCCGCCACACCGACGCGTTCGCCGAGCTGACGACCCGGATGGGCTACTGGGTCGACCTCGACGACGCCTACCGGACGATGGACCCCGAGTACATCGAGTCGGTCTGGTGGTCGCTCAAGCAGATCTTCGACAAGGGCCTGCTCGTCCAGGACCACCGCGTCGCCCCCTGGTGCCCGCGCTGCGGCACCGGCCTCTCCGACCACGAGCTGGCGCAGGGCTACGAGACGGTCGTCGACCCGTCCGTCTTCGTCCGCTTCCCGCTGACCTCCGGCCCGCTCGCCGGCCAAGCCGCGCTCCTGGTCTGGACGACGACCCCCTGGACGCTGGTCTCCAACACGGCGGTCGCGGCCCACCCCGAGGTCACCTATGTCGTCGCGACCGACGGCGAGGAGAAGCTCGTCGTGGCCGCGCCGCTGGTCGAGAAGGCGCTCGGCGAGGGCTGGGTGACCACCGGCGAGACCTTCACGGGCGCCGAGATGGAGCGCTGGGCGTACGAGCGCCCGTTCTCCCTCGTCGACTTCCCCTCCGAGGCGCACTACGTCGTCAACGCCGACTACGTGACGACCGAGGACGGTACGGGTCTGGTCCACCAGTCCCCCGCCTTCGGTGAGGACGACCTCAAGGTCTGCCGCGCCTACGGCCTCCCGGTCGTGAACCCGGTCCGCCCCGACGGCACCTTCGAGGAGGACGTGCCGCTGGTCGGCGGCATCTTCTTCAAGAAGGCCGACGAGGCCCTCACCGCCGACCTGGGCGCGCGCGGCCTGCTCTTCAAGCACGTCCCGTACGAGCACAGCTACCCGCACTGCTGGCGCTGCCACACGGCCCTGCTCTACTACGCGCAGCCGTCCTGGTACATCCGGACGACCGCCGTGAAGGACCGTCTCCTCCAGGAGAACGAGAACACCAACTGGTTCCCGGACTCGGTCAAGCACGGCCGCTTCGGCGACTGGCTGAACAACAACATCGACTGGGCGCTCTCCCGCAGCCGCTACTGGGGCACCCCGCTGCCGCTGTGGCGCTGCGAGGACGACCACCTCACGTGCGTCGGCTCACGCGCCGAGCTGACCGAGCTGACGGGCACGGACCAGTCGGAGCTCGACCCGCACCGCCCGTACATCGACGACGTCACCTTCCCCTGCACGGCGGAGGGCTGCTCGAAGACGGCGACGCGCGTGCCGGAGGTGATCGACGCCTGGTACGACTCGGGCTCGATGCCGTTCGCGCAGTGGGGCTACCCGTACAAGAACAAGGAACTCTTCGAGTCCCGCTACCCGGCCCAGTTCATCTCCGAGGCCATCGACCAGACGCGCGGCTGGTTCTACACGCTGATGGCGGTCGGCACGCTCGTCTTCGACAAGTCCAGTTACGAGAACGTGGTCTGCCTGGGTCACATCCTCGCCGAGGACGGCCGCAAGATGTCCAAGCACCTGGGCAACATCCTGCAGCCGATCCCGCTGATGGACCAGCACGGCGCCGACGCGGTGCGCTGGTTCATGGCGGCCGGCGGCTCCCCGTGGGCGGCCCGCCGCGTCGGCCACGGCACCATCCAGGAGGTCGTCCGCAAGACCCTCCTGACGTACTGGAACACGGTCGCCTTCCAGGCGCTGTACGCCCGTACGTCGAACTGGGCGCCGTCCGCCGCCGACCCGGCGCCGGCCGACCGCACGGTCCTGGACCGCTGGCTGCTGAGTGAGCTCAACACGCTCGTGGAGCAGGTGACGGAGTCCCTCGAGGCCTACGACACCCAGCGCGCGGGCAAGCTGCTGTCGGGCTTCGTCGACGACCTGTCGAACTGGTACGTGCGTCGTTCGCGCCGCCGGTTCTGGCAGGGCGACAAGGCGGCCCTGCGCACCCTCCACGATGTCGTGGAGACCGTCACCCGCCTGATGGCCCCGCTGACCCCGTTCATCACGGAGCGGGTCTGGCAGGACCTGGTGGTCCCGGTGACGCCGGAGGCCCCCGAGTCGGTCCACCTCTCGTCGTGGCCCGAGGCCGACGCGTCCGCGATCGACCCGGAGCTGTCCCAGCAGATGCTGCTGGTCCGCCGCCTGGTCGAGCTCGGCCGTGCGACCCGCGCCGAGTCGGGCGTGAAGACCCGCCAGCCGCTCTCCCGGGCCCTGGTCGGGGCGACGGGCTTCGCCGCCCTCTCGCCGGAGCTCCAGGCCCAGATCACGGAGGAGCTGAACGTCTCCTCGCTGGCCTCGCTGTCGGAGGTCGGCGGCTCGCTGGTCGACACCACGGCGAAGGCGAACTTCCGCGCGCTGGGCAAGCGCTTCGGCAAGGGCGTCCAGGACGTGGCGAAGGCGGTCGCGGCGGCGGACGCGGCGGCGCTGTCGCTCGCGCTGCGGACGGGCAGCGCGGAGCTGACCGTGAACGGCGAGACGATCACCGTCACCCCCGAGGAGGTCATCATCACGGAGACCCCGCGGGAGGGCTGGTCGGTGGCCTCGGACGCGGGTGCGACGGTCGCCCTGGACCTGGAGATCACTCCGGAGCTCCGGCGGGCGGGCCTGGCACGCGACGCGATCCGGCTGATCCAGGAGGCCCGCAAGAACAGCGGCTTGGACGTGGCGGACCGTATCGCCCTGCGATGGACGTCGACGGACGCCGAGGTCGCCTCGGCCCTGGCGGACCACGGGGACCTGATCGCGGACGAGGTGCTGGCCACCGACTTCGCGTCGGGCGAAGCGGATGCCGCCTACGGCGCCCCCTTCACGGACGAGGGTCTGTCCCTGACCTTCCGCCTCCGCAAGGCGTAACCGTCATGGAACCGAGAAGGCCCGCCACCCACAGTGGCGGGCCTTCCGCTTTCCCGGGCTCCCGCCACGGCGGCGGCCCTGCCCGACTCGGCTCATGTCAGCCCGGCCCGGCTCGGCTCATGTCAGCCCGGCTCCGCTCGACCCGGCTCAGCCCGGCTCAGCTCGGCTCAGCTCAGCTCAGCTCATGGAGTCGTCCTCCCTCCGGCGAGTGGGGGCCCGCCCCGCCTTCCTCGCGCCACCCGCCCACGACAAAGGGCCGGGCCCAGGACTTTCGTCCCGGGCCCGGCCCTCAGCCTGCCGACGGCTACGCGCTCATCGCGCGGCCTGCCGCCGTCAGTTGTCGTCCTCGTCGATCAGGAAGCCACGCATCGGCGCCGGCGCCTGCTGCATCGGCTGCGGCGCCTGCGGCCGCACCGGTGCCATCGGCTGGGTCATCGCCGGAGACATCTGCTGCTGGCCACCGTAGGACGGGGCACCGCCCATGGACGGCCCGCCGCCCATCGTGCCGTTGCCGTACGACGGGGCGCTCGCGCCTGCCGAGGCCATCGAGGGCGACGGCGGCAGGGAGGCCGTGGCCGGCGTCCGCGGCGGAGCCAGCGAGTCGTCGGCCTGGGTCTCCAGCTGGCGCAGCTGCGACTCGAGGTAGGACTTCAGACGCGTGCGGTACTCGCGCTCGAAGCCGCGCAGGTCCTCGACCTTGCGCTCCAGCGTGGCGCGGGCGGACTCCAGCGAGCCCATCGCGACGCGGTGCTTCTCCTGCGCGTCCCGCTCCAGCGCGTCGGCCTTGGCGCGGGCGTCCCGCTCCAGGCCCTCGGCGCGCGAACGGGCCTCGCCGACGATCTTGTTGGCCTCGGAACGGGCCTCCGCGATCGCCTGGTCGGCCGTCTGCTGGGCCAGCGAGAGCACACGCGCGGCGCTGTCACCGCCCGGGCCCTGGCCCGGCTGCGGCAGCTGCTGCTGCATCTGCTGCTGGGGGTGACCCATGGGGCCGCCCATCTGCTGACCCATGGGGCCGCCCTGCATGGGGCCACCCTGCATCGGGCCGCCCTGCATCTGGCCACCCTGCATCTGGCCACCCTGCATCTGACCGGGGCCGCCCATGGGGCCACCCTGCATCGGGCCGGGGCCGTGGCCACCGGGGCCGGCAGGGAGCTGCGGGGCACCGGACGGCAGCTGCGGCGGGCCCATCTGCGGGGGCTGCTGCTGGACCGGCGGACCGGATATGGCGGCGGGCACGGGGGCGCCGGGACCGACGGGACGATCCTGCTGCTCCGGCGGCTTGCGCATGCCCTGCTGCTGGTTCTGCGCGGCGGCACGCGTCGCGGCGGCCAGCTTGGCGCGCAGATCCTCGTTCTCGCGGAGCAGGCGGTTCAGTTCGGCTTCGACCTCGTCGAGGAAGGCATCGACCTCGTCCTCGTCATAGCCTTCTCGAAGGCGGACGGTCGTGAACTGCTTGTTCCGCACGTCCTCGGGGGTCAGCGGCATCTCTTCTTCACCTCTACGTAGTCGTCGGCAGTCGGCAAGACCGTATCGTCCACATTCACCTCGCGAAGCTGCTCACGATGGAGATCAGGATGTAGACGATGATCATCAGAACGAAGAAGGACAGGTCGAGTGCCACGCCCCCGAGACGCAACGGCGGGATGAACCGCCGCAGAAGCTTGAGCGGTGGATCGGTGACAGTGTAGGTGGCCTCCAGAACGACCACCATCGCCTTACCGGGTTGCCATGACCGGGCGAACTGGAAGACGTAATCCATGACCAATCGGAAGATCAGCACGATGAGGAAGCACATCAGAGCGATGTAGACCACTTGTAGTGCGACGCCCATCCCGCGCTTCCCTCTCCCCTGGCTCTCGTGCTCTCGCTCGACCGGCCTCGCGGCCGGTCCGTTCCGGTGTCGTGTTCTCAGCTCTGGTTGAAGAATCCGCCCTCTGCGATGCGGGCCTTGTCCTCCGCCGTGACATCGACGTTAGCAGGCGACAACAGGAACACCTTCTGCGTCACGCGCTCAATGCTGCCATGGAGCCCGAAGACGAGTCCGGCGGCAAAGTCGACAAGTCGCTTCGCGTCCGTGTCGTCCATCTCCGTGAGGTTCATGATCACCGGGGTGCCCTCACGGAAGTGTTCCCCGATGGTACGGGCCTCGTTGTAGGTCCGCGGGTGCAGCGTGGTGATGCGGTACGGCTCCCGCTCGGACACGACCTTGGGCATGATCACGGGTGCGTTCTTCTCCATGCTCGGACGTTCGGGTGTGATGGATGCCACGGGGGCAATTCGTGCCGGACGTCCACTTTCGGCGGATAGCGGGGCGGAATGGGCGACCGGCTCGCGCTCGCGATCACGCTGGGCGGGAGGCTGCATCACCCGCACCGGCTCCTCGCGCTCCACCTGACGCGGAGGCTGGTGGCGCCGCTCGGGTTCCGGTTCCAGCTCGGGTTCGAAGTCGTCGTCGGGGTCGAATCCCCGGCCGTCGTACCCATCGTCCTCCACGAGGCCGAGGTAGACCGCCATCTTGCGCATCGCGCCGGCCATTCTCTGAGTCCTCCGCTCTGTGGTGGATCGGCATCGTCACCAAGTGCCCGCGATCCACGAGGTCTGCCCGCCTATTGGCGGAAATGACCATATTTTCTGCTGTGGTCCGACTTGCTTCGCGACGTTACCCGAGCCTGGGGCGGACACCCAGTACCGCCGTACCGATGCGCACATGTGTCGCTCCGGCCGCCACGGCCTCTTCGAGGTCCGCACTCATGCCTGCTGACACCATGTTCGCAGCCGGACGGGTCGCGCGCAGGACAGTCGACAAATCCATCAGCCGATCGAACGCGGCCCGTTGCCGCCCCGCGAACGGACCGGCGAGCGGCGCGACGGCCATCAGTCCGTCGAGCCGCAGTCCGGGTGCCGCGTCCACGGCCGCCGCCAACTCCTCGATGCCGTCCGGAGCCACGCCGCCCCGCTCGCCCCGCTCACCCGACTCGGCGTCGAGCGCGACCTGGACGAGACAGCCGAGCTCGCGCCCGGCCTTCTCCGCCGCCGCCGACAGAGCGGTGACGAGCTTCAAGCGGTCGACGGACTGCACGACATCCGCATAACTCGTCACAGATCGGACCTTGTTGGTCTGCAACTGGCCGACGAAGTGCCAGCGGAGGTCCAGATCCGCGCAGGCGGCGGCCTTGGGAGCGGCGTCCTGGTCCCGGTTCTCGGCGACGTTCCGTACGCCGAGTTCGTGAAGGAGTCTCACATCGCTCGCGGGGTAGGTCTTCGTGACCACGATGAGGGTCACATCCTCCCGCTTGCGACCGGCTGCCGAGCAGGCGGCGGCGATACGTTCCTCCACGCGCGCCAGATTCTCGGCGAGTTCGGCCTTGCGGCCCGTCATGCCCGTCATGTCTCTCTCAGTCCAACCAGACATATCCCGCGAGTCGCCCCGTGGTGCGATCGCGGCGGTACGAGTAGTGGTCGCCCGACTCGCGGGTGCAGACCTCGCCGGCCCGGCGGTCGGTGACACCGAGCCGTTCGAGCTGGGCGTGCACTCCGGCGGTGACGTCGACGGCGGGGGTCCCCCAGCTCGTCTCGGCCCAGGCCGCCGGTTCGGTCTCCGCAACCTCGGCGCGCATCGCCTCCGGCACTTCGTAGCAGCGCCCGCAGACGGCGGGACCGGTACGGGCGCTGATCCGGGCGGGGTCGGCGCCGAGTTCGATCATGGCCTTCACCGCGGCCGGGACGACCCCGGCCACCATCCCCGGCCGTCCGGCGTGGGCCGCGGCCACGACTCCGGCGACGGGATCGGCGAGGAGGACCGGGGTGCAGTCGGCGGTGAGGACCGCGAGGGCGAGTCCGCGCCGGGTGGTGACGATCGCGTCCACCGACGGGATGTCCCGGTCGGCCGGCCAGGGCCCGTCGACCACCGCGACATCGGATCCGTGCACCTGGTTCATCCAGACGACCCGACCGGGGTCGAGTCCCAGAGCGGTGGCGGCCCGGGCCCGGTTGGTCCGTACGGCCTCGGGGTCGTCCCCGACCGCGCCGCCGAGGTTGAGCTCCTCGTACGGAACGGCGCTCACCCCGCCCCACCTGTCGGTGAAAGCGAAGTGCGCGCCGTTCACGGGCTCCAGCCGGTCTATCACTTCAGGAAGTCCGGGACATCCAGCTCTTCGGCCGCGGTGTCCGGGTACGGGCGGGCCGGCGGGACCACCGGCGGGGTGACCGGCGGCAGCGAGGTCTCGTTGACCGCCGGGGCCGACTCGGCCGGGGTGGCCGGCTCGTCCCGGGGGGCGACGGTGCCCAGGCCGCCGAGGGGACGCGGGTTCTCGGTGACGCGCGGCGCGGGGGCCGGCTCCTCGCGCTTGGCGGAGGCCGAGCTGAGGATGTTGTCCCGGCGGGCCGGCGGCTGGCCGCCGTCGAAGCCGGCCGCGATGACCGTGACCCGCACCTCGTCGCCCAGGGCGTCGTCGATGACGGCGCCGAAGATGATGTTGGCCTCGGGGTGGGCGGCCTCGCTCACCAGCTGCGCGGCCTCGTTGATCTCGAAGAGGCCGAGGTCCGAGCCGCCGGAGATGGAGAGCAGCACGCCGCGGGCGCCGTCGATGGACGCCTCGAGGAGCGGCGAGGAGATCGCCATCTCGGCGGCGGCCACCGCGCGGTCGTCGCCGCGGGCGGAGCCGATGCCCATGAGGGCCGAACCGGCCTCGGACATGACCGACTTGACGTCGGCGAAGTCGAGGTTGATCAGGCCGGGGGTGGTGATGAGGTCGGTGATGCCCTGCACACCGCTCAGCAGCACCTGGTCGGCCGACTTGAAGGCGTCGAGCACGGAGACCTGGCGGTCCGAGATCGAGAGCAGCCGGTCGTTCGGGATGACGATGAGGGTGTCGACCTCTTCGCGGAGCTCGGCGATGCCGTCCTCCGCCTGGTTGGCCCGACGGCGTCCCTCGAAGGTGAACGGCCGGGTGACCACACCGATCGTCAGGGCGCCGAGGGAGCGTGCGATGTTGGCGACGACGGGTGCGCCGCCGGTGCCGGTGCCGCCGCCTTCGCCTGCGGTGACGAAGACCATGTCGGCCCCCTTGAGGACCTCCTCGATCTCCTCACGGTGGTCCTCTGCCGCCTTGCGACCGACGGCCGGGTTCGCCCCGGCCCCGAGGCCGCGGGTGAGTTCACGGCCGACGTCGAGCTTGACGTCGGCGTCGCTCATCAACAGCGCTTGCGCGTCGGTGTTGATCGCGATGAACTCGACGCCCTTGAGACCGACCTCGATCATTCGGTTGATGGCATTGACACCACCGCCGCCGACACCGATGACCTTGATGACTGCGAGGTAGTTCTGCGGTGCTGCCACGTCGAAGGCCTCTCGCCTCGAGTTACGTGTCGTCGCTTCGCGGTGCTAGTCGCGCTGCGCCGACGGATGCCGATGGGACGGTCCGAAACGCCGACCCAAACCCTAACGTTGAAGTTTAGGGTTACCAGTGTCTCTGTTCGCTGGACTCTTCCGAACAGGACACTAAGTCGACAAGTGGCGCACGTTCAACGAACACGCCGAACCTCCCGTTTTTCTTTTCACCCTATGTGATCACCCGGAGCCCTGGCCAACCAGGGTGCTGGCCAGCGGTGATGGGCGTCAACTCCCGGACGCGGCGGGGGCTGTGGGGGCGCTTACATCGAAGTGTCCCGCTTTGGGCATCGCCTTCATCAGCGCCGTGAGGACCCGCGCCTTGACGGCGCCGTCCTCACCACTGCCCCAGAAGACCGTGCGGCCCCCGTCGAGTTCCAGGGTGAGGGAGTCGTACGAGGTGACGCGGACGACACGAGTGTTCCGGGCGACTTTCTCGGGGAGTTCGCCCGTCGCGCGCACCGCCTCGCGCATCAGCCGGTCGGCGTCGAAGCGCCGCAGGCTCGGCGAGGAGCCGATGTCCAGGACGAGTTTCGGTACACCTCGGGGCGCTTTGTCCACCGTGGCGAATCGAGTTCCCGTGGAGTCCACTTCCGTGAACTTTCCGCCCTTTTCCACTACCAGAACCGGCTGTCGTTCCGTCACTTTCAGACCGATTCCGTGCGGCCAGGAGCGGACGACCTCCACCGTGTCGATCCGGGGCAGTTTCTGCCGCAGTCGCGCTTCGATCCCGCCGATGTCGACGGAGACGAGGGGGGATCCGATCGGTACGGCGGCCACCGCCTCCACCTCACGGACCGTCAGAACCCGCGTGCCGGAAGTCTTCACATGTTCCACACGCAGCCAGGAGGAGCCGTAGAGCGCCCACAGTCCGCCGGCCACGAGCACGGTCAGCGCGAGGGCGCTCAGCAGCACACGCGGACCGGGCACCCGGAATCGAGAATTCCGGGTGCCCGGCCGGGCCGACCGCTCCGACGAACCCTTGGGCCTGCTCGTGCCGCTCTTCTCGGCTGTCGTCGGTCCGGCTGCCACGCTGGCGTCCCTGCCTTCCGCTGCCCGCCTACGCCTGGCGGCGTGCGGCGATCGCCTCGTACACCATGCCGACGAGCAGGTCGTCGGCGTCCCTGCGGCCGAACTCGGCGGCGGCGCGGGACATCTCGTACAACCGGTGCGGATCGGCGAGCACGGGCAGGACGTTGCCCTGGACCCACTGCGGCGTCAGCTCCGCGTCGTCGACCAGCAGACCACCGCCGGCCTTGACCACCGGCTGGGCGTTGAGCCGCTGTTCCCCGTTGCCGATCGGCAGCGGGACATAGGCGGCGGGCAGCCCGACGGCGGAGAGTTCGGCGACGGTCATCGCGCCCGCGCGGCAGAGCATCATGTCGGCGGCGGCGTACGCGAGATCCATCCGGTCCACGTACGGTACCGGCACGTACGGCGGCATTCCGGGCATGTTGTCGACACGCGGCACTTCGTTCTTCGGGCCGACCGCGTGCAGGATCTGGATGCCCGAGCGCTGGAGCACCGGAGCGATCTGCTGGATGACCTCGTTGAGCCGGCGTGCGCCCTGCGAGCCGCCGGAGACCAGCAGCGTCGGCAGGTTCGGGTCGAGTCCGAACGCGGCCCGCGCCTCGGGCCGGACCCGCGCCCGGTCGAGGGTGGCGATGGTGTGCCGCAGCGGAATGCCGATGTAACGGGCGTTACGGAGCTTGGAGTCCGGCGTGGCGACGCCGACCCCGGCCGCGTACCGCGAGCCGATCTTGTTGGCCAGGCCCGGCCGGGCGTTGGCCTCGTGCACGACGATCGGCACCCCGAGCCGCTTGGCGGCGAGGTAGCCGGGCAGCGCCACGTAGCCACCGAAGCCGACCACGCAGTCCGCCTTGGTGCGCTCCAGGATCTGCTCGGCTGCCTTGATGGTGCCGCGCAGCCGCCCGGGGACGGTGATCAGCTCCGGGGTGGGCTTGCGCGGCAGGGGCACGGCGGGGATGAGGGCCAGCTCGTAGCCCCGCTCGGGCACGAGCCGGGTCTCCAGGCCCTTCTCCGTGCCGAGCGCCGTGATTCCCACGCTCGGGTCCTGCCTGCGCAGGGCGTCCGCGAGGGCCAGCGCCGGCTCGATGTGGCCGGCGGTCCCCCCGCCGGCGAGTACGACATGCACCGAAATTCACCGCTCTCCGGACGGACGCTTCTTGACGCGCCGTCGCATCGACTTCCATCTCACCCCGGCCCGCCTACCCCAGCCGGGGCGCCGCATGGCCAAGGCCGCTTTCGCGGCGGGTTCCTGTCGCGCGAAGGCGATGAGGAGCCCGACGGCGAACATGGTCGGCAGCAGGGCCGACCCTCCGTAGGAGAACAGCGGGAGCGGGACTCCGGCGATCGGCAGCAGGCCGAGCACCGCACCGATGTTGACCACGGCCTGGGCCGTGATCCAGGTGGTCACACCTCCCGCGGCGTACCTCACGAAGGGGTCCTCCGTGCGTCCGGCCACGCGGATACCCGCATAGCCTAGAGCCGCGAACAGGGCGAGTACCGACAGCGTCCCCGCAAGACCCAGTTCCTCCCCGGTGACGGCGAAGATGAAGTCGGTGTGCGCTTCGGGAAGTTGACCCCATTTCTCCACACTCGCACCCAGGCCGGAACCGAACCATCCGCCCGAGGCCAGAGCATAGATTCC
This sequence comes from Streptomyces sp. ISL-36, assembly GCF_018614205.1. Lineage (GTDB taxonomy): Bacteria > Actinomycetota > Actinomycetes > Streptomycetales > Streptomycetaceae > Streptomyces. Next base: position 8,491 of record NZ_JAGGOS010000065.1, on the reverse strand, counting down.
GTGCGCCGCCTGGAGACAGGGGGCACCCTCTCCCCCGGGGTCGGTGGCGCCGATGCAGGCGAATCGCTTCATCCGGTTCTCGCTGGTCCTGATCAGCAGAAAACCGATCGTTCCCGCGACGGTGAGCACCCCGACGAAGAGCCGGGTGGGCGCGCCGGCCGTCCACAGCAGGCCGAAGAGGATGGCCGTGAGGACGATCGCCGTCCCCATGTCGCCGCCGAGCATGATCAGCCCGAGCAGCAGAAAGGCCCCGGGGACCAGCGGCACCAGCATGTGCTTCCACTGGGTGAGCAGTTTCATGTCCTGCTTGCGGGCGAGCAGGTCGGCCCCCCACAGGATCAGCGCAAGCTTGCCGAACTCGCTGGGCTGCAGCATGAACGGCCCGCCCAGCGAGATCCAGTTCTGGTTGCCGCCGACGGCACGCCCTATCCCCGGGATCTGCACGAGCACCATCAGGAAGACCGCGCCGACCAGGATCGGGTACGCGAGCGCCCGGTGCAGCTTGACCGGCATCCGGGAGGCCACCAGGAGCAGGCCGGTGCCGAGGACCGCGGCGAAGAACTGCTTGCGGAAGAAGTACGACGGCACGAGGTCGTACCGCAGCGCCGTGATCATGGACGCCGAATAGACCATCACGAGGCCGAGCGTGGTGATGAGCAGCCCCGCGCCGAGGATGACGTAGTACGCCGTCAGCGGCCGGTCCCAGGCCCGGCGCGCCCGCTCGTACGTCCGCCGTACCGCCTCGCCGCGGGGGCCCCGCGAAGCTGCGGGAACGCGGCCTCCGCCGCGTACGGCGGAGGGCCGACGAGTCCCGGCGGTTCTGCTCGGCATGGTCGCTGTCCCCTCCAGTCGTGCCCGGCTCCGCCGGACCTGTTGCTGGTCAGGTCAGGCGCGCCCGGTGGCGGCGAGGGCGCGGACCGCGTCCGCGAACGCCTCGCCACGCTTGTTGTAATTGGTGAACATGTCCATCGAGGCGCAGGCCGGGGCCAGCAGAACCGTGTCACCCGGCCGGGCGAGCCCAGCCGCCTCCTGGACCGCCGCAGACATCGCCCCAGTGTCGGTCCGGTCGAGGTCCACCACCGGGACCTCGGGGGCGTGTCGCGCCAGGGCTTCGCGGATCAGCGCACGGTCGGCGCCGATCAGCACGACCCCGCGCAGGCGCGCCGCCGACTTCTGGACCAGCTCGTCGAAGGTCGCGCCCTTGGCGAGGCCACCGGCGATCCAGACGATCGGGTCGTAGGCCGCCAACGAGGCTTCCGCGGCGTGGGTGTTGGTGGCCTTGGAGTCGTCGACGTACACCACGCCCTCGATGTCCTCGACCAGCTCGATCCGGTGCGGGTCGGGCCGGAAGGCGCGCAGCCCGTCCCGTACGGCCTTCGGCTCGACGCCGAAGGCGCGGGCCAGGGCCGCCGCGGCGAGCGCGTTGGCGATGTTGTGCGGGGCCGGGGGCTGGACGTCGGCGACCTCGGCGAGTTCCTGGGCCTGCTTCTGCCGGTTCTCGACGAAGGCCCGGTCGACGAGGATGCCCTCGACCACACCGAGCTGGGAGGGGCCGGGGGTGGCGAGGGTGAAGCCGATCGCCCGGCAACCCTCCTCGACGTCGGCCTCACGGACCAGGTCCTCGGTCGCCTTGTCGGCGGCGTTGTAGACGCAGGCGACGGTGTTGCCCTCGTAGATACGGCCCTTGGCGGCGGCGTACGCCTCCATGGAGCCGTGCCAGTCGAGGTGGTCGGGCGCCAGGTTGAGCACGGCGGCCGAATGGGCGCGCAGGCTCGGTGCCCAGTGGAGCTGGTAGCTGGAGAGCTCGACGGCGAGCACGTCGTACGTCTCGTCGCCGAGGACGGCGTCGAGGAGCGAGACGCCGATGTTGCCGACGGCCGCGGTCCGCAGCCCGGCCGCCTCCAGGATGGAGGCGAGCATCCGTACGGTCGTGGTCTTGCCGTTGGTGCCGGTGACCGCGAGCCAGGGCGCCGCTTCCGGGCCCCTGAGCCGCCAGGCCAGCTCGACGTCGCCCCACACCGGGACGCCCGCCTCGGCGGCGGCCGCGAACAGGGGCTTGTCGGGCTGCCAGCCGGGGGTGGTGACGATCAGCTCGGTGCCGGACGGCAGGGTCGCCCCGTCGCCGAGGCGGACGGTGATCCCCTCGGCCTCCAGTTCGGCGGCCTGCGCCCGGGAGCGCTCGTCGTCGCCGTCGTTGACGACGGTCACGACCGCGCCGAGGCCGTGCAGGACCCGGGCGGCGGGAATGCCGCTCACCCCGAGCCCGGCGACGGTGACGTTCTTGCCCTGCCAGTCCAGCTGATCGCTCACTTTTCGGATGCCCATCCCGCGTAGAAGAGACCGAGGCCGACGATCACGCACATGCCCTGGATGATCCAGAACCGGACCACCACGAGGACTTCGGACCACCCCTTGAGCTCGAAGTGGTGCTGCAGGGGCGCCATCCGGAAGACGCGCTTGCCGGTCATCTTGAACGAGCCGACCTGGATGACCACCGACATGGTGATCAGCACGAACAGGCCGCCGAGCAGGGCGATCAGCAGCTCCGTACGGGAGCAGATGGCGAGACCGGCGAGCGCGCCGCCGAGGGCCAGCGAACCGGTGTCGCCCATGAAGATCTTGGCGGGCGAGGTGTTCCACCACAGGAAGCCGAAGCAGGCACCCATCAGCGCGGAGGCGACGACCGCGAGGTCGAGCGGGTCGCGCACCTCGAAGCAGGCGTTGGGGTTGGTCAGGTCCATCGCGTTGGCGCAGGACTCCTGGAACTGCCACAGCCCGATGAACGTGTACGCGCCGAAGACCATCACCGACGCGCCGGTGGCCAGGCCGTCCAGACCGTCCGTCAGGTTCACGCCGTTCGACATGGCCAGGATCATGAAGAGAGCCCAGACCACGAAGAGCACCGGCCCGATGGACCAGCCGAAGTCGGCGATGAAGGAGAGCTTCGTGGAGGCCGGGGTCAGTCCGCGCAGATCGGCGAACTGCAGGGCGAGCACCGCGAAGGCGATGCCGACGATCAGCTGGCCGGCCATCTTCGCCTTGGCCCGCAGACCCAGCGACCGCTGCTTGACGATCTTGATGTAGTCGTCGAGGAAGCCGACCAGGCCCATGCCGGCCATCAGGAAGAGGACCAGCACACCGGAGTACGTGGGGTCTTCACCGGTGATGACCTTGGCGAGCGCGTACGCGATGAGCGTGGCCAGGATGAAGGAGATGCCGCCCATGGTGGGCGTCCCCTTCTTCCCGGCGTGGCCGCGCGGGCCGTCGTCCCGGATGAACTGCCCGTACCCCTTGCGGGCAAGCAGCTTGATGAGCAGCGGAGTCCCGATCAGGGTCAGGAAGAGCCCGATGGCCCCCGCGAAGAGGATCTGCCTCATCGGCCCGAGACCTCGCTCTCGGAGTCGAGGAGGGCCAGGGCGACCTGTTCCAGGCCGACGGACCTGGAAGCCTTCACAAGGACGACGTCTCCCGGGCGCAGCTCACTGCGCAACAGGTCGACCGCCGCCTGCGCGTCGGACACGTGCACCGACTCCTCACCCCACGAACCCTCGTTATATGCGCCCAGTTGCAGCCAGGACGCTTCCCTGTCCCCGACCGCGACGAGCTTGCTGACGTTGAGCCGGACGGCGAGCCGTCCGACCGCGTCGTGCTCGGCGAGCGATGCGTCACCGAGCTCGGCCATCTTGCCGAGCACCGCCCACGTGCGGCCCCCCTGGGCCTGTGCGGCCCGGCCCATGGCCGCGAGCGCGCGCAGGGCGGCTCGCATGGACTCGGGGTTCGCGTTGTAGGCGTCGTTGACGATCGTCACGCCGTCCGGACGCTCGGTGACCTCCATGCGCCAGCGCGACAGGGAGCCCGCCTCGGAGAGCGCGGTGGCGATCTCGTGGACGGGCATGCCCAGCTCATGGGCGACGGCGGCCGCGGCGAGCGCGTTCGACACGTGGTGCTCACCGTACAGGCGCAAGGTCACGTCACTGCACCCGGTGGGTGTGTGAAGCCTGAAAGAGGGCTGTCCGTTCTCTGTGAGCCGGACATTCTCGGCACGAACGTCGGCGTCGTCGGCCTCTCCGAACCGGATCACGCGCGCCTGGGTCCGCGCGGCCATGGCCCGGACGAGCGGGTCGTCGGCGTTGAGGACCGCCACTCCGCCCTTCTCGGCCGAGGGAAGGGCTTCGACGAGTTCGCCCTTGGCCTGGGCGATCTGCTCGCGTCCGCCGAACTCGCCGATGTGGGCGGTGCCCACGTTCAGGACGAGTCCGATGCGCGGCGGGGTCAGTCCGGTGAGGTAGCGGATGTGACCGATGCCGCGGGCGCCCATCTCGAGGACCAGGTGCTGGGTCTCGTCGCTCGCGCGCAGCGCCGTCAGCGGGAGGCCGATCTCGTTGTTGAGCGAGCCGGGCGTCCACACGGTCGGGCCGTGGTGCTGCAGGACCTGGGCGATCAGGTCCTTGGTGGAGGTCTTGCCCGCCGAGCCGGTGAGGGCGACGACGTCGGTGCCGAGGCGTTCGACGACGTGGCGGGCGAGGGCGCCGAGCGCCGTCTGGACGTCGTCCACGACGATGGCGGGTACGCCGACGGGGCGGGCGGCCAGCACGGCTGCCGCACCCGCCTCGACGGCACGTTGCGCGTAGTCGTGGCCGTCGACCTGTTCGCCGGCGAAGGCGGCGAACAGGCTGCCGGTCTTCACCTCACGGGAGTCGATGACGACGGGGCCCGTGATCAGGACGGCCGGATCCGGTATGTCGTACGACTGCCCGCCGACGATTTCGGTGATCTCGGCGAGGGAGAGGGCGATCACAACTTATCCCTGACTGTTCTTGAGGCTGCGTTCAATCGCTTCGCGCAGGACCTGGCGGTCGTCGAAGGGGCGGACCACACCGGCGATGTCCTGGCCCTGTTCATGGCCCTTGCCGGCGACGAGCACGGTGTCGCCGGGCTGTGCGCGGGCCACGGCCGCGGCGACGGCGGCGGCCCGGTCGGCGTCGACCAGCACGTCGCCGCGCTCGTGCGCGGGCACTTCGGCGGCGCCCGCGAGCATCGCGGCGAGGATCGCGAGGGGGTCCTCGGAGCGGGGGTTGTCCGAGGTCAGTACGGCGGTGTCGGCGAGGCGCGCCGCGGCGGCGCCCATCGGGCCGCGTTTGGTGATGTCGCGGTCGCCGCCGCAGCCGAGCACGATGTGGATCCTGCCCTCGGTGACCTTCCGCAGCGAGCGCAGGACCGATTCGACGGCGTCGGTCTTGTGGGCGTAGTCGACGACCGCGAGGTACGGCTGGCCGGCGTCGACGCGCTCCAGGCGGCCCGGCACGCCGGGGACGGCGGCGACCCCCTCGGCGGCGGTCCGCGGGTCGAGCCCGGCGACGGCGAGCGTGACGATCGCGGCGAGGGAGTTGGCGACGTTGAACGGGCCGGGGAGCGGGGCGGTGGCGGGGAACCGCTCGCCCTGCGGGCCGACGACGGTGAAGGTCGATCCGACCGCGCCGAGTTCGACGTCCTCGGCGCGCCAGTCGGCGTCCGGGTTGCCCTCGGCGGAGAAGGTGACGACCGGTACGGAGGCCTCCTTCACCAGCCTGCGGCCGTAGGCGTCGTCGAGGTTCACCACGCCCTGTTTGCTGCGTTCCGGCGTGAACAGCTGCGCCTTGGCGGCGAAGTAGTCCTCCATGCCGGAGTGGAACTCCATGTGCTCCGGGCTGAGGTTGTTGAAGACGGCGACGTCGAAGACGCAGCCGTCGACCCGGCCGAGCACGAGGGCGTGGCTGGAGACCTCCATGGCGACCGAGGTGACCCCGCGCTCGCGCATGACGGCGAAGAGGGCCTGCAGGTCGGTGGCTTCGGGGGTCGTGCGCTCCGACTTGATGCGCTCGTCGCCGATCCGCATCTCGACCGTGCCGATGAGCCCGGTCCGGTGGCCGGCCGCCTTGAGGCCGCCTTCGACGAGGTAGGCCGTGGTGGTCTTGCCGGAGGTGCCGGTGATGCCGATCTGGAGCAGGTCCGTGCCGGGCCGGCCGTAGATCTCGGCGGCGAGCTCACCCATGCGGCCGCGTGGATCCTCGACGACCAGGACCGGCAGGCCGGTCGCGGCGGCGCGCTCGGCGCCCGCCGGGTCGGTGAGGACGGCGACCGCGCCGAGGCCGGCGGCCTGGTCGGCGAAGTCCGCGCCGTGCAGCCGGGCGCCGGGCAGGGCCGCGTACACGTCCCCGGGGCGGACGGCCCGCGAGTCGTGGGTGATGCCCGATACGTCGACACGGCCGCCGCCGGGCGTCTCGATCCCGAGCCGGGTGGCCAGGTCGCCCAGGGGTGTCGGGCGGGCCTGCTCCGGGCGGGGCGGGGTGGTTCGGTACTGATCAGCGTGTGGCACGGCGGTGAGCGTACCGGGCTGACCCGCCGCGGGGCCAAAAGAGGCCCGGGAGTCGGCGGAGTTCGATTTCCGGTTCCCGGAATCGGGGGTGATCGTCGTCACTGGTGCTCCCGAGTGTCACTCACTGGCCTGGAAGGTCACCGGCATCCGGGCGGGCTCGCTGCCCGTCGGGGCGACGTGGAGCGTCTTGAGCGCGAACTCCATGACCTTCTTGTAGATGGGTCCGCAGATCTTGCCGCCGTAGTAGTCCCCCTTGGTGGGGTTCTGGATGGCGCAGTAGACGGTGATCTGCGGGTCGTCCGCGGGCGCGAAGCCCGCGAAGGAGGCGGTGTAGCCCTTGTAGCGGCCGAGTTCGGGGTCGACGCGGTTGGCGGTTCCGGTCTTGCCCGCGACCCGGTAGCCGGGGATACGGGCCCTGGTGCCGGTGCCCTCCTCGTCGCCGACCACGGACTCCAGCATCTGGGCGAGGGTTCTGGCCGTCTTCTCGCTCACCACCCGGGTCTGTTTCGGCGCGGGTGCGGCGGTGAACCGTCCGTCGGGTCCCCTGATGCCGCGGACGAGCGTGGGTTCGATCCGTACGCCGCCGTTGGCGATGGTCGAGTAGACCGAGGCGGCCTGCATGGCGTTGACGGAGAGGCCCTGGCCGAAGGGGATCGTGTACTGCTGCGAGGTCGACCAGTTCTGGGGCTTGGCCAGGATGCCCGAGGTCTCGCCGGGGTAGCCGAGCCCGGTGGGGCTGCCGATGCCGAACTTGCGCAGGTACGTGTGGAGGACCCGGTTCGACTCGGCCTGGGTGCGGCCGAGCTGGCCGGTGGCGAGGATCGTGCCGATGTTGCTGGACTTGGCGAGGACGCCGTTGAGGGTGAGGTACCAGGTGCGGTGGTCGATGTCGTCCTTGAAGAGACGGTCGCCCCGGTGCAGCCGGTTGGGGACGGTGACGTGCGTGCCGGGGGTCGCGACGCCCTCCTCCAGGACGGCGGCCATGGACATGACCTTGCTGGTGGAGCCGGGTTCGTAGGCGTCCTGGAGGGCCGCGTTGCCCATGGCCGCGGCGTTGGCCGCGGACAGGTCGTTGGGGTCGAAGCCGGGTGCGTTGGCCATGGCGAGGACCTCGCCGGTCCTGGTGTTCTGCACGATGACGTACCCGCGGTCGGCCCTGGACTTCCGTACCTGCTCGGTGATGGCCTGCTGGGCGGCCCACTGGATGTCCCGGTCGATGGTCAGCTCGATGTCGGAGCCGGGCACCGCCGGGCTTCCCTCGGAGCCCGCGGTGGGGACCCGCCGTCCGCCCGACTGGGCGAACCTGATCTTGCCGTCCTTGCCCGCCAGCTCCTTGTCGAGCATGGACTCCAGGCCGCCGGCGCCGCGGCCCTCCGCGTTGACGTAGCCCAGTATTCCGGCGGCGAGCTCCCCGTTGGGGTACACCCGCTTGGTGGAGGGCTCGCTGAGGATGCCGCCGAGCAGGTTGATCCCGTTGCCGCCCTCGGCGGGCTTGGCCTTCTGCTCGTAGACCTTCTTCAGGTCCTTGATCTGGTTCCAGACCTGCGGGGTCTGCTTGCGGGCGAGCAGGGTGTAGCGGGAGTCGGGGGTGCGGAGCTTCTTGGCCAGCTCGGCGGGCTCCTTGCCCAGGAGCGGCGCGAGGAGGGCGGCGGCCTGCTCGGGGGCGTCCCGCAGCTTGCTCTCCTCGGGTGTGAAGAGCTTGGGATCGGCCGTGATGTCGTACGCGTCGACGCTGGCGGCCAGGGCGATCCCAGCGCGGTCGGTGATCTCGCCCCGGTCCGCGGAGAGCGTGTACTCCTGGTAGCGGTGGGCCTCCGCCTTGGCGGCCAGCGCGCTGGCGTCGACGGCCTGCACCTGGAGCAGGCGGGCGACGAACGCCACCATCACGAGGGTCAGGCCGAGGGAGACCAGTCGGAGCCGGGGCTTGGGGCTGCCGAGCCGGATGGTGCGCGGCTTGGGCCGGACGGGCGGCCGGGAGGTACGGCGCGGGGCCGGCCGCGCGGGCTGGGTGGGGCGGCCGGCGGCGGGCCGGGGACGCGAGGGCCGGGCGGGGCCGGGCACCTGGCGGCGCGGGGGCTCCTTGGGAGGCACTTCGGTCACCTGCCGGAGGTCGTCGGGGCGGGCGCGGTCGTGGCG
>NZ_JAGGOS010000064.1 GCF_018614205.1 Streptomyces sp. ISL-36 | reverse complement strand
CCATCAAAGTCACCGGTATTGCTCTTAAAGTGCCTCCGGCTCGAACCTGGCGGATCAGGGCCGGTAGCGGTGCGTATGCAGGTCATCCTTTCGGGTGGTCTGACAACTCCTGGGTCGGTCTACGAAAGCTGGCCCGGAGGCCACGAGGAAAGCCTGCGGCGTACTCGTGGCGATGCCGCAGGGACACAGCCGGGCTCCTCCTTCATCGAGCGAACCACAGTGAACACGGGAACCGTCCCGAACCTCGCCCTGCCACCTGCCTCCAGCAGGCTGCCGGGGCTGAGCGCATCGACCGCTGATCGGTCCGGGACGGGGCGGAGCCGCCGTAGTACTCCGAGGCCGGGAGAGCCGGCCACATGGGAAAGGGCGGCAGCGGTATCGAGAAGGGAAGGACGCTGCAATGCCGGAAGACGCCCCGCCGAATGACGGAGCTCCGGGCCCTCGGGCCCGGGTACTGGAGATGCAGACCAAGCTTCACCGTTGGACGATGGCCGGTCCCGGCCGCCGGTTCGATGACCTGTTCAACCTCGTGCACGACCCGGCGACGCTGTTGGTGGCGTTCGACCGGGTCGCGGGCAACCAGGGAGCCCGGACTCCCGGCGTCGACGGCCTGACCGCCGTAGACGTCGAGGAATCGATCGGTGTTCCCGGGTTCCTGAATGACATGCGGGACGCCCTCAAGGATGGCTCGTTCCGCCCTCTGCCGGTGCGGGAACGCAGTATCCCCAAGCCGGGAGGCTCGGGGAAGGTTTGCAAGCTCGGGATCCCGACGATCGCGGACCGGGTCGTTCAGGCGGCGCTGAAGCTGGTGCTGGAACCGATCTTCGAGGCCGACTTCAAGCCGGTTTCCTACGGTTCATGCGCGGTTGGGCCAACTACTTCAAGCACGCAGTCGCCAAGCATGTCTTCGACAGGCTCGACGCCTTCGTGTGGTGGCGTCTTATCCGCATACTGCGGGAACGCCACCGATGGAGTTGGGGCGACGTCCGCCGCCGGTTCACCACCCCCACCGGGCGGTGGAGACCCATCGCGGCAGACGGGATCGAACTGTTCCGGATCGCATCGGTCACGGTCAGCCGCTACCGATACCGGGCCAGCACAATCCCCAACCCATGGCAGCCTGCGAACCCCGTCTGACGGCAGAAACCGTGGAGAGCCCGTTGCGTTGAGAGACGCACGGCGGGTTCGGCGAGAGGTCCGGAGAAACGGACCGGGAGCAATCCCGGCACCGCGCTCCGGGCCTACTCAGCGGACCGGTAACGCTGCGTGTTGTCGCTAGCCCACTGCGCGAGCGCGTGCGGCGGCCTCGTCCGGGGGTGCTTCCGGGACGAGAACATGCAGGCAACGGCGGTGTTGGGCGACGGTTCGCTCAGCGGATTCGCTGAGGTTGTGCCACAGGTGCCACCGGTCGGCGACCTGGACGGCTTGGGGTGCTCCGGCGGTGGCGCCCTCGGCGAAGAACGGGGTCCGGTCCCGGCACGCGACCTCGATTCCGGGCCGCTGGGCCAGCCATGCGGCCAGGCTTGATGACTCCCGGTCAGGCAGCAGGTCGACTGGGCGACGGGTCTCGACGTCCACGAGGACGGTGCCGTAGTGACGGCCCTTGCGGGTGGCGTACTCGTCGACCCCGACTACCCGCGGCGCCGGTAGTTCCGGCTCGGGCAACGCGTCAACCATCCGCAGGACCGTGCTGCGGCTGACCGGCGTCCCAAGGACACTGATCAGGCGGGCGCCGGCCCGGCCCGCGAGCGTGAGACCGACCTCAGCCAACGGGGCGGGTCGGGTGGTGTGTCCCGAGTGCGGGACGCCCTGGGTGGCTGGCGTGGATCGGCGTTCGGACGCCGTTGTCCCGTCTCATTTGATCTTGCCTATTACCGAGGCTGTGACGTGGGCTGATGCATGAACGTGTGAGACGGAGCCCGTCGGAATCTCAGATGGTGTTGTCCCTCAGCGGCACTTCTCCGAGGTCATCTCACTTGACGTTGCCGGTCAGTGGCTCTGCCCGTCGGAAGCGGCTGCACTTGGCGATCAATGCGCCAGCGCATCCGTGCCTTGCGGGCTCGGTCGATAGATAGGCTCCCGGCATGGACGTCCGTGTAGAGATCATCCGGGAAGCCAGTGAGGAACTCGTCGAGGCCTTCGGTCGGCTTTTGCCGCAGCTGTCTTCGACGGCCAAACCCCTCGATTTCGAGGCGATCGACCGGATGGTGTCGTGTGATGCCAACACTGTGCTTGTCGCCCGGACGTCCGAGGCGATCGTCGGTACTCTGACTTTGCTGCTGTTGCCCCTGCCGTCCGGGCTGAGGGGGCGCGTCGAAGACGTGGTTGTCGACACTGCGGCGAGAGGCCAGGGACTCGCAGCACTCCTCACTCAGGAGGCCTTGCGGATCGCTCGGGAAGCGGGCGCCCGGACGGTGGATCCCACTTCTCGGCCGGATCGTGCCGCAGCGAACCGGCTTTATGAGCGTCTTGGCTTCCAAGCTAGTGAGTCGATGATCTATCGCTTCCCGATCGGCTAGTTGGATGGTTCTGCGGTCGCCGCCGCAGGATCGTTTCCAGGATGTCAGTCGAAGTCGAGCGTGTCCGGGTGGGGTCGGAGTCGACGGACGCGGGGGTATGCCGCCCTCCTGCTGCGCGGCCTGCCGGCGCCCGGTCAGCTGGCGGCCTCGATGGTGGCTTCGCGTGAAGGAGCGGCTGTATGGTGACGGTTGCTGTCAGTCGTATGCCGATTCCGGTCAGTTGAGTACCGAAGGGCTGGGACACCCGGGATCAGGGCGGCAGCCCGTGCTGTCCGGTACTCGGCGGAGAGGGGCCGCACATGCCGGGAAGCCGTGGCGAGGATCCCGCGGGCGGTCCGGCGGCAGTGTTCCCGCCCCAGTCGGGGCGGGCGGCAGCGATGCCCCGGCTGCTGGATCTCGATGGGCGCGGTGAGCTGACAGACGCTCACCTATGTCTGGCCGCCCAGGCGTTGGGGAAGTCGGAGCGGACCGTGTGGCGGTGGCCGGCCGCAGCACGCGCGGATCACCGTCTCACCAGGGTGGAGTCATCGCACTTCACGGTCACGACAGAAATCCAGAGGCTGCTGGCGCTGTGGGGCGGTAACGCCTCCCGAGTTCACCCGAGCTGATGCAGCGGGCGGCCGAGAATCCGGACGCGCCTGTAGTGCCATCGCTCTCCACGCTGCACCGGGCAATCCGCGGGGCGGTTCAGACCGGGCCGTTCTCAACTGCGGAAACATGGGTGCCAGCATGTATGGACGGCCCGGGGGCAATCGCCAAGAATTCCTGTTGATCACCGTTGCGATGGCGGTCAGCAACGGTGAGGAAGCCAGCGAACGAGGGGGGGAGGGGGTTGCAGTGTCGTTGTTCTGGCGGATCTTCGTGATGAACGCCTCCCTCCTGGTTCTGGCTACTCTTCTCCTGCTCAGTCCATGGGTCACAGTCTCCTCTCCCGTCCGCTTTAAAGAAGCCATCGTCGTGATCGCCGGCGTCCTGGCGATGCTCGTGGCCAATGCACTGCTCTTCTGGTACGCGCTGAACCCGATCAAGCGTCTGTCGCGGGCGATGGTGAAGGCGGATCTGCTGACGCCGGGCGTACGGGCCGAGGCGGTCGGCCCGGCTGAAATGGCCGGGCTGGTGCACACGTTCAACGCGATGCTCGACCGGCTGGAGAGCGAACGAGCCACCAGCAGTGCCCGCGTGGCCGCAGCGCAGGAGGCCGAGCGGAGGCATCTCGCACGGGAACTCCACGATGAGGTCGGCCAAGCTCTCACCGCCGTCCTGCTCCAGTTGAAGTGGCTGGCAGACCGAGCCCCGGCAGAGCTACGCGACGACCTTCGGTCCGCACAGGAGACGACCAGGGAGAGTCTGGACGAGCTTCGGCGTATCGCTCGCCGACTGCGCCCCGGGGTGCTCGAGGACCTCGGGCTGACCAGCGCTCTTCGGGCCTTGGCGGCGGATTTCACTACCACCGGAATCAGAGTCGGCCACCGCAATGAGCCGGTGCTTCCGGCCCTGACACAGGAGGTCGAACTGGCGATCTACCGGGTGGCACAGGAGGCCCTGACCAATGCGGCGCGCCACTCGGGTGCCGACCGCGTCGACGTGGAGCTGCGGCACGGAACCTTGGGAGGCGTGGAGTTGGTGATCAGTGACAACGGGCGCGGTTGCCACGGTGCCCCAGAGGGATCCGGTATCCACGGTATGCGTGAACGTGCTCTCCTGATCGGGGCACAGTTCACCCTTCAGACCAACGCCGAGGGCGGCACATCCGTGCGCTTGAGGGTACCCGTAAGGGCGGAGGCGGAGCAGTGACCGACAGGCCCAGAAGGATTCTGCTCGCCGACGATCACGCTCTGGTGCGTCGTGGCGTTCGGATGATCCTCGACTCCGAGCCCGATCTGCACGTCGTGGCAGAGGTCGGTGACGGTGCGGAGGCCGTCGCCATCGCCCAGAAGGTCCCCGTCGACCTGGCGGTTCTCGACATCGCCATGCCGCAGATGACAGGGCTGCAGGCCGCGCGTGAGCTTTCGAGGACCCGGCCGGACCTGCGCATCCTGATCCTGACCATGTACGACAACGACCAGTACTTCTTCGAGGCTCTGCGGGTTGGAGCCTGTGGCTACGTGCTGAAGTCCGTCGCGGACCGGGACCTGGTGGAAGCGTGCCGCGCGGCGATGCGCGACGAGCCGTTCCTCTATCCCGGCGTCGAGAGCACGCTGATCCGCCAGTACCTCGACCGCGCGGAAGAAGGCCGGGCTCTCCCGGAGCGGGCGATCACTGACCGTGAGGAGGAGATCCTCAAGCTCGTCGCCGAAGGCCACAGTTCGAAGGAGATCGGCGACATGCTGGTCATCAGCGCCAAGACGGTCGAGCGCCATCGGGCCAACCTCCTGCAGAAGCTCGGCTTGCGCGACCGCGTTGCGCTCACGCGCTACGCCATCAGGACCGGCCTGATCGAACCATAGATTCGGCGCCCCGCAACAACCTCATCCCGCCGCTGCCGCGAAGGGGCGATTCGTCATGCCCGAGGACTGGTCAGCAACCGATGACGGACCCCATGAGCCGCCCAGGCCCTCACGGACTGGGCTTTGGGGCAGAGCCCTCCGGCTCTGTCCCGCAGTCACCACCACACCTATAGGGAGCAATGTGAGAATCCCTGAACCGGAATCCACATCAGGATTCCGCGAACGGCCCAGATTCGACCAGGGGCCAGGCATACGCGCGGCCGCAGCAGGAATCGCACTGCTGATGTCGGTCTCGACGGTCTACGGCGCGGAAGCAGCCGTCGCCGCGCCCGCCGAGCGGCCCTCCACACAGCCGCAGAAGCAGTCCGCCGCGACGACGGCCGCCGACATCCCGTCGGCGCGTGTCACGGCACGGCTGTCCGGGCGCCGGGTCGAGGCTCTGTCGGAGCGCACCGAGACCTCGACGGCCTGGGTCAACCCGAACGGCTCGCTCACCACCGAGCTGGCGGCCGGCCCGATCCGGTTCCGTGACACCGCCACCGGCCAGTGGCGCGACGTCGACGTCACACTCGGCACGTCGCCGGACGGGTCGGTCGTCTCCAAGGCGCACCCGACCGGACTGAAGCTGGCAGGGAAGACCGGCGCCAAGGCCACCTCGCTCAAGGCCGCTCAGTCCGCCCCCGCAGCCGATCTGGTGACACTCGGTGAAGGCGACAACGCGATCACCCTGCAGTGGAGGGGCGGCCTTCCGGCCCCGAAGCTGGACGGCACCAGCGCCACCTACGAGAACGCGGTGCCGGGTGCTGACGTGGTAGTCGAGGCCACGCGTACTGGCTTCGAGCAGTTCGTCCTGGTCAAGGAGAAGCCCGCCAACGGCTTCTCCTACACCCTGCCGCTGAGGACGAAGGGCCTGAAGGCCGAGCAGCAGGCCGACGGCAGCGTGCTGTTCACCGACAAGAAGTCGAAGAAGACCGCCGTCATGCCCGCCCCTGTGATGTGGGACGCCACCGTCGACCCCGTCTCCGGCAAGCACACGCGCCAGGTCAATGTCGGCATGAAGTCGTCAAGACCAAGGGCGGCGTCGACCTTGTCATCACCCCGGACGCCGGCTTCCTCGCCGATCCAGCGACGAAGTACCCGGTCACGGTCGACCCGTCCACCTCGGCGCTGTCGAACGTCTTCGACACCTACGTACAGCAGGGCACGACGGTCGACTGGTCCACGGACGTCGAGCTGGACCTGGGCAACCCGGGCACGAAGAACGCCGACGGAACGTACCGGACCGCGCGTTCATTCGTCTCGTGGAACACCGCGCCGATCGCCGACGCGCTGGTCATGGACGCCAAGCTGTCGCTGTGGAACTTCCACTCCGGCAACTACACCGGCTCGTCGTGCCCCAACCAGCCGTGGGAGGTGTGGTCCACCGGCGCGGCGACGACCTCGTCGCGGTGGACGGCCCAGCCGTCGTGGATCGCCGAGAAGGCCACGTCCTCGGAGACGAGGGGCAACGCTTCCTGCAGCACGCAGCCGGACGGTTGGATCAACGCCAACGTCACGACGATGGTGCAGGAGTGGGCCTCGGCCAAGGCCGCTAAGTCCCACATGGGCCTGCGCGCCTCCGACGAGACCATCACGGGACAGTGGAAGCGGGTCAACTCCGCCAACGCCGCCTCCAACCCGCCCAAGCTGGTCGTGACCTACAACTACCGGCCGCGTACGGGGACGAAGCAGGAGGCGGGCCCGCCGTACTTCTCCTACGGCGGCGCCTACGTGGTCAACACCGTCACACCGACGCTGCGTGACACCTTTGTCGACCCCAACGGTGACAAGATCCAGGGCGCCTACCAGATCTTCGACAGTGTCACCAACACCCAGGTCGGTGCCGTACTACGGTCGGCGTTCGTGCCCTCGGGACAGCCCGCTCCGGTCGTCGTGCCGGCCGGCGTGCTGACGAGCGGCAAGACGTACAAGTTCCGAAGCAGCCCGTACGACGGCACCCACTACAACCTCGGCTGGTCGGAGTGGAAGACCTTCACGGTCGACACCACCTCGCCCTCCGCCCCCACCGGCATCACGTCGACGGACTACCCGTCCACCGCCTGGGTCAAGGGCGCAGGCCAGGCCGGTACCTTCACCGTCACCCCGAACGGCACCGATCACAACTGGCTCGAGTGGTCCCTTGACGGCCTGACCTGGACCAAGGTCACCACCGGCGGCACCACCGCTGCCAAGGCCATCAGCATCACCCCGCCCAAGGACGGCACCCACACCCTCCAGGTCCGGCAGGTCGACAAGGCGGACAACAAGTCCGAGGCCCTGGAGTACACCTTCCACGCCGGACCCGGCGGCTTCGTCCAGCCCAGCGAGGGCGAGAGCACCGCGCGCCGTCTGCCGCTCGTCGCCGAGGCCGATGCCGGGAAGTACGACTCCGTCTCGTTCTCCTGGCGCCGCTCCGACGCCGACCCGTGGACTCAGATCCCCGCCGCTGATGTCCTCAAGGACGGTCAGCCGCTCGCCGCGTGGCCCGTGCCGCTGACGAACGGCAAGAATGCCGCCCTGACCTGGAACGCCACCACCACCGTCGACCCCGACGGAAGCGTCCAGATCAAGGCCGACTTCACTGGGCCGAACGCGGCCGCGGGCAGCACGCAGCCGCTGCCCGTCGTCGTCGACCGCAACGCCGATGGTGCCGCCGGTTCTCAGGTGGGTCCCGGCTCGGTGAACCTGCTGAACGGCGACTACTTGCTCGGCGCGTCCGACGCCGAGGTGCTGGGCCTCTCGGTGACCCGTACGGCCTCCTCACGCGTGCCGGACAAGGGCGCCAAGCAGACGGGCCAGGCTCCGATCTTCGGCAAGGAGTGGGTATCCGGCACCGTCGCTCCTGAGGTGGACTCGGGGTACTCGCACATCGAGAAGACCTCCAACACCTCCCTCAACCTCGTCTCTGCCGACGGCTCGTCCGTTTACTTCACGGCCAACCAGGCCCAGAACGGCTGGATCCCGGAGACCGGCTTCGAGGAACTCGCGCTGACCGGTGGCTTCTCGTCCTCCTTCGTCCTGAAGGAAGATGACGGCTCCGTCACCACGTTCAAGAAGGCCGCTGCGGACGCCCCGACCTGGCAGGTCTCCAGCTCTGTCCAGTCCGGCATCGACGGCGGCGAGAGCCTGATCGTCTCCGAGGCCGTCACCATCGACGGCAAGAGGGTCAGCCGCCCCAAGCGCATCATCGGCGCCACGAGCGCGGCCACGGCCACGACCTGCGAGGCCGCCCCGGCCACGCGTGGCTGCAAGGTGCTCGACTTCGTCTACGCGACCACGACCACCGCCACCACCAGTGCTTTCGGTGACATTGCAGGACAGGTCTCCGAACTCAAGGTGTGGGCCACCGATCCGGGCGCCGCGAACGCCACCGCCCGCTCGGTCGCGCGCTACGCCTACGACGAGCAGGGCCGCCTGCGGCAGGCGTGGGATCCGCGGATCAGCCCCGCGCTGAAGACCGCGTACGCCTACGACTCCGCCGGCCGCGTGACGTCGCTTACGCCTCCGGGTCAGCTGCCGTGGACGTTCAACTACGGCAAGGTCGCCTCGGTGACCGGCGCCTCGGACGGCATGCTGCTGTCTGTGCAGCGATCCACGCTCGTCGCCGGCACCAAGGACCAGGTCTCCGGTACGGCGACCTCCACGGTCGTCTACAACGTTCCGCTCACCGGCACGACGGCCCCGGCCGCGATGGGGCCCGCGGATGTAGCCAAGTGGGGGCAGAACGACGCTCCCTCGGACGCGGCCGCGGTCTTCCCCGCCGACAAGGTGCCTTCGTCCTCCGACGGAGCGCAGCTGACCAGGGCCGACTACGCCAGGGCGATAGTGGTCTACTTGAACGCCTCCGGGCGTCAGGTGAACCAGCGCAACCCCGGTGACCACATCACCACCACCCAGTACGACCGGTTTGGCAACACGGTGATGGAGCTCTCGGCCGCGAACCGGGCGCTTGCTCTCGGTCTGACCGCCAAGGACCGGACCGGGTTCGCCGAGCTCGGCCTGGGGACGGACGCGGCCGGATCTGCCCAGCGGGCACGACTGCTGGCCAGCGAGACGACCTTCGCCGCCGACGGATCCCGCTCGACCGACTCGCGCGGTCCGCTGCGCATGCTCACCCTGGAGAAGGACCTCAAGGCCGGCGACGGCACCGTCCTCCTCGCGGCGGGCACCGCGGCTCCCGGCCGCACCTGGACGACCACCGCGTACGACGCCGGCCGTCCCACCGACGGCTCGGCCACCGTGGTCAACCAGCCCACCAAGGAGACCGTCGGAGCCGAGCTGCTGACCTACCCGGGTCAGATGGCCGACGCCCGCGTCACCACCACCGAGTACGACTGGGTCAAGGGCCTCGCGACGAAGAACGTGCAGGACCCTGGCGGCCTGGCGATCACCCGTATCACCGAGTTCGACGACAAGGGCCGTGCGGTCAAGTCCCTCATGCCCAAGTCGAACGGCACAGACCCCGGAACCCAGCTGACGACCTACTGGTCGGCGACGGGCACCGGAGCATGCCAGGGCCGCCCCGAGTGGGCCGACCAGGCATGTGAGGTCCGCTACGCCGGCGCCGCCGCCGGCACCAACGGCGCACTGCCGGTGATCTACAACGAGTACAACGCCTACGGGCAGCCCGCGAAGGTCGTGGAAACCGCCAACGGTGCCACCCGCACTCTGGTCACCACCTACGACGCGGCAGGCCGCCAGTCGACGGTCACCACCAGCGGCACGGCCGGCACGGCCATCCCGGACCAGACGTTCACCTACGACGCGGAGGCCGGTCACCTCACCAAGACCACCTCGACAACCGCCGGCAGCATCACCCGTACCTTCGACGTGCTCGGGCGTCAGATGAGCTACGCCGACGCCGACGGCAACACCACGTCCGTGCAGTACGACCAGCTCAACCGGCCGGTCAAGAGCACCGACGGCGCGCCCTCCACGGTCACGTACACCTACGACACCGCGGCCGAGCCGCGCGGACTGCTCGTCTCGCTCACCGACTCCGTCGCGGGCACCTTCCGTACCTCGTACGACGCGGACGGCAACGTGGCCACCGAGCAACTGCCCGGCGGCTACACGATGACCCAGTCCACCGACCCGGCCGGCAAGCCGACGGAGCGCGCCTACACCCGCGACTCCGACGGAGCCCTGCTGCTCAGCGACGCCGCGACGGTCACGACCCACGACCAGTGGGCCACCCGTGCCGGCGGTGCCGGCCAGAACACGAACCGCGCCTACCGCTATGACGCGGCAGGCCGGCTGACGACGGTGGAAGACACCGCCGACAGCGTCTGCACCCGCCGCTCGTACGCCTGGGACAAGCACTCCAACCGCACCTCCCTCACGACGGCCGCCGGCGCTCCTGGCCTCGACTGCCCGACCACGGGCGGTACGACCGTCACGAGCACGTACGACACCGCGGACCGCCGCACCGATAGCGGCTATGCCTACGACGCGTTCGGCCGGGCCACCACGGTGCCCAGTGAGGGCACGCTCGGCTACTACCTCAACGACCTGGTGAGGCAGCAGCAGCTGGGCAGCCAGCGCCAGACCTGGGCGCTCGACGCCACCCGCCGGATCCGCTCGTGGACCGTCGAGTCGAACGCCACGGGCAGCTGGGTGACGACCGCCACCAAGGTCAACCACTACAGCAGCGACAGCGACAAGCCGACCTGGATCGTCGAGGACACCGCCACGGGTGCCATCACCCGCAACGTGGAGTCCGCCGGACGCAGCCTCGGCGCCACCACAAGCAAGACCGGTGACGTCGTCCTGCAGTTCGTCGACCTGCACAGCGACGTCGCGCTCGCACTGCCGCTCGACACCTCGGAGGCCGCAACGGCCCTGACCACGGACGAGTTCGGCAAGCGCACCGGCACCGACGAAGCCCGCTACAGCTGGTTCGGAGGCGAGCAGCGGTCCTCCGACACCCTCGGCAACCTCGTCCTCATGGGCGTGCGTCTGTACGACCCGGCCTCCGGCCGGTTCCTGCAGACCGACCCGGTCGCCGGCGGCAGCTGCAGCAACTACGACTACGTCTGCGCCGACCCGGTCAACGCCGAGGACATCTCCGGATGCCTGCCCTGTAAGATCCCGTGGTACGCGTGGACCGGCTGGCGAAGCGACATCAAGATCACCTGGTCCGGCAAGTGGTCCTACACCAGCTGGCGCACCAAGAAGTACTCCTGGATGTGGGACGCGCTCGCAGACTGGACGCCCCTGGCGATCGTGGGCTGGAAGGAGCGCTGGCGCTGGCGCACCCAGCGCGGTGTCCGCTGCACCCTCCTCTCGTGGAGCCGCGAGAAGGTGCTCGCCGAATGGGTCTCCGTCTACACGACGCAGTACCAGGACCGGATCACCTACCGGAAGACATACACCAACTTCCGGTTCTCCGAGACGTCGTCCTGGTGGACCACCTATCGACGGGTGTACGTCTACTCGTCGAAGATCTACTGGGGATACTGATCGCCAGCCGGGCACGCATGATGCGTGAACACCGGCACCAGAGGTGATCAGCCCCGCCCCGACCAGGCTGCCCGGGCCGCCTTCTGGCGGCCCGGGCAGCCGCCCCTGATTTCCCGAAGCGTTTCCAGCAAAGTCATCGAGCAATAAGGAGCCAGCGTGTCTCAGTCTCGCTTCGGCATCGTGGTGATGTCGATAGGTGCCGTGCTCACCGTGGCCGGAGCGGCCATGTATGTTCTTCCCGGGCCCGGCCTGCCCGTCCTCATCCTGGGACTGGCCGCGACCGCGGCAGGAGCAACGGTGTGGTTCACCGGCCGCAGGTCCACAAGTTGAACCTCGAGGAACTGTGCTCGGTCACCCCACCCGGACTGAGCCGCGCCCGTACGGCTCGTGGGGGCAGGGTGCTGTCCGAGGTCGGCATGTGGGCGTAGCCGCACGGACGAGCAGCGGGGCCGGGCAGGGTGTTCCTGTCCGGCCCCGCTGCTGCTGTCAGTCGTCCTCGACGACCTTGCGCTGGCGGAAGGCCGCTTCTCGGCATCTGTGTGAGCAGTAGCGGGCATCGCTACGTCGGTCACTTCCAGCCATCCAAGTGGTGCCGCAGACCGGGCACTCCGCCTGTTTCGTGCTGGAGGATGCATCGGGGAGTGCGCGTTGCCGTTGTTGGCGCCTCCAGTTGCGTGATCTGCATACGGTTGAGCAGAACCGCATCCTCGGGTTGGCGTCCTTCAACCGGGTGCCGCAGCTAGCGCACTGGCGCTGGTCGTCGGATTCGGGAGCGAGTATGGCGTTGAGTCTGCGGGTGAGATCTTCCAGCGTGTCCGGGTTGTGCGTCCGGGTTTCGTTGGGCATCGGGAACGGATGATTGGGGAGGGTGCGGTAGTAGCGCTCTTCCTCGATCCAGCGGACGAGCGGATCGGCGACGCCGGCGCCTTCGTATCGGTAGCCGGGGGCCGCTCGTGCGCGGACTTCGCTGATGAACACGCGGAAGTCCCGGTCGTGGCCGGTGAAGGGCAGGTTCCGGAGCTTGGGCGAGGCCAGGAGGCCGGTGAGGGCGATGATGTCGGGGTAGCTGCTGGCGATGAGTCGGGGATCCTCCGGGAGGAATGAGGAGTTTCAGTCTGCGGTCGCGCTGCTGGTGGAACCTGCGGCTGTCCCACCATCGCCAGAACCATCCGGTGGCCTGACGCATGGCGACCACGACGGTCTGCCAGCCGTGTTCCCGGACGAGGTGGTGATGGTCGCGCTGTGCCTGGGTGATCTCGGGCAGCAGGTGGACATCGAACTGCGCGTGATAGGTGTCTGTCCAGCGGCCGTGACGGAGACAGAGTCGGGTGCTTTTGGGGACCCAGTGGCGGGCCTGAGTGAAGACGCCTTTGGCGGCCAGGCAGAGCGTGCAGACGGCTTGGACGTGCCAGCCGTCATCGAGTAACTGGCAGGCGGTGGGAAGCCCTCGGACGAGATCGGAAGTCCGCAGGTCGGGCAGTGCCTTGAGGAGCCGGTCGCGGGGGTGGCCGGACAGGTGGCTGATGGCGTCGAGCAACGGCAGCGGAGCGGGGTGTATGCGGTGCCGGTCGTTGATGTGTTCGTGGAGTACGAGGTGGGAGCTCCGGTTCGCCGTCGCGAGCCGGCTGACGTAGGAGTCCCACGTTTCACGGTGGAGCGGGGTGAGCGTGTGCGGGAGCCTCCGCAGCCGTGGCGGCGGCAGGTGGCGGATCACGCCGCGTCCCCGACCTCGCCGTCCTCGGCATCGGCCGTGCCGGAGCTGGCGGACTGGGTGTTGTGATCGACCGGGATGGACTTGAGCAGTGGGCGGGTGACGCGTTCGCTGCCGTCGGCGATGGCGCTGATTGCGGCCGCACGGACGAGGTGGGACAGGCTGCTGATGCTGCCGTCGGTGCGGGTGTGGAGATACTTCGCCAGCCGGACCAGCGTGCCGGGCTCATGGTGGTGGAGCCGTAGTGAGTCCTCCATCAGCGCGACCATCGAGCGCCATTCGGCCTGGCAAGGGAAGTTCCCGGTGTATTTCATCACGCAGCGGGCGGCGATCTGCTTGCCGCGGACCCCGGTGAACAGGCCCTCGCGCTGGACGTTGATGCCGGCGTATGAACGTGGCGGGGATGTGCTCTGCGAAGTACTTCAGATGGTCGGACAGGTCCTTGCCAGTGGACGTGGCCATGTTGATGTTGTGGATCTCGTCGACCAGGAACAGGTCGCAGCGGGCGTCGGTGAGGATTTCGCAGACCGCGTCGGCGATGTCCATCTCGTTGTGCCGGGCCTTCATGGGCAGGCCCAGGAAGTGCGCGAAGCGGGTGGCGAGCTTGCGAGGGGAGCCGTTGGGCGGGGCGGAGACGTAGACGACCGGGATGCGGTCGTGGTCGGGGAAGCGCTGGCGTACTCGCAGTTCGTGGGCCCGGCCGAGCTGCTTGAGGGCGGTGGACTTGCCGGTTGCCCAGGGCCCGGAGACGATCAGACCGCGCCGAGCGCTGATCTCCCGCCGGTTGACCAAAGTCAGCAGCCGGCCCTGGTGGAGGACATCGCGAACGGTCGGAGTCTCCACGATGATCAGCTCGGAGTGGTAGTTGACCCGGCCCTCGTCGTACTCGTCCCTGGCTCTGGGGTCGAGGGCTTTCCAGTCGTCCTCGGGCAGAAGGTCGAAGGCGATCGGGTCTTCGTCGACGAACCGGCGCCAGCCCTCCAGCGTGGTCGTGGGCATCCGCCGGTCCTCGGGCAGCCCGAACTCGTGCGCGTTCAGCACCATTTCCGTGCCTCCTTGCGTGCGTCGAACACTTTCAGCGGGACGACCTCGGCGACCGTGTCGTCCTCCTCGTCGTCCTCGACCGGAGACGACGGCTCGACCGGCGGAGGCGGCGGGGGTTCGGGCCGTGGCCAGGCGGGATTGCTGGTGGCCTGGGTGCGGGCGGCGACCTTCGGGCCGCGACGCCGACTGCGGCGGCCTCGGGCCGGTTTGGCCGGGGCCGCCTCTTCCGCCGGGCCACTGGCGGCCCGGTCGAGCAGGTCGCCGACCGCCTCAGCGATGGCGTCCTCGGTGACCGGCTCGCCCTGTTCACGCAGGTCCCGGGCGGTGTGACCCCAGGCCAGCTCACCGAAGGGGGTGGCAGTGGAGGACAGCAGCCGCCAGGGGATGGTGATCCAATGTCCGGTGCGGTGGTTGCGGAGCCAGACGAGCCGTATGTCGTAGGGGTCGTGGCGGACCTCCCAGCGGTTCTTCCGCTCAGCGATCCCGGACTTCTCCCGCCGCAGGTCATCGAGTTCATCGCAGTTGTAGATCCGGTGATTGATCTTGATGCCGTAGGAGTTGATGGCCTGCCAGCGGGCCGGCAGCAGTTCCAGGTAGTCCTGCGCGGTCAGCGCGAGCGGCAGGAATCCGGCCGTCTCCACCAAGGTGGCGTACTTCTCGTTCGGGGAGAACGTCCGCCCCGGGGCGAGCGGGTCACGTAGGGAGTCGTGGGGCCTGTTCTGCCACTTGGCGCTGATCCATTGCTCCAGCAGTTCCTGGAGCTGGTGCAGCGAGAACAGCGGCTCGTCCTCGACCTTGCGGCCGCGGTATTCCGTCGACCGTCCGGTGTAGCCGGAGAGGAACTGAGCGAACAGTGAGGCTGCCGAGCCCAGTTTTCTTTCGATATGGGGCTTGTGGGTTAGGGTGCGGGGTGGAGCGTGGATCACGTCGGTGCCGAACGCGTTGCAGGCGGCATGGAAGTTCTGCGACAAGAAGGCTTTGCCGCCGTCGACCACGACCGTTTCCGGGATGATCAACGGGACCGCGGCAGCGTGCTGCAGCCTCTCGTCCACTGACAGCAGGCGTTCGTAGGGCAGCACCGAGTGCTCCATCCGCAGAGCCTCCGGCCAGCCCGGCCGCATCGGGGCCGGGGTCACCGACCGGGCCAGCAGCAAAGCGGCGTCCACCGACTTCTTGGTCGGCCGCAGCACCGCGGCCGTGATGGACCGCGTTGCGCCGTCGACCATGCCGGCGAGTTCGGCGCGGTCCACGACGCCGTTCCCCAGCCTCACCAGCACGTCGAACGGGGGGGAGTCGATCTCCATCAGCTCGCCCGGCCGGCAGACGGTGATCTGGTCGAAGACACCGTCGGGCTGGTTGGCCTGTGAGCGGCGGGTGCGGGCCGAACCGGTCGTGTGACGCCCGGCCTCCAGCCGGTTGAACAGGCGGTAAAAGGTCGCCCGTGAGGGCATCTCGACCGGCGGCCCCTCCAGCTTCTTCACCGCATAGCCGACGCGTTCGAAGTAGTAGCTGACGGTGCGGGTGGAGCCGTCGGTGGCCTGGTCCATGAGCCGTCGCAGGACTTCCACGACCTGCGGGTCGACCTGGCCCAGGACCGGGCGGCGCGGGGCCTGACGGCCGTCGACCATTCCCATCACCCCGCGTTTTTGGTAGCGGCGCCGGCGCCAGCGGATGGTGTGCGGGCTGACGAACCTGCCGGTCTGAGCTGAGTTCGGCGGCCTTGGCCGCCTCGCGTTCGGCCAGGTTTCGGGTCGCCGGGGCGTACTCGGGCCGCGGCATCGCCCCCGCCGCAGCGTCCGGCGGCAGGCCGTTGAGGACTTCGCTCATGTGCCGGTGCCACCACAGAGCCCGTTCTGCTTCGCCGGGCGGCAGCCCGTCCAGGAGGCCCGGAGCAAGCCGGCGGGCCCCGCCTGAGCCGATCACCTCGAAGCCCGGGGAGGTCATCAGCGTCGGCAGATGCATCGCGCCCGGCCGCCGCCACTGGCTCCGCTTCACCGCCCGATGGCCCTGGACCGACATCATCACCGACGCGATCGGCAGGCTCCGCAGCCTCCCGAACCCCGGCTGACCAGCCACTTCGATCGTTCCGACAACCCGCAGCACCCAACCGGCGAAGTGGAACCCGGCGCCCACCCGACGCGAAAGCCGGGCCCTCAACCTGCCCCAGCCCGAAACGACCCCACCACACAGACACAGAGTCGCCGTCAGCAAGCTGACGGCGACTCATGAACGATCGAGGCTAGGCGACCCGGTCAATCAGTACGACCTCGATGGCCGAATCTGCTGGCTCCTGCGGCTTCAAGAAAGCCAAGCGTTGGGCGTGGAAGAATAAGTGGCCATAGCTTCCACGGCACTCATGTTTGTGCCGGGTGCCCAGCCTCTGATGGCAGCTCGCCTTGCTTACACCGCATGGCGCGCCTACCGGCTCGCGAAGAGCGCCCGCTTTGCAAGCAGGGCTCTCCAGTCAGGCCGCTGGGGCGGACACAGCTATCGGTACGGCAACATGAGCGTTGCGAACTACGGTCGCGCGAAAGCAGGCCAACGGATCCACGGTCAGGCTTCCGGACGGTGGAACCACCAAGGTCGCCGCATCAAGTTCGGCTGGAACTTCAACGTGTTTGCCAAGAGGCCGACATTCCGGATCGGCTGGAAGTGGCGGGGCAGGCCGCGCCACTTCACTCTGTTCTGAGAGGCGGCGAGACCATGACTTATCTCCACACGTATGATCGACTGAACACCAGGACGCGGCCAACGGCCAGCGAGCGGGAACTAATCGACGCCGTCGATTCCATTCTTACCCGTTCTGATCCGCCCGGGATAATCCAGGATGAGGCCTTCTGGTACCTGGGAACTGCCCTGAGAGGCGACAGTAATCTGGAAATTGCTCTGCCTCTCTCCTGGGATCGCAGCTTCCCTCTGCGCCTGATCCTTACCGAACAGGAGGGCTTCTCAATCGGCTGGGGGGGTGAACTCAACGACCCGCTGGTTTTTCAAACCTCGAGCGACCAGGCGGTACGCCTCGAAGGGGTGGCGGCGGCACTTGAGGTTGAGCTCTCGCGTGAGATCCGCCTCTCGCGGCGAAGAGTCCTCTTCGGTGGTCCGCAGGAGTTTCACATTCACCTGCGGGGCCAATGGGTGGATCTCTCGCGCGGCGGAGTTCCGTCCACGGACGACCACCTTCGGAGGGCAAGCCGTACAGTGACACTGCTTAGCTTATTCGGGCATGTTCCTGGGCGAGATACTGCTCGCCCAGGAACACCCGACTCTCGGTCCGGCTCCATCACCGTGCTCGATGATCTTCTTCCGGGCGGCAACGCCAACGCCTATGCCCTTCCCGGCGACCCCGTCAACCAGTACGACCTCGACGGCAGGATCGGCTGGGGCACGGCGGGATGGACCGGTGTCGTTGTCCATTCATGATCGGCGCATGACCTCTTCCCTCAGCCGCCGCCGTTTGCTCGGACACGCCGTGGCTGCCGCCGGCATGGGGGCGCTGCTCGCACCAGGTATCGCCACCGGGACCGCAGCTGCCCTCTTAAGTTGACTCACTCGAACGGATGAAGATCACCGATGTCGGTGATCGCGAACGCACGCGCATATGCAAAAAAATGATCTTGGGGATCCGTGCAATCGTGAACATGGCCGAACTTCGGACTGTCGGGCGAATCGAGGGAGGCCGGAATGCCGCGACTCCATGCCCGCGCCCGTTTCTGTGTGCAGGTTCGAACCAGGCGCACGCTGCAGGCCGGCCCCGCGCCTCCCGTGCGACATGGTCAGCTCCCGCTCTCGCAGTTGCGCGGAAGGCAGCACCGTCCAACGGCCCTCAAGAGCGCCTGTCACTGTGGCAGCCTTGAGCTATCTCGAGCCACGATTCGATGGGATCGCCATAGCGGACCCTCGTCGGGCGTAGAGCCGCCAGGATGCGCCGCCTTCAGCGTGGTCTGACCGAGGGCGGGGCGTCGTGACGTGCCGTGGGGCGCTCAGTACCATGCACCGGGGTTGGGTGCCGTGAGGCGAGGCGTGGCTCCAGGGGTCGAATCAGCGGTCGACGGCGGGGATGTGGTGGCTGACGTAGGAGCCGTCGCGGTTGGTGCAGCGCCAGGGAGTACGCAGAGCGTGCCAGCCGCGTTCCGCAGGCAGCTTCAATCAGGAACCCTCCGGGCCTACTCCGTTGCTCCGGCGGCCCGGCCTCGTGCATACTCCGCTGGTTCCCCATGCATGGCTCCTCCCCGACGCCCGGACCCGGTGGAACGCGCTGCTCGATGATCCATTCCACTGAACAGGACCAGGCGTGACTTCCGCCGACATATGTACAGCCGTCCTCATCGCAGGCACTGTTCTCTTCCTCGGAATGTTCCCTCTGCGCCCGCAGAGCAGGTTGCTCCCCGGGCCCGATCCGGCTCTGTGGCGAGCGATCGTGCTGGCGGGCGTCGGCATCTGGCGGCCCGCCGCGCGGCTGCTGGCGCAGACCGGGCAGGACTGGGATCGCCGGGCCTTCTATGTCGAGAAGCTGGCGTGCGCTGGGGGCTGGCTGTGGCCGCTGTGGGTACGGGCGTGGGAGCGGGCGCGTCCGGGTGACCCGGACGCGGCGCTGGTCCGGGCCCGGGCACAGGTGAGCCTCGCATGGCGGCTTCGTGGCGGCGGCTACGCGAATCAGACCGCGTCGTGGCGGTTCCGTCTGTTCCACCGTGCCTTGTTCAAGGCGCGCCAGAACCTCTTTGACGCAGCTCTGCTCAACCCGGACGACCCGTGCCCGTACTCCGCGGAGATCTGGCCGGCGCTCGGGCTCGGTTACAACGAGGACATGATGCGCGAGCTCTGGGAGGAGATCGTCAAGCGCGCACCGCACCACTTCGAGGCTCACTACAACGCGCTGCAGTACTGGAGCGGCAAGTGGCGGGGCTCGCACGAGAAGGCGCGGGTGTTCGCGGAGCAGGCCGCCGACGGAGCCCCCGCGGGCACGCTGATGGCCGCGCTGCCCTTGTTCGCCTGGTACGAGACATATGAGGCCCGTGGCAGCAGGCGTGACTTCCGCTCACGGGAGGCTCGGTCCATGGTCGACGCCGCGCTGGCGGACATGGAGGCCGCCGCCGGGCACCCCGCTCTGCCCTACGTTCAGCACTTGGTCGCTTACTGCCTCACCAAGCAGGGGCGCCACCGCGAGGCACTGCGGCACTTCCGCGCGGTGGATGGCTGGGTCGGGTCAGTTCCCTGGCGCTACAGGGGCTGCCAGCGTCTCGCCTACCGCGGCGTCCGTACTGCTGCTGCCCGCGGCGCCGTCATCGAGGCCGTTCGGCGGTGGCTGCGGCGCGGCTGACACCGCCCCTCCTTGGCCAAGCAACTGGCGACACACTGAGGTCACGGCATCAGCAGTCGAGCGGAGAGGAAGAAGTGAACGGACAAGTGGTCCTGGTGCGGACGGGCCTCACCGCCGCGCGTGGCGGATCTTCAACCGTCCGAACCCCATGGTGCCGGAAATCCGGATCCTGGGCCCATCGGGGCGGGAGCGTCGCCGGGTCTTGTGCAGCGTGTCTTTCCACCCGGTGTGCAGATTCTCGATGTCGACGATCGCGTTGCGAGGCACCGTGATCTTTGCCCGGCCGGTGCCGAGTTGCAGCTCGATGTCGACGACAGGATGGTCGATGACCGCTCGGGACAGGTCCAGGTGCACCCTTCCGAATGCGGACTCGACCTTGAGGATCCTAGGTACCCGCCATGCGCCGCGCCGCCGGATCCGTCCGCCGGCGGCGGCAATCGTGGACGTGGTGCCGGCATTCTCCTCCGGAAGCGAGGCCAGAGCCGACACGATTTCGCTGCCCGTCTTGGCGGTGAGCACCTGGTCGAGGCGTTCCTCCAACTCCTCGTGCGCGAGGTGTCCTTCGGCGTACGCTTCCTGCAGGCGCTGCACGGCCGTGTCGCGGTCGTCTTCGCTGATCAGCGAAGACGGATCTTCGGGCAGATAGGTCACCGTCTCACTCTAGTGTCGTGCCGGGCGATGCGGACACGCCAACGTCCGTAGCAGGATGGGTAATTGACGGGGAAGCCGATCGCCCGTCTTTACGGCCTTTATCGCCCAACCTGGCGAACCCGGCTACGGCCACTGACACGTCAGGGACCGACATAGACCTCGCAGGCGATGCCATCCCCATCCCGGTCAAGCCCATCCCTATACCCGGGCTCCCCGCGCAGCAGTGGCGCAGCCCCCGCTGCCCTTGCGGCATCGCAGTCTTCGTAATAGGCCATCTCGTCCGTCGTCTCTTCAGGCTCGGGCTCCGGCGGCGTACTTGTCGTCTGAGGCGGTGGGGGTGGGGGCGGCGCCACTGGCTCTGACTCCACTGGGGCAGGAACGGTCTCTGTCACCGTGGGTGACGCAGTGGGATCCTCCGTAACCGTCTCCGTCACGGTAGGCGTCGGCATTGGAGTCGGTCCCTCCTCGGACTCGCCGGCTTCTTCGATCCCGACCACGACCAGCAGCGCGACCAGGAGCGCCCCCGCGATGATGCCGCCCTTTGCCCAGGCCCCGCGGCGCGCCACCACCGCCTGATCCCCCGAGACTTCCTCAGCCACAATGGACCATTGCTCTTGGCCACAGGACACCGCCACCTCGGCTCACTCTCCATCCAGTGGAACACCAGGGGGGCGTATGCCGCACCATGAAGCCACGGAGAAGGCGACCGCATCCGCCGCCTGGCGCCTATGGCGCCGAGATTTCCGCGTTGCAACGGCTGCAGCGAAAGTGGGCCTGCGGCCGCCGTGAGCCCACCGGTGCGTCCTGCGGGTGGGCGGGCGGCTGGCCCCAGTGTGAGGGCGGAGCAGCAGCCGGGAGGGGGACAAGGCGACTAACGTGCCCTGCCCTGCTGACCCGCCCCCACTATCACTCACTGTGTTTACCGTGCGCTATATCGGAAACGCTGAGTAGTTGCAAGGTGTAGGGGGCAAGGCGAAAGGCGGGACTCATGTCTGTGAGTATCGGAATCATCCTCGTCGTGGTGATGGCGGTCATCGCCGCGGTCGCGCTGGCTCCGGCCGTGGAACCCACGGAAATTGACCAGACTGCAGCCCGGTCCTGTGAAGAGGGTGCACGCAGGACCGGGCCGAGCGGGCACCCTGTCCGTCGGCTGCGCAGCGTCCCCCCGCAGTCGACCGAGGACCGCAGGCGAAGCTTCGGCTGACCGGTGGCCGTCGCCCATGCCGTTCCCCTTGCTGGTTGCTGGTTGCTGGTTGCTGGTTGCTGGTTGCTGGTTCGCTAGGGCGGTCAGGGTCGGCAAGGCCAGCGTTCCGGAGTTCGAGGGCGAGGCGAAACGAGGGTGGGCCTGCGGCCGCCGCGGGCCCACCCTCCCTGCCCGGGACATGCCATCGCGTCAAGGAGCGGGAGCGCCAAGGGGCAGTGGATCGGGTTCCTGCGGGGTGTGCGCCGAGGCGGCCGGCTGGACCGCCGGTGCCGCGGCTCACGGGTTCCCAGTTCAGAGGAGGGCGCGGGACCGGTTCACAGGTGTGTGGGCATGGCTCAGGCCGTGACAGGCGTACGGGACAGGGCGGTGCGCAGCGCGAAGAAGCCGAGCAATCCGCCTGCCGTAAGCCGCTGAGCGGACATCACGCGGGGCCGGACGGCCAAAAACCCCGACACCCGTGCTGCGCTCAGCATGATGAGAGCGTTCACGGAGATCCCCACGATGATCTGCACACCACCGAGCTGGAGCAGTTGCGCCCAGTCCGGGCCCGCCTGCGGATCCATGAACTGGGGCAGGAGAGCGGCGTACATGAGAGCGATCTTGGGGTTGAGCAGGTTGGTCAGGAGCCCCGTCGAGAACAGACGGGCGCCGGAGACCGGAGGCAGGTCCTGGGCCGGGGCGAAGGGCGAGCGGCCACCGGGCTTGAGCATGTCCCAGGCCAGGTAGGCCAGGTAGGCGGCCCCGGCGAGCTTGACCAGCGTGAACGCCAGTGGCACGGCGGCGAACAATGCGGACAGGCCCGCGGCCGCGGCCAGCAGGTAGCACAGGAATCCCACGGCGGTCCCGCTCAGGCTGACCAGGCCCGCCCTGCGGCCCTGGGTGATCGCGCGAGAGGCGAGGTGGATCATGTTCGGTCCCGGCGTCAGGGCCATGCCCAGCTCGACCAGGGCCACTCCTCCTACTGCGGCCAGACTGATCACCGGTCAACTCCTGGTCGTATGCCGGGTATCTGATACCCGGCAAATGGGCGGCGCCCGGCTGCGACGGGCGGCTGCGACGCATCGGCAGTACCTGCATCGTCTGCCTCAGGATACGGCCCTGCCGTTGAGTGTCTTCGTGCACCCTGACTGCAGTCGGCCGACGACATCAACGACTGCTGGATCACCCGCGATCCGGTCGGCGATCTCCGCGTGATCGGCCGGACAGGCCTTCGTGGTGCTTCGCTACGTCGGGTGATTTTGCCTGGTGGCGGGCATCTTTCTGGCTCTGAGGTTGGGGGAGGTGGAACGGCTCCGGGGTGAGTTGGCGGAGTTCGGTGCCGACGTTTCCGGTCGATGCCCGGCGGGATCAGGCGCGGTGGGGCGGGTGTTGTCTGCGGGGTCTGATGCTGGATGGCCGTCGCACGTCGATCCAGCCGAGGGCCGAGCGGCTGCCGGGCGAACATGCAGGCGTTGCAGGAGTTCGTGGACCGGTCGCCGTGGGGTCTGCTGCCGGGTACGAAGGCGGATCGCCGGGCGGTTGTGTGAGGCGATACGACCTGAGGGGTGGGTCGTCGACGATGTGTCGTTCCCCAGTGCGGCACCGCTTCGGTGGGGGAGACGCGGCAGTACTGCGGCGCGTTGGGCAAGCGTGCGCACTGCCAGGACGCGGTCAGCGTGCAACGCGGCTACCGACACCGCGTCCTGCCCGCTGGGGACGTCGGCGCCTCCGCCGGGGCGCACTCGTGGAACTTTTGGCGACCTTGGGCTGCCCGGGTGATCTCCGGATCCGGGACTCACAGGCATAGGGGCAGCGTGGAGGAGAGAGGGCCGCGGCCCGAGGGGGCGGGGGATGCCGGCCAGTTCGTGGCGTTGCTGCGGCATTACGGATAGGGGCGGGTCTGAGTTTCCGTGAGCTGGAACGCCGGCCGAGGCTGCGGGAGATGTGTTTCCGCGTGCCACGCTGGCCGGTGTACTGAACTGGCCGGTGTACTGGACAGGAGTGATCTCCCCCGGGAAGAGCTGCTGGCGGCGTTTGTCCGGGCGTGTGGCGGGGACCGGTCCGAAGTCGATGCGTGGGTCGCTGTCCGTGAGCGTCTGGCGGTGGAGGCCGAGCGGCGCTCCGGTGCCGACGTGTCGGCCGGGCGTGCGGGAGCCGGACCTCTGACAGCCCCGCTTGCGTCGGACGGCGACGGCCCGCACAGTTCGACGCGGCCCGCTGCGCAGGACGACCTCTTGGGGGAGGCACGTGAGGCGGGTGGCTGCGACGCCGGCGTAGCGGCACCGCCGGACACAGCTCCTGGCGTACCGGGCGCATCCGACGTAGATCCGTCAGCGTCTGCGGCTGCGTCTGCGGCATGTGTCTGGGGTCGCGGGGGCGCAGCCGGTAGTGGCGTGGTCGCTGTGGATACGGCGGCATAGGAGGAACCGTCGACGGTTGGTCCGCAAGCGCGCACCTCTTCGGCAGGGTCGCAGAGTGCTGCGCCTGGTCGTTCCGGGTTTGCCGGTCTGCCGGGCAGGGCGCTCGTGGCAGGCGTCGTGTCCGCGCTGCTGTCGGCCGGTGTCACCGGGATCGTCCTTGCGCCCGACGGCCATCCCGGCGAGCCGCCTGCGCGCCGTCGGAGGCGCCCGCCTGATCACCCCGCTCCGCTCGCAGGGCGGCCATCGACGCTACTCCCGCTACCAGCTGCGTATCGCCGCCCTGCCCGCGAGCCCGTCGACCAGGGCACGCCCATCGAGGCCGCGTGCCGCATCGTCATCCTGGAAGACCAGCTCGAAGAGGCCCAGCGCATCAACGCCGAACACCGCCGCGCCGCCCAGTCAGCGAATCCAACGGCTGCGGCTTGACCTGGGGCGCGCCTTCCGTTCCTCGGCGGGCCTGCCGGCACCCGTCCAAGGCGCGACGTGTACTCGTTTCCTGTGGTGACAGCATGTGCGGGCGTGTACCGTCTGCGTCAGCTGTCGTGGTTCGGAAGTTCCCTTTGCCCACGCCTCGGCGTGGGCTTTTTGCTGTGCTGTGCCGCAGGAACCAGGGCGATCACCTCCGCCTTCCGCAGGGTGCGGGAGGCGTCCATCGACTGGAAGGCATGAGACATGGCTACGGGAACTGTGAAGTGGTTCAACGCGGAGAAGGGCTTCGGCTTCATCGCCCAGGACGGCGGCGGCCCGGACGTCTTCGCCCACTACTCCGCGATCAACTCCTCGGGCTTCCGCGAGCTCCAGGAAGGCCAGACCGTGACGTTCGACGTCACCCAGGGACAGAAGGGCCCGCAGGCCGAGAACATCAACCTGGCCTGACCCTTCCCGCCCCATTGGCAGCCGAGCCCTGCCCGGAGGCCCTGCTCCTTCCAGGTTCATTCCCAGGAGGAGCAGGGCCTCCGTGTTCTTTCTCCCCCGCTACGGGGCTGCCCGGACGGGACATACGCCAGCGACGCCGTTCCGTTCCCCGCGTTGAGCCCGTTGTCATTGCCGCCCCTTTCGCGGGCGCGCCCTGGGCAACGCCAAGCCGCGACAGGGTGCGCCTGTCTACCCGGTCGGCGACGTCGAACACGTCACCCCGCGGGTCCGCGCCGACGTCCGCGCCGCCAGCACCACGAGCCTGGAGCGGGACTGGCTGCCCTATGCCCCGACTCATCGACCGCGGCGCACTGCAAACTCGGTAGCCCAATGAAGACGGGCTCCGACCTCCCTGCGGAGATCGGAGCCCATCGACGTCTGTGCGGGAGGGAGGCCCGGGACTGCCGGACCCGGGGGCTCAACCACGGAGCCGCACCTGTCCTTGACCNNGGTCAAGGACAGGTGCGGCTCAGGTATGGCACCCCGCCGCCCCCAAGAGATCCACGCACAGGATGCCCTGGCTTCGTTAGAACTTCACGTGAACGAAGCCACCGGACGATCCGTCCGAAGTCCGGGCACTCGCCCAGGCCGCCCTCGATGCACCCGATGGCATGGGCGCTATCGCCTGGTACTGGACCGAGGTCCCGTTGCCCGCCACTGGTACCTGGAACGCGCCCCGACGGTGAGTGCTGCTCATGCTGAGGAGGTCCGCCTGCTGGACGGTCTCGCGCGTTGCCAGTGGCGGAGGAGATCCGACTGGCGACTCCGGGGGAGCTCTCGGCACGGCCCAGTACGCCCCGACCTCCACTGCGCGGGGCAGGGGCCACACCTTCTTCGACTTCGGCCTCAAGCAGGATCTCGCAACCCGCACCGAACTCCGGATCCCGGCGAACATTCGGCCCGAGGTCGGGGAACCAGGCCCGTGAGACGACCCGGGAATCGTCCTCGCCATCGGACTCCGGGGCATCGTCAAGGTCAACTTCCGGCTCGCCGACGACGGCACACCGCACTTCCTGGAAGCGAACTGCCTGCCGTCCCTGCTCCCGGGCGGCGAAAAATGCACCAGGCCGCAGCCCCCGCCGGCCTCCACCTCCACGACGGCGTCGTCGACGCCGTGAACACCAGCGCCCTCGGCCGCCTGTGAACCGCCATGCCCCGCTGTCCGTTCGGTTCCATCGGGTGACCGGGCGGGCAGCCCCGGCGCGCTTCCCCGACCTGCGGTGAAGCCGCCGCACACTATGCGGAGTCTGTTCGCAAATACGCAGAATGTTCTACTTCTGCGTGATTCGTCTCCGTGGGAGCGCCAACGTGACGACCCTCTACCGCAAGCACATCCTTCTCCCTGCTGCCGCTCTGACCGCCGCGTCCGTAGCGGCCTCACCGGCCGGGGCCGGCCGGGCCCTGGCCGATAGTG
>NZ_JAGGOS010000063.1 GCF_018614205.1 Streptomyces sp. ISL-36 | reverse complement strand
GCCGGATCCGGCCCAGACCTCGGCCGCGTCCGCGACCAGGGCCGGGTCGCTGACGCTGTGCATCTGGAGTACGGCGCGGAAGGCCGGGGCCTCCTGTGTGGTCAGGCCGGGCAGTTCGACGCGCAGCGAGAGACGTACTCCGGCGTCGTGGCCCGCCGCCACGTCCGCCGCCCATGCCCGTTGCTCCGGCAGCTCCTGCGGTGCGTCGGCGGCGAAGGCGGGACCGCCCGCGGCGAGCGGCGCGGCCGGCGTACGCGGCAGGCCGTCCACGACGGCGTCCACGAAGGCGCGCAGCAGCGCTTCAGGCTCGGGCAGGAGCAACTCCCCTTCCTGGGCGAGGGGTACGGCGTGGGCCGACGGGGGCATCGAAGCGGCGAGCGCCCGCAGCTCCGCCAGTTCCTCGCGGCCCAGCGGACCGGCGCGCCAGGCGTCCCGGTCGGTGCCGGTAAGGCCCGGCAGGAGCAGACCCTTCGCCGCCAGGTGCAGGGCGAAGAGGGTGGCGGCGCCCCAGAAGGCGGCCGCGGGGGAGGTCTTCGTGGAGAACCGGGCGCGGGTGAGGGCCGGGAGGGCCTCCCGTACGGGCAGCAGGAGCGCGGGCACGGTGTGCGGACGGACGTCGTCCGCCACCACCGTCAGCTTGTCCATCGACACGTCAGTCGGCGCCTCCGTCGGCCGTTCGTGCGTCCGCCCGGCGCCCGCTGTCGGCGTACCTCCGTCCGGGGCTCCGCGGGTGGCTCCGTCCGGAGTCCCTTCCGGGGACCAGAAGGCGATCCGCCCGGCGCGGGGCGGATCGGAAGGCAGGAAGACAGCGGAGTGGCGGGCGAGTTCATCGGGTGTCAGCGACAGCGACAACGCATTCCTCAAATTTGACTACTGGAGGCCGAGCGGCCGAGGGTACCCGAACGGACCTCCCTCCCGCCCATGGAAATCCCGTGACCTGGATCACTCCGCCCCGTGACGAAACCCCGTGACGAAACCATGAGGCGGAGGCGTGGGGCGGGGGCGGGGGTGGAGGCAGCCCCACCCCCCCCGGGCAGGCCCCCGAGGACGTCGGGGGGTGACGCCATGGCTGCGCACCACCACCGATCCGTAGGTTCGAGGAAGTCGGGGCGGACCGCGCCCGGCCTCGCCCACGGACACCGGAGACCGCCATGCCCCAGGCCACAGCCACGCTCGCGGCGCCCACCGCCACGCTCACGGCCCCGGATCGGAGGACCCCCGCCAAGCGAGGCGGCGGCAGCGAGTTCGCACCACTCCTGCGCACCATCAAGGAGCAGGGGCTGCTCGAACGCCGGGCCGGCTGGTACGCACGCGGCATGGCCGTCAACCTCCTCGGCCTCGCCGCCGTCGCCGCGGGGCTCGTCCTGCTCGGCCCGTCCTGGTGGGCGCTCCTCCTCGCCGTCCCCCTCGCGCTGCTCTCCGCCCGCGCCGCCTTCGTCGGACACGACGCCGGCCACGCGCAGATCAGCGGCGACCGGCGGCGGAACCGGATCATCCAGCTCGTCCACGCCAACCTCCTGCTCGGCATGAGCCAGGAATGGTGGAACGACAAACACAACCGCCACCACGCCAACCCCAACCACCTGGACAAGGACCCGGACGTGGCGGCCGACATCCTGGTGTTCGCCGCGCACCAGACGGCCGGCCGGACCGGCGTACGCGGATGGCTCACCCGCCACCAGGCATGGCTGTTCTTCCCGCTGACGACCCTGGAGGGGATCGCCCTCAAGGTGTACGGATTCCAGGCCCTCTTCTCCCAGGACGGGCCCTACCGGTCCCGGCGCGAGCGGCTCGTCGAGGGCGCCCTGCTGCTCGCCCACGTCGCCGGCTACGCGGCCCTGCTGCTCAGCACACTCACCGTAGGCCAGGCGCTGCTCTTCGCCCTGATACACCAGATGCTCCTCGGGCTCCACCTGGGCATGGCCTTCGCCCCCAACCACAAGGGCATGGAGATGCCCGACGCCCACCCGGACGGCGACAGCTGGGGCCATCTGCGCCGGCAGGTGCTCACCTCCCGGAACATCCGCGCCGGCGCCCTGACGGACTGGTTCCTCGGCGGGCTGAACTACCAGATCGAGCACCACCTCTTCCCGAGCATGCCCCGGCCGCATCTTCGCCTCGCGCAGCCCGCCGTGCGTGCGCACTGCCGCACACTGGGTATCCCGTACACAGAGACCGGTTTCGTCGAGTCCTACCGGCAGGCGCTGAGCCACCTGCACGAGGTCGGCGATCCGCTCCGTACGGCGGCCTGACAGCTCCGTACCCGGCCCCGAGAAGGAGGCGTCACCCATGACGGCACGGACCAAACTGGTGATCGGAGGAGTGGCCGTCGGCCTGCTCCTGATGCCCTTGATCGGGTTCTGGATGTCACTGCTCGTGGTGATCGGCGTGCCCGCCGTGGCCTACCTGGCGCTGGACCCGGGCCAGCGGCGCAGGCTGCGCCGGATCTCCCGGAAGGAACTCAACCGCTGAGCGGAGGGTCGCCGAGAGACGTGGCATAGGGTCGGAAGCGATCATCAGTTCGGGAGAGGGGAGTTCCGCGTCATGGGCGGGACGGTCACGACGGTCAGCAGCAACGCCGAGTACTCGTTCACCAAGCCGAACCGGGACAGCATCACGCTGCTGGCCGGGCTCGGCGTGGAGGGGGACGTCCACGCGGGCGTCACGGTCAAGCACCGCTCGCGCGTGGCCAAGGACCCGACGGTGCCGAACCTGCGCCAGGTGCACCTCATCCACGCGGAGCTCTTCGACGAGGTCGCCGGATCCGGCTTCGAGGTCGCCCCGGGCGCCCTCGGCGAGAACGTCACCACGCGGGGAATCGACCTGCTCGCCCTGCCGACCGGCACCCGGCTGCGTCTCGGCGCCGAAGCGGTCGTGGAAGTCACGGGACTGCGCAACCCCTGCGCCCAGATCGACAACTTCCGGCACGGACTGCTCAAGCAGGTCCTCGGCCGCGACGAGAACGGGCAGATCGTCCGCCGGGCCGGGATCATGAGCATCGTGCTGACCGGCGGTGTGGTGCGGCCCGGCGACCCGATCACGATCGACCTGCCGGCCGAGCCGCACCGTCCCCTGGAGATGGTCTGAGCGTCAGCTCCGCCGCTCCAGTGCGCAGGAGTTGACCACGTCACCGCCCGCCGGCCGTGCGATCGTCCGGTCCGCGGGCGGCGCCGTACCCTCCTCGACCCACTGCGTCAGCGCCACGAAGGCCGAGCGGTAGCAGGGCAGGATCGGACGCAGCCGCTCCGGGTACGTGTCGTACAGACCGTCGGTGTGGGTGCCGTCCTGGACCGTGTAATAACGGTGCAGCCCGCCCCGGCCCCGTGCGTCGATCATCCGCGCGTACACATCGGAGTCGGTCTTGATCGGCAGCAGCGTGTCGAGGTCGCCGTGGAGCGTGATCAGCGGCTTCCCGATCCGGCCGGTCAACGCGACCTTCTCGACCGCCCTGCGCACGGACGCGGGACGGTCGGTGTAGTCGTAGGAGGCGTCCGAGGCGCAGGCGGCCAGGATCTGCTCGACCGTCGAACCGGCCGTGGAACCAGGGCAGCCCGGGTCGTACGACGGGTCGAACTCGGCCCGGAAGATCTTCTGGGTCAGCCCCCAGTACGCCTTCTCGTGGTACGGCCACAGGAACCGTGAGCCCGGTGCGAAACCGGCGTCGATCAGGTCCTCGTCGGACGCCCGCCCCAGCGACCGGGCGACGGTCACGGGCAGACTCGTCAGCAGGTTGGGCCCCCGGGTCGTCCACAGCACCCCCTCCCAGTCGACCCCGCCGTCGTAGAGCTCGGGACGGTTCTCCAGCTGCCAGCGGGTCAGATAGCCGGCGTTGGAGATGCCCGTCATGTACGTGCGGTGGGGCGCCCGGCCGTAACGCTGCCGTACGGCCTTCTTGGCGGCCCGCGTCAGCTCGGTCACCCGGCGGTTCCACTCGGCGACCGCGTCGCCGGCCTCACGTCCGTCGGTGAAGAAGTCCGGCCCGGTGTTCCCCTTGTCGGTGGCGGCGTAGGCGAAGCCCTGGGCCAGGACGTGGTCGGAGATGAGCGCGTCGGTGGAGTACTGGCGCCGGGTGCCGGGAGCGCCGGTGACGACCAGGCCGCCGTTCCAGTTCTCGGGCAGCCGGATCACGAACTGGGCGTCGTGGGCCCAGCCGTGCGTGGCGTTGAGACGAGAGTCGTCGGGGAAGTAGCCGTCGACCTGGATACCGGGCACGCCGGACGGATTCCTGGTGCCCTTCGCGGAGAGGCCCGCCTGGTCGGCCATGTCGGTGTACGGCGTGCCGGCGAGGCCCGCGGTCGTCAGATCACCGAGACAGACGGACTCCTGGTGCTCCGCGCCGGGCACCTGGATCCGGTGCCGCGCCGCGCAGGGGTCGGGCGGCGCGGGATCGGCCCCCGCCGGATTGGCGGGGCCGACGACGGTCAGCCCCGTCAGGAGCGCGACGAGCAGCGGAACGCCTCGGAACGGGCGCATGGACGGCCTCCGGTGGGACGAACGGGCGGGGGTGCGCCGCCCATCGTGCGGGGCACCCCTTCCGTGCGGCCATGGTCCTGGACCACACCTCGGACCTCCGGCCCATGTGGCCTCCCGGGGTCAGGAGGGGCGTACCGCCATCGCCTCCAGGGCCTCCAGGAGGGCGGGCAGCTTGGGACCTCGGGCGACCGGGAGGACTTCGCGGGGCTCGTCGTCCAGCAGGACGAAGGCCATGTCGTCGGTCCGTGCCACCAGGGACCAGCCGGGGCCGTCCGCGCGGAGCATCCGCGCCCCACCGGCAGCGAAGCTCGACCGGACCCGGCCCACAGGGGGCGCCTCCTCGAGGTAGCCGCGCAGGTCGGCGAGGGCGCGGCGGACACCGTCGTACGGGTCGTGCGGACGGTCGCCGCCGGTGGGGTCGGCCGGGTCGCTCAGGCTGTGCGGACGGTTGCCGCCGGTCGGGCCGGTCGGGTCGACCGGGCTGTGCGGACGGTCGCCGATGCCGTCGCCATCCGCCTCGGCCGGGCCGGAACCCTCGGGGCCCGGCCCGCCCTCGCCGCCCTCGCCGCCGTCAGCTCCGTCGGCCTCACTCTCGTCCATCTGGGCCCGCCAGGCCGCCCACTGCAAGGCCACCTCGTCGGCGCCGAGACGGCGCTGCGCGGGGCCCCAGCCATCGCCGGCCGGCGGGGCCAGCGGGGCACGGTCGCCCTCCTCCGGCTCCGGGTCGTGCGGGGCCGGAAGGCCGGGAGCGGCCGAGGCCACGGCGAGAGGCCAGCCGGGGAGCGCGGCCACGACCGAGCGCTCGTCGGGAGAGAGGTCGTACTCCATCCCGCAGTCCCAGGAGGCGATGGCCACCGCGACGAGCGACACGTCGTCGACGATCACGGTCCACCGGGCGCCCGCGCCGTCCTGGCCGAGCACGAGCCCGTACCCCTCGGCGTACGGTTCGAGCTCCAGCGCCGCGCATGCCGCCGGGTAGTCGTCGCCCAGGACGCTCGGGTACTGCGCGGGCGTCAGCAGCACCGCCGTCAGCACGTACAACGCGTCGTCGGTGCCGTCGGCCTCTACGGTGTTGTCGGCGGTAGGGTCCGTCCCACCCACGGCAGCCTCCCCATCTGGTCGTCGGCGCACCTTAACCAGTGGGTAACCCGCGCGTCGAGAGGCTCCGGGCGACAAAGTGGCGGGGCTGATTCTGTACCGATCAGGAGTCGGGCAGGCCGAGCAGCGACCGGGCCACGGTGCGCGGCGACTCGTCGCGCTCGCGGGCCAGCGCGATCACGGCCCGGCAGGCCAGCTCGTTGATGCCGAAGGAGAGCGCCTCGGGCTGGACCCAGGTGACGGCCTCCTCGATCTGGTCCTGGTCCTCTTCCACACAGCCGACCACGTAGGTCGCCGCCGCCTCGAAGATGTTGTGCGGCCGGCGCACGCCGGGGGCTTTCCGCGGCTCGTCGGGAGCCCGTCGTGCGGTCGGCAGGAGGGTGCGCAGTATCGCTCGCATACGGGCCATGGCCTGCCGCCTTTCCCGGACAGGGCTGCCCGGCACCTCCACCGTAGACACGGAAGTGCCGGGACAGAAGGGTGCGTCGGTGTACGGGTCACGGGTCATGGGTCACGCGATCACCGGAAGGGCCGGGACAGTCACTCCGTACGACGGAGGGGTGAGCCCTCTCGTACGGCGAGCACCAGATAGCGGTCGTCCTCGTCCACGTAACGGACCATCCGCCAGCCGGAGTCGGAGAGAAGCGGGCGGAGGCGGGGCTCGGCGCGCAGGTCGTCCTCGGTGACGAGTCGTCCGTGGCGAGCCGCGAGGGCCGCCCGGCCGATGGGGTGGAAGAGGGCGAGCTGTCCGCCGGGGCGCACGACCCGGGCCAGTTCGCGCAGGTTCTCGGCCGGATCCGCAAGGTGGGAGACGAGTCCCGCCCCGAAGACCGCGTCGAGCGCCTCGTCGCGCACCGGAAGCCGGGCGACGTCCGTCAGGAGCAGCGCCGCGACCTTGTCGCGCCCGGCGCGTACCGCCTCGGCGAGCATCTCCGGCGTCAGGTCCGCGCCGATCACGGTCCCCGTGGGTCCCACCGCCTCGCGCAGTGGAGGAAGCGCTCGACCGGTGCCGCAGCCCGCGTCGAGCACGGCGTCTCCCGGGCGCAGCCCGAGGTCGGCGACGGCCGCGGCATAGGCGGGACCGTCGTCGGGGAAGCGCGCGTCCCAGCCGGCGGCGCGGGCGCCGAAGAACTCCTGGACATGGGTGGGGTCATCGCTCATGCGTGCATGATGCCCCAGCCTCAGGGGTGAACGTTCTGTGCGCACGTTCGAGCGCGGCACGATCGTTCTGGAACATCTCTGCGTCATATTCCATCAGCTTTCGAAATGCGCCCCCGATGCGCCCCCTTGCCCGCACTAGCGTCCCTGGGTCATGGGACACCTGGACCACGCCACCTTCGGCTGGCTGACACCTGCGCTGTCGTACGCGATGGCCTGCATAGGCGCGGCCCTCGGGCTGCGCTGCACCGTCCGCGCGCTCGACGCGACCGGCCGATCACGACGCAACTGGCTGCTCACCGCCGCCTCCGCGATCGGCACCGGCATCTGGACCATGCACTTCGTCGCGATGCTGGGCTTCGGCGTCACCGGGAGCGACATCCGCTACGACGTTCCCCTCACCATCCTCAGCCTGCTCATCGCCATGGCCGTCGTCGGAGTCGGGGTCTTCGCCGTCGGCTACGGCCGCGACCGCTTCCGCTCGCTCCTGGTCGGCGGACTCACGACCGGCGTCGGTGTCGCGAGCATGCACTACATGGGCATGGCCGCACTGCGGCTGCACGGGCAGGTGCGGTACGACCCCGTGCTCGTCGCGCTCTCCGTCGTCATCGCGGTCGTCGCCGCGACGGCGGCGCTGTGGGCGGCCCTGAACATCCACGCCCCGGCCGCTGTCGCGGTGGCCTCCCTGGTGATGGGAGCGGCCGTCAGCAGCATGCACTACACCGGTATGTTCGCCGTCCGGGTCGAGGTCACCCCGTCGGCGTCGACGCTTCCCGGCGCCTCGGCCATGCAGTTCATCTTCCCCCTCGCCGTGGGTCTCGGCTCCTACCTCTTCATCACCTCGGCCTTCGTGGCCCTCTCACCCACCGCCAAGGAGCGCGCCGCATACGCCTCGGCGGAGCGCCTCACCGAACCCGACGACCGTGCCGTCGACGTGGCTCCGGCCGGCTTCCACCCGTCATCGCCGTCGCCGTCACCGTCACCGTCACCGTCGGCGCCGCAGGCCGCCGACAACACCGCGGGCGCCATGGGGACGGCGCCCTCGTACGCCTACCCGGCGGGCCCCGTGGACGGTGGCCCGGGCAGGGCCTAGGCCGAACTCCGCTCTTCGGCACGCACGCGCGCGCGTGCCTGGGCGGAGGAGCGCGAGGCGCGCCACGCACGGCGCATCACGAACCACGAACGGCGCACACCGCACCGCGTACAGCACCAGGACAGACGCAGCCGGAACGAGGAGGCCATGCGAACTCCCCGCAGGACCCAGGGCGCCCACACGACGGCGCGGCCGCAGGCGACGGTGCGCGGGCGGCGCGCGCACGCCGGGCCACCCGCCGACGAACCGCCGGAGACCGATGACGCGCCGCCCACCCACGAGGCGCCCTGGCTCACCGACGTGCCCGGGTCCACCGACGCGCCCCGGTCCACCGACGCGCCCCGGTCCACCGACGTGCCCGGGTTCACCGAGGTGCTCAAGTCCACCGGGACGCCAGGGATGCCAGGGGCGCCCGCCGCGACCCGGCGCCGGGGTCTGCGCCCCCGTACCGTCCGCGCGAAGATCGTCTCGTTGCTGATGGTGCCCGTCGTGTCGCTGCTCACTCTGTGGGGCTTCGCCACCGTCACCACCGCGCAGGACATCGCCCGACTGCGCCAACTCCAGCGCGTGGACGCGGAGATCCGGGAACCCGTCGCCGCCGCCGTTCTCGCCCTCCAAGCCGAACGCCGTGCCGCCGTACGCCAGGTCGCCGCACCGGGCACCGGGCGCGCCACCGAGCTCAGGGAGCAGGCGCGGCGTACCGACGCGGCCGTCACCCGGCTCCGTCTCGACGCCCGGCACACCGTCGGCGACACCGGAGACCTGTCGGACGGTGCGCCCCGCGAAGTCGCCGACCGGCTCGGACGGTTCGTCACCCGCGCCGAAGGCCTCGGTCGACTGCGCACCGCAGCGGCCGACGGCAAAGCCGACTGGGACCAGGTGTACGCGGAGTACACCGCCGCCA
Organism: Streptomyces sp. ISL-36; assembly: GCF_018614205.1. Classification (GTDB taxonomy): domain Bacteria; phylum Actinomycetota; class Actinomycetes; order Streptomycetales; family Streptomycetaceae; genus Streptomyces. The sequence goes on along the minus strand of NZ_JAGGOS010000063.1, from coordinate 39,239 downwards.
TCACCACCGCCTTCGCCGTCGGCGGCGCCCTGACCGGCATCCAGGACGCCGAGATCGGCTCCGACGCGCGCGTGCTCCTGGAGTTCGGCCGGGCCGGCGAGATGCTCGCCCGCGAGGACGCCCTGCTCGGCTCCGCCCACCTCGGCGGAGAACTCACCCCGGAGAGGCTCCGGCGGTTCACAGGAGCCGTGGAGACCCGCCGTACCCTCCTCGAGTCCGCCACCGCCGACCTGCGCGGCCCCGAGCGAGCCGCCTGGGAGAAGCTCGCCGCCCAGCGCGGCCACCGGCAGCTCACCGCGGCCGAGGACCGCGTCATCGCCGCCGCTCCCGGCCGCAAGGCCGTCCAGGCCGTCTCCGCCGCCTCCTGGGACGACGCCGTCGCCGTCGTGCGCGGCTCAATCCGCGCGATCGAGACGGACGCCCGCCACGCCGCCGCCGACCGCGCCGACCCGTTCGCCGACGGCGTCCTGACCGCGGGTGGCGCCGCGGTCCTGCTCGGCCTGGCCGCCGTCGCCGCCTCCCTCGTCATCTCGGTGCGCATCGGCCGTGCCCTCGTCGTCGAACTGGTCAGGCTGCGCAACACGGCCCTGGCGATCGCCCGGCGCAAGCTCCCCGCCGCCATGCACCGGCTGCGCGCCGGTGAGGAGATCGACGTCCTGGCCGAGGCCCCGCCGGGGCCCGCCCCGCAGGACGAGATCGGCCAGGTCGGCGAGGCGCTCACCACCGTGCACCGGGCCGCGCTCTCCGCCGCCGTCGAACGCGCCGAACTCGCCAGTGGGATCTCCGGCGTCTTCGTCAACCTCGCCCGCCGTAGCCAGGTCCTCGTCCATCGGCAGCTCAACCTGCTGGACAGCATGGAGCGTCGGGCCGACGACCCGAACGAGCTCGGCGACCTGTTCCGGCTCGACCACCTCACCACGCGGATGCGGCGCCACGCCGAGAGCCTGATCATCCTCTCCGGCGCCGCACCCGGACGCGCCTGGCGGATGCCGGTCCCGCTGACCAACGTCGTACGGGCCGCCGTCTCCGAGATCGAGGACTACGCGCGCGTGGAGGTGCACCGGCTCCCCGAGACGGCCGTCGTCGGCGGCGCCGTCGCCGACCTCACCCACCTCCTGGCCGAACTCATCGAGAACGCCGCCCAGTTCTCCCCGCCCCACACCAAGGTGCGGATCACCGGCGAACAGGTCGGCAACGGTTACGCCCTGGAGATCGAGGACCGCGGCCTCGGCATGGGCAAGGAGAGCCTGGCCGAGGCCAACACGAGAATCGAGCAGTCGGAGGCCCTGGACCTGTTCGACAGCGACCGGCTCGGACTGTTCGTGGTGAGCCGCCTCTCCTCCCGGCACGACATCAAGGTCCACCTGCGGACCTCGCCCTACGGCGGTACGACGGCCGTTGTGCTGCTGCCGACGGACCTCCTGCAGAGCGCACTCCCCCCGGGACGGACCGGGCCCGACCGCCGGGCGTCCGAGAGCGCCTACGGGGAGGGAACGAGGGCGGAAGGGGCCCGCTCCGAGGAAACGCCGATGCCGCCGAAGGCGATGAGGGCGATGACGGCGGTGACAGCGGTGACAGCGACGTCGGCGACGACGGCGGTGACAGCGACGACGGCGACGTTCCCGGAGCACCGGCGGCAGCAGCCCGGCGCCGTGACCCCCGTACCGTCCCAGCCGCCGGCGGGCCCGCCACGCGTCCCCGCCCTGTCGGCGCAGCCGGACGGGCAGGAGACCGGTTCCCAGGAGCAACCGCCGGCCGGGGTCACCACCCTTCGGCAGCGCGGACGTCCGACCCCGGGCCCCCAAGCGCCCCCACCAGCGACGCCTCGGTCCTCGGCACCCTCCTCCCCGCCCCCGGGATTCCCCCTTGAGGACGCCCACGAGCTCCCTCGCAGGGTGCGTCAGGCCAGTCTCGTACCGCAGCTGCGCGAGGCGCCCCCGGCGGACCCGCCGCCCACCCCGGCGGTCCAGGGAGCGGGCGCACGCACACCCGAGCAGGTCAGGGACCGCATGACCGCCTACCGCGACGGTTGGACGCGGGGCGGCGGCGCCGCCCCCGGCACCCGCCGCCCCCTCGGCACCGGCTCCGGCCGCGACTTCGGCCGCGACTTCCCCAGTGAAGGAGAGCAGGAATGATCGACCACGAGAGGATCTCCCACCACCGCTCAGGTGAACTCGACTGGCTCCTCGACGACCTCGTCGTCCGGGTCCGAGAAGTCCGCCACACCGTCGTGCTGTCCAACGACGGTCTCGCCGTCGGATCCTCCAGCGGCCTCAGCCGGGAGGACGCCGAGCATCTGGCCGCCATCGCCTCCGGCTTCCACAGCCTTGCCAAGGGCGCGGGCCGCCAGTTCCACACGGGGGGCGTGCGCCAGACGATGGTGGAGATGGACGACGGCTTCCTCTTCGTCGCGGCCGCCGGCGACGGCTCCTGCCTCGCCGTCCTCAGCTCGGTGAACGCCGACATCGGTCTCGTCGCCTACGAGATGGCCCGCCTGGTGAAGCGGGTCGGCGAACATCTGCACACACCGCCGCGGCTCACCGCCACCCCGCCGGCCGCCGGCTGACCGGAGACACCCATGAACGAGGACAGCACCGGCGACGGCCAGGCCGCTGCGGGCAGCCAGTGGTACGACGCCGACGCCGGGCCGCTCGTCCGGCCGTACGCCATGACCGGCGGCCGTACCAAGCCGGGTCCCAGCAACGTACGGTTCGACCTCATCGCCCTCGTCGTCGTCGACGACGACCCGCCCGGCCGTGCCGAGGAATCGCTCCTCGGCCCGGAACACCGGGCCCTGCTCACGCTGTGCCGGGCCGAGACCCAGTCGGTGGCGGAGCTCGCCGCCGACGCCGACCTGCCCGTCGGAGTCGTCCGGGTCCTCCTCGGCGATCTCCTCGAAGCGGGCTTCGTCAAGGTCAGCCGACCCATCCCGCCCGCACAGCTGCCCGACGAACGGATCCTGAGGGAAGTCATCGATGGCCTACGAGCGCTCTGAGAGCACCGGTACGGGCGACGGCGTGGACGCCACGGCCCTCGCCCTGAAGATCCTGGTCGCCGGCGGGTTCGGCGTCGGCAAGACCACCCTGGTGGGCGCGGTCAGCGAGATCCGTCCGCTGCGCACCGAGGAACGGCTCAGCCGGGCCGGGGAGACCGTGGACGACACCGACGGCGTCGCCCGGAAGACCACCACGACCGTGGCCATGGACTTCGGGCGCATCACGATCCGCTCGGGGCTCTCGCTGTACCTCTTCGGCACCCCGGGGCAGGACCGCTTCTGGTTCCTCTGGGACGAACTGTCCCAGGGGGCACTGGGGGCCGTCGTCCTCGCCGACACCCGACGGCTGGAGGACTGCTTCCCGGCGGTGGACTACTTCGAGCACCGCAAGATCCCCTTCCTCGTCGCCGTCAACTGCTTCGCGGGCGCCCGGAACTACGGTGCGCACGAGGTCTCGCGCGCACTGGACCTGGACCGCGGCACACCGGTGGTGCTGTGCGACGCGCGGGACCGGGACTCGGGCAAGGAGGTCCTGATCCGACTCGTCGAGTACGCGGGACGGATGCATACGGCCCGGCTGCTGGACTCCGTCGGCTGAGACGAACCGGTGCCCTCGCGCTCGACGACCTCCTCGGCACGGTCCACGCCCATGGAGCGGCCACCGATCCGGGCAGCCCCATGGCCAGGGGTCCGTGCTGCGCCGTGCCGCGCCGTGCCGCGCCGCGCCGTGCCGTGCTGCGGCACGCGTGGCTCCTTCGAGTGCTTGCTCTGTCCACGACACTGCGTAAGGCTTGCGGACGACACGCGGACCGCGGGGACTTCGGGTCGACGGGGACGCAACACACAGGGGGAGGACCGGACATGGCGCTGGACAAGGGACTTGACTGGCTTCTGGACGACTTGACCCAGCGGGTCGAGTACATACGGCACGCGCTGGTGCTGTCCAACGACGGGTTGGTGACGGGCGCGAGCAGCGGCCTGAAGCGGGAGGACGCCGAGCATCTGGCCGCCGTCTCCTCCGGCCTGCACAGCCTGGCCCGCGGTTCGGGTCGGCACTTCCAGGCGGGTCGTGCCCGGCAGACGATGGTGGAGTTCGACGAGGCCCTGATGTTCGTGACGGCGGCGGGGGACGGCAGCTGTCTGTGTGTGCTGAGCGCCGCGGAGGCCGATGTCGGCCAGGTGGCGTACGAGATGACGCTGCTGGTGAACCGTGTGGGCGAGCATCTGGGGGTGGCGGCGCGTCAGCCGGGCCGCGCGGGACTCGCCGAACTCTGAGGTTGTCCACAGGACGGGGCCGGGTCGCCCGGCCCGAGTTGTCCACAGGGGGAGCGGTGGGACATTGCTGCACGTTACGGTCGTCACCGAGAGTATTCGTCACTCAGGGGGAGGCCGTCATGGCGGTGGAGGAAGGCGCGGGCACGCTGGCACCGACGCGGGCAGCGCAGGAACTGGAACTGCGGCGAGACGAGTTCCAGTTGGCCGTTCAGTGGGGACTGATCCGTACGGTGCCGGCCGGCGCCCCCGATGCACGGGGCGGTGCGCCGGGCGGCGGCCGGCGGAGGGTGGAGCGGGCAGAGGTCGACCGGCTCAGAGCCGCACCCGACTTCCCCATGGGGCTGCGGGAACGGGTCCGCACGGTCGGTACGACGGAGGCCGCCGCGCTGCTCTCGGTCACCCCGGACCGCTTCACCAAGCTGGCCAGGACCGGGCACTTCAGCCCTGTGCGGTTCTATCTGAACCGGTACCGCGCGGTGGTGTGGCTCTACCTCGCCGGTGAGCTCGGGGAGTTCGCCCTGACCCATCAGAGTCTGCTGAGCGGACGGCTTCCCCAGGAGGTCCGCGACCGGATCGAGGCGGGTGAGGACCGGCGGGCGCGGAACTGGCGGGCCAGACGGCTCGGACTGCTGCTGCGGGCGACGGAGGACCCGTGGGCGCGGGCGGCGGCGATCGCCTCGCTCCTCGACCCGCTCCAGCTGGCCGAGGTCGTCGACGACCCGTACGAACGGACGCATCTCGACCGGCTGCGCCCGCAACCGCCATCGGGGCTGCCGGCGTCGGCGACCGGCCGTGAGATCGCGGATCGGCTGATGCTGGCGGACGACCCGGACGAGGTCCTGTGGCACCGGATGAGCCTGGCGCTCGCGCTGGACGAGGCCCGTCAGGAGCGCCGGGCCCCGCGGCCCGACGGGGGAGCGGGCGGGCGCCAGGAGCCCCGTCCGGCCGCCACCCGGCCACCCCGTCCGCCGGCCTTCTCCCGCCCACCCGTCCGCCGCGCCCGCCCCGGGCTCCTCGACCGGCTCCGGCGCCGAAGGCGAACGGGCGCGAATGCGGGGACGGATCCGGTTCCCGGTGCGGGCGCGGGCGCAGGCGTGGCGATGCCCGAAGGGGAGGTGGTGCCGCGCCCGGTCGCGTCCATGGAGTAGCGCCGTCGACCGGGGCATGCCGGGGGCGGGGCCGGGGCGGGTGACCGGATCGGCGTGCGAGGTGCGGTCGTCGGCCGGGGCGGGTGACCGGATCGGCGTACGAAGTGCGATCGTCGGGCGGGGCGGGAGAGGATGGGCGCATGCTTCTGGCACGACTCGCGGACGTCTCCCATCAGGTCGCCGCCACCTCGGCCCGTTCGCGGAAGATCGCGCTCCTCGCCGAGCTCTTCTCGGAGGCCGCGCCCGAGGAGAGTCCGCTCGTCATCGCCTACCTCTCCGGCCGGCTCCCGCAGGGACGCATCGGTGTCGGCTGGAGTGTGCTCAAGAACGCGGTCCCTCCCGCCGTCCCACCCGCCGAGCAGCCGACCCTCACGCTCGCCGGCACCGATGCCGCCATGACCGCGCTCGCCACCCTCACCGGCGCCGGTTCGCAGGCCGAACGCGTCCGTCTCGTCCATGACCTGATGGCCGCCGCCACCCTCCCGGAACAGGAGTTCCTGATCCGGCTGCTCTCCGGCGAGGTGCGTCAGGGCGCCCTCGACGCCATCGCGCTGGAGGGCGTCGCACGGGCCGCCACGGTCCCCTCCGACCAGCTCCGCCGCGCCGTGATGCTCGAAGGATCCCTGCCGCGCGTCGCCCGGGCGGTGCTCGCCGACGGTCCCGGCGCGCTGGACACCTTCGCCCTGCGGGTCGGCAGCCCCGTCCAGCCGATGCTCGCCCACACCGCCGGCTCGGTCACCGAGGCCGTCGCGAGCCTCGGCCCTTGCGTCGTCGAGGAGAAGCTGGACGGCATCCGCGTCCAGGTGCACCGCCGGGGCGACGAGGTCCGGGTCTTCACCCGCTCCTTGGACGACATCACCGGCCGGCTCCCCGAAGTCGTCGGGCTCGCCCGGGACATGACTGCCGACCCGTTCATCCTGGACGGCGAGGTCATCGCGCTCGATCCGGCCACGGGACGGCCGATGGCCTTCCAGGACATCGCCTCCCGGGTCGGATCCCGCGTCGACGTGGTGACCGCCAGCGCCACGACCCCCGTCTCCCCGGTCTTCTTCGACGTTCTCGCCGCGGACGGCGAGGTCCTCATCGACCGGCCCGGCCACGAGCGCCACGCGGCCCTGGCCCGCCTGGTGCCCGAGGCCTCGCGGGTGCGGCGGTGCGTCGTCGACGATCCGGGCGCGGCCGCGCAGATCGAGACGGCCGAGCGGTTCTTCACCGACACCCTGGCCCGTGGCCACGAAGGAGTCCTGGTCAAAGCCCTCGACGCGCCCTATGTGGCCGGCCGCCGCGGGCGTACCTGGCTGAAGGTCAAACCCGTCCACACCCTCGACCTCGTCGTCCTCGCCGCGGAGTGGGGTCATGGACGGCGCACCGGGCTGCTCTCCAACCTCCACCTCGGCGCCCGCGCCGCCGACGGCTCCTTCGTGATGCTGGGCAAGACCTTCAAGGGCCTCACCGACGAGATGCTCCGCTGGCAGACCGAGAAGCTGCGTGGACTCGCCGTGTCCGACGACGGATTCACCGTGCGCGTACGGCCCGAGCTCGTCGTCGAGATCGCGTACGACGGGCTGCAGCGTTCCACCCGCTACCCGGCAGGAGTCACTCTGCGCTTCGCCCGCGTCGTGCGCCACCGCCCGGACAAGCCGGCCGCCGAGGCCGACACCGTGCGGCGGGTCACCGGCGGCCCGTGAACCGGTCCCGGCGACGTCGGGGGGCGCCGCCACCGTTGGAGTAGCGCCTGCGCACCCAGATCGGCAGCACGAACCAGCAGAGCAGGTACCAGGTGACCAGGCCGGCCACGAGCCACGGCACGTACGTGTGCTGCGTCGCCACCCTCAGCACCAGGAGCAGCGCGGAGGCCAGGGTCGCCAGCAGCAGGAGCAGCCCGATGAACGTCAGACGGGACGCCCACTCGACGGACTGCGGTTTGATCCGCCGCCCCGCCACCAGCCGGTGGAAGGAGACCGGTCCGATCAGGGCGCCCGTCGCCGCCGCACCCAGGGAGACCGTGACGACGTAGGTGGTCCGGTCGGCCGCCGACAGTTCCGGGAAGCGGGGCGTGAAGACGACCGTCAGAAGGAAACCGAACAGGATCTGCACGCCGGTCTGGGCGACCCTGATCTCCTGCATCAGTTCGCCCCACCGCCGGTCCGCGCGCTCCTCCGGCGTCTCGTGACGCCCGCGGATCAGACCGTCGCCGTCGGGCGGTGTCTGACGTGGCGTGGTGGGCACGGAACCTCCCGTTCAACTCCATCGTCGCGGATGACCGGACGTGGGGCTTCAACCCTGAGGGATGAGCTCGGCGCGCGCCACCGAAGCCGGAGAAGCGTGCGAGGTGCAGGGGACGCGGGCCGGCCCAGGCGCGGGCCTCGCGGGACGCGTCCGTGCGAGGGATGCTGGAAGCGTGGCAGGACGACCGGCCCGCCGGGCCGCGAGGAGATGAGCGACGTGTACGACATGCACATCGACACGGACGTCACCGTGCAACTGAGCGACTGCTCCCGGGAGGACGCCCAAGTCGTCTTCGACGTCCTCGACCACGTCTACGAGCTCGAGGACATGACCGCGCCGGGCCCGCGGGCGGGCACGGCCCCGGGCGTGAACGTCTGGACGGCCACCTTCGACACGGCGGCCGGCCGGCATGAGGAGACGAGCCACGTTCCGCTGACCGGGATGGTCGGGGCGGTGCTGACCGGCGGATACCACGCGGTCGACGAGGTCGAGAAGACGCTCGCCACCAGCTTCGACATCCAGTCGCTGCAGTCGGTCTCCGGCGACCAGGAGACCGAGGCCCGGCTGCTGCTCGCCTCCCGCTGAGACGCCGGCGACGCAGGCCTCTCGGTGAGACGCCTGCGACCGCCGGCACGTGGACACCCCGGGCGGAGCGGACGGGCGCCGTCCGGGGCATACGTATGCCGTGCGGCGGCGGGCCCTCATGGCTGATCACCGGCGTACCCCGGCTGATCACCCGCGACGACCGGCAGCCCCCACGATCACGACGATCCCCCGCGATCACCACGACCCCCCGCGATCACGACGACCCCCGCGATCACGACGACCCCCTATGCACGGTGTGTATACACCGTGTGTAGAGTGCTCGGCATGCCACGGAAACGCCCCTGACCAGGCGTGCGTGGCCGTCCGAAGCCATCGACGGGGAAAGCGGGTCGCAGCATGTTCCGAACCAAGCCGACGAAGAGCCGGGGACCGGCCGTCGCCCTTCTGGCGGCGGCCTCGTTGGTCCTCGCCCTCAGTGGTTGCGGGGTGGACCGGGTCACCCCCGGTGAAGCCAGGGGCGAGGCGGCCCGTTCGGACGGCAAGGCCGGAGCGGCCGGCGCTTCCCGGGCGGTCGACTGCGCCGCGGTGAAGTGCATCGCGCTGACCTTCGACGCGGGCCCCGGCAAGGACACGCCCCGCCTCCTCGACATCCTCAAGGAGAAGCAGGTCCCGGCCACCTTCTTCCTGCTCGGCAAGAACCACGTCGACCGCTATCCGCGGGTCGTCAAGCGCATCGCCGACGAGGGCCACGAGGTCGCCAACCACACCTGGACCCATCGCATCCTCACCGACGTGGAAGCCGGTGACGTGCGGGAGGAGCTGTCCCGCACGCAGGACGCGATAGAGGAGATCACCGGGCGCAGGCCCACCCTCATGCGGCCTCCGCAGGGGCGCACCGACGGGACGGTCTCCGAGGTGAGCCGTGAACTCGGGCTCGCGCAGATCCTGTGGAGCGTCACGGCGAAGGACTACTCCACGACCGATTCGGCGCTCATACGCCAGCGGGTGCTCGACGGGGCCGAGAGGGACGGGATCATCCTGCTGCACGACATCTACGACGGAACGGTCCCGGCCGTCCCCGGGATCATCGACGAGCTGAAGCGACGAGGCTTCACGTTCGTGACCGTCCCGCAGCTTCTCGCGCCCGCCACCGCAGAGCCAGGGACCGTCTACCGTCCGTAACCTGAGACGCCGGACCGGCGAAAACGGGGTGAGGTGACTCACACCGGGCAGGTTCGATTCCTCGGAACACGGCGCGAAGGTTTATCGTTCATCCATATGTGACTGCGAAGGGGCCCGGTCCCCGAGTCCCCCCTTGAGGTGACCGCTCTTCGCCGTCACAGCGATCGGCCCCGGTTGGAATCCCCCGTCCAACCGGGGCTCTTTCGTTTCCGCGCGCGGACCGCTCCCGGGCGGCGCACACTCCGGCGCGTTCGACCCGTTCGAGTGACCCCCGGCATGTCCTCCGCTGCGCTCGGGCAGTGTCGTCACGCGCCGTGACGATCATCGGATACGACTCGCTGACCAGGCGTTTCACAAGGGGGGACCTTGCTTTCCATCACTCGGCGTGCCCTGCGCCTGCTCGGGCCCGCCCTCGCCGTCCTCGCGCTGGCCGGCTGCGCGAGCGTCCACGCCCGGCCGGCCGTACCGTCCGCGCCCGAGGCCCAGGACGAGCTGCTGAGGACCGCCGAACGCACCCTCGTCGTCCGCTGCCTCGCGGCGCGGGGCCTCACCCTCCCCGACACCGTCCCCGGCCGCTCGCCCGCCGCTGCCGACGACCGCCGCCTCCAGGCAGCCCTCTTCGGCACGGGCCCTCGTGAGCTCTCCCTGACCCTTGCCACCGGCCACACCGTCACCGCCCACACCGACGGCTGCGTCGCCGCCGCCCGGCAGAGCCTCTACGGCGACCAGGCCCGCTGGTTCCGTGCCCAGGTGACCGTCGACAACCTGCGTGCCGAGGCCCAGGCGCGTATGAAGGACGACCCCGCCCACCGTGCCGCGCTGGACCGATGGACCCGGTGCGCAGCCCCACCCGGCCGTCCACGCCCCGAACGCCCCGACCCCGCCCTCACCGCCCGGTGCGAGCGGGAGAGCGGACTCGCCGACGTACGGGCCCGGCTGGAACCCGCCGAGCTGGCGGAGGTGCGCTCTCTGCACGACGACCAGCTCGCCACTTACCGGCAGCTGCGCAACCGCGCACTGCAGCGGGCAGCCGAACTGTCCGCCCGCACCACCGAACAGAAAGGCAACGACGCCTGATGAAGCGCATCCTCACCGCCGCCGCCGCCGCGGCTCTGCTCGCCCTCACCACGCCGGCCCTGGCGGCCGACTGCCCGAGCGGCCACTTCTGCACGTGGCAGGAAGCCGACTTCGGTGGCCAGCGTGCCAACTGGAGCGGCGACGACGGCTGGTGGGAGAGCTGGATCGCCGATACCGACTCCTCCTGGGCCAACCACGGCATCTCCGGACCAGGGGTCAAGGACCACGTCCGCGTCTACGAGAGCGCCTGGCAGGGCGGTTCCATGACCATCTGCCTCGCCCCCGGCCAGGAGGTCGGCTACAACGGCGCGGCCAACGACCGCGGTGACTCCCACACCTGGGCGACGGGCTGCTGACCGAGCCTCCCGACGCGCTCCCGCGCCCCGAGGGTGCGGGAGCCCACCGGTACGGGGGACGATCTCTTCCCCCGCTGTGGGTGGCGCTTCAGACCCGGCGTGCGCGGAGCGCCGCCAGCGCGCGATCGGCGTGCGCGCTCATCCGCAGCTCGCTGCGGACGACCTCCAGGACCCGGCGGTCCGTATCGATCACGAAAGTGACCCGCTTCGTCGGCGCGAGCGAGAATCCGCGCGTCACCCCGAAGCGGTCGCGGATGGCGCCGTCGGGGTCGGAGAGCAGCGGGTACCCGAGCGAATGCCGGTCCGCGAACTCCTGCTGGCGTTCGACGGCATCGGAGCTGATGCCGACCGAGCGCGCTCCCGCCGCCCGGAACTCGCTGGCCAGGTCACGGAAGTGGCAGGCCTCGGCGGTGCAGCCGGGGGTGAGCGCCGCCGGATAGAAGAAGAGGACCACCGGCCCGTCCTCGAGCAGACCGGTCAGGGACCGGGGCTTCCCCGTCTCGTCCGGAAGAGTGAAGTCCTCGACGATGTCACCGACGTTCATCCGGCCCGCCCCTCAGTCCGGCCACCGGCCCCTCCGGTCGCCGACGGGTGACGTTACCGGGGAGTAAGCGGATCTGTCACCAGAGGCGGGCGGCTGCCAGCAACCGGTCCCGGCCGACCCATCAGCCATGCTGTCCGTCACGCCGACCAGCATAGGTGTGCCCACGGGAGGCGGCGGTGGGCGGCGGGACCGGCCGTGCGGTGCCCGCGCGCGGGCTCAGGCCTGCTGGCGTACGGCCCGGCGCTGTTCCAGAACCGCCAGGACCCGCTCGCCCCAACGCAGGTTCTCCTCTTCGAGGGACAGGCCGCGCATCAGCGTGAGGTAGGGGCCGATCCGTTCCGCCTCGCGCAGGTACGTCTCCTCGTCGCGGCCGTCGAGCATCCACTCCCGCAGCCGTCGGTAGCGGGCGAGTTTGCCCCGCGACCACTCCATCCGCTCCCGCACGAAACCGCGGACGGCGTCGGTGTCGCCCGCGTCGCAGGCCTGCACCTGGACCATCAGTTCGTCGCGGATGGCGGTCGGACGCGGCGGTTGGGCGGTGTACGCCACGAGGTCCTGCCGGCCGGCGTCGGTGAGCGAGAACATCCGCTTGTTGGGCCGGCGTCTCTGTTGTACGACGCGGGCGGCGATCAGGCCGGCCTCCGACAGTCGGTCCAGCTCCCGGTAGAGCTGCTGCGGCGTGGCGGCCCAGAAGTTGGCGACGGACACGTCGAAGATCTTGGCCAGGTCGTATCCGGATGCCTCGCCCTCCAGGAGAGCTGCGAGGACCGCGTGCTTCAGGGACATCCGGACACGCTAGCAGTTCGTTGAATAGTTCCTTTCGCACCTATTCAGCGGCCGACTGTCAACGGCCGACGCCATCGGCTTCGGAGGTCGTCGTCGCCCGGGGCAGGGACGGCGGTGTCCAGTCGGCGTGCCGCAGGATCATGCGCAGCGCCGCGCCCGAGGGGGCCAGCCGAAGCGCCGCGTTCCGCAGGGCCACGGCCGCCGGGTGGCTGAGCTGCTGGCCCATGCGGCCGGCGCGGCGAGCGGCGACCGTGACGGACTGGGCGCGAGGGCGGCGTTCGGCGTCGTAGGAGGCCAAGGCCGCTCGGATGTCCGTGCCGTCGGCCGCCCGGGGGTGCCCCAGGGCGGCGGCGAGGACGACCGCGTCCTCCAGCGCCTGGCAGGCGCCTTGGCCCAGGTTGGGGGTCATCGCGTGGGCCGCATCGCCGAGGAGCGCGACGCGGCCGGAGACGAAGGACGGGAGCGGGGTGGCCAGTTCATGAATGTCGTGGTGGAGGACGGCCTCGGGGCGGGTCGCGTCGAGCAGGCGGGGGATGGGCGGATGCCAGCCGGCGAACAGCCGGCGCACCTCGCCGAGCGGGTCCGCGTGGCGAACGCCGGGCCGGGCGTTGAGGACGGCGTGCCACTCCGCGCGCCCGTCCTCGAAGGCGATGTGGCCGAACTCGGCGCCGTGCCCCCAGCTGATCTCGAAGTCCGTGGGCAGGTCCAAGGGGCGGTCCGTGAGGGCGCGCAGGACGGTCGAGCCGCTGTGGACCGGGCCCCGGTGCTCGGGGAACAGCAGCGCCCGGACGCGGCTGTTGACGCCGTCGGCGGCCACCACCAGGTCGGCGTCGAGGTGCGTCCCGGGCGTCGGCGAGGCCCCGGCGGCCCGTGCACGGAGGTGGACGCGGACGCGTTCAGGAGCCGAGCGGTCGAGGCCCGTTACCTCGACGCCGACGGTGAGGGCCTCGGCCGGGAGGGCGGCGCGCATGATCCGGTGCAGCGCGGCGCGCGGGATGCCGACGATGGGCGTACCGAGCGCGCGTTCGAGGGCGGCGCCGTCCATGCGGGCGAGCCAGGAGCCGTCCGGCGTACGGGTGCCGCCGGTGTACTGACCGCGCGCCGCCGCCCGCACCTGGGCCCCGACGCCGAGCGCGTCGAGGGCGCGGATGCCGTTGGCGGCCAGCGAGATCCCGGCGCCCGCGTCGTCGAGGACGTGGGCGCGCTCCACCACCGTCACCTCCCAGCCGACCCGCCGCAGTCCGAGGGCGGCGGCGAGCCCGCCGATTCCCGCGCCGACGACGACAGCGGTGTTCCCCATGGCATTCAGCCCCTCTCCAGAGTCTTCTACACCTGTAGAAGCCTAGCGTGCGGTCTCTACAGGTGTAGAAAGTGGGGGTGACCTCCGATCGACGTGCCGCCGCCGCCACCGGCCCCGCCTCCGCTGCCCGTGCCACCGCCCCCGCTTCCGGCGTCTCCGAGCGCCGCACCCTCCTCGCGGACGCCGCGATCGACGTCCTCGCCGACGCGGGGATGCGCGGGCTGACCCACCGCGCCGTCGACGCCGCCGCGAGACTCCCGGCGGGAACCACCTCCGCGTACTACCGCACCCGCTCGGCCCTGCTGACCGCCCTCGTCCGCCGTCTGGTCGAACGGGACCAGGCCGAGCTGCGGGCGGTGGGGGAGGGGCTCGGCGAGCCGCACTCCGCCGCCGAACTCGCCCACGCCGGCGCCGCGCTGATCGCCGCCCGTCTCGCCGGTGAGGGCCGGCGCCGATCCCTCGCGCGCTACGCCTGCGCGGTCGAGAGCGTGCGGGACCCCGAACTCCGCGACATCCTGATTCCGCGCGAGAACCCGGCGCGGGACGCGGTACGCCGCTTCCTCGCCGCTCACCGGGTCGAGGACCCGGAGGGGCGCACACTGACGCTGCTGGCGTGCGTGGACGGTCTCGTGTTCGACCGGCTCGTCCGAGGTGGAGACGTCTCCGTGGAGGAGGTCGAAGGTCTGGTGACGGCGGCGTTGCGGCCTGCCGGCGCCGGGCGGCGTTGACACGCGGCAGCCGCACGTCAGCAGGGAGCAGAACCCGATGGACAGCAACGCGTTCGTCTACACCACCTACATCCGCACCACTCCCGAGGAACTCTGGCAGGCCCTGATCGAACCGTCGCTCACCCGCCGCTACTGGGGGGTCGCCTTCGAGACGACGTGGACCGCCGGGTCGCCGATGGTCTGGGACGAGGGCGGACGCAAGACCAGTGACCCCGGCCAGGTGGTCCTCGCGGCCGAGCCCGGCCGGCTCCTCTCGTACACCTGGCACACCTTCACGCCGGAGTGGGCCGAGGCGGTCGGTGTCGGTGACGAGGTGTACGCGAGGCTCGCGAGGGAGCGCCGCTCGAAGGTGACCTTCGCGATCGAGCCGGCCGGGGACATGGTCAAGCTGACCCTCGTGCACGACGACCTGGAGCCCGACGGTACGGTCCGTGACCTGGTCGGCGAGGGCTGGCCGGCCCTGCTCTCCAGTCTCAAGTCCCTCCTGGAGACGGGCGAGGAGCTGCCGGAGCCGCCGCGCTGAGAGCCCGTCCTCCCCGAAGGTGCCGAGCCCCGGGGGCCCCGGCATCCGGGAGCCCCGGCATCCGGGAGCCAACGGCAGGCTGGCTGGAAATCGCATGCCAGTCCGGCTGGAAACAATCCATCCCGCACCAGGTGCCGCGCTAGCGTGAGCGCCCATGACCGCCACCCTGACCGTCCTGACCGAGGGATACGTCGGCCCACGCACCGCCTCCACCGTCAGCCTTCTGCGTGACGGGGACGTCGTGGTCGTCGTCGACCCGGGCATGGTCGCCGACCGCGAGCTGATCCTCGGCCCGCTCGACGCCGCCGGTGTGGTGCCCGGGCAGGTCACCGACGTGGTGTTCAGCCACCACCACCCCGACCACACCCTCAACGCCGCCCTCTTCCCGGCCGCTCGCTACCACGACCACTGGGCCGTCTATCAGGACGATCTCTGGACCGACCGTCCCGCCGACGGCTTCGCCCTCTCCCCGTCGATCCGGCTCGCCGCCACGCCCGGGCACACCGCGGAGGACATCAGCACCCTGGCCGAGACCGCCGACGGCCTCGTCGTGCTCACCCACCTGTGGTGGTCGTCGGACGGGCCCGTCGAGGAGCCCTACGCCACGGACCCCGCAGCCCTGCACGCCTCGCGGCGGGCGATCCTCGACCTCTCCCCGGCCCTGGTCGTCCCGGGCCACGGCGCCGCCTTCACCCCCACGGCCGCCACCCCGGGGTAGCCCGGCACCGGTGCGTTCGAGTCGCGCCGGACCCCGCTCCCGCGCCACTCCTCCTCACGTACGGGAGGGCAGCGCGCCCGGGCGGCCGGCGGCCGGCGGCCGGCGCGCTGAGGAGCGGTCGCGGCGTGCCGACCGTTCGCGCCCGCCGCCCTCGGTGATACTGGCGCCCTGCCCCGCCGCCCGTACCACGAGGGAGTCGTGAGCCGCGATGCCGGACGTCACCAGGGTCGAGATCGGGGACGCCGTGCTCTACGTCGAGGCCGAACGGCTAGGACCGGACACGGAGCTGGAAGGGGTGCGCGACGCCGTCCCCGATCTGACGGGGCTCGGCCGCGCCCTGTCCGCCTTCGCCGGACAGATCGGCGATGCCCTGCACCAAGCCGCCCCCCACCGGGCGACCGTCGAGTTCGGCTGCGAACTGGCCCTGGACGCGGGCGGACTGACGGCGCTCATCGTGAAGGGCAGCGCCGGCGCGAGTCTGCGGGTCACGCTGGAATGGACCAAGCGAGCGGACTGACGGCACCGAGCAAGCCCTGCGGCGCGCGGGGCGCGGGGTCGTGGGCCCCGTGCCGCCTCCGTCCGGGCGAGGCCCCTGCCTCACCGGCTCATGCCGGCTTCTTCACCCGGCAGACCAGCGCGTCGTTCTCGATGTCCGCCACGATCGTGTCGCCTGGATCCGCCTCGCCGCCCAGGAGCAGGGACGCGATGTGGTTGTCCAGCTCGGCCTGGATGGTGCGGCGCAGCGGGCGGGCGCCGAACTCCGGCTGGTGACCGTGCGCGACGAGCAGCTTCTTCGCCGCCTCGGTCACTTTGAGCCGCAGCCCCTGGGCATGGACGCGGCGCTCGGTCTGCCGCAGCAGCAGATCGAGGATCATGCCGAGATCGTCCTCGGCGAGACCGTGGAAGATGATCGTCTCGTCGACGCGGTTGAGGAACTCGGGCGTGAAGTGTCCGCGCAGGTCCCGCTTCAGGTCCTCCCGGATCTCCGAGACGTCGCCGTGGTGGGCCAGGATGCGCTGGGCGCCGATGTTCGAGGTCATGACGATCACACAGTTGCGGAAGTCGACCGTCCGGCCCTGCGCGTCCGTGAGTCTCCCGTCGTCCAGGACCTGGAGCAGGGTGTGGAAGACATCCGGGTGGGCCTTCTCCACTTCGTCGAAGAGCAGGACGCTGTACGGCTGCCGGCGTACCTTCTCGGTGAGCTGGCCCGCCTCCTCGTGCCCGACGTATCCGGGAGGCGCGCCGACGAGCCGGGAGACCGTGTGCTTCTCCTGGAACTCGCTCATGTCGAAGCGGATCATGCGGTTCTCGTCCCCGAAGAGCAACTCGGCCAGGGCCTTGGCCAGTTCGGTCTTGCCGACACCGGTCGGGCCCAGGAAGAGGAAGGACCCCACCGGCCGGCTGGGGTCACCCATCCCCGCCCGGTTGCGGCGCACGGCCTGAGAGATGGCGGTGACCGCCTCGTCCTGCCCCACCACCCGGCTGTGCAGGGCGTCCTCCAGCTTGAGGAGCCGGTCCTTCTCGCTCTGCGTCATCTGCGCCACGGGGATGCCGGTCCGGCGCGACAGCACGTCCGCGATGTCGTCGACGGTCACCTCCCGCACACCCTCGCGCCGCTCCTCGATCCCGGACAGCTCGGCCTCGAGCCGGCCGATGTCCTTCTTGATGTCGTTCGCCCGCTCGAAGTCCTCGGCCGCGACCGCCTCGTCCTTCTCGCGCCGCAGCTTCGCCAGCTGGTCCTCGCGATCGACGACCTCCGTCGACCTGCCGAGCGAACGCAGCCGTACGCGGGCGCCCGTCTGGTCCACCAGATCGATGGCCTTGTCCGGAAGGAAACGGTCGGAGACATAGCGGTCGGAGAGCTCGGCGGCGGCGACCAGGGCGGCGTCGCTGTAGCGGACCTGGTGGTGGGCCTCGTAGGAGTCCCGCAGCCCCTCCAGGATCTGAACCGTCTCCTCCACCGACGGCTCGGGGATCATCACCGGCTGGAAACGCCGTTCCAGCGCCGCGTCCTTCTCCACGTACCGCCGGTACTCGTCGATCGTCGTCGCGCCCACCACATGGAGCTCGCCGCGGGCGAGCGCGGGCTTGAGCATGTTCCCGGCGTCCATGGCCACCTCACCCGACGCGCCGGCGCCCACCACGGTGTGCAGCTCGTCGATGAAGAGGATCGTCGAGTCGGCGGCCGTCTTCACCTCGTCGATGACGTTCTTCAGCCGCTCCTCGAACTGGCCGCGGTACTGGGCGCCCGCGACCAGGCCGGAGAGGTCGAGCCCGATGACCCGCTTGCCCTCCAGGGTCTTGGGGACCTCGCCCGCCACGATCCGCTGGGCCAGGCCCTCCACGATGGCGGTCTTGCCCACGCCCGGCTCGCCGATGAGCACCGGGTTGTTCTTGGAACGGCGGGAGAGGATCTCGACGGTCTGCTCGATCTCCTCGGCCCGCCCCACCACCGGATCGAGCTTCCCGGCCCGCGCCTCCTCCGTCAGATCGCGTCCGTACTCGTCGAGCGTGGGGGTGGTGCTCTCCGGACGCGCGGCCGGCGTGCCCTCCGGACGCGCGGCCCGCTCGGCCGAGGAACGCAGGCCCCCGACGTCCGAACCCAGCGCGCCCAGCAGCTTCGCCGCCGCGGACGCCGGGTCGTCGAGGAGCGCGCCGAGGATGTGCTCGGGACCGATGTACGAGACGCCGGATTCCTGGGAACGGCCGTAGGCCCGCAGCAGGACCCGCTTGGCGGCCGGGGTGAGTCCGGGTTCGGCCGACGGGACGCCGCTCGCGCCGGGCAGGGCCTCCCCGACCAGCTTGCCCAGCTCGTCGGGGTCGGCGCCCGACCTCTCCAGCAGAGACCGGGTGGGTTCCACCTGGGTGGCGGCCCAGAGCAGGTGCTCGGTGTCCAGGTCCGCGCTGCCGTCCTCGGCCGCCCGCGTGGTGGCACGGCCGATCAGGTCGCGTGCCGAGTCCGTGAGCAGTCTGCCGATCGGCACCCGTTGCACGGCCGGTGGGGAGGCCGCCGGAGACATGCCGAAGAAGCGGTTGAGCAGCTCGTTGAACGGGTCGGATCCACCGAAGGACCCGAAGGGGGACATGGTCATGGGGGGCGCCGTCCAGATCGTCGACTTCCGTGCGGTACGCCTCCCACTGCACCAGCCCTGCTCGTTCGGCGCGCTGTCCTGCCCGCCGAACGGGTGACTCGCGGAGCCCGGCCCCCCTCACGCCCCCGGCCGCCTCACACGCTCCCGGCGGCCGCACACGCTCCGGGCAGCCTCACACCCCCCAGCCGCCTCACGCTCCCCGCCCGCCACCGCCCGCCGTGTCCGAGGAGAGCCGCTGCGCCGCGTAGATCGGGATCACCGACAGCAGGACCAGCACCGCCGCCACCACGTTGACCACGGGCGCCTGCTGCGGCCTCGTCATGTTGTTGAAGATCCAGACGGGGAGCGTCTGGATGCCCGGCCCCGCCGTGAACGTGGTGACCACGATCTCGTCGAAGGAGAGGGCGAAGGCGAGGAGACCGCCCGCGAGAAGCGCCGAGCGCAGCAGCGGGAAGGTGATGTCCCAGAACGTACGGAACGTGTGCGCGCCCAGGTCCATCGCCGCCTCCTCGTACGAACCGGGCAGTCGCCGCAGCCGAGCCACGACGTTGTTGAAGACGACCACGATGCAGAAGGTGGCGTGGCCGACGACCACGGTGAAGAGACCGAGCCCCACCCCCAGCGGCGCCAGCACGGTGCCGAAGGCGGAGTTGAGCGCGATGCCCGTGACGATGCCGGGGAGCGCGATCGGCAGCACGACCGCGAAGGAGAGCGCCTCCCGTCCGAAGAACGAGAACCGCTGCACGGCGAAGGCGACCAGCGTGCCGAGGACGAGCGCGATCGCGGTCGCCGCGAGCCCCGCCTTGACCGAGGTCCACAGCGCCTCGCGGGCGCCCTCGTTCTCCCAGGCGGCCGCCCACCAGTCGGTGGTGAGCCCAGGGGGCGGCCAGCTCGACGAGCGGTCCGGGTTGAGGGAGTTCAGCAGGACGAGCAGCAGCGGCAGATAGATCACCGCGAAGCCGAGGCCGGCCGCGGTGCGCAGCGCGATCCGTGCGGGACGGGAGAGGTTCATCGGACGCGATCCTTCCGGCCTTTCACAGGCTGCGCAGGGCTCCGGTGCGCCGCACCGCGAGCAGGTACAGCACGATGAAGGCCACCGGCACGGTGCCGAGCGCGGCGGCCAGCGGCAGATTCAGGGTGACGTTGGAGTAGACGAGGTTGCCGATCAACTGGGTCTTGCCGCCGACGATCTGCACGGTGATGTAGTCGCCGAGGCTGAGCGAGAAGGTGAAGACCGACCCGGCGGCGACCGCGGGTACGACCATGGGGAGGACCACCGACCGCAGCGTCCGGCCGGCCCGCGCCCCGAGGTCCGCGGAGGCGTGCAGCAGGCTCTCGGGGAGCTGCTCCAGGGCGGTGTGGACCGGAAGGATCATGTACGGCAGCCAGAGGTAGGTCAGCACGAGTACGGTGGCCGTCAGCCCGTACCCCGGCCCACTCAGGCCGAACGGTCGGAGTGCCCAGTCCAGCGGTCCGCCCTCGGAGAGGATCAGCCGCCAGGCGTACACCTTCACCAGGTAGCTTGCCCACAGCGGCATGAGGAGGGCCACCACGAGGAGCGGCCGGCGTCGTGGGGAAGCCACCCTGGCCGTGTAGAAGGCGATGGGGAAGGCGATCAGTGCGCACAGAGCGGTCACCGCCAGGGCGACCCCCACCGTGCGCAGGGCGACGGTCCGGTAGACGGGCGACGTGAGCAGCTCCTGGAAGTTCTGGGCCGTCCAGATCCGTACGACCTCAGAGGTGAAGGAGTCGGTGGTCCAGAACGCGGAGAGGAACAGGGCGGCGAGCGAGCCGAGGTAGGCGAGCACCAGCCAGAGCAGGGGCGCCGTCAGCAGGGCGGCGAGCCGTACGCCGGGCCTGCGGTGCAGGGCCCCGGCGAGCCGCCGGACGGATCCGGCGGCCGGCGCGGGTGTCGCGGTGGGCGCGAGCGGGGTCATGGAGCGTCAGCCCTTGATCTCGTTCCAGGCCTGGACCCACTTGGCGTACGGGACGCAGCGCGCGTCCGTACGGCCGTCGAGGCACTGCTCGATGGGCGTGGTCCAGAAGTGGACCTTGTTCCAGTACGCCTCGTCGGTGGCGTGGAAGGTCGCGCAGTGGATCTTGTCGGCCGTCTCGGCGCAGGACCTGGCGTTGGCCGGTGCCTCTCCGAAGTACTCGGCGACCTGGGCGTTGGTCTTCGGCGAGATGATCCAGTCGAGCCACTTGTAGGCGCAGTTGGGGTGCTTGGCCTTCGCGGCGACCATCCAGGTGTCGGACCAGCCGGTCGAGCCCTCCTTGGGCAGGACGGCGTCGATCTTCGCCCCCTCGGCCTTGGCGAGGTTGGCGATCACCTGCCAGCTGGTGCCGACGACCGAGTCGCCGCTCTTGAAGGCGGAGATCTCCTTGAGGTAGTCGCTCCAGTACTCACCGATGTGCGCGTTCTGCGCCTTCAGGAGCGCGACCGAGGCGTCGAACTGCTTCTGGTCGAGCGCGTAGGGGTTCTTGATGCCGAGTTCGGGCTTGGTCGCCATCAGGTAGAGGGCCGCGTCGGCGAGGTAGATGGGGGAGTCGTACGCGGTGACCTTGCCCGTGTGCGCGGCGGCCTTGTCGAAGACGGCGGACCAGGAGTCGGGGGCGGGCTTCACCTTCTCGGTGTCGTACATGAGCAGATTGGCGCCCCGGCCGTGCGGAACGCCGTAGGCGACTCCCTTGACCGAGTTCCACTCCTTGTTCTTCAGGCCGGCGAAGACATCGGCGTAGTTCGGCACGAGGGCGGTGTTGACGGGGGCCGCGTCACCCGCCGCGATCAGCCGGAGCGAGGCGTCTCCCGAAGCGGAGACGGCGTCGTACTCGCCGGTCTTCATCAGCGAGACCATCTCGTCGGAGGTGGCGGCGGTCTTGGCGTTGACCTGACAGCCGGTCTGCTTCTCGAAGGCGGTGACCCAGTCGGTCTTCGGGTCGTTGGAGCCGTCCTCGACATAGCCGGCCCAGGCGATGAGGTTGACCTGCCCCTCGGTCTTCCCGAGCGCGGTGGGCGCCTTGAGGTCGGGCGGGTTGAGGCCGCCGGGCTTTCCGGAACCGGCGGGCTCGGCGGAGCCGCAGGCCGTGACGAGCAGGAGCCCGGAGACGGCCACGGCCGTCAGGAGGGAACGGTGCAGGCGCACGTGATTCTCCGTACGTGAGGGTGAAGGGGGACGAGAGAGGTGCGGGAGGAGCGGAAAGAGCCGGGGGGAGCAAGAGAGAGCGGGGGAAGAGCGGATCAGGGGGAAGCAGAGGGGAGCGGGGAGCGGGCAGCGGGTGACGGGCGGGGTTACGGGGCGTCCGGGACGCGTACGGCGTGGCGCCGGTGCCACCGCAGTCCGATCCGCGCGCCCCGGAAGGCGCTGAGGTCCTCGGCGGACGTCTCCAGGTTCTGCTGGACGGCGGTGAGCCGGCCCCCGGCGTCGAGATCGACCAGGAAGCGGGTCGCGTCGCCGAGGTAGACCACTTCGGCGACGGTGCCGGTCGCGGTGGCGTGCTCGGGTTCGCCGAACTCGGCGTGGTCCTTGAGGACCCGGATCTTCTCCGGCCGGATGCTGTACGTGCCGGGGGCACCGACCAGGCGTCGCGCCGCCTCGCCGCTGAGCAGGTTCGAGGTACCGACGAATCCCGCGACGAATGGGGTCGCGGGCCGTTCGTAGATCTCGGCCGGGGTGCCGACCTGCTCGATCCGGCCCTGGTGGAAGACGGCGATCCGGTCGCTCATCGTCAACGCCTCCTCCTGGTCGTGGGTGACGAAGACGAAGGTGATGCCGACCTCGCGCTGGATGGCCTTGAGTTCGACCTGCATCTGCTCGCGCAGCTTGAGGTCGAGCGCGCCGAGCGGTTCGTCGAGCAGCAGCACCCGGGGGCGGCCGACGAGGGCGCGCGCGAGGGCCACCCGCTGGCGCTGACCGCCGGAGAGCTCGGAGGGCCGGCGCCGGCCGAGCCCTTCCAGCCGGACCTGTGCGAGCGCGGCGCGGGCCCGGACGAGACGTTCGGCCTTGGCGACCTTGCGGACCTTCAGGCTGTAGGCGACGTTCTGTTCGATCGTCATATGGGGGAAGAGCGCGTAGTCCTGGAACACCGTGTGGACGTTCCGCTCGAACGGGGCTAGCCGGGTGACCTCGCGGCCGGCGAGCTCGACCGTGCCGGCGCTCGGGGCCTCGAACCCGGCGATCATGCGCAGCACGGTCGTCTTCCCGGAACCGGACGGGCCCAGCATCGAGAAGAACTCTCCGTCGGCGATCTCCAGGTCCACCCCCGCCACGGCCTCGGTCCGGCCGTAGGCCTTCCGCAGTCCCTGCAGCCGGATCGCCATTCCCTCCATGGGCGGGAACCTTTCTGGTGCGGTGAAGCGTTGAACGGGCGTGGGCGTAAACATATGAAGTCATAGTTCAAATCTCAAGACCCCCTTAAGGTAAAGCCTGAGTCAACGCTCGACGCGTACGTACAAGGTGGTAACCGTGAGACCAGACGGCAGACGGGACGGGAACGGGGCGGCCGGCGCCGGTCGTGCCGGCGTTGCGGGCGGGGCCCGCAGGGCCGTCTTCACCCCCGTCGACACCCGGGCGCGCGTGGACGCGGTGGTCCGGCGGCTCGGTGACGCCATCGAGCTCGGACTCCTCGCCGACGGGGAGCAGTTGCCGGGCGAGAGCGAACTCGCCGGGCAGCTCGGCGTCTCCACCGTGACCTTGCGCGAGGCGCTCATGGCGCTGCGCCAGCAGGGGTTCGTCACCACCCGCCGGGGGAGGGGCGGCGGAAGCTTCGTCACCCTGCCCGACGCGCCCGCTCAGGAGCGGCTCCAGGCCCGGCTCGCCGACTGGTCCACCGAGGAGCTCCGCGACCTCGGCGACCACTGGGCCGCCGTGTCCGGCGCCGCCGCGCTGCTCGCCGCCCAGCGCACCCAGCCCGGCGACCTGCGTCAGCTCTCCCGGACGCTCGACGAGCTCGCGAAGGCCGAGGACCCGGCCGCGCGCAGTCGGCTCTACGGACGCTTCCATGTCGAACTGGCCGCCGCCGCCCAGTCCGCCCGGCTCACTCGTGAGCAGATCGCCCTGCAGACCGAGTTGGGCGCCCTGCTCTGCCTGGTCCTCGACGACGCCACGTATCTCGAAAGCGTGGCGGATCGTCACCGCTCCGTGATCTCCGCCGTGCAGGATGAGGACGACGAGCGGGCCAGAATGCTGGCGGAGAGCTGCGTACGGGAGTCGGTGGGGCGATTGATCGCCCTTCGGCTCGCCGCCCCCACCGACGCACCCGAGCCTCGTCCCGAGGAGGACACCCATGGGCAGGAGCACCGGGCTCGCGGGCCCCGCCGAGGCGGCGTCTGACACGAAGGCAGCGCCGGGCGCGCAGGCCCCGGCCGGCGGTGAGGGCGCTTCCGGCGCGCAGGCCTCGTCCGGCGGTGAGGCCCCTTCCGGCGCGGACGCCTCGTCCGGCACGCACGCCCCTTCCGGCACGGGGGCCCCGACCGGCGGTGAGGCCCCTTCCGGCGCGGGGGCCTCGTCCGGCACGCAGGCCCCGTCCGGCGCTGGGGCCTCGTCCGGCGCGGAGGCCGCGGAGGGTGTCGCCGTCCGCGTCCGCGACACCCTCGAAGGCGTCTTCGCCGCGGTCGCCGCAACGCGCGACGCCATCACGGCCCTGCTGGCCTCGGTCGCCGACCGGGATGGGTCACCCGTCTCCGCCGATCTGGCCGCGCTCCGCCCCGGACTGCATGCCCGCCTCGCCGACCACCGGCTCGTCTCGGGCATCGGATTCGTGGCCGCGCCCGGTCTCCTGGCCGACGTCCCCGCCTGGTTGGAGTGGTGGCAGCGCGGGCCCGAGGGCTCGGTCCGGCCCCTCCTGCTCGACCTGGACCCCGAGCACTCCGCGTACTCCGACTACACCCACTGGGACTGGTACGCGCTGCCCCGGGAGACCGGACAGCGGGCGGTCGCCGGACCGTACGTCGACTACCTCTGCTCGGACGAGTACAGCCTCACCCTCTCCGCGCCGGTCACGGTCGAGGGCCGCTTCGTCGGGGTCGCCGCCGCGGACGTCTACCTGCGCCACTTCGAAGCGGCCGTCATGCCCGTGCTCCAACGGCTTCCCGGGCCCGCCCGGCTGGTCAACGCCCGCGGCCGGGTCGCCGCCTCCACCGACCCGGCCCACCTGGCCGGCTCCCTCACCAAGGGCCACGACTTCGCCGCCCTGCTGGCCGGGCCACCCACACGGACCCGGACCGACGGGCTGCATCTGCTGCCCTGCGCCGGGATCCCGCTGGTCCTGGTGACGGCCGCGGACTGACCGGGCCGGGGCCACACACCACCGTGGTTCCCCTCCGCTGCCGGGGACGAGGGACGGGACCGCGGCCTGGATCTCGTCCCCTCCACCGGTCTCGCGACCGGACGCCTCCTAGCGGTACTCGACCGTCAGGGTCACCGGAGTGTCCCTGTTGACGAAGAGGTACGCCGTCGAGAGCGGGGCGGACTCGAAACGCAACCGGACCTGGGTCGTGCCGTTCCGGTCGAGGGCGGCGAGCGCCTGCGCCGACAGTGCGGTCGAGGTGGCGCTCCCCGACGAGAACGCGGCGACCTGCGCCCCGCCCGCCACCGTGGCCGCCGCCGACCAGTCCGACGCCTCGACCGCGCACGCGCCGAAACAGCCGGTCCGGACGTCCACGAGGAGCCGATTGCCCGCCGGTGATGCCCAGGGATCGCCGGACCCGCTGCTCCGGCTCACCGTCAGATACGCCCGGGTGATCTCCTTGCCCGCCGGGATCCTCGACGTGTCGAACGACAGCAGCGTGCGGTTCACCTTGCCGTCGGTGCCCCGGCCGAGCGCGAGACCGTAGCTGTCCTCCATCGTGCCGACCGCCGCACCCGAGCCGTCCGCCGAGGCCTTCACATAGCCGTCCTGGGCGTCCACGCTCGCCAGCGTGACCCGGTCGGCCGCGGGCGGTGGCGTGGAGCCGCGCAGCGCCCGGACCATCGCCATGACCGCCTCGATCTGCCGGCCGCCGTGCCGCGCGTAGGCGGAGTCACCCAGGTAACCCCACCAGTTCCAGCAGCCATTGGGGTTCTCCAGCGTGGCCGTCGCGGCGGCCTGCGGGTACAGCACGATCATGTCGTTCGTGTCGGCGTACTCGTTGAGATACGCCTTGTCGACGAACTGGGTCCCGAAACCCTGGTACCCGTACCCCTGCTTGCAGCCGTGCAGGGCGACCATGAGCGTGCAAGCGGCGCCCTCGGAGCAGGACTTCGGCACGTACACGAACCCCTTGTCGCCCATCGAGAGCGCCGCCGCGTCGCCGGAGGCGTAGGCGTTCTGGTCGAACTGGATCAGAGCGCCGCCGGGGGCGGCGCTCGGAGCCGAGACGGAGCCCAGCAGATGGCCGAGCAGATCACGCTCGGCGTCGATCCCGCAGTTGTTGATCCACGGACTCTGCGTCACCGTGCAGGAGTTGGGCCCGAGCGGGCTGATCCAGGCGTGACCGGCCGCGGTGGAGCGGTTGTACCGCACGGAGGCGCCGAAGCGGCCGTAGTAGTCCGCCAGCGCGTCGGCCACCGGTCGCTTCACCGTCGCGTCGCCCGAGCCGCTGAAGACGTACACCGGATCCCCCGCGAGGTTCCCCACCGGATCGACGAGCCCCTGCGCCGACCAGTCCCGGGTGGTCTGCTCCAGCTTCGCGAGCTGAAGGTCCTGCGTGGTGTTCATACAGGCGTTGAGGGCGGTGGAGAGCGTGTTCTGGGCGCAGTGGTACGGGCCGGAGGCGAAGACCGCCGAGCCGCTGAACGTCCCCGAGTACGCCACATGGAGCTGCGTGGCCATGTAGCCGCCGGACGATATCCCGGAGCTGTAGACGGCATCGACGTTGTACGGCCGCAGCTCACCGGGTACGGGAGCGGGGGCGGCGGCCGTCGCGGGCGAGGCGCCAGGGAACAGGGCCGTGGCGGCGAGGAGCAGCAGGGCCGCCGGCCGGCGAAGACGGCGCGGCACGCGGGGGCGGGCGGGGCGGGGTGGTCGCATGGAATCTCCCGGGCGGCTCGTACGGGATCGGATGATGGCCGGGAGACTAGGGCCGCGCCGCCCCCGCTCCTATGGGCCCGGCAGCCACAACCGGCGCCCCGGAGTATGGCGCTCCGTCACCTGGCAGCCGCCGCCCCGGAGCCCGTCGCGGCCTGCGACGATGGCCCGATGAGCGACAAGGCGAGCGACAAGGCGAGCGACGAGGCGAGCGACGAGGTGAGCGACCGGGTGAGCGGCGGCGGCGACGTGAGCGAGGCGCGGGACGGACTGCTGGCCGACGCGGTCCGGCTCCGGGAGCAGGGCCGCCAGGAGGAGGCGCGCACGCGCCTGGTGGAACTCGCCGCGCGGTACCCCGACGACGCCGAGGTGGCGTACCAGACCGCCTGGGCGCACGATGTCCTCGGCCTGGAGGCCGAGGCCGTCCCCTTCTACGAGAACGCCCTCGACGGCGCCGGCGCGGCCGCCCTGTCGAACGAGGACAGGCGCGGCGCGCTCCTCGGCCTCGGCAGCACGTACCGCGTCCTCGGCCGCTACGAGCAGGCCGTCGCCACCCTGCGCCGCGGGACGGAGGAGTTCCCCGACGACGGAGCACTGCGCACCTTCCTCGCGATGGCGCTGTTCAACACGGGCGAACACCACGAGTCCGCACGGCTGTTGCTGAACCTGCTGGCGGCCACGAGCGACGATCCGTACGTCCGCAGGTACCGGCCGGCCATCGAGTACTACGCGCGGGACCTGAACGACACCGTGTGAGCGTCGGAAGGAAGAGACGGGAAGCCCTTGACCTCAATCATGGTCGAGGTCGAATGATCGCCTCATGAACACCATGAGCAGCACGACGAATCCTCAGGACCACTTCGAGATCACCACCCTCATCAGCGGCTTTTTCCGCGCCATGGACGAGCGGCGGTTCGAGGAGGGCTGGGCCCGCGCCTACTTCACCGACGACCTGCGGACGACGACACCGCTCGGCGTGGCCGAGGGCGCGGACGCCGTACGGGGAGTGGAGGAGGCCGTCGGCCGGTTCGCCGCCACCTTGCACCTCTCCTCCGACGTCGTCGTCCGGGCCGAACCGGGCGCCCGGACGGCCGACGTCTCCTGGAACGCCCATATGACCCACGTCCACCTCGACTCCACCCTGCGGGCACGCGGTGAGGGCGCCGACCCCCTCTTCACGGTGGGCGGCGTCTACGAGGGGGAGTTCCGGCGCACCGACAGCGGCTGGCGCGTCAGCCGGATGTCCGTGCGAGCCGTCTGGACCACGGGCGAGCCGCCCGTACTGCCGGAGGGGACCGCCACCCGCGTCGCGGAACTGACCGGCGCCCGGACACGAGGCTGAGCATTCACGGACGCGTAAGGCCGGGCGGCACTCGGCCGCCCGGCCCTCCTGTCACTCCGGATCCCTACCGGCCCCTCACCCCTCGGTGAAGTACAGGGATCCCTTCCATCGAAGGTTCATGACGTCGTACTCGAACGTCACGTCGACCACCCGCTGCTCCGGCCTCTCGGAGATCAGAGCGGCAGCCCTGCGCAGCACGGAGACGGGGCTGTCGTCGTCCATGTCTCCGTCGACCACGACGCGAAGGGTCCGCGCCGTTCCGGCGCTCATGCGCCGCTCCGGCTCGCCGGGTCCGCGAAGACGCTGACGTAGGCGGTCGAGCTCGGATCCTCCGAGTCCAGCCCTCCTACCCCGACCGCGAACACGTCCCACTTCTCGCCCAGCTTCTCGATCCTGTCCGCCACGGTGCGCAGCAGGTCGGCGACGCCCTGGCCGCTGCCGGCGGGAATACCCAGGCTGAAGTGATGAGTGGTCCACATGTCCTTCTTCGTGGCTCTCATACTCAGCTTGTGGTTACGGCTCCTTCGAGCCATCGGTTCCTCCAAGGCGTGGTGCTAGAACGGGTTGGCGAAGAGGGCGATGCGCCAGCCCCAGCGGAAGCTGAAGCGCCTGCCCCACCGCAGACCCCGGATGAAGCCCTTGCCGACCTTCCGGTTGGCCTTGTAGTGGCTCTTCCGCTTCTGCTTGTTCCGCTGGCCGTTGTACTTCTGATTCTTCTTGATCTTCTGCATCGCCCTCTTGTAATCAGAGGCGTTGTACGACTTGCCGGCGTTCTTCCGATAGTAGGCGTCCTTCTCCTTCTTGCTCAGCGTCTCCGGGCCCTCGAGCCCGTACGCCTCCTGGAGACCTCCGTCGCGGCCGTCCAGGTCGATGCAGTTGACCGGGTCCGCGTCGCAGTACTCGAAGGCGTTGGAGTTTCCGCCGTGGACCGGGTCGATCGAGTGGAACCGGCCGATGGCCGGGTCGTACAGCCGGGCGCCCATCAGCGTGAGACCGCTGGGCGTCTCGCTGGAGCGCTGCTTGGCCCCCAGCCAGTCGTAGCGGGTGTCCTGCAGGCCGCTGCGGGGGTTTCCGTACTCGTCGCTGTCGAGGACGACGGGTGCTTCGCCGGCGTTCAGCGGAAGCTGGAGCGCGACGTCACCGTGGACGGTGGTGAGCTGGAGGACGGTGTCGCCGCTCTTGCTCGTGGTGGCCGCGAGGTCACCGGAGGCCGACTCGACATTGCGGGTCAGGGCGCCGGTCGCGGTGTCCTCGGTGATCCAACGCGGGTTGTCGCCGTCACCGTCGTAGTGGTTGACCTGGGAACCGGTCTGGGTCCACGTGGTGCCGCCGCCGGTCTCGGTCTTCCAGGCGCGGAAGCGGAGCGCCGCGTCCAGGGTCCACGTCCGGCGCTCGCCGTTAGCGGTCTGCTGGTGCGCCAGGTCGTTGGCGTAGTAGCCGACGGTGCCGCCGGGCAGGGCGGTGGTGCGGCCGAACGCGTCGTACGTGTAGCCGGAGTCGACGAGCCGGTCACCGCTGTCGTAGGTGTGGCCCGCGGAGGTGCCTCCGGTGGTGGGGCAGTCGGCGCCGGCGCTGCCGACCGCGGTGGTCAGCGACGTGCGGTTGCTGCGCCCGTCGAAGGCGTAGCTCCGCCTGGTGCAGACGGTGTCCGCGGTGTCCTCGACGGTGACGAGGCGGCCGGCGGCGTCGTAGCGGTAGGCCTGGTCGGACCAGCCGGCGTGGCTGGTCACCTGGCGGTGCACGGACCGGGTGACCGTGTCGGAGGCGACGACGGTTCCGTCGCTGTCCCGCGTGTACGTCCGGTCGAGCGGCGCACCGGTCGTGTCCTCACCGACGGTGAGGGTGTAGCCGCCGGGCAGCTTCTCGCTGCTGATGGAGCCGTCGGCGTCGTAGGCGGTCTGGAAGACACCGGCGACGGAGTCGGTGGTCCTGGTGGCGAGGCCGCGCGGCTCGGCCGCGTGGTCGTAGGTGTACGTGACGGTCGACGGCGCGTTGTCGACGACCTTGACCTGCCGGTTCAGCAGATCGTACGCGGTCGTCGTCACACCGCCGTCGGCGTCCGTGTAGGAGATCTGACGGCCGAGCCTGTCGAACGCCTTGGTGATCGTGCCGCCGGTCGGCGAGACGGTCTTCACGGCCCGGCCGGTGGCCGGGTCGTACTGGGTGGTCGACTCCGGCACGGCCTCGCCGATGCCACCGGTGACGGCCACCTTCGTGGGACGACCGGCCGCGTCGTGCGTGGTCGTGGTGGTGCGGGTGACGCCGTTTGCGGTCTCGGTGACCTTGGCGGCGTTGCCCCACCAGTCGTACTCGGTGGTGGACGTGGGCAGTTGTGCCGGGTTGCCGCCGCCGCCGGTGACGGCGCCGGCCGGGCCGGTGGAGCAGACCAGGTCGGCCCACTCGGGGCGGCCCTGGCAGGTGCCGGTGCCCGTGGCGGACCAGTACGTGGTGACGCGGGTCGCGGCGTCCGTGCCGGTGGCTCCCGGCGGCAGCTGCTTGGTCAGGCGGCCCTGCTCGTCGTACTCGGTGGTCGTCGTGAGCGCGAGGCCGCCCGGGTCCTTGACCGTCCGGACGGGCAGACCCTTGGCCCAGTCGTAGACCGTCTGCGTGGCGCGGGCCTCACCGAGGACGGTGGGGTGCTCCCGCACCTGGGCGCCGAAGGTGGCCCTGGTGACCTGGTCCTTGACCTTGGCGGTGCCGTCGGTCGGGCGCCCGGCGTCGTACTCGTTGACCGTCCGGTCCCGGGCCGTCACCGAGGTGCCGGACGGAACCAGCAGGGTGGTGCCGGACTTCAGGTCCGTGGTGAGCTCGGTACGGCGCAGCGGGCCGAGGTCCTCCAGGTGACGTGTGCCCGTCTCGTTGTAGAGGGACCGGGTGCTCAGGAGTTCGGCACGGCCGGCGCTGGTGAGCTGACCGATGCCGAGGTCGGCCTGGACGGCCCGGTCGGCGGCGGTGGTGCCGAGCGCGACGGCCCGGTTGCCCGACGTCAGCTTGCGCACGGTGTTGCCGAAGCGGTCGTACTCGGTGGTGTCGATGTAGCCGCCCGGTTCAGCCGTGTTGACCGAACGACCGGAGACGCCCAGATACGTGACCGTGGCGCGGGTGTAGGCGGAGGCGGCCAGGCTCGATCCGGCGTGCGAGGCGGGGACCGAGTCGGCGGGGAAGACGGCGGTCGCGTCGGTCGGGGCGTCCAGCTGGGCCCAGGCCTTCACATCGGCCGCGCCCATCCGGTACGGGGCGGTGGTGCCGGTCAGCGGTACGTCGTAGACGACGGACGTGGTGGCGGTGGACTCCTCGACGTCCGCGGTGCCCTCCTTGAGACCGGAGCGGGACGCCTTCAGCAGCATGCCCGCACCGGCGGTCGCCGAGTTGCCCGCGGTGCCGTAGGTGAAGGTCCAGGGCAGTTCCCCGGCCGGCGTCAGGCCGGTGACCCGGCCCGCCGCGTCGTAGCCGTACTCGGTCTTCAGCGCCGGGCTGATCTGGGGGTCCCAGGCCTGACGCAGTCGGCCCGTCTCGTCGTACGCGTAGGTCTGCACGGTCCGGGAGGTCGCCGACGCGGTGCCGGGCTCCGTGGACCACAGCCGGATCTCCTTCACCTGGCCGGTGATGTCACCGAAGGCGGTGGCGGTGGCCGTCGTGGCGGTCGCGTAGACGAACTCCAGCGCCCGGCAGCCCTTGGTGGCCGGCGTCGCCGTGCACGTGGCGGCGGTCGCCGCGGAGGTCGGGGCGATGACCCGCTTGGGGCGGGCCAGCGTCTTGCCGTCGACGGTCACGTTCTCGGAGACCACGGTGGTGGTGGAGTTGGTCAGACCGTCCAGCAGGATGGACGAGACCTGCCAGGTGGTGGCCCCCGTACCGGACCTGGTGAACGCGGTGACCGCGCCCTCGGTGTCGGTCAGCGTGAACGAACCGGTCACACTGCCGGTGAGGGTCAGAGTCTCCGCACCGGGCTCGGGGATCCAGCCGGTCCTCGCCCCGTTGGCGGTGAAGTACGTCTCCTCGCCCTCGGTGCCGACCACCGCGAGAGCGGTGTCGGAGATCCGGCGGATGTGCGAGAACTCCGATTCCGTCGCCTCGGCGACGGTCCCGGAGACCCACTCCTTGCCGAAGATCGGCGCCTGGCCCTCCTGGCTCGCGGCCTTCAGCGGCTCGCGGGAGGACGCGGTACGCGTGACGGACAGGCCGAAGGCCGACACGTCGGTGTCCGAGAGCTCGTAGTCGCCGGTCAGCAGGTTCACCGAACCGGGGCCCACCTCCTCGGTGGCCGCGCCGCTCGCGTCGCGGTCGACGATCACGGTCAGGGGTTCGGTGGAACCGGCCGCGGAGTCGGGGCCGGTGAAATCAGCCTTGATCTGGACGGTGCCGTCGGGGTCGACGGTGTCGGTGGCGTTCCAGACGAGGGCGGCGTTCCTGCCGCCCGTCATCGGCACGGGCCATGCGGTCAGCGGGGTGCCGGCGGAACTCACCTGGCCCGTCGGGATGGTCACCCATGCGTCGGCCTCGGAGCGCCGCCAGGAGAACGACACGCTGGTGTACCTGGCGCCGTCCGCCTCGGCGACCAACGGCAGCCGGCGCGCGGTGCGCTCACCCTCGCTGGGCTGGACGAAGCCGCCGGGGCCCGCGTGGAAGGTGTGGCTGATCGCCTCGGACTTGTTGTCCGCCTTGTCGGCCGCACGCACCTGGAGGGTGTGCGTGCCGTTCTTGGGCGGGGTGACCGAGATCGCCTTGGCGCCCGTGGCGCCGCCGGTCGCGACCTTCGTCCAGTTCACGCCGTCGAGGGACCACTCGAGCCAGTTGTGGTCGGTGGCGGGCGGTGTGACGGTGAAGGTGCCTGGCTGGCCCGCGCCCTTGACCCAGGCGGTGGACGGGTAGTCCGTCGACGTGATGCCGGTCGGGGCGGACGGCGCCGTGGTGTCGACGGTGAACGTCTTCCACGCCGACCAGCCGAGGTTGTAGTGCACGCCGTCGTAGGGCGAGGTGCGGAACTGGTAGGTCTTGCCGTTGGCCAGGACTCCGGCCGGGACGGTCACCGAGGCGACCTGGCCCGAGGAGACCCACGGTGAGACCAGGACGTCGCCGACCTGGGCGTTGGTCGCCGTGTCGAAGATCTGGAACGTTCCGTTGACCTTGTCACCGTTGGCGTCGACGAACGTGTCCCGCAACGTGGGCGTCTGGGAGTTCACGACGTAGGAGCCGCTGTAGGAGAAGTACGGCGGGCCGGCTTCCTGCTTCGTGCCGGTGCGCGGCCGGTAGTTGTAGGTGACGACCAGCTTCGGCGGGTTGGCGGCCGCGTTGGCGGAGTTGACCCTCTTCCAGCCCGCCACGGTGCTCTCGTCGGTGGCGCGGACGCCCATGCCGGCCGTCGACCACTTGTTGTTGGCCCAGTGCTGGACCAGGCTCGTGACGTCCGCGTTGACCCAGCCGTCCGGCTGCGTGGAGCAGCTCGTGTTGCCCCGGGTCTCGGTGGAGGTGGCGTACTTGGCCGCCATGGTGGGGCGGTTGGTCCAGCGCGAGGCGGTGTTCGCGTTGTTCGCCGACCAGACCTCCCACGGCTTCGCACCACAGTCCGCGTTGTTGCCGGAGTGGAAGTTCCACAGCGACAGCTTGGCGCTGGAGACCATGGCGTCGGAGACCGGAGCGCTGTTCCAGGTGATGTAGGTCTGTGCCGTGCGCGGCGTGCCGTCGGCGTTCTTGGTGCCGGGGTTGCCGAAGTCGAGCTCGGTCTCGGCGGAGGTGTCGTACGTGACGCCCTGCTGGACGTAGGTGTCGAAGAGGTTGCCCAGCGAGGAGGTCGACGGGTCGACCGTCACCGGATACCGGGTCTTCGGGTCGGCGAGGAATGTCGCGTCCGGAGTGACGACCAGGTCGACGGTCGCACCCTTCTGGACGACCTTCATCGCCACCGGCACCGTACGTGTGTGCTCACCGGAGGCCGGGTCGACGGTGGAGTCCCACATCACCGGGGCGGGCATCAGCGCCCGCTTCTTGTTCTTCCTGTCGGTGAACAGCACGCTGCCGTCGGCCTGCTGAGTGGCCTTCAGGCCCTTGGCCCGCAGGGGCAGCGTGTAGGTGTACCCCTCGGTGGCCGGCTTCTGCTTGATCTCGACGAACTGCTCGAAGCCGGTACGGGTCGCCTCGACGACGACGTCCGCGCCCGGGACGGCGTTGACGTACTCGGCGCGCGTGCCCGCCAGCTTCGGTGCGGGCAGGCCGCCCTTCCACTGGAGGGTGATCTGCTCGTCACCCTCGCCGAGGGTGACCAGGTCGACGGCCTTGCCCTGCTGGCCCGCACGCAGCGACGGTGCCGGAGCGCCGGTCCCGCCGGTCAGCTTCAGCCCCTCGGGGTGGGCCACCGACTCCACGGAACCGTCCGGACCGGTGACCAGGTCGAGGTTGACGTCCCGCCACTGGCCGGTGAGCTCGTCCTTGAACCGGACGGGTCCGGCGGAGATCTCCGTGGTGAGCGAACCGTCCTTGTTCACCCAGGTCGTGGACGTTCCGGTGCGTTCCGACAACGCCTCGACGGGCTTGCCCGACAGGCGGGCGGCGACACGTGCGGACGCGATGTCCGCGGCCTGCGTCACGGTCTGCTGCGGTGCGGCGACCGTATCGGCGGTGGCCGCCGTCGCTTCCGCGCCGTTGATCAACCCCATGGCCAGAGCCAGGGTCAGGCTGCCCGCGACGTAGCGCAGGCTCCCCCCGGACCGGAGGCGCCCGCGCTCATCGGGCGCGGGTATGTGAATCGTCATGATTCCTCGGTCTGTTGCCTTCATAGGCATCACTTATGTGATGCATAAGGGAACCTATCGAGGAATCAAAGGTGCGAAACGGGAACAATGCCTTTCAAGATCGACAACGCGCAAGCCGTCGGACGGGTGATGTGCCTCACGCTTCGGCGGCCTGGCGTCAGGTCGTCGCCGACCGGCCATGTGCCGGTCGGTTGCTCGTCCGACGGTGTTGCGTTCCGTGCCGCCGCGATCCACCGGCGGGTGAAGATGCGGGACTGTCCGGACGACCGACACGTCGATCACCCGTTCTGGCACGGCTCCGGTGGCCAGTCTGGTGGTCGACTTCCAGCATGCGAAGGAGGCAGGCGTGTCACCTCACGACCAGGGCCCCGCGCTCTCCCGGCGGCGGTTCCTCGTGGCCGGTGCCGCGAGCGTCGGCGCCCTCGTCGTACCCTCCGTCGTCAGCGTGCAGCCCGCCGCGGCGGCGACGTAGAGCCTCAACGCCGCCAACCTGTCGACGCAGTTCCAGGACTTCTGCCTGTACCAGAAGGCGGTCGACCTCGGCGTCCCGGGTGCGATGTCGCTCGCCTGGATGACGGCGCCTGCCTGGCCGGGTAAGACCGTGACGTTCACATGGACCGTGGACTACGGCTTCGTCTGGGGCTTGACCGGCCGGCTCACGAGCGGCGGCTACTTCGTGCCGTGGGACCAGATGGCCGCCGACCCGGACAACCCGCCCCGGAACCGGACCGGGTTCGGCTTCAGCAACGGAAACTACGGGTTCGTGGCCGCGGGTGGGAACACTCCGGTCGGCGCCCTCGAGATCGACGTTCTTTCGGACGTGCCGGACGGGACCGCGTCCGTGGGCATCGGCATGGACGACTCCTCGGTCTTCGTGGCCCAGGCGGAGCCCGGCGCGAACCTGCGGTTCACGCCGCATCCCGAGTACTGGATCACGGCCGGCACCTTTCGGGCGGGCGAGGTGCTGGACGTCGAGGAGATCACCCAGGAGGCCGAAGTCCCCTTGGAGGGCACGCTCTCGATGCAGGCCACCCTCGAGCCGGACGACGTGTGGACCGTGAGTGTCGCCTAGTCGTTGACCGCGGTCAGCAGGACGACGGCGTCCTCCAGGGCGGTGAGGCCGTGCCGTTCCTTGGGGAGCATCCGCAGTTCGCCCACCGACAGGTCCTCCGACCGGTCCGCCGCCGTCAGGCGTACCCGGCCCCGCAACACCTGCAGGCTCGCGGCCGGCGGGGCGTTGTGCTCGTCGAGTGTCGTGCCGGAGACCAGGGCGATGACGCTCTGCCGGAGCACTCCGTCGTGGACCACCAGATGGGCGCTCCGGCCGTGCGCGTCGGCGTGCGCCTTGGCCAGGTGTTCGTCGGCGAGGCCTGCGAGATCCTGCATCGTTTCTCCCTGCGGGGTGCGCGGGTCGTGAGTCCCAGCCTCGCGCGTGTCACGCGGGACGCAACTCGGGACCCGACGCCGTGCCGCCGCCGCGACCACCAGAGCGGCCACGGCCGTGAAACCCGCCGCGGCCAGGACCGCCGCCGTCCAGCCGTACGCCCCGTACAGCCACACCGACGTGAGCGAGCCGAGCGCGCCGCCGCCGAAGGAGGAGAGCATGAAGACGGTGTTCACGCGGGCGGCGACCGAGGGACCGAGGCCGAAGATCCGCGCCTGATTGGCCACCTGGCTCCCGCTGGTGCCCAGGACCAGCAGGTTCGCGCCGATGACCAGGGCCAGGGGTGAGCGTGCGCCGAGCCCGATGACGGCCGGTGAGGCGGTGAGGCAGAGCAGCGACCAGACGTTGACCGCCGACGCGCCGAAGCGGTCGGTGAGCCGGCCCGCGTACGCCGACAGCAGCGCGCCGGGTGCGCTCAGCAGCCCGAAGAGTCCCGCCATTCCCGGACCGAACCCGAGCGTCGCCAGATGAAAGGCGAGCGTCGCCCAGAAGACGCTGTACGCGGCGAAGACCGCCGCCCCGATCGCCGCCGACACGCGCACCTCGTGGTGGTCGACGAGCAGCCGGGGCAGGCTCGCGAGCAGCTTGGGGTACGGCAACCGGTGTCCGGCCGTACCCGCCCGCTCGGGCAGGGCGCGCGGCAGGAGGAGGAGCAGGGCGGCCGTGGCCACGGCGGCCACCAGATAGGCCGTGCGCCAGGTCCCCCCGGCGTCGGCGACCGCCCCCGAGACGGTACGGGAGACGGTCGAGCCCAGCGTGAGCCCGAGGCCGAGGGTGCCGACGGCGCGGCCGCGCCGCCCCGGCCCGGCGAGTGCGGCCGCCACCGGTGTGAGGACCTGGGGTAGGACCGTCGTCGTGGAGAGCGCGAGGGTCGCGAGCGTGAGGGCGAGGAGGTTCGGCGCCGCCGCGGCGACGAGGAGTTTCAGATCCTTTGCCGAGGCCGTCGGCGCACAGCGCTGAGCCCGCCCGGCGGGCGTGTCCCGGCCGGGTCGGGGAACCGCCGCGGTTTACGGTGAACCGGTGCAGCGTGCCGCAGACCGCGTGACGCTCGCCGCGTTCCTCGCCACCTCGGTCCTCGCCGGCGGCAACGCGGTCGGCGTCCGATTCAGCAACCGTGAACTGGATCCGCTGTGGGGCGCGGCCGTACGCTTCGGCGCCGCCGCGCTGCTGCTCCTGGCCTTGGTGGCCGTACGGAGGCTGGAGTTCCCGCGCGGCAGGGCGCTCGCCGGATCCGTCCTCTTCGGCGTGCTCAACTTCGGTGTGCCGTTCGCGCTCGGGTACTACGCGCTCGTCCGCATCCATGCCGGGCTCGGCCAGACCATCCTGTCCCTGGTCCCGCTGGCCACCCTGCTGCTCGCGGTGGCGCAGCGACTGGAACGGTTCCGGCTCATGGCGGCCGTCGGCACCCTCTTCGCCGCGGCGGGCGTCGCCGTCATCTCACGCGCCCCGCCGCAGGGCGATGTGCCGGTGCTGTCCTTCCTGGCGCTCCTCGGCAGCGTGCTGTCGTTCGCACAGGCCACCGTGCTGGTGCGACGGCTGCCGAGGGTGCACGCGGTGACGATGAACGCGGTGGGCATGACGGCAGCCGCCGTCCTGCTGTTCGCCGGCTCGCTCGCGGCCGGCGACACCTGGCGGCTCCCGGACCGCGCGGCGACCTGGTGGGCGCTGGTCTACCTCGTCGTCGGCGGTTCGGTCCTGACCTTCGTCCTCTATCTGTTCGTCGTCCACCGATGGGACGCGTCGCGGGCCTCGTACGTCTTCGTGGTCGTCCCGGTCGTCACCCTCGTGCTGTCGGCCTGGCTCGACGACGAGCCCCTCACGCGGTGGCTGCTGATCGGCACCCCGCTGATCCTCCTCGGTGTCTACCTCGGCGCCCTGCGCAGACGCCCCGACTGACCGGGCGCCGCCCCGCCACCGGGGACCACCGTGCCCGCGAGGTGGTCGTACGCCAGGTGCGCGTGCAGACGGACACCCGTGACCAGCGTGTCGTCGTCGGCGTAGAAGCGCGGGTTGTGGTTGGTGACCAGACCGCGGCCGTCCGGGAGCGGGACCGGACGGCCGTCCTCGTCCAGTGAGGCGTCCTGGACGCCCAGCATCACGTACAGCCCACCGAAGCGGTTCACGAACTCCGACACGTCGTCATAGCCGAGCGTGGCCCCGGTCTCCACCGTCCGCTCCTCTCCCACCACCCGGCGGATCGTCGGCAGCCCGGCCGCGACCCACTCCGCGCTGTTGTGCACCGGCGGAACGGCCTGGAGGTACTCGACACAGGCCGTGGCGTTGTAGGCCGCCGCCGTGTGCTCGGCCAGTGTGGTCAGCCGCCGCTGCACCTCGGCCATGTCCGACTCGACCGCGCAGCGGACGGTGCCCCACAGGGTCACGGTCTCGCCGATGATGTTGAACCGTCCCACGTCCTCGACGTGGCCGATGGACACCGTGATCGGGTCGAAGGCGGAGACCTGCCGGTACAGCTGGCCGATGCCGGTCAGGACCGCGCCCGCCGCCGGCATCGGATCGATGCCCTGCCAGGGCGTGGAGCCGTGCACCTGCCTGCCGGTGATCACGACTCTGACCAAGGTCGAGGCGCCGTACTGGTTCCCCACGCGGTAGCCGACGTACCCCTTCGGGTAGGGCGTGACATGCATCCCGAACACCATCGTCGGCACCGGGTCGGTGAAGGCCCCCGCGTCGACCATCGCCCCGGCGCCGCCCTGCTCGGTGACCGGCGGACCCTCCTCGGCGGGCTGGAAGACGAACAGCACCGTCCCCGGCAGCCGTTCGCGTACCCCCGCGAGTATGGTGGCGGCGCCCATGAGCATCGCGGTGTGGCAGTCGTGGCCACAGGCGTGCGAGACGGGGAACGGGCCACCGGGATAGTCGGCGTCCACGGCCTTCGAGGCGAACTCCGCGCCGCACAGGTCCTGGACGGGCAGGGCGTCCATGTCCGCCCGCAGCGCCGCCACCCGTCCCCCCGCGGCGCCGCCCCGCAGGACGCCGACGACACCGTGTCCGGCGATCCCGGTACGGACCTCGTCCAGGTCCAGGGCACGCAGATGGTCGGCGACCAGCCGGGCCGTCCCGACCTCACGGTTGGAGAGTTCGGGGTTCCGGTGCAGATGCCGGCGCCAGGCGACGACCTGAGCCGCCACCTTCTCGGCGCGCTGGTCCAGATCGTCGTGGATCGCGTCGCTGCTCAAGGGC